>NZ_CAKMMW010000001.1:0-790471 GCF_927798215.1 Paenibacillus allorhizoplanae
TTCTTTAGGTTACCTTTCACCAGTTCAATATGAAGAAAACTACTACAAAGAAGTTAGTTAATTCTCTTAATAGGTGTCTACTTTCTTGACAGAGGTCCACGTTTGTGCTTATTCAACGTCTTTCGATGCACTCCGGTAGTATAATTGGAGCAATAAGCACTCCTAGCATGCTTATACAAGCTAACCAGCTGTTTGCCAGATAGGTAAGTACTTTCTATTGTCATATTCACCAGTTAGAGGTCTCGCCATCAATAAGTACCAACCAACTAGGTTAATCAGTATTAGTACTTGTGTATGATCCTCGCAGCAATTTACAAATAGTGACTTGTCATGCTGACAAGCATTCATGTACAATACAGATGAATAGTTTCGATGGTCGTGAAGCACACAGACCGCCCTCTCCAACAGGAGATGGGCGGTTTTATTATTTTATGAACAGGGGGCATTACTATGTCATTTAACCAATTCTATGAGGAATTCATACAATTTCAACTACGGGAGAGATCTGGCGAAGCATTAAGACGTCTTCAGGAGGGGCATGGTCATGCGGAGAAAATGTTTCTTGAGGTGATTTGGTGGCCGGCAGTTGGTAAATTTGAGTTCCTACATGCCGAATACCCCATTTCAGACTTTAAAGATGGCGTTCGATATTTGGATTTTGCCTATATGCGTGGAACACATTTAGTCTGTATCGAAATTGATGGTTATAAAGCACATCATACGGATTTGAATCGTTGGCAGTTTGCAGACCAGTTAACGCGTCAAAACCATCTCGTACTTGATGGGTGGAAGATACTCCGATTCTCTTATGACGAAATCAAAGAAAAACCTCGTCGTTGTCAACAATTGATCCTCCAAATGATGGGTAGCTGGTTTGGAGAGGGAAATTCTGGCCCTGCCTTAACATTAGAAGAAAGAGAAATCCTCAGGATCGCTGCTCAATCCTACGCCCCCTTACTTCCCAAAACAGTCTCCGAACAGCTTCACATAAGTAGAAATCATGCAGGTAAACTCCTTCGCAGACTTGTTCAGTTAGAAAAATTAATGCCTTCTTCAGGTACCCACCGAATCCGTTCCTACAAACTTCCTCACAAAATTAATCATTCATAGGAAGGGCGGAAGATCATTTTGTATGGATGAGATACGTACTCTAGGCTTGCTTATTCTTGTTAATGCAGGTATTTTACACCCGTTAAGCCCTCCGTGTGTGCTTATTCCCTGACTTTCAAAGCATTTCGGATGGATACACGAGCGATAAGCACTCCGAGCTTGCTTGTGCAAGCAAATTAACTGTTCTACAGAAAGATAAGCACTTTCTATAGCCTTATCCACTGCGCAAAAAAAGCTAAGCACAACATGCGACTTAGCTTCTTCTAGCTATATTAACCATTTAACCCCCGTAAAAATTCGCCCGAGGGCCTTTCACATCCAGCTTTATTCGAAACAAACCACCTGCATGGGGTTGATTCACGCGATCCTCATCACTCACACCTACACTAGCCGTCGTGATATACAATTCATCCATTTGCTCTCCGCCAAACGTACATGAGCTTGTTCGCTCTACCGGTACAGGAATTGAGCCTATTTTCTCACCGGTCATGGGGTTATAACACCCTACCTGCCACCCCCCCCATTGCGCAATCCATAACATGCCATGGTTATCCACAGCCATCCCATCTGGAAAACCTTCATCCTCAGCTATGATAACAACAGTGCGCGGATTGGAGATTCGCCCTGACTCGCCATCATAGTTATAGGCTACCACTTTCTTCGTCGGCGAATCAATGTAATACATGGTCGTATTATCAGGACTCCAGCCAAGCCCATTGGATACCGCAATGCAGCCATCCTCAAGGGTACGAACGGTACCGTCGATATCCAGACAATAAAGTGAACCTGTTGCCACCGACTCATTTTGTGCCATCGTGCCGGCCCAGAACCTGCCTGCTTGATCACATTTGCCATCATTAAACCGATTGTTCGGCAAATGGCTCTCTGGATCCACAAGGAATGTTAACGCCTCGGTGTTCAAATCCAGCAGATGAAAGCCTCGCTCCAAAGCTAGAACCATGCCACCTTGCTGTCTTGGCACGGCGGCTCCAACCTTTTGATCCAATGCAATTGTCCGGTTACTTCCATCAGCGGGTTTATACAGATGTACGGCTTGTCCATTAATATCTACCCAGATTAATTGCCCTGTCGTGTGGTCCCAGACGGGACCTTCGCCAAGATTAGCTTGTATATCCCCAATGCGCTCAATTCCAGTATATTCGTGTGCCATTACCAAGCCTCCTTAGATATTCGTTCGTAATCGTCGTCATGCAATTATGACGCTGAAACGGGTCAAAAGTTGTGCCCTGATACGCTAACTTCAGTCTACCAGTTCCCTACTAGCGTGGTCATGAATATGATTGAAGTACCACATGTCTTGGGGAAGGGGAGCCTTTATGATTATCCGTAAAACTGTGCGCGTTACAAAGCCGAGAATCTCATCGACTAAGCCACGCCTGATTGCATCTATTCCCGTCAGCAGTCCGGCTGTACAGTTCGCCATCAATCCCTTAACGAATCGGTTATATGTTATTCAAGGTGACAACCACCTTAGTGTTCTGGATACCAAAACCAACAAAATCATAACCACAATTAAAATTGGTAAAATGCCTACTTACATGGCTATCAATACGCGTACGAATCGTATTTATGTATCCAATTTTTATGATGGTACCATTTCCGTTATCAACGGCCTTACGAACCGAGTTATTTCTACAATCAAGGTTGGAGAACGCAGCGATCATATCGCCCTCAACACACATACGAATCTGATATACGTCTCAACGATCTCCTTACGTTCACGGAACGCAAATCTCGTCGTTCTGGATGGAGCTACGAATAAAGTACACCGCAAAATTCCATTCAAGGGACGCCCTTCACAATTACTAGTCAATGCTTTGACAAATCGAATCTACGTAACCAATACAACTACAGATACATTAGCCGTAATCCGAGGAGATACCAATACCATCATAGCTACACGGAAAGTCGGAAGAAACCCTGTCATCACACCCGTTCTTGATAGGAAAACTAATCAGCTCTATGTCGCTAATAATTTAAGTCGATACAGCTCAGTCGTGAACTTGCGTACACTCAATGTTCGAAAGATTCAGCTCGGAAGAAGACAAAGAGAAATTACGTTGAACCCTCTTACGTGTCGGATTTATATCTCAAGTGCCCAAATTTCCGTGAATGGGCGGCTTTTTGTTGTAAATAGCAGAACGAACAAGGTCATCGGTTCGTTAACCGTACCAGCCTTTACGGATGTGCTTATTAATCCGCGAACAAACCACTTATTCGTTTCAGAATCAACAGAAACAGGTACAGTTCCACTAACCGTCTATCATGGCAGCAGCCTAAAGCCACTCGCAAAGCTCAAGGTTAGCGCAGGGTCTGGTTCCTTACTGCTTGATCCGCGAACGAATCGCATATATGTTGGCGGAGAAAAGACGATATCTGTCATTCAGGATTAGGGTTCGAAGAATCTGATTAAGCTGACTATCTAGCTACCTCAGGCGTGTGAACACAAAGACAACACCTCGTCAGGTTATATCCTGAGCGAGGTGTTGTTGTTCGATTTTATTCAAAGCAGCATCCAATTGCGCAATAAGTCCTGTTCCCATTTGTGACAAAACCCGGTAACCACTTCGCTGGAGCGCCTCTCCTGCTTTATTATTCTGTGCGACTCCATGCAGAAATCCATCTTCCGTTAGATACGACGTGAGTGCACTAAGCTCACTGCATCTGCACTCTTTTAAATGAGTACATAGATCTCGTTCCCCTCAATCTCAACCTCATATCCTCGCAATTGCACTCCGCCTTCGACCAAATGTTTGCCATCCGTTAGTCCAAACTCCCAACCATGCCATGGGCAGCGCAATATTTCCTGATCTCGTCCATACTCATACTCATAAACTAAGGAGGGCAGCCGCGTCCCGCACACGACACCCTCACAGACAGGAGCAGCCGCATGAGGACACATATTACGCCAGGCATAGTAACTCCCATTTACAAGGAATATACCAATTTCTATTCCTTTAACTTCGACAATCTTGCGTCCTTTTTCGGCAAGTTCTTGGACGCTGGCTGCTGCATATCTGGATTTCACTTTGCTCATTGTGAGGAATCCCCCTCACGAACAGGAACAGATGCAGCTATCGGTGTTGGAAAAGTCTCGTGTCCATATAACTCCAAGGCATTATCAACCAGAATCCGTTGTCTTAAGTCTTTGCGAATCGGTTGCAGCGCCATTTTGGGATTATCAAAATCCCAGTGCGGATAATCCGACGAGAACATAACCATATTATCCGCGCCTAGCATATCTAGTATTTGATTAATATGCTCTGGCTTGCTTGGCTCTTCAATGGGTTGCGTCGTTAGTCGAATATGCTCTTTAATGTATTCGGATGGTAGTCTTTTAAGCCAAGGCACTAAATCTCGAAGTCCTTTGAAATTCTTATCCATTCGCCACATGAGATGCGGAAGCCAAGCTAATCCACCTTCAATGGCAACAAATTTAAGCTTAGGAAACTTCTCGAATACTCCTTCACACACTAAGCTATTGACATGAGACATGTAATTGATTGGTAAAATATTGTGCCATTCCAAATAGGATGTGGGATAACCCGATGGCGTCGGAGCTCCTGCAATCCCTCTTCCCTCTGTACCTGGATGAACCGCAACAGGCAGTCCATTACGCTCAGCCGCTTCATAGATAGGGTGAAAAAAGCGCTGACCGAACAGCATGCGAGAGCCGCTGCACATAATAACCTGAATCATGTCCGGGTGCTTCGCCATACGATCAATTTCCTTCGCAGCCTCAATCGGATCCGCATGATTGATAAGGATGGAACCTTTATAGACTGGACTCGCCTTCAACCATGTTTCGACCAGCCAGTCATTGTAAGCACTTGCGAGAACATTGCCATAGTCTGGATTCGGATTCAATGAAATCCCGAGTATCCCAGACCCGGTCAATATCCCATAATCAATGCCATATTTATTAAAATGATGCTTCAACATATGTTGCGGATCACTGCCAGGGATTCCACCGCCATCAGGCACGGCATCCTTGCGCATCACACCTACGGGAGAATGCCAACCACCGCCATAGCCAGGTCCGGCTGAAAGCCAATAACTATGCCAAGCTTTGGGCAAATAGGGTAGCAGATCTCTCGAGTGAGCTATCGCATTATGGACATCTGTGTCAATGATATTCGGTTTATTCATCTTCAACATCTCCTCAGGTGTGAGCTTGTAATCGCTTATATATACAACTATAAGCCTCAGAACAGCTGACGTACATGAAGATATGTTGCGAAAAACTGGATTTTTGTTATGTCACGTTTCAAGGCGAAATGTACGGGTCATACTTGATATTATCTATGAAGTAAGGAGTGGGCCGTATTCTCATTAATATCCTAATCGGCTTTGTTATACCCTGGTTATTCGGGTTTGCCTGGTTTAAAAAAGCTCCGACCATTGCCATTCTCATCTTTCCTGTTTCTGCCATCATTTCATCGCTCATTAACGCAATTGGGTATCACGTAGATTTTTGGGATTTCACACCAAAAATTGAAGATGATGAAACGATTTCTGCGCTCCCCTTTGACATTGGACTCTATCCCTTCGCAGCCTGTGTAGGTATCTACTGGATTCATTTTAAGAAGAAGCACCCTCTAGTTGTCCTGATTTTACTTGCGATCATCTTGACTGGCCTTGAATCAATCGCATATGTAGTTGGTAAAGTTGAGTATAGACATGGTTGGACGATTGGATGGACTTTTGTCTCTTATCTCATCGCGGTTGCTGCTGTGTATGGATTCTATGCGCTCGCGAGAAATCACGGGGTAATCTTTTCAAGTACAAAGTAATGCTTCTTTACAATATGAAAGATCCAATCCCCAGCTCCGCTGAATGATATGCTTCTAAAATAATTGAAAGCGACTTTGTAACCTCCTCGCCAGAAACGCAAGGTTCTCGATCAATTTAGTGATGTTTTTCATCACTATGGCATGCTGGGGCCGGTGTTTGTATAAAAAGGAGCTAAACGCAACTTGCCGCTTAGCTCCTTTTTCATTCCCTATAACTTTTTTTTAGAATATCCGCTGTTTCCAACCCTGCAGCTTAGCTAGCGCTTCGACGTAATAATAATCGCCGTAGATGAGCGAAACGTTCACATTCGAATTAGCAGGTTTATTTCCTGTTCCTTCAAGTAGAATAGCTTGGTTTTCGGGCTTATCCCACGTACCGTAATTCACAGTAAGTGACAGCAGCATCCGTTCTGCTGCACGGAGATACATAGCACCTTCGATTGGCGGTAAGAAGGCTGCAAGATCAATTAACCCAGAAGCTGCGCAGGAAGCGGCCGATGTATCTCTCGGCTCGTTATCCAGCGATGCATCTGCACGGAAATCCCAGTGTGCCACGTAATCTTCAGGCAGACACGCCAAAAAGTAATTCGCCACGCGTTGAGCTGCTTTTAAGTACTGTGTGTCTTCTGTGAAACGATACACATTGACCAAACCGTGCAATGCCCACGCTGCGCCTCGGCTCCAAGCCGATTGCGGGCCGGCACCTTGACCGCCAAGCGATTCAATCAACTCGCCTGTCTTCGGATCAAAGCTCAAGATATGGTTCACAGAACCATCTTCCCGAATGAACTTCTGTACAACTGTATCGGCTTGTGCTCTTCCGATATGTTCAAAGCGCGGATCTCCTGTCATCTCTGCTGCCCAGAATAAAATGGACAGATTCATCGTGGAATCAACGATCGACCAACCTAACTTCTCTTGGTTCCACGCGCGGATGAAGTTTCCTGCGATGTTGAAGCGGCCTGCCAGGAAATTGGCTGCTTGCAGTCCACGACGCAAACCATCTTTATCACCTGTCAGCTTATGTTTGATAACCGCAGTCGGCAAATACTGGAAGCCAACGTCATGGTGGAAATTATTATCTATAATACTTTTTTGCTCAAACTTGCCGTCCCACTCCCAGGCTGCTTCCTTGTAGTGTTCTTTTCCTGTCATCTCATGCATAATCCAAAGAATGCCTGGCCAGAAGCCTGATGTCCACCAATCGACCCGCATATCATCATAAACGCCGTCTTCTTTGGCAACATGAGGCGATTTATCCCCAATTTGCTCGATCATCCGATCAACCTTCACTCGCAGTTCTTTCCATACTTCAGGTAGAATTTCCTCTAGCTTCTGCGCGTTTTGCCACTTTACTGCATTCATAAGCTCACCCATCGTATACGCCTCCTCGAAGTGGTTTTACTTCATAACATCTATGATTGCTGTTACCGTAGACATACCTTCACAGGCAGCGCTGACAACGGATGTATATTTCCGCTGAACATCTTTATTCTCCTGTGTTGAGGAAGCCAGTGATGATGCCGGGCCTCCTGCACTTACGAAATCCGTAACCGTCATGCCAGCAGGCAAGCCACCTGTAGGATCTACGTAAATTCCTGCACGACCACTTGCAAGCTGAACCTGTCTCGATCCACGAATCGTGCCGAGATTATCGAGCAGCTTCCCATCCCCAGTTAAACCAAACCGAACAAATCTAGCTGCATCGGGACAAAAGATTCCTTTTGCATCATACGCACCGACTTCTACGTAAACGCGTCCATCCGCTAATGCTTCCGTCGTGACTTGGATTTCTGTCGGCTCACCCCACACATCCGATTGATACGTGAATTGCAGCTCGTCGCTTACAACCTCACCATTACAGGTGGCTTCCGCACGCAGCTGATACTCACCCGCAGTCAACTCCGTTTCCCAGCGAAGACCCGCGCATGGGAAATCTTGCGAATCGCGCTGCTTCACGCCTAAGCTCACTCCATTCATAAAAAGCTCAACTTGTTCGGCGTTCGAGTACACTTTGATTAACTTCCGCTCTCCTTCGGCTCCCCAGCGAATTGGCATCGTATGACCATAAATACGAACCATCGGCTTGTCTGACCAGTAGGATTGGAACACATAGAAGGCTTCTTTCGGCGTGAGATCACGTTCGACGATCCCCTTCATATTCAAATACGGAATCGGTGAATCCGGCCGGACCGGTGTTGCAAAATCTTTGAAAGACCACTGCGCTGCACCCGTCAGCCAATCCATCTTCTCCTGGGATTTCAAGTACCAATCGATCATTTCGCAGAAATACGTTTCCGACCAATCGCCATCACGGGATACGCGAGGTTCACCACCCGTTAATAAGTAATCCCCATCTCGCTCATCCGTGACGCCATCAGTATTTTTCATAAAAGCAAAGCCCGTGAACGGTTTCTCCACATGCCGAGTTGGCAGATTGTCCGCTCCCCACTCCATATGGAAGAACGAGTCCACATTCTCAAATGCCGTCTGACAACTTGATTCATAGTCGGTATACACACCACGATACCAGCCTGCCCAAATGGAAGGCGAATACACATCGATAATATCCTTGCAAAATTCACATCGGCGAATCGCAGTTAATCGGCTTGGATCCAGCTCATGCGACAGATCATGCAACTTTTTCATGAAAGTGCGAATTTCTTGCTGATCGAAATGATCAAAATCGCACTCCCAATCGTTCTCATTGCCCAATCCCCATAAAATAACGGATGGATGATTGTAATGTTGAGTGATCATCGCTGTAAGCATATCGATGCATTGTTGACGATATTCGGGTCCACCAAGTCCACCGCGGCACCAAGGAATTTCCTCCCAGACGAGAATGCCCAGCTCATCACATAGATCCAGTACGATACGAGACTGCTGATAATGCCCAAGGCGAATGAAATTCGCGCCCATCTCCTTAATGAGAAGCATTTCTTCACGGATCATGTCTTCCGTCATCGCAGCCCCAACAGCGGCATGATCCTCATGTCGATGCGTACCGCGCAGCAAGAGACGCTCGCCGTTCAGCTTAAACGGACCTTGCTTCACAAATTCAAACGTTCGGAAGCCGAACTTTTCTTGACTTGTTGTTTCACCATCCGCACAGACGAGAACAACGGAGCAGTTGAATAAATATGGGTCTGCGACCGACCATAGATGTGGGTTCTGCACCTCAAAGTTCGCAATCTCCATCTCATCCTGCCAGACTGGTAAGGAAATCTCCGTTTGGCCAACAATTACTCCATCTTGCTGCTTCAACACAATCGCAAGCTTGATATTTTCCGAGAGCTGGTCAGGATTGTACAACTTAGCTCGTACTTTTACTTTCCCGCTTCGAGCTGATTGTGCAGACAAATCTTCCACAACAGTCTCCACATGCACCTGAGCCAAGGAAATCTGCGGCACATAAACAAGGTTCACATAGCGATACACACCGCCATACAGATTGAAATCACTCGCATCCGAAGGAATCGTCTCCAGTTCTCGGCTGTTATCACAAGCAATCGCGACGGGCACGTGCCCTGCATATCGTTCGATCTCCTTCGAACGCGCCATCGCTTCCGAAATATCCACCGTGAACTCGTCATATCCGCCAAGGTGGGAATCTACCTTTTCAGTATAGACGTACACATCCGTGCGTTGCCCTGCGCCTTCGAAATGCAGCAGCGTTCTCCCCTTCGGATAAGGGTTATGTACCTCCAATTTGTTCCGGTACCAGCCTTGTCCTTGATAATATTTATGATCAGGATCCATCACATCCGACCCGTTGTACGTGTGTGGAAGCGTGACCGATTCCCACGGGACATTATAATGATTTTGCAGCTTATCTGAACGCCACACCTCCCAAACACCGCCTAAGGAACCGCGATAATGCTCCCATTGCTCTGTTAAACGTTGTTTCAACATGTTACTTGTCTCCTCCTAGTTGCACTTTCACTTAACTCCATCCTATCAAAAAAAAGACCAAAAAAGTTTATGCCTCTTATGATAAAATGTTGTTAGAATACGATGAGGTGATCTCTTATGAAGCTGATGAATTACATGAACTTAAACGTGCACCCGGTGCAATTATCGTTTTTCAAAGATCGAACACACGCATTCGAAGAAGTATTTCATGCTCATCAGGGAATGGAGCTGCTTGTCGTGCATGAAGGCACTGGTATCGTCGTAATAGAACAACAAATTGTTGAGCTGATACCGGGCTCTATTTTTTGCTTTAGACCTTTTCAACTACATCGCATTCGGATTCACAATCTGCCAGAAGACAACTACATCCGCTCGCTATTCGTCCTTGAGCCCGCTGTCCTAGAGGCAGTGCTCTCTGCTTTTCCAACGCTACGCGAGTTCCTCATGAAGCTATGGAAGGATCCGCTTATGCCGCAGGCATTCCGAAGTGAAAGTCTTGCGGAGCTTGAAGTCTTGCTGCACAGCTACGTGCCTAGACTGGATGCTGCCAAAGAAAGAGGACCCGAACGACTGCTGGAAGAGCAGACACTCTTCCTCACGGCGTTCTTGCACCAGCTCCGTACGGATTCCGAGAAGCAATCAGATTCTGTACCTCATCTATCGGGTAGAAGCTCATCCACAGCCGAGCGAATGCTCGCGTGGATTGAAGCGCATTACATGGAGCCCTTTAAGCTTGATGAGCTCGCTGCGTCTGTTCACCTAACGCCCAATCATGTATCTGCTACCTTTCATCAATCCATTGGCAGCACCATTACCGAATATTTAACCGCACGTCGGATCCGGCAAGCCTGTTGGCTTCTGCGAACGACAGATTTGTCCGTGCAAGATATTGGTGAGGCAGTTGGATTGGGGAACTTCTCCTACTTCTGCCAACTGTTTAAGAAGCATGTAGGATTCACGCCCTATAAATTCAAAGGGATGAGTGCTTACACCAATTTCATTGAATGACATTCGTACAGTATCAAATTCTTGTTCAGATTCTTTCATTATATGCAGACTTTACCATGAACTCCGACTCTTGGCATGTGATAATGATAACAAGATATTCTTTTGATGGAGGTTATATCATGTCAAATTGGATCATTCGAAAATTACAGCAACCCGACGATTTTAAGGCTGTCGCACCGCTTCTTAATCTGATTTGGTCGGAACCCACAACAGCTGAATAGCTCAATAACGACGAGGACAAAATCCCTCCTGGTAAGCTGCATTACAATGAAGAAGGATTGTTGATGGGATGGGATCGTCCCAAATGGGTTGTTGAAGACGAGCTTGGACAAGTTGTCGGCTACGCAATCGCATGGCGAGCTCCATGGACGGAGCCTGGTGAACTAATCTATACACTGGTTGTTGACCCGAAAATACGTGGTAACGGCGTAGGAAATGCCTTGTATGATGCGGTTTATCAATGGGCTGTTCAGGTAAAAGCCTCGCGACTCGTTGGATATATGAAAGAGAGCGACGAGCGATCCTTAGCATTTGCTGAACGACGCAATCACGTGAAAGAGCGGCATTCCTTCGAATCCGTTCTGGAATTGGCAACGTTTGATGGCGGTACACTTGCTGCATCCATACAGGAAGCAGAACGGGCAGGCATCCAGTTCATTACACTAGCTGATGAGCCTGGGGAAGCAAGTGAGCGAAAACTGTACGAGTTATATAAGATTACACATCTGGATATTCCGGGCTATTCAGGTGATTTTCCTTGGTTTGAAGAATGGAAAAAATGGAGCATCGCGCAAAATGGTGTTCGTCCCGAATGGATCCATATCGCCAAAGATGGCGAGCGCTTTATTGGTGTTGTTACACTTCAGCAGAACGAACAAACACGTGCCATGTATCATGAATATACCGGCGTACTTCCCGAATATCGAGGTAGGCGGATTGCACTCGCCTTAAAGATGCTCGGTGTGCAAACCGCACAGGCTTGCGGTGTGCCATATTTGAAAACACATAATGATTCCATGAATGCTCCTATGCTGCGCATTAACCGCGATTTGATCGGCTTTCGCGCGGAGCCTGGAAGTTTTAGAATGGCATGCGAACTTCGTTGAGCGTTACACAACAGAATGAGAAAATACACTATTTTTTGTCTACTACCAAATTCAGTGACAAAAAGCCTCTTTTGTTCTATAGTAATCATTACATATGATTGCAGGTGAAGCACACCGCTCCCTCCCTACTCGGGGAAGGCGCGGTGTTTTTCGTCTTAGCTGAGGGGGAATGTTCTTGGACATATACAAGACATGGTTGGAAAAACAGAGGGAAAATCTTACCGGTGAGGCTCTCCGTCGATTACATGAAGGACATGCTCACAATGAGAAATTATTTGTACAAGATCTATGGTTACCTGCGGTCGGCAACTTAGATTTTTTGCATGCAGAGTACGAGGTCACAAATTTTCGGGACGGTTTCTTCTATTTAGATTTCGCTTATATCAGACCACCCTACTTGATTAATTGGGAAGTCGATGATTTCAGTTCGCATGCCAAACTTGTAACCCGTCGAAGCTTTGAGTATGAGCGGGAAAGACAAAACCAATTGATGCTAGACGGCTGGCACATATATCGTTTCCCTCTGGACGCTATCAAAGAGAAGCCTCGACGCTGTCAGCAACTTATCCTGCAAGTGTTAGGAAAACTATACGGTGGTGGTGTGATTACAGATCTGAAACTTTCCTTAAAGCAGCGGGAAACTCTTCGTTTCGCCAGACAGATACAGAGACCTTTCATGCCTCAGGAGATTTGTGATTTGCTTTTCATTAAAGGACAGCATGCTCGGACATTGCTTCACGAATTAGTCCAATCCGGTCTGCTAGTCCTGCATCAGGCTCCAGTCGCATTCGTACCTACTGTATAGACAACAAGGCCATACAGCGGCATCATATAACGTTATAGTATAGCGCTAATCGGCTCTAACAGGCTCCCCAATTAAAATTAACGTTACGCGATAACGCTAATAACTCCAGAATGTCTGATTTCCGCATAATACAACACTTTAGCGTTACACCAACACTTTATTTCCAACAAAAATAGAAAAAGCCCAAGATAAGGTGATACCATCACCTTATCTTAAGCCACAGGGCCGCCATTCGCGCGGCATGAAAAAAGCCTTGCGAGATTCGCAAAGCGGTTTATATTATTCAGGCTCCACACGATCTGGGAGTTGGGATACATAGCTATCGGATAATTGCAAAAGCCTTAATGCATGATTAAATTCATCTTCGGTTGCTGATTGATGTTCATTGGCATTGCCGGCAAGCGTAAAATAATTGCCATCCTCGAAACCTTTGCCTGACATGTAAAGTTCTTCATTATTTACAAATGAGCCTGTTGGCAAGTAATACCGTTGTGGCAATAAGTTATAGGCCGTTTGGTTAAGTAAATCTTGACCAAAGTGTATATAGTCTGTCAACGACACACCAAGAAGGTTGGCCACTGTAGGTAAAATATCAATTTGACCACCGAGCTGACTTTGCACTTTTGGTGTGGTGACGCCTTCCGATGCAATGATAAGAGGAATATTAATGAGTTCTTTTTCGCTGTATTCATGACCTAGTATTTCCGTCATCAAGTGTTTGTCATCCGCTTTTAAAGAAAATAAGGGAAGCCCGCGGTGATCACCGTAGATCACGACGACACTGTTCTCCCAAATCCCCCGTTTCTTCAAATCCTCAATAAACAACCCAAGTGCATAGTCCGCATAATTCTCTGCGCGAATATAGTCACCAACGAAGGTCCCTTCATACCGCTCAGGCAAGGTCATTTTATATTTCTCTTCCGGAATAGTAAAAGGGTTATGAGAGCTCATGGATATCACGTGCGCGTAAAAAGGTGTACCTTGATTTTGATATGATGCTAATTCTTCCGCTGTTTTCAGGTACAATACTTCATCGGAAGAGCCATAGAAGAAGGCATCCTCATCTTTGAAAAACTGTTTGTCATAATAGCGATCATAGCCAATGGCTTGATATAAATCATCCCGATTCCAGAAGCCAACTTCATTCGTATGGAAATTCATCGTCGTGTAGCCTTGTTTCTGGAGAAGCTTCGGAAGGCTCGGTAAATCTTTCTTCCCATAGACTTGTGTAGCCGCGCCATCCGGTGGTACGTAATACGAAGTGTTCACAATAAACTCGGCGTCCGATGTATTTCCTTGGCCAATTTGCTGATAAAATTTCGGGAAATAATAGCTGGATCCAGCCAACCGATTCATGTTGGGGGTAATTTCAGTCCCATCAATGTTCAAACCGATGAGGAAGTTCTGGAAGGACTCCATTTGAATGATAATCAAATTCTTACCACTCGCTGCGCCATGTAACGTTGGTTCTACGACAGTAACTTTATTCTTCAAATCGTCAATAGCTGACTGTGTAATTTGATCCGGACTAATGATTTCTTCTTTCTTAGGAGAAAGCAGGTTATACATCTCATAATTTAATATGCCCATTTTGGATGCTTTCACATTTTCATTGAAGGAACTACGGTTAGGAATCACACTAAGTGCACAAAGTAATACGGAGAAGCAAGCAACACTGGCTACGATTTTCATGCTAAGAGGCTTCCATTCTCTCGTTTTCGGCTTTAAAAATGCAAAGAAAGCAACAATCACGATGTCCAAGAAGAACAGCAGATACTGGGGCTCAATCACAGAGAATATACTTTTCTTGACTGCACCGACTTGCTTGGCTTGGGTTAAAACGTGATACGTAGCAATAACTCCAAAATGTTTATAATAAATAACAAGTGCAAAAAACAAAATGGTCATAATCAGGTCAATTGCGAGATACCAAGCGAGTTTATGCTTTTTAACAACATATTCAACCACGCAATAGGTAATTAAGATCGCGGGTATTTCTGTTAAAAGAATCCTTGCCGACGGACCTGTTTCAAATAATATCATCCAAGCTACATAAATTTTAATCACAATAAATAATGGAAATAAAAATAATCTATGCCTGAGCCGTTCCAACATACAGATAGCTCCTTTCATTTACATATCATAAAATAGAATGGAAGGAATGCCGAATCACATCTCCCCTGCTAATAATGCCTACTAACACGCCTCTTCTTAGAACGGGGAGTTTTTTTATTCGCTTTTTCCCCAAAATCGCTGCGATTTGCTCAATGTCTTCTTCTGCATCTACAGCAATCACCTTCTTCTGTGCTATTTTCATCACATTCAAAGGAAGCAAGTTGCGCACGCGATCTTGAAACTCATCATTATCGCCTTTGATCACAGCTGTGTAGAGATACGAACCAAATATATAATCATCATGCTTACCGATATATCGCATAATATCCCCATCACTGATGTAGGCCACAACTTCATTCCGATCATTAACAACAGGAAGTCCACTAATTCGGTGCATGAGGAACTTCTCAATAACCGCGCGAACGGTATCCCCTTCTTTTACTTTATACACCTGACTTACCATAATTTCTTTAGCCTTCAAATTGTGTCCTCTCCCGTCTACAGTTGCCTTCTATTCAAACAAGAAGTATGATGACACTATATACTTGCATTATACAACTATGTCGGATGAAGTCAATCCTTAAGAGACAGTCGATCACCCCTACTTTGGAAGATATTCAAATAATCCGGTGTATGTTACGATATAACCATAAATGAATGCAAACACCTAACAAAGAGGTCTATTATGATGACAAAAAATCCCGTTGAAACCATTGAAGTTGAATTAGGCATATTCATTCGCCGTTTTATCGCTGCAACTACAAATAAAAAAGTCGGCAATTTGGATCGTGCTGCTTATCTACTGCTACATCAAATTTCGACACATGGATCTGCTGGCGTGAAAGCTTTAGCAGAGGAATTCCAACTCGACATGTCGACAATCAGTAGACAAACAGCTGCTTTAGAACAAAAAGGCTACCTCTATCGCATCCCGGATCCGCAAGATGGCCGCGCCTACTCCATGCAACTCACGGATACCGGCACAGCGGAATTAGCTTTGAACAAGCAAGCACGCTTGGAGTATTTAACGAAGCATCTTCAAGATTGGACTGAAGAAGATCAACAAAGGTTCGGTGAGCTGCTGAATAAGTTTAATTGTACGTTTTAATCATCTCAGAGATACTATCCTCTTACGAGAATCCCATCACTTGGTTTCCATCTTTTTCTAACGATAAAAAACTTCCAGTTCAATTAACTGGAAGTTTTTTTCATTTAATTATCTCGTTACCAAAACATCATCAAAGATTGCCTTCGTATTCGCATACGTGCGAGCCCCGATTTTCCCGCTTGTAAAGGTTGTATCTACAGCACTAAATTGGAGTGCACCATCTTTGTACACCGAGATATTGCTGCCATTTAGGACAATTTTATACGTGTAGAACGTATCGGCAACAATACTTGGGCTTGTGTAGCCTAATGTCGTTTTGACCCCAGCAACTGATTTCACCAGTTCCATTTTCCTACTGCTGGCATGATCATTATTTTTCAAGTAGAGCATGTAGTAGTTATTGGCATCGGTATAGCGAACTAATAATCCCGCGTCTTTGTTCCCATTCGTATTGTTCGTTACGTTGACTTTCGCTTCCAATGTGTAGTCGGTCCAAGTAGACTCACCAGCAATGGAGTAGCTGTTTGAACCTCCGGCTTGCCCGCTGTATTGCGAGGATTGTACCGACCAGGTTCCGCTCGTAGGTGTCCAACCTGTCGCAAGACCATTATTGAAATCGCTGAGAAGCAACTGTTGCGTTACACTTGGACCCGACTGTACGGCGCTGCTTAACGCATTCGAGGTCGTATCTGTCGTGTGGAAATAATAGGAATGGTTCCCTACAGGCAATTTGGTTGTATATTTATAAGCTTTGCCATCGCTGTAGGTGACATCTGCAGGATCAACAGCTTCCATTTGGTGAACAATGCCATCTAGAATAAGTTCCATGGAGAATGGTTTCTCATTTTGCGCATCGGTGTACATTGTATTGAACGTGAAGTCTGTTGCTGCATCACCAGTAGCATGATCTACGCTGATTGCACTCAGTGTCGGAGCCGTTCCACTCGCTAGGTTCGTTGCTTTGATCTCATCCATAAACATTTCTCCATAACCAACACTCGTTTGGTTCAACCAGATGGATAATGTCGCTTTCTTTTTGTTCACGACAGGCGTTAAAGTATCTAGATTATAGACTAAGTCCGTCCATGTGGTCGGAACTGCAATATAGCCGCCAGTCAGGTTATAAGTGCGAGATCCATCATTTAATTCGATTTTCATCTTCAGGTTGGCATAACTCGGGTTCTTAACCTTGAAATTCAAATAACGATAACCAGACAAATCAACGATGTCGTGCCAAGGTTGGAATTTCGCATAGGAATTAACTGCCGTCGGTGTTTGTGAGAATTTACCAACTGTTAAACCATCCAATGTTGTCTTCACGAATGCCGCTGTTCCGCCATTTTGCGTATACCAGTTTACCCACTCGCCATTACCGCCCACAGACCCCCAAATGCCTCCGCCACCAAAATCATCATAGATCAGTGGTGTAGAAGGATCTGGCAAAGGTGCTGCCACCGTGTAATGCGTCGAGCTATAACTTTGTCTGCCTGTTGCATCTGTCCCACGAATGTCCACGCGTTTATTCGCATAGGCGACAGACGCACTTTCATCAACCGTAGCTGCATACACACTGCCCGAAACGGACATCGGCAGGAATGTACCTGAAGTACCTGTTGACGAATATTCAAGATTACTCAATCCTGTAGTAGGACCGCTAAATACGGTTACATTGCCTCGTACATAATCGCCGATTGTCGGTGATGTAATAGGGAGCGTCGCTGGTGTTGTACCGCCTGCAGAGCTTGCGGATGCATTCGCGCTTAATCCCATTATCGTGTACAAAAGACCAGCTTGAATACTGATACTGAATTCGTTATAACGCCATTGGTTCGTATCATCTTCATACAGTGAACGATCTTCGTACCATGGGCTGACGCTTGTTTTATCCTTCGTATCCTTCATATTCGGTCCACTGACCATGGCGCCTGGGAACACCACACCAGAACCTTGCTTGGAATTGGCGCCTTCATCGAATCGTGTATGTGGGTAGGTGACATAATCCGAACCGATCCCAGATACCCAGCTCATATTCCAAGGATTTTCCCCGAAAATCCAGTACATCCCCTTCTCGACCGCGCGAAGCGCCGCAGGATCTTGGAATAACTCGTAATAACGCATCATGTCGCCAAGATAAGAAGCATGCGGCTCATTCACACCGAAGTTCTTAAATTGGTTCAGCACGCTGTACGGTGTGTCATCCGTTGAAGATAGGAAATAATCAACTTGCTGTTTCAATAACGCCTGAATATGCGTTTTCGTTGTGGCATCAGCGACAGGATAGAACTCCGCGAGAGACATCGGTCTCATATCCCAATAGTTCGTAGAAGCTAAATCGGTAAAGACGAGTGTGTTGATATTCGCAGTTGCAGCATTTTTGTAGGCTACGTTGTTCGTCAACAGATACAGCTCTACATCCGCTAGAAGCTTGGAATTCGGAATGCCGCCACGAGTTGAGTAGGAACCAACTGGCCCGTTCGGATTTGCAACGACATAATTGTAAAATGTAACGGCAGCCGCTTCACAATTGTTGGCGAAGGTTGTGAGCGCTGTGACCTTCGCTGGCGCGATGTCACCTTTGGCGATTGCTGTGCGGATAGCCCTTGCTGTAGCCGCAAGTGTTCCCGCTGCTTTGGCGGAACCTCCAACGCCTAAGCCGGAGAGTTTGCGATCGTCGGCTGTGCCGTTTACGTTATCCGTCGTTTTACTCGGATGAACGAAGCTTGCGTTGTTCTTAAGATCATACATTTCTCCTCCAAGTTGATTCGCGAATTTGACCAAATACTCACTGCCAAATACCGCTTCATCAACAAGATCAGGAATACCATTGCTGTCATTATCGAACTTGGAGCTGGCTGCGTCAGCATGCCGTATATAGGCTAAAGCAATTTCGCTGCCTACCCATTGGTTGCCGCCATATTTGCCATAATCTCCTGCATCATACCAACTGCCCGTCAAATCATAGTGCGTCAATCCGTCAGCCGATTGCGCATCGTCCAAATGACCAGCTGCATGGTAAATATTAGCCGATGGTGCTACCGTGCTATATCCAGCAGGATAAGCATCGGAAGTTGCCACACTCGCGCGCAAGATGCGATAGAAAGCGGTCATTTCATCCTTGTAATTCGTCCAAATGTTCGGTTGAATGGCGAAAGGAAAAGATGAGATGTTATTGCTGACAACGGTATAATTCGTTCCACTAGTTGTGATGGATGAGAAATCGATTGAATATACGTGTTTATTCCAAAAGAAACCATCGTACGTCATATTGCCAGAAGCAACAACTGTTGCACCATTCTTCACGACATACGACGTATCCGTTAGAGCAAGCTGCGCTGTCACCTTGGCATTTTTAAACGCACCAGCGTTATATCCTGCTTGGCTGACCGTGACGTCGATAACTTGAGCCGTGTTCGTAACGACAGGTTGATTCTGGATCGTCGTTGATACTTGATTCGACGTCAAATCCGTCGTTCGGAAATAATACGTATGTGATCCCACGGGCAGCTTCGTGATGTAGTAATAATTTTTGCCATTGGAATAGGTGGTATCCGCATTATCCTCTTCCCTCATATCGTAGAGGGTGTCGTCGACAACAAGCTGCATAGCGAAAGGCTTCTCATTATCTGCATCCGTATATGTCGCTTTGAAAGTAAAGGATGTGTTCTGGTTATAACCACTCGTCGAGTTAGCCGTCATGCTGCCTGTTAACGTTGGTGCAGTGCCACTGTTGTCCGTAGATGCGAAAATATCATCAATCAGTGTCTCACCATATGTGCCTCCGGATTGACGGAGCCAAATTTCAAACCTAGCCGTTTTTTTGTTCAGCGCTGGTGTCAAAGCGTTCAAATCAAATTGACTCGTCGTCCATGTTGTCGGAATGGCAACCCATCCATTGGTCAAATTATAGTTGGTTGTTCCGTCTCCAACTACAACTCGAATGAGCGAATTCGCATACCCAGGATTTTTCATGGTAACGTTCAAATAGCGATAACCCGTCAAATCGACTGTCTCATTCATGGGCTGGAATTTCGCCCAGGAAGAGCTCGACGTTGGCGTTTGCGTGAATAACCCGACTTGACGCGAGTCTACGGTTGTTTTTGAAAATGTGCCTGTTCCACCAGCTTGGTTGAACCAATTCATCCAGTTCTGCTTGTAGAGACCACCGCCATTAAAATCGTCGTAAAGCAGCGGATTGTTTGGTCCTGGCAGCGGTGTTACAGCTGCTGAGGTTGTACTTGGTGAAATCAACAGGGTGTTTAACGCAAGGATCAAGCCTAAACACATGCACCAAAATCTCCTTGACCTTCCTTTCATTCGAGTGGTGCTTGACATTAACCATTCCTCCTATGCATGAATATTTTGGTAATCGCTTACATTTCAATTATACGAAAACTTGGATGATCGAACGATGATGTAATCTCTACATCTTGTGATCAATTCTGGGAGTTGGGCAAATTAAGCTACATCGACTATTTCTGTTACTTCTGCGGGTCCTGCTGCCCCAAAGAAAAAAGGAACCCCGCAAACGCGAGGCTCCTCCTTCTGACCTTCCATTACCTACATCTTTCTCCGGAACACTAGCCGTATCGTTCTTTTCTCTCCAGTCAGATTGAAGCGCAGAAAAGCTAATTCATCTTGAATCACTTTCATTTCCACATCGCTTGAGCAACTTTCGATTTCATAGTCGCTGAGCTCATCATCCCAATACGTTAGTCCGAACGGCATCGGCTTCCAATTCCCGATCTCGTAAACGAGCTCGATGCGTTCACTCGTCTTCTCGTACGTCGTTATGAATAACGGTGGAATCTTTTCCTCGAATTCGTCTTGCATATCCCACTGACCGACATAATTGCGGACAAGCCGCGGTTTACATTCCCCTTTGACGAATACCATCTGACACTGACTGTCATAGTAGAAGAACGTATCCGGCCAAGGCCCTGCAGCAACACCACCGAGCGTCATGGTGTAGTCGTTGACTTCTGGCCGAATCGGTTTATCTTTGGTTAACATATAGGACGGTGCAGTAATTGCGTTGCTTTCATGATAGCTAGCGAGCGCCTTCGGCAAGGTTGTGAGTGTTACGCCACACTGTGCCACGTAGGCAAAGAATCGGTCGAGCATCCCTTCGCATGCCTCAACATGGGAAGCCGGGAACACTTGAAAGCGATCACTGAACTCCATTTCATGTGCCTCTTGCTGTTGCAGAAAGAACACCTGCTCATTGTGATCCGTATTGGCCAAATATTCGTCAAACAGCATTTTCCAATACGTAATCTCTTCCCCCGTACATAAACCTGCACGCAACACATCATTAGGATCGGTCGAATAGATGACAGGACTTCCTGTATGGTAGGACAAATGCAGATCCCGTGCAGTCCATTCACAGGCAACGACTTTGCCTTTGCCAGGATGTGGAACCTTGTATCGATGGCTATCCACATACCAGGATCCCCAAGGGATCCCTTTATGTGTTATACCATCCCACCACACTTGCTCCCAGCAATAGCCCCACATGCCCTGAAAGTCCAGCTCCTCGAGCACTTCAATCACTTCATTGTAAATCTTTCCTCTGCCTGCAATCTTCGTTGTGGCCCAAGGAAAAGCTTCCTTCACAAGATTCCAATCGGCTTCCAGACGCCCTTTCAATGCATCCTTCGACATCCCCATATCTTCCATGAAGAAAGGACATTGCAGAATGATATCGTCGCCATAAGCCTCATGCCACTGCCGAATTTGCTCACCCAACACGGGTATTGAGCCTCGGTTGACGATCCATGTCACGGGTATCCCATGTGCATGGGCTAATCTTGCTGTTCGCTCCACACCTTCGACAGCAGTTCCATGTCCCCAAGGTGTATCATAGTGGGAGGCATAGCTAACGAAAGTGTAAATGAGGTTCTGGGGTTTCAACGGTAATCACCTCTTGCTCTTCCTATTTTTTGTTTTCTTTCCACCAAGCATCGATTTGCTTCTGAAGCTCTGCACTAACTTTCTCAAGTCCTGCTGTTTTCAACTTCGCATTACGTTCATCAAGCAATTTCGAAGGATTCGGCACTGCCCCCGTACTAGTCACTTTATATTCGTTCACGATTGTCGTTAACTGAGCAATCTCATTCTTCACATTCGTGTCATCGAAAACAAATCCAATTAACGGGAAGCGTTTTGCATCATTGTTGAATTTCTTCCAGCTGTCATACAGGTCGTCTG
Organism: Paenibacillus allorhizoplanae; assembly: GCF_927798215.1. Lineage (NCBI taxonomy): Bacteria > Bacillati > Bacillota > Bacilli > Caryophanales > Paenibacillaceae > Paenibacillus > Paenibacillus allorhizoplanae. The sequence goes on from NZ_CAKMMW010000001.1 coordinate 22,189, forward strand.
GTTGACCAGGTTTCATGTAGTTCAAGAATTGGTTACCAAGCACCCAGAATACTTGGCTATCATAACCGGAATCTTTAATCGGTTCGATACGGTTTGGACCTACTTTTTTGTAGTGTTTGCCTTCAATTCCATTGACAAGAAGGTTGATTACGTAAGGATCTGTATGAAGGTAGTTAAGAACCATCATCGCTCTCTCTGGGTTTTTCGAAGTTCTGGAAATGGAAAGCATGGAACCTGTTGCCAAATCCGTCGTTACAATTGGCTCCTCGATAACGCGGGAAACCCAGTCATACGCGCCGTTGTCGGCAATCTTCAACTCAATATCAGAACCTGGCTTCCACACTGTGGATTGCACCCAAATTTTACCTTGCTTACGAATTTCCCCAATATTTGTCGTTACCGTAGCTGCATCAGCATTGGTATACCCTTTTTCATAATATTTACGGTACGTTTCTGCATCGGATTTATTCAAATCAACAATATCTTGATCCAGCACAGTTTTAACCTTCATATCCGTTGACTTATAATCCAAGAAGAACATCGGCATTTTAGCAGGAGTTGGCCCGATCGGACGATAATTCGACTTGGATTCATACATCATGAAGCTCGCGCCGTTAGAAGTCCCGCCTGCAACATAGTTATTGATGATGTCCGGATTATCTTTTTTTATCTTTTCAAAATACGGCTCCAAGTCTTCTACCTTATTGATCTTGTCGATCGGAATTTGATACTTGTCAATGATATCCTTACGGAATGTCCAGGCTTTTCCCTGTGTGATTTCTTTATCCGTTGGAACCGCATACAACTTTCCTTTATAGCGTGGTGCTTCTAGATATAGCGGGTGAAGCATTTTTTTCGTTTCTGGCGCAAATTTATCGAGCAGTGTATCAAGCTCCAAGAAGGCACCCTTCGTCACATTCGCAGAGAAATCCAGCCATGAAGCTGTGAATACGAGATCCATTTTCTCACCCGTGTTCATCATCAACTCTGTTTTCTTCTTATAATCGGCTGAAGCAATTGGCTGGAGGGTAACTGTTGTGTTGATTTTTTCTTTCAAATATTTATTTAGTTCTTCCTGAACGAGCGCATCGTCCTTCATCGGTTTGGCTTGATAAAGGAGAGAAACATCATAAGGCTCCAATGTTGCTTTCGGACTAGCTGGAGCTGCTGAACTGGCGGCAGTCGATGCTGGACTTGCAGATGTACTTACTTTGCTATCACTGGAACACGCTGGCAGTACTGCGGTTAATCCTAGCGCTAGCGCCATAGGGGCTAGCATAACTGATTTTCTACGTTTCATTGTGGACCCTCCTGTAATGAATATTATAAGAAACGGCTGATGAAAGCGAGTAGCAATCCGCAGCCGGTATTACTGTGATTAACCCTTGACGGCACCGACGGTTAAACCTTTGACGAAATATTTTTGAAAGAACGGGTAGACAATCAGTATGGGTCCCATAGCAATAAAAGCTAAGGCCATTTGCAGTGACTCATTGGGCAAATTCTTAAGCAACTCTGGATTCTGAGCAGCTACCGTAAGATTCTCGCGGATATACTGAACATCTTTCAGCACGCGCAACATCAGGAATTGTATGGGATACATATGCTCCTTATTGATGAAGAGCAAAGCATTGAACCAATCGTTCCAATAATTAATCGTTGAGAATAAGGCCATCGTCGCCAGCACTGGCAACGATAAGGGAAGTACAATGCGTAAGAAGATACGCAGCTCACCTGCTCCATCAATTCGCGCAGATTCAATCAATGCGGGATGAATCGTTGACTGGAAAAATGTACGCATAATAATCACATTGAATGGAACGATTAATAGCGGTAGGATCAAGGCCATGTACGAATCTTTCAGATGAAGCGTCTGGGTATAGATCATATAACGACTCACAATTCCGCCGTTAAATAACATCGTGAAAAAAAGAAAGAAAGTAAACACGGTACGATAAGGATAATCCTTGCGAGATAAAGGATACGCGTATAATGCCATCAGTAAGACACTTAATAGGGTGCCTACAACGGTAATTCCAATAGAAACTTTGTAAGCATTTGCCATCGTCGTAAAATCCTTGAATACGGTCTGATAAGCGATCAACGAGTATTTCGAAGGGAAGAAGCTGTATCCTTCATTGATCAAAGAATCATTATGTGTGACGGATACAATGATGACGAGGATGACAGGTAGTACGCAGGCTAGCGATAATAAGATGAAAATGACATTAAGTATTGTCTCAGCCAGTGGGGAAATTCGGTTTTCCCTTCGATACGATTTGGAAAACATCAGGTTCACTTCCTATCCAATCAATTAGAATAAAGCTTGATCCGAATTTATTCGACGGACTGCTCCATTCGTCAGAAATACCATAATGAAGCCTAGAACCGACTGTACCATAGCTGCTGCTGAGGACATGCCGATATCATTCAGTTGCGTCAAAACACGGTACACATACGTATCTACTGTATCGGTGGCTGGATATAAGACGCCAGAGTCTAACGGCACTTGGTAAAATAGTCCAAAATCTGAATTGAACACATGTCCCATATTCAGAATTGTAATGATGATGATAATCGGCATAATCGAAGGTAGCGTGATATGCATCATCTGCTTCCACTTCGAGGCTCCGTCAATGACTGCTGCCTCATAATACTCAGTATCAATGCCGGCGATTGCTGCGATGTAGATGACGGCACCAATACCTACGCCTTTCCAAGCGCTAACCACGATGAGTATGAATGGCCAATATTCCTTCACCATGTACCAAGACACCGGTTCTTTACCCAGCCATTCCATCACAGTGGAATTAATGAAGCCATGTGTCGGGTGCAGGAACGCATAAACAAGATAACTAATGACGATCATGGATAAAAAATGGGGCATAATTAGGAAACTTTGATAGCTCTTGACCGCTATTCGGCTCCGGAGCTCATTGAGTGCCAAGGCAATAGCCACGGATAAAATCAAATTCACAATCATAAACGTCATGCTGTAACCTACCGTATTTCTTACAATCCTCCACAAAGATCCATTAATAAATAGAAATTTGAAATTATCGAAGCCAACCCAAGGACTCCCCCAAATACCATCGACATAGTTGATTTTCTTGAAGGCAATGAATAGCCCGAACATCGGTAAATAATTATTAAGCAATAGCACGAGGGCTGCAGGCAATAGCATCAATGTCAGCGTTCTGAATTGCCAGAAGCTCCGCCAAAACTTAACTCCCTTTGCGCGGTATCGTGTCTGCCCTGCCTCTCGTGCAGGTGCGGTTGTCTCTCTCACTGCGTCCACTCCTTTCTCTGTTAAATAAAGTATAGAATACGGAATACCTTATTTCGATGATGTATCCGCATAAGAACGTGATGAATACTCATCAAGTATTTGTATGGAAAAATCACTACTCTTTGTGAAAATACGACCGCGCCGCGACTCCTGACACACTCCCCAAAACCTTAGAATAGTCGGCATGCACCTATCCTTGCGCACAATATTTGTGCGCTAGCGAGCGACTGGTCACCGATTTGTTTTGCAATTTTTATTAAACAAAAAATCCGGCCCAGGGCCGGATCATTACTCACGTTATTCACTTGGATGAATCGGAATCACAATGGTGGCGATAAGCCCGCCGCCGTCCCGCAGACGGTAGCTTAACCCATAAGTATCGCCATAATGCAGCTGTATACGTTGGTGAACATTACGTATGCCATATCCCTTGTCGTCCATTTCCCCGCTGACAATCATGCGGAGCTTATCGAGATTCACTGGTATGAATCCATTGTCCTCAACTAGGATATGAATCTCATCTTCGACGCGTTTCAATCGAACCCACAGATGGCCTTCCCCATCCATACTCTGAATACCATGGAATATCGCGTTCTCCACTAGTGGTTGGATGATGACCTTGGGCATTTTGAACACTTCGAGGTCTTCATCAATGTCCCAGAACACTTCGAAGTTCCCTGGATAACGCTTCATTTGAAGGCGAATATAGGCACGAACATGCTCCAGTTCTTCGCTGATCGGAATCATGCTCTTCCCTTTGCTTAACCCGATGCGCAGCAGTTTCGATAAGTCTTTGACCATGCCGCCAACATCGTGATTGCCGCTTTCTAGCGCATACCAGTAGATCGAATCTAATGTATTGTAAAGCAGATGCGGCGTAATTTGAGAATGGAGTGTGTTCAACTCCTGTTCCTTCTGTTTGATTTTCATCCCATAGTTTTCTTCAATCGATTCATTCAGCCTGCCCGTCATACGAATAAACGCCGTGTACAAAACGCCGAACTCATCCGATCGTGAACGTGATGACGGATCTCCAAAGTCAAAAGGTCTGCCCAGCTCATACACGCGTGTGAATGTGACTAACCGAGCCAAAGGTTTAATGATATTTCGCAGCAAATACAAGACGAACAGCAAAACTAAAACTAAATAGATGGCCAGCATCACCATGATTAACTGTTGAAAGCTCGTTTGTTTTCCCATAATGGAATCCAACGGAATCTTATAGATTAATCGTGTATTGAAGTTAAATTCATAGGAAACGGCGTAGAGATATTTGGATTCCGAATAATAATAGCCATTTGATTTATTGCGAAGGTCATCTGGCAATTCCGACAGTTCCATGTCTGCCGAACCAGACTTCAACAGCAATTCGTCCCGGTCATCGAATAAGAAGACCCCTGCATGATCGGGCAGTTGGACCGAAACGAGATTTTTGGTCAATAAAACCTCAACTTTGGAAACAGCTAGAAAACCAATCAGTTCATCATATTTTTCCGGATTCAAAATACTTCGTGTAAACGTCACTGTTGGCTGCCCTGAACTCGACTTGGCTAGTCGAAGACTTCCAGCCCCTTTCTCTTCTTGGGTCTGTAAAGCCCATTCCGGGTAAGTACTGCTGCTATCCAGATAAATAAGCCCCTGCTTTTTATAAAGTGCATTGATTGGAAATGGTCGATTTCCTCTATTCGCCATATAGATGGCATATTCGGTGCCATCTGATGACCAGCGATCCAGAATCGTATCTGCTTCGCTTAAGGCATTTATTGTCTCAATATGAGTCCAGAAAGCAAATTGCTTGGGGTTGCTGAAAAAATGATTATCCAGAAATGTTACCGTCTTATCTCTGACTGAAGACAACGAATTCTCCACCGTGGCATGATTCTGCTTCACTAACTGAAGCATCGTCTTCCCGACCTCGTCCTTAATCGTAGCGGAGGTTCGAGAGAAGGAGATCCAACCGACTATCAGAAACGGCCCAATGATGAACAAACAGAATGCCACAATGACTTTATATTGGAGCTTCAGTTTAATTCCCCCTGATCTCTTTGCGATAATCTGCCGGAGAGATTCCGATGAAACGTTTGAACATTCGGCTGAAATGCTCCGGCGACTGATACCCCACTTGATACGAAATTTCATACCGCTTCAGATCGGTTACAGCAAGCAAACGCTTCGCTTCCTCAATCCGTACCTCGGAGACGAAGTCCCAGACATTTTTGTTTGTTTCCCTTTTGAACAAATAACTCACATAGGCTGCACTGAAATGCACTTCACCCGCTATATCCTGAATCTTCAGCTCATGATTGCCATAATGATTGTTAATGTAAGCCGTTATGCGCGATACGACCGTCTGATCCCTCTCGCTAATACAGGCACGGATCACATCAGAGAGCCCTTGAACATACTCATGTAGACAGGCTACTTTCCGGCTGATTTCCATACCTCTGAAGTATACATCCGGATCATACTGACGGAAGGAACTGCTTGATTCTTGTCCATTATCAAAAAGTAATCCATACAAACGATACACCAATAATCCGAAGCAACTATGAAACAAGCCATCTGAATGCGTCACGTTTGCTAGTATTTTCACCGCGGATTGCAGCTCCTGCGCAAGCCTTACTTCATCCACCGTTTTCATGTGGAGCACGATCTCTTCCACCATGGCTGCCCATTCCATCATCCTCATATTGCCTAGAGCCGACATATCTTCATAATAAAGCACGTTATTATCAGGGTGCAGCTTGCGCCATTCAATGGCCGCATTCGCCTCTTCCATCAGCTTCGGCAGCATCGACAAATCCGGGCTAAGTGTACTCATCCCGACGGTGACGTCTACGTTCAAATATTGCTTCAGATTAATAATGATCGTTTGACCGATCAGATTCAATTGCGAATTCATCGGCAACCGCGTGTCCACGTTATCGGATGCTTCCAATTGGATCACACAAACAAGCTGATTACCAAATCCATAAAAGGCTACGCCGCACCAATCCGATAGACTTTCTTCCAATATATTCACCGAGGCATATTTCAAAAGCTTTCGGTCCATTAATGTAATGTCTTGATTACTGAATCCACCCTTACTCAGGTTCAAATGAACGGCGGCGATACCATACCAATAGCCTTGCTCTTTGAGCGAGCTCCCGATTTCACGAAGAAGATCTTCATAATCTTTCTCCTGCAGATCGGTTTCCGTTACCAATTCGATGAGCGCTTCGTGCCTCTTTTTGAGCAAATGACCATCTTGGCTACGATCCGCCTCTGGACGTTGCAGTGTCAGTCTGCCCATTTCTTTCTTCTCTTGGAGGGCTTTGCCGACAACGCGCATGAGTTCATCCAACTCTACGGGCTTGATTAAATAATCCTTGGCACCTAATCGGAGCGCTCTCTTGGCAAAGTCAAACTTCTCATGGGCGGAAATAACAATGACTGGAAGATGAGGCTGTTCCAAAAGAATCGCTTCCATCAGTTCGATCCCATTCATCATCCCCATCTGTATATCCGTCAATACGAGATCATAAGTGTCCATGCGTAAGCAATCCAATGCCTCAAACCCATTCGAAGCGGTTTCCACATGATCGATTCCCAGCTCTGATCTCATCAAATAACTTTTAATCCCCGCACTAACTGTCGGTTCATCATCCACGACCAGAATTTTATACATCGCCGGTTCCCCCCTGTAAGACAACCTACTGCCAAATATCCTCTATGATACCATGTTAGCCTTCGGCTTTAGCCCTGTCTATGATAATTTCAGGGAAGAACGTGATCAATTCTAGGACGCTGACACTCGTATGAATCAGGAAATAAAAAGAGGAAGGGAATAGGTTCCCATCCTCTTAAGACTAATCCATTTAATTAATCGTCCACTGCTGATTATTGCCGCCATTCCACGTATATTGGATGTTCTGTCCACCATCCGCTGTGGAGCTGCCACTGATATCCATAAATTTACGGCTATTGCGATTCTCGATGGCATAATAACCATTTCCGAGATCGACCAGCAGCCATTCTTGATTCTTACCGCCATTGCTTGGATATTGAATGTTCGTTGCGCCATCCGCCGTGGATTGACCATTTATATCCATATATTTGCCGCTTTGTTTGTTTATAATACTGTAGTAACCATTCGCTTTCTTCACGAATTGCCATCTCTGGAACAGCGACGTCGTATCCGTAAACTGCTGAATCGGTGCTGCACTAAGTGTTTTATCCGTGCCGCTAACGGCCAATGACTTATTGCTATTCCGATTGAGTATCTTGTAATTCGTAGTTGAATTAATGCTGTAATTCGATCCCGAAATCGTGCCAGTCGCCGTATCAATTGTTAATTTGTCATAATACGTAAGGCTCATAGAAGTATTCGATGGGAAGGATATCGGCAGGAATACGTACCTCGAGTCATTCACAATGCCTCCCCATGCACCTGCCCATCTATCCCCAATATAGAGGTAGGATGTTGTAGAAGTGCCCTGAACAGGGACAATGTAAGCTGGCTGTGAATCAAATGACGTACCGTCTCCGACGTTGCTAAGCGCACTCCATGTCCCTGCGATGCTAGTTGCTGTCCCATATTTCATTTGATTCGGCGCCCAGCCGGTTGCTCCCGAGGTCACGAGGAAGTAGACGCCATTCCTTTTGAACATAGCTGCTGCTTCACGTTGAGAACCTACCCAAACCTTCTGAACTAAAGAGGCGATGGATCGGTAATCGGAAGAAAGCTTATAGATATGCGTATCTAAATTTTCCCTGGCAGATGAAATGAAATAGGCAGATCCATCATCATCCACGAACAAGGTATCGTCGCGAGACATGTACTGACCTTGTGGTTGGAAGCTGCCCTGCCAAGTGTAGTTGCCATCAATAGTAGAAGAGTACGCAACTGCCGCTCTTGCTTCGCTGTAATCTACGCCATTTTCTTTATGCATCCACATCACGAATTGACCAGTAGAGGCATTGTAAATGACTTTAGGCCGCTCAATATTCGCAGTCGCGAGTTCAGGTGCTGACGAATGTTTGAGCACATTATTGCGGAATTCCCAGGTTTTGAGATCTGTGGAGCGGTAACAAGCGACTAAGTTATCCCCGCTTCTATTTTCGCCGAACCAGTAGTAATACGATCCTACTTTAATAATACCTCCGCCATGCGCTTGCAAAAGATTTCCTGCACTATCCTTTATTTGAACGCCATTACTTGGAATGGTAACGCTTGCAGCTTCAGCCTTTTGTGTGGTCAAAAACAATGATAGGAAAAGTGCAACAATTAATCCTGCAATGAACAACTTACTTACGTATTTTTCATTTGAATGAACGTACACGGCTCTCATCCTTTCGTTCTAAACTGAGACAAGCGGTACTTCAATCCTACTGAGATATCCATCTTTCAGCTTTATGTTCACCCCCCATTCCTCATCCAACTGATGCTAATGGTAGAGGATTCATGGGCTATTTCATAGTGAATTATCACAAGTTCTATGAACAATTCGAACATTGGGATTCCCCACTTTCGCCACATTCCTGAACATTTTGTTTGTCCATCCCGTGAAAGTTACCTAGAACAAACAAAAGAGCCTCGCTGATTAGCGGGCTCTCCGAACATTTTAATGCGCACTCTCAACATCATCGACATGTTTCAAATGTTGGTGGTTCAGCCAAAGATAAATGACAGCCACAACAACACATGCGCCGCCGACGATAAACGGCATATGTGGGTTAAACCATTCAGCTAGCTTGCCTGCCAGGAATGGAGCGATGGCCCCTCCAATGAAACGCAAGAAACTGTAAGCCGCCGACGCTGTTGGACGTTCGACTGGTGCCGCGTTCATAACCGCGGTTGTGATTAAGGTATTATTATTTCCAAGGAAAGCGCCTGCGATGATGACAGCGACGATAATGACGGTTTTATCTGTCGTCCAGTTCGCCATGACAAACAAAGTAACAGCGAACAGAAGTAATTGAACACACATGGACGGTACTGTACCAAAGCGTTTCTGCAGCTTCGGCGCTGTAAAGACAGAAGTAAACGCAAGCATAAGTCCCCAACCTAAGAAAACGTAACCGAGTTGATGCTCATCCAATCCTAATTTCCCCAATACGAGTGCAGCGTATACAAGCAAGGTGAAGAATCCGAAGTTATATAGAAAAGCTGCGATTCCAAATGTACGAAGTGCTTTGAATTTTAAGGCGCGGAACGGATCGGCCAATGAAGCTTTCTTGGGACGAATTTGAGTTTGTGGTTTAGGCATAATAAAAAGAATCATAAAGAAGGCAATGACCATAAGTCCGGCTACGCCGATGAATGGACCTCTCCAAGAGATAGCACCAAGCTCTCCCCCTAACAGAGGGCCTACAGAGATCCCCAGACCAACGGCTACTTCGAACAAAATAATGGAACGTGCGACACCTGTTTTGGACAAAGATACGATCGCTGACAACGCCGTAGCAACGAATAGCGCGTTACCGAGTCCCCATCCCCCACGTAACCAAACAAGACTCCAAATACTATTTGACATACCACCTAAGGCAGAGAAAAGAGCAATGATGATGATGCCAGCGAGCAACGTTTTTTTGATGCCTAAACGGGACGAGACGACGCCTGTGATCAACATGGCTACAGCCATGACGGCATTATAACTTGTGAATAATAAGGTAACATCACTATGTGATGCATGTAGCTTCTTAGCAATAGCGGGTAAAATCGGGTCGACTAGACCGAGACCCATGAAAGCGATAATACTGGCGAAAACGACCGCCCATACCGCTTTCGGTTGACTAAACATACTGACTTTCTGCGCATTCTGATGCGGCTGTGCGGCCGTATTGGCCTTGCTCGTAGCTGTAGGTTGCATGTTTCAGAAGACTCCTTTTATGTTGACATTTTAGTGATACCATCGTTGATTCGTTTCTGAATGTGTTCAATTTCTTTGCGAAATTCAATCATTTTGTTGAGCTTCTGATCTACCATTTCTAGCTGTTGGTCGACCATGACCTTCATTTCTTTTAGTTGCTGCAGCTTTTGCTCAGCTTCACCAGTTTTCAAATAGACTTCTTTTTGCTCGCCCATTTTCTCTCGAATCGCAACGAAATCCAGAATCTCCATGAGTGAAAATCCAAGAACATCTCTGGCATTCACGATTTGACTCAACCTTTCGATATGCTTACGTGTGTATAAGCGCATGCCGCCTTCACTTCGTTCTGGCGGAAATAATAATCCGATTTCCTCGTAGTATCGAATCGTTCGCTTCGTCAATCCGCTCTCTTTGGCCACATCATCAATTTTGAATTTATCCATGTATACACTCCCATCCACATCGTTACCTATCGCGATGTGATTATCATAATCTTTTCAAACGTTAACGTCAACGTTAACTTTTAAAGATATATGCATCGCCTAATTATCAGGTTTAGTATGCACAACTAATCGCTTTCTATTCGATCAGGCATCAAGCTGCTGGAAATGGTTTCGAGGAGTTCACGACGAGCAAATGGATATCCGTTCAAAAAGAGTCTCGGGTACTCCCAATCTAATTGAACGTTTGGATTAGAACAAAAATAAGCATGTCTAATCAATGATATCTCATTGATCGAACATGCTTTTCTCCATGCCTATTTTCATGTTTGATACACTTCATTCACTGACATTGTAGATACATTACGATTTCCTACCTTATTCGCCATTCTTCCTTCTACGTTTTGAACGTCAGCCAACGCCTCTTCCGTTATCCTTTTGATGTCAACAAGTGAAGCCATCTCATCATTTACTATATCGGGGAGAATGTTAGTTAAGAAATATTCCACACAAAATAAATCAATGTTTTTGATTTTAATTAAAGCATTTCGATACATGGTAACGAATTCTTTTTCTGTATTTCCCTTTTGTATCTCAGCAAATGCCTCATACACTTGATCCATTTTATCTGCAACTTCCAAAATCAGTCCTTCTATTGAACCGTCTTTACCTTCTTGCAGTTGTTTATGGAAAGTCTCTTTAAACTCTGCGGGGATATGTTCCTCAATAAAGTTATAGACCATTCCTTCTTCTACTTGTTGTATCAAAAGTCGGAGTTCATGTGACGCATGTTTGACAGGCGTTTTAATATCTCCAATGAAGATTTCACCATAATCGTGGCTGCTGGTAATTTCATATAGCTTTTTCCAGTTAATTCTGGCGCCATTCTTCTCTTCGATGTCCGCAAGTGTTTTGGCATATTGAACAACTTTCCATGAATGAGCCGCTACACTATGTTCTTCAAATTTGAACTTCCCTGGACATCGTATGATTCTTTCTAGCTCATTTAAAGACCTAAAATAAGTATGAATGCCCATAGTTGTAATCTCCCTGTTTGTATAGTCGGTCCTTCTTTGTATTATACAAGCTACCTGTTAATTGGAGATTAAAACTACGTCGTACTATTGTTAACATATAAGCTGCCACCCGGTTATGAACACCGCAGAATCTCGAGCAACATACCCGACAATTGGCTAGGTGGATATGGCTTGACGAAATACATGTTTGCCCCAATTTCCTTCCCCTTCTCAGTTTCGTCCAGTGCGGAAGAAATGAAGATAGGCAAGTCATGCAAGGCTGGATCTTCCTTGATGAGATTGATAATCTGCCATCCGTCAATACTATTGTTTAGCATGATGTCAACGATAACCGCAACTGGCTTCTTCATTGGCATCTCTTTAACCGCTTGTTCGCCAGTCGTGTAGTTGATGACTCGAAAGCCTTTCTCAGTGAGTTCCTCAGTGAGAAGTTCCGTCAAGCTGACGTCATCCTCGATGAGTACGACGGTTTTACCTGTGAATTCATGTGCTGCAGCGGTTAGCAGCTCTTCCCCGTTGGTAATCTCAGGCATCGAAATCAAAGGAAAGCTAACGCGGAACGTACTTCCTTCTCCTAGTTTTGAGGTAACAGAAATTTCGCCGCCATGCGCCTCAACAATGCCCTTCACAATCGCAAGACCTAACCCCGTTCCACCAATGGCTCTACGATCTGAATTATCAATGCGATAAAACTTCGTAAACAGCTTTGGAATGGCTTCTTCCGGAATTCCCAATCCCTCATCGGTAATGTCAACAAGAGCTTGATTACCAACATGGTAAAGCTTCGCCGTAATCCGTCCGCCTTCTGGTGAATACTTGACTGCGTTGCTAACGAGGTTCATGAAAAGCTGCGTCAGATTATTCTGATCTCCTGAAATAACATACGGTATATTAGGGATATGAACGTTGAATTCATGCTTCGTGGAGCTTCCTTGCTGCAAAGTGAAGACGCCATTTAATACCTCAATGAGATCAACTGGATTCTTCTGGTGAGTCGATTTACCCGATTCCATCCGTTGGACATCCAGGAAATCATTAATTAATGCGGTCAGCCGAACAGTCTCTTGATGAATTGTTTTCAAATATTTCTGTTGCTTTTCTGGACTCATCTCTTTGGTCAGCAATCGTTCAGCAAAGCCCAATACACTGGAAAGCGGTGTACGCAGCTCATGACTTACTGTACTTACGAACTCCGACTTTAATTGGTCGACTTCAGCTTGTTTCGTCATATCACGATGGACAAAAACCGTTCCGATTCTCCCCGTTTCTCTATACAACGGCTCCGCATAAGCTTGAATGACCCTTCGCGTCGGAGAGGTGATCTCATACATGTAAGACCTTTCCTCCAGCGCTTCTTCGCTAATCTGTGAGATCATAAACGACTTTAAGTCACTGTTATCCTCAATTACATGCGAAGTTGAAGAGATAAACTGGGCTAACTGGATATTTGACATGGACTGCCCCACAGGAATACCAAATAATTCATTCATCGTTGAGTTAGCCTTTACGATGATCCCCTCGACATTGACGAACTGAACGCCTTCTTGAATGGTATCCATAATGTCTCTCGTAAGCGCTCTTTCGCTCATCAAGAGTTCTTCGTTTTCTTCCATTTTACGCAGTAATTCCTGAAGCTCTTCCTGCTGCATCTGTAGCTCTTCCTGCTGGGCAATTAACTCTTCATTCTGCGACAGGAGCTCTTCTTCCTTCACTTGAATCTTCTGCAGCATGGTGTGAAAGGACCGATTGAGAAGACCAATTTCATCGTTCCGCTTGGACATTTCCAGCTCAACCGACTGCCCTAATGACACTTTTTCTGCGTGATCTGCCAGTTTGCGCAGCGGTCTGCCCATGTTCCTGGCCGTGATCGATGTCAGGAAAGTAATGAATACCAAAATGCCAAATACATACGCAAAAAATACATAATTGAGATTGGATAAGGTCTTAAACAAGTTCCGCGCTTCTGTTTCCGATTGGGACGAGTTCAGCATCGAAATGTCATTAATTTTGCCTAACAAATCATAGATACTTGTCCCTACACTGCCGTTAGGTGTCGTTGCACCAGCTTTCACTATGGCCAATGGATCCTCGTTATGCGCTAGCTTTACGTATTTCGGAAATACATTTTCAAAATAATTTTTCTCAAATGACTTTAACGTTGTAAGTAGCTCTTTCTCCTGATCAGTTAAAGGAAGCTGCACAAATGTCTCTATTGCTTTCTCTAGATCCGGCTTTTCCTTCATAACGGCCTCATATTCAAACTCCTGGCGGAAGGCGTAAAAGGCCCTTGCATGCAAAAAGATTTGATTGTAGTGGAGATAGATAGAAGCCGTAGCCTTTTCTTTCTCTTTGAGCAGCGTGATGCGCTCTTGATAAGACTGTTGTACATGATGGCCAATGAATGAAACACCAATTGCCCCAACCATGACAAGCAATGCGAAAAACAATATCATTCTAACAAATCGACGGGATAGGCTCGACTTCACAAGATTAGGCATGGCAGATCTCCTTTACACGATCAATTCACCAAAATTCGACAAATTCCTACTTGACCAATTCGGTGACTGCCATGAAATTCCTCTAATTATAGTTCTACCTGATCCTTATATCGACTGGGCGGGATTCCCACAGCTTGGCAGAACACTCTGCTAAAGTACAAGGGATTGTCATAGCCGACAATGGAAGCGACTTCTTTCACATGTAAGGAAGTTTCTGAGAGCATCTTTTTAGCTTCATTGATACGAATATTGGTTACATATTTGCCTGGCGTCGTTCCCGTAACATCCTTGAATTTATGGATAAATCGATAAAGACTCAAGTTGCACGTCTTGGCAAGCTCCGAAACGACCAAGTTCTGACTATAATTTTCGTGCATGATTTCCATGATCCTATGGATGTCAGAATGGTGGTCATCTTTTCCTTGATTTTCAGTTCTTTGCAGCCTTCTACCTAGTAGCGCGAGCAAGGTGAGTAAATAGGCTGTCGTCACATGCTCATTGAAAGGCTTCTTCATATTCAGTTCGTGGATGATTTTTTTAAACAACTCCCCCACTTCATCTACAAGGCCAACGGTTTGAATAGAGGCGTCTAGTAGTCCATATTGTTGTAAATAGTCCTGCACACCATGCCCAGTAAAATGAATCCAGTACGCCTCTGTGCCATCTTTCGCGAAATACGTGTAATTTTGAGGCTCGTTGGGAGCATACACGACGATTTGGCCTTTATGCACTTCTTGTGACTGGTGATCCAAGCAAAAGGTTCCTTTCCCGCCCACCAAATAAATCAACTGATAATCAACACGACCTTGTTCGCGCTTCCGATTCAAATCAATGGTCATCAGCTTCTGATAACCGCAACAATTGACCGTCAGCAAGCAGTCATTCCGCTCAACGCCTTGTTCATACCAATCGTCTAGCGCATTGCCGGATATATTAATCATCACAATCACTCCAATAGCAATTTTGTGCATACTAATAGCAATATGTTTTATTCACTTACTCCATTTCTAATCTTATAATGAAAGCGCGACACCGTAAATCCTTGCAATTTTGTGAATGCTCAGATGAGAAGGGAGTAAGACGATGAATAGGAGCAGAATCATTGAAAATATCAATGTGAATTGGAAGTTTCTCAGAGGGGATGAATCCCAAGCCTGGTACAGAGGTTTTGAAGATTCAAGTTGGCGTGATGTGACGCTTCCTCATGATTGGTCCGTTGAAGAACCATTTTCACAAGAGCATTCCAGTGGTACAGGCTACTTGCCTGGCGGCATAGGTTGGTATCGTAAAAACTTAGTGCTTCCTCAGGAATTGGCAGGCAAACGCGTAAACATTACCTTCGAAGGGGTCTATAATAACGCCCAAGTATGGTGCAACAGCTATTATCTGGGGAAACGTCCCTACGGCTACAGCAGTTTTACCTATGACATCACTGATTTCATCTCCTTTGGGAAACAGGAAAATATCATTTCTGTCAAAGTGGACCACCAAGATATTGCTGACTCCAGATGGTTTACTGGGTCAGGCATTTATAGAGATGTTTATATCACGATCACAGATGCGATACATATCGATCACTATGGTGTATTTGTTACAACACCTGAAGTTTCGGAAGATCAAGCTACCGTTGCTGTTAACATACGATTATCCAACGAGTCACAAGCAGATGAGACCATTGAGCTTTCCAATACCTTAAGGGATGCGGGCGGAAGCCTGATCGAATCCGTAGGCGACGAGATTGTCGTTAAGACTGACTCCTGTATGGAAATAAATCAAACGCTCATCGTGACTTCCCCTCATCTATGGTCTCCTGACACCCCAGATTTGTACGTCTTATGTACGGAGATTAGGAAGAATGGTGAAGTCATCGACCACGTGAACACCACTGTGGGCATTCGGTGGTTTGAATTTGATGCCGATAAGGGCTTCTTCTTAAATGGCGTGAATATGAAAATAAAAGGTGTATGCGTTCATCATGATGCAGGAACACTCGGTGCTGCTGTTCCAGTCACCGTATGGGAGCGTAGATTGCAGGCTCTTCAAGAAATGGGCTGTAACGCCATTCGAATGAGTCATAATCCGCCTGCTCCTCTTTTGCTCGATTTATGCGACCGCATGGGATTTCTCGTCATTGATGAAGCGTTTGACGAATGGGAAGGCGTGAAGCACAAATGGTCCACAGGACACAACGTGTACCCGCCTAAGCATTTTGGCTACTATGAGGATTTCCCTCAGTGGGGAGAATTGGATATCAAAGAGATGGTTTTGCGGGATCGGAATCACCCCTCTATCATTTTATGGAGTATCGGAAATGAAGTAGATTATCCAAATGATCCCTATTGTCACCCGTATTTTCAAACCATGACCGGCAATAACGATGCCAACAAACCTGCCGCCGAGCGCGAATATGATCCGAATAAACCGCAAAGTGATAGACTGACTACGATCGCAAAAAAACTAGTGCGCTATGTGAAGGAATGCGATATGACTAGACCCGTTACTGCCGCTCTGGCCTTTCCCAAATTAGCGAATTTAATTGGCTATGCGGATACATTGGATGTGGTGGGCTACAATTACAAAGAGCATCTCTACGAGGAGGCGCGGCAGCAATATCCGAATCGGGTTACCTTTGGCAGTGAAAACAGCGCGAGCCTAGAGGCCTGGCTTGCCGTCAAAGACAACGACGCGATATGTGCGCAATTTATTTGGACAGGAATCGATTATATGGGCGAAGCCAAAGGCTGGCCTATTCGAGCTTCGCAAGCCGGATTCATGGATCTTGCCGGCTTTAAGAAAGCCAGCTATTACTTCCGTCAGAGCCTATGGAGCGCGGAACCGATGGCTTTTCTAGCCACGGCTAGTAAAGAAGATCCCGCTTATACAAGTATCAAAAGATGGCATGGCGGTGCGCCACACTGGAACTGGAAGCCTGGCGATCAGCTGGATGTCATCTGTTATACCAACTGCGAGGAGGCAGAGCTCTTCCTTAATGAACGGTCGCTAGGAACGAAGAAGCTGAATGATTCTTCGCTAGGCTACCTGACATGGGAAGTCGGCTTTGAGGAAGGGATTTTGAACGTCGTTGCCAGAAGCGCGGAGGGTATCGGATGTGCATGTACGTTGGAAACAGCCACACAACCGGACCAATTGATTTTACGGGTAGATATATCAGAATTGAGTGCTAATGGACAGGATATTGCTCATATTGAGATCGAGATCACAGACAGCCATGGTAAATATGTGTATCTCGCAGACGATCTCATACGACTATCCATCGATGGACCTGGTGAAATCATTGGCATAGAAAACGGCGATGTACAGGATTTAGAGCCGTATCGCTCAAAATTTAGGAAAGCCCATCACGGCAAGCTGCTTGCCTATGTTAGAGCTGGCATCACGTCCGGCCAGATCGTCGTGAAGGCTGAAGCACAAGGCTTGGTCTCTGGTACGGTCGTCATTGATGTGAAATAGTAGATGAAACCAACAAATTCACATAAGAATAACCCGTTAACATCCAATTGCGCGGATGTTAACGGGCTTTTACAGGTTGGGTCAACAAAATAGTTCAACCTTGGGTTTGACGCAGGCATTAACTGAAAAATATACAGCTATAGCCGACTCCACTTATGTACGCGTCCTTCTCCCACCTGGTCCCCACCAGTTCCATTTGCCAAGTATGACCATTAACGCAGGTACAAGCACCAACCTAATCACCGTCGCGTCAATAAAGATCGCAGCTGCAATGCCAATGCCAAGCTGCCTTACGCCAACAACATCTCCGAAAGCAAACGGTAACGTGACCGCAATCATGATCGCTGCCGCAGAGTTGATAATCTTACTTATGGACCCTAAGCCGGCTAGCACAGATCGCTGATTATCATGCGTCCGCTGGTACTCCTCATAGATGCGCGATACTAAGAAAACGCCGTAATCCATCGAAATCCCAAACGCCAGTCCAAAGATAAACACAGGAATCATAATGGCGATCCTACTCGGTTCTAAGCCGAAATGCCCCTCTTCAAATAGCCAAGCTAGAATCCCGAAAGACGCACCTAAGCTCAGGAGGTTCATGAGGATTGTTTTCAAGGGGATGAGAATGGAACGGAAAGCGATGAATAAGACCACATAGTTCGAAATGAGTATGAACAGGAGTACATAGATTAAATTGTTAAAAATATCATCGAAGATCTCCTGCTGATACTTCGCCTCACCACCTAGAAGGAATGGGAGCGTTCCTGATTCCCCCTTTATTCCCCAACGTCTCACCCAATCCATCACTTGCTGTGAGGAGGGTTCACCTTGTAATTGAACCTTTACGAACATCTCATTCTTATGAACAAAAGCTTCAAATACACGCTCGTAATGCACTCTCGTATTCGGATTTTGAGATAACACATAGAGCTGATCATGTGACATTCGTAATTTCGAATAAATCGAATCTACCCTTTCAACGAGTGGATCCCTCTCTAACTTTTGTACGAGTAAAGAAGCGTTCTTCCAATCACTTTGGGTTAATTGAGTTATTTTCCCAGTGGCAACTAGATAGACATCTGAACTTGTTTTCGTTCCAAAATGTGTTTGATATGCCTCGAATGCTGCGCGGGATTCATAGCCTTTCGGCAAAGAGGTCGCATCCGGTATGGATAATTTCATCTGTATCAGCGGCAGGAAACAACAAATGAGGATGCAAGCAGCAAGTAGGCTCATTTGGACAGGTCTACTCATCACAAATCGTGCCATGGCAAACCACAAATTGTTCGTACCTTTTGTCGTATAAAGCGGTCTACGTTCAGCTCGAATGGCTGGCCACCACAGGGTTAGAAGCGCCGGCACTAACGTTAGCGTCAGCATAACAGAGACAGCTAACACAGTCATTGCACCCAAGGCAATGGTCGAAAATATAGGTAGTGGAATGAACAATATTCCCATGAGGCCTAAAAAAACACTAAGTGCCGAGAATAAGACGGCTCTTCCAGCTGTTGTCATCGTAGTTAGGATGGCTTGTCCAACAGGGAGAACATGAATTTCCTCACGAAAACGACTCACCATCATCAAGGCAAAATCTATGCTCAGAGCCAGACCTACCATCGGAATAACATTCAGTACAAAGTTAGATAAATCAATTCTTGTTCCTATCCCATACATGATACCCATCGTGCTCGTAACGCCAAAAATGCCAACGATGATAGGAATCAGCGAGGAAGTCATCCCGCCAAATGCCAGCCAAAGAATCAAAAAAGCCGCCGGGATGCCTAAGCTTTCCGCTTTTCTCAAATCATGCTGACTCGCTCGGTTGACATCTTCTTGCACAACGGACTTCCCTGTCAACGAAACTTTCATCTCTCGATGCCCGGGTAATCGTGTCTGAATTTCACGCAATACAGGCTCCATATCATGTGGACTTTGCTCGAATCCAAGCAGCGCATAGGCGTAATTCCCTTGGATCATCCCTTCCTGTTCGAGCGGAGATATGATCTCTCTTAAGCCTTGCATGGTGTGCAAAGTTAACAAATCTTGCTGTAAATACCGCTCAAATAGCTGGGGCTCCAGTTTGTTATTTTTCTCAAATACAAGAATGACGGGATTCGCTGGAATGTGAAAATCAGTGGCGAGTGTTTGCTCGACCTTGGCAAAGGCGCCATCCGAAATCAACCCATGATCCTTCAGAACCGTAGGCAGCTTGAGGGCATACCATCCAAAATACAGGAAGAATAAGATCCAGAATAAGACAATGGTTTTGGGATATCGAAGGGATATCAGGGCTAGTTTATGCAAGATCATAACCCTCCCCTTAATTCTCAGTCTCTTTCAGTCTAGTCGCTTGCACGAATCGATCTGCCAATCCAGGTGTGAACTTTGCTGCAGCAAGCATCACGCTGGGCAAATATGGAACAGCTAACATCCCTTGCAACCGATGTCCCCACTTCAAGGGCCCTTTGAATTCCCGATGTATGGCCCCCGTATAGTCCCGTTCCCATTCAACTAAGCTGATCTGACCCTTCAGATATCGTGATGCGAATGGTGCACATAACATTACCGAGCGGAGCGCCATCGACATCCCGTCACCACAAAGCGGCGGCAGCATCATAGCAGCGTCTCCTAAACGTGGAAACATATCCCACGCAAGGGGCTTACGTGTTAACTGTACAGGTGCAACAGCCGCTTGTGTGCCAGCAACAGGTTGTGCAGAAGATAAGCGATCTGATAGCTTACTATGCCTAGCGCATGCCGCCTCGATCAACCCTAGAATGGATTTGTCCGTCTTCAGAAAAGCCTCTCGTTCCAATAGTGCTGCCACATTCACGAACCCATCTTCAATCGGGGATAGACCTAGGTAGCCGCCTTCAAAAAAATAGAGCTCGACAACCCCATCCATATTCAACCCTGTATAGTGGGATTTCACGCCTAAATGCGCCCCTTTGATGGATATGGCGTCGCGGGGTGTTTGGCTTTGCAGCCCAGAAACAGCCGTTGCGCCACAAGCAGCAATAACGGCACGTACCTGATATTCGTGAACCACACCGCGCTGCTTCGTAGTTATGAGGTATCCCTGCTCACCGGGTTTCACAGACATCACCGTTGTTTCCGTCTGCAGCTGAACTCCTGCGCGTAAAGCCGCTTGATGAAGCGTTGCGTCAAGCTGATAGCGGCTTATACCCCAAGCTATTCCTGGAAGAGCAATCTCCAATGGTTTTCCCCGACTTAGGATTAAGCTTGTCCGCTTGATCGCACTTGGCTTTAGGGCAGCTACTGCTTCACGTAGTCCAAGTTTTTTAAGCATCGCGAGAGATTCTGGGGATAGAAATTCCCCGCATACCTTATGCCTTGGGAATGTTTTACGATCGAACAGCACCGTATCCCAACCATGATCAGCTAGCGACTTGGCCATCACGCTGCCTGCGATTCCAGCACCGATAACGGCTGCATCATAGATGTGAGTCATCGTTCCCGCTCCCTTTTCACAATGACGACCGCATACCTGAACAAGGGTCTCCAAGAGACGATCATGTCGGAGAGGTCCAATGATTGGCGTAGCATCGTCCAATCCTTCGCACGAAAGCCTTTGGCTACCGATAAGGGACCATCATTCAGAATATAACGATTCTTAGAGATAACGCGAGCCGTAACCCACACAGCCCCCCAGGCAATCCAATGCCGATGAATATCATTAATGACAACACCTAATCGGGATGCATTCAGCATACAACCCACAACTTGCGGAAGCTCTGTATTCGTAAAATGATGCACAAATTGCGTGCCGGTTGTAATATCGACCCCATTTTCCGGTAGCTGAAATAAACTGCTCCGCATCACGCTTACACGTGGCTCTGTACGGAAGAACTCGCGCGCCTCTGCACACGCTTCCTCGGTAATATCGACTAGCGTAATACGCAGTTCTACGCCATTCTCATCGGCCCAGCGTAATAGATGGCGATTGACATCACCAGAACCAGATCCAACATCCAGAATCGTTAATGTCTTCGGTTTGCCAGCTTGCAGCCATAAGCGTTTAAAACCATACAATGTAGGCCCTGCAGCGCCAAAAATACGATTAAGCCGACGCAAATGTTGCAAAGCTTGCCGAAGCTCGGGGCCTCCCGACGAGAAGTCATCCATTAATTCATGCTGCATTGCCCGTTGTTTGAGCCCCTTAAACATACGTTTCATCTAACTTCGTTTCTTGTATGGCGGCTACACCTTGATAGGTGAATTGAATCATTTCACAGGTAAGTCCTGGCCCGAATGCAAGAGATAGCCCACTTGTCGGTCCCGCTCCGCGGTTCGCCAGTTCCTGCCTCATTTCATCTAGGACGAAAAGGATCGTAGCCGAGGACATATTGCCATAATTGCGCAATACTGTGCGGCTAGGTCGCGTTTCTTCAGCGGTTAATCCGTAAACCTCCTCCAACGCATCAATAATCCCTTTACCTCCTGGATGAATCGCCCAAAGCTCCGGTTTAGGTCCGCCATCAAGCAGATGCGCGACTTGTTCGGGAATCCAGGTCCCAATTAACTTAGGAATATTCGGAGACAAATACAGATCAAAACCGTGATTCCCTACTTCCCATTTCATTTCATCTGCGCAATCTTGCAGAAGAATCGAATGATCATTACCTAATTGAAAAATGGGATGCTGCTGCTCACTTGCGACACCGACTACACAGGACGAAGCCCCATCTCCGAAAAAGGAAGCGCCAAATAAAGCCTCACGATCACTTGAAGGCTGGATATGGAGGGTACACAATTCCACGCAGACGACTAGGATTTTGGCAAACGGGTTGCTGGAAGCGATTTGACGGGACAAACACACAGCCTTCAATCCGGCAGCGCAGCCCAGGAAATTGAAAGGGATCCGATTCACATTGGCAGCTAGTCCCAACTGCTGCGTCAATGCGGCATCTAGCCCTGGCAAGAACTGTCCTGTACAGCTTACAGTGATCAGATGCGTGATGTCAGACACGTCAACTTTGGCATCACTCAGGGCTTTCTCAGCCGCTTGTAAAGCTAAGGGAACTGACTCCCTTTTATAGGTAGCCATCCGATCGGAAGTCGATGGTGCTTCTTGATTCGATTGTGAAAAGTACCGACAATGCTCCGCTGTTTGAAGCAGATTCGGTTCGCAAGTATATCTCGTCTCTACGCCGCATTGTTTGAAAATTTTCTTTGCCCAACGGGCAGAGTTAGGGTTATATCGTAATGCTTCCGTTAATCGCCCAGAAGTATCTGCTTGGTCAAGACGGAATTCAGGCACAGCGGTGCCTATTCCCAGAATCGAAATTTCTTTCATGGTCTATGCTCATCCCCTTGGCTCATTCAATTCTTGGTTGGACATGCAGGTCACTTTACATATATGTATTCAAGAAATGTGGCTTATATGAGAGAAATTTCCATACAGAGGTAATGTGCATCAATAACAATGAGGTAGGCATGTGAGGTAGATCGAAATCAGTGAACTAACTCTAGTTCATTTGTCGCCGGCGCGCTCGAGTTAGTCTCTTTCGTAGACTATCAAGCCGCTCTTAATTTTCCCATGCAATAGTGCTGCCGCTTTTTCAGTAACCATGAATTTATGGTTTCTTGTTAAACCTTCCATATTTTTCAAAATTCGTCCAAAAGCCACTCTTTTAAGCTTCAGCCATCCGCACACATCAACCACTTGGAAAGGCTTATTACAAAGTAATCCAAACCTCAAAACTTCCCGTTTATAAACCGGTAGCTGAAGCAACCCAGAACCCTGTGCATTGCCGAATCGGCCAATCCATTCGTACAGGTTTCTTTGACAGAAACTCGTCTTTTTCTCAAGCTCATCTCGGCTATACGGGAAATATGTGTACCCAAGCATCGCGACACTTCGCGCCCGTGCCCTTTCGAATGAGAACCGGTCTCTTGTAATTTTCTCAGCGTGCATAACGAAGCTAACTTCCGCAGTTTGGGATGACATACGTCCCCATAAATCTTCACACCTGACAAACTTATCATTTCAAATTCAAGTTCCAAACCTTCAAACGTCCCCAATACAGGCAACAGTACCACCTCCAAAAGTTTCTTCGTTCCCGTCAAATCCCTGCCCAGCATGTCCAGTCTCTGACCTTGTGCTTGTCGTACTTGCTTATTCCAAAAGATCTCATATTCCTTCTCGAACACATCTGCCGCCTCCCTAGAAAAATAAAACGCCGCCAACTCCAACAAACAGGAGCTAGCGGCGTGTACTTCACGCTTAATATAATTGCTTCTTCACTACGGCAAACTCTATTGCACTTCGCAAAACAAACTTACTTGTACTCTTAATTATTAATATAACGCTCAAAGATAGCACCGAAATCCTTAACCTTCAACTCCGTATGCTTACCTTTCAACCAGTTGTAGGTGGACTCCGTAATCGCATCGAATTGAGTAACAGGAGAAGTCGTTTGTGTGGAGATACGACCAGTCGCTTCCTTCGCAACAGCTACGCTTTGCTTAGCGTATTCGAACAATTCGTCATTATGAGCTACTGTCTCGGAAATTTTAATCAAAGCTTTGTACAAATCTTTGATCTGTTCAATTTGCTTTTTATCCACATCAATGGAGAAGTTCGTGTTACCAATAATGAATTTGATCTCAACATCTAGATCGATCGTTCCTGCCGTTTCCATATACACTTGGGAAATCGCATGTGTATGGTAGCTGAAACGTTTCAGCACTCGCTTAGAGCTAATCGCACTATCTCCATCTAAATGGATGAGTGCAAGGTTCGTAAAGCAATATTCATCCTTCTTGGATTTAATAATGAAGTAAATTTTCTCGCCATCCTCATGCATCACATAATCATCAGAATCAACCTTATCAAAATCCGCTGGACTAATTACTTTACCAATATCACTTAAGCCTAATGCATCTGCTGCAAACTTCTTGAACACGGGAATCATCCTCTCACTGATTAAAATGTTTATAGACTAATCCCATTATACGTTATGGGTAGAATTTACATAAGTAGCAAATTGTTAGCCATTCTAACGTTTCTCTTTTTGACGGAAACGGCCAGGCGGAACCTTCTTCTCCAGTAAGAACGTACGAGTAAAATAATGAACGGAAGAAAACCCCGTCATTTCAGCAATTTCTTTAATCGGCAGGTCGCTGCTCAGCAGCAGATGGGCCGCTTGGCGAATACGTTCACTCCGAATGAAATTCGTGAAGCTCTCATGGATTCCCTCTGAAAATAGGCGCGACAGATGCCGCTCCGAAACGCTCAAATAGCTTGCAACATCTTTAAGCTGAAGTGCTTGCGAGAGATTATCACGGATATAAAGCTTGGCTCGGCGCATCAAAATATGTGTACTTTTATGCCGAATGACGGGCATCTTGGATTGCCTTCCGAATATAGCAGGGAACGACACCAGCAAAGCATAGGCAACCGAATGAATAGCCGTATACGGGAGACTCCCATGCCCCTCTCGGATGAGAAGTGATCGCCATAATTGCACAGTAGGTACATCATCTGCCTCATATAGAACAGCATCACCGTGGAGTGCAAGCCCATTGAATGCTTCACGCATTGCATCATCACATAAGGTCTCATCTAGCTCGAAAGCAATATATAAAATGTTTAACCCTTTTTCCGTACGAATTTGGTGGGTAATGCCGGGTTTTGAGCAAAAAAGCGTACCTGCTCGTAGTGGATAGACCATGTCTTCCTCTGAATACAGACCATCTCCATCCAAAATGTAACAAATCTCAAAAAAAGAATGCTTATGAGGCTGATTATCATACAAACAAGGATTAACACCCCAATAATGCACTTTAAAGACAGCTTGCGAACCTTGGATGACCGTTAAAGCTTCATTCAACATCGCATACGTTTCCTTATACTGATACAAGAGCCTCACCTTTTCGAGAAAAATGTCCTTATTGTGCAAAACTATGTCCTCTGTTGAAAAAGATTACTATGGCATAATCTCCTATAATTATAAATAGAAAGAGACTTAATGAGCAACCATAAAATGGAGGCATGGTACGATGATACAATCCAAAGATGTCGATTTTTACAAAGAAAATGGATACTTGCTTGTAAAAGGGGTATTTAATGAAGCGGAAGTTATGGAGATGCGAGAAGCTGTTGAGAACATTATTCTGCGTGCCGCACACGCGAAAGCCGATAGAAATGCTGCTTGGCAAGGGGACTATTTACCTGCTGAAGAGCTGAAAAAGCTTGTTCTAAAAGGCTTTCATGATGTGCATTATCACGATGCCTCCTTCATGCGAGCCGTCATTCACCCGAATATGGTAGCGGTTTTGAGACAAATTATTGGGCCCAACGTTCAGCTCCATCATTCCAAAATGCTTGTCAAGCCACCTGAGAATGGCGCTGCCTTCCCGATGCATCAAGATTATCCGTATTTCCCGCATGAGAAGCATACGATGTTAGCAGCAAGCGTTCACTTGGATCGTGCCGATGAAGAGAATGGCTGTCTGCGCGTTATTCCGGGCTCCCATCTTGCAGGAAGCTTGCAGCATATCGGCACGCATTATCTGAATCATAAAGAGTATCCGATCCATATGGGAACACCTTGTGAAGCGGAAGCTGGCGATGTCCTATTCTTCAATTACTTAACGATCCATGGTTCATCTTCGAATAAGAGCTCCAGAACACGGAGAAATGTGTTGTTCCAATATCGGGAGGCGAGTGATTTCCCGACCACGCAAGAGCACTTTGACTGGGGCATGGGGTTAATGGTCAGCGGGGAGAATCCAAATTTCACCAAAGTGAAGCCGAACTTCCACATTATTAAAGAAGCTTAGCGATGAAAGAACGGGCTGTCCCCTACTTACGGGACAGCCCCTTTGCATCTAGGTAAATACACGAACTTGCATAGTGAACTTTTTATGCTCAAAGGGAGCAATCGAGCCCGCTGAGCCGTTGCGAATAGCTTCATCGATGCCATACGTAGGGTAACCCGCAAATGGCTCAAGACCAATATTATAATGCCTTCCATACCACGGATAACTTGTGGTCGCGCCAAACTCTTGCCAGTACCATAGATAGGGAAGCGTCCTCGCGTCCCATTCAACTTTCATGCCCAATCCCTTCTGTTCGTTTACGACCGAATACCACCCTTTATTACCGAAGCCCGTCAAATATACGATCTCGGAAGGTGTCCTTTTAGGAGGTAGCTGTGATAAATCGACAAGCTCACCAAGCTCATTATACGCAAGCGGCCATTCATACTCATGCCCGCGCTTCACACGACCCGATGGATTTTTACTTGCATCTTCTGTTATTATGCGTACCCCAGGTGGCATATGTATGTGACAGTTTTCATCTAAAAAGGGTTTACCTAAAGCAATATGCTGTCCCCACATATATCGTTGTGAATACCCACTTAAATTTTCTACTTCTTCTTCGATGTACAGCGTCGCCTCCCCACTTACAAGGGACATCGTTTTTGATAATGTGAAAGGTACTTTCTTCGTCCGAACGCTGAATCTAACTGTAATTCTCTCCGCCCTATCCTCGACGACTTCATAATACCAAGGCATGTGTGCTACTTCGCCGTGTTGGCCGAACTGAGCTCCCCCATAGCTGCTTGAAGACCCTCCATTAGGAAATACTTCCTGCCATCCGCCAGGGTAATAATCAATGAATGCTGCGATCGGATCATCTGACGTTGATAAGTAACTATTCGGATTTTGCACGCCATTCTCGGTCAACCACATGAAGTCCATATCGATTGGTTTATATAAGAATTCGAAGATTTCAGTGCCTTTATCCACCAAGATGGAGATGCGCAAGAGTTCATTTTCAATGACAACCGTACGCATTCCGTAATAACTAAACCCATCTCGGATGCGACAGCCATAATTACGTTGGGGACGATATGGATTCAAAGTTGGTCACCTTCCTCTTCAAAATAAAGACCGCTGCATCAATTAAGCAACGGTCTTCTTCGTTCTAGATCTACTTACGTCAGTTGACCCCAACCTTATCTTCTCTCACATAAGACGTCTGGTACCATAATGTACGATATTCTAATTGATGACCGGAACGCCAAGCATCTAGATAGAATGGCACAGTGAAAAATTCGTAATGCCAGGTTGAACTAAACTGCTGCCTTGCTATCGTTCTCGAAGCGAGTACCGCCCCACCGTCACTGGCATCAACGACTTCTAAAGTGACAACGTCTAGATTATCTGCATTATTGTTGTCTACCATCAACTTCCAAACTGCTGTATTTTCACCAACATTCGTAACTGTGGTGTAGGGTCCGTATTGCATATAGTTTGGCGAATCCAAGCCTGTATCGGCCGACCAACCATCTGCATCCGACCTGCCAATAGCATGCTGTAGACTCTCGGCTTCCCATGAATTCGAGATCCCGCCATTTAATTCATTCGCTATACGAGCGCGCTGGGTATGATTGTCGGAAGAACCGCCACCTGGCACGACGCCACGGTAATAAATATAAGGTACCCCGCTAACTGTGATAAAGACTGGACCGTCATTGCCATAATAATTTTGAGTTTGGGGCAAAATTGGATTTTGCGAATATTTGCTCCAGCTGATCAAATTTGAGGAACGCGCCAAGCCGCTAGACCATTTGGCCGAGCCAAATGGCGCATCTGTACTGCCTTCATATACCATATAGTAGTACCCATTCTCATAGATGATGTCTCTTTTACCAACAGTGCCAGAATCCCAACCGCTGCCGGAGGTGTTAATGATCGGGTTAGCACCGTTCCTCGTCAAGCTAGTTAGTGAGGAACCTGTCGCGACACCGACACGGCAGTCCGTCCAGTCGTATCCGTGATAGAACAGATACCAGGTTGATCCTACTTTATATAGACTCGGCGTGCCAATATTCGCGGATTCCCAGCCAGAAGTGTTGTGCGTAAGTATGCGCCCCTGCCGCGTAAAACTGGTTCCGTTCGTGGAAGTGGCGAGCCCTATATCTCCCGCAGATCCATTCCCCGTCCCTTCATATACAAGATAGAAAGTACCACTGTCATACCAGATGCCAGGGAAACTCGCCATATTGTCGTCCCATTGTCCGGAAGTGCCTACATCTAGTACGAGACCATTATCCGTCCAGTTCGTGCCATTGGTTGATTTGGCTAAACCAATGGCTAATTTTCCCGACGCATTAAGTTTAATATAATAAGCCCAAATCGTTCCGCTGATCGTAACTGTAGAGATATAATGCATGTCAAAACTTGCGCCCATGTTGTTATTCGTCTTATCAAGCTTTGCGAACGCTTCATTTGAGTTGAACATCGTGCTAACAGAAGCGGTATAACTGCTGTTTGTGGCGAAGGATGCGGAACTAGTGCCGAATAGTAGTGCGATTATAAGTACCATCATCGTTACAGACCTCCCGAACCGAAACCGAACCTTCATGTAGTCACTCTCCTCAATCATAATGGGCTTACAGTCTTTATATAAAAGAAATCTGGATGCTGATAATTTGCTTTGCACTTGCTGTAATGTTTATAACATGCTCATTAAATGGCGCCTCGCTTTGTACTTCTTCATCCAAATTCACGTAATGCGCGCTAATTACTTTACGATCGAATTTGATTGATCCCTCCACGTAGTCGGCCGAGATGTTGAAGAGACGGATCACATAGCTATCGTTCAGATCCTCAGAAGCCTTGATGGCGCTGACGATAAGCTCAGCAGGCTCCACTTGAAGAAACGAATGCAAGAGTGATAAATCAGCTGCACGACGCTGCAGCGATTCATAAACAACTTTTCCAAGTTTTCTGTCCAATGACCGAATTCCCGCCACGAACTGCTGATGCTCATGCCAAAGGCGGCTAGTGTGCATCTCGTTAACAGCATAAGTGCTAATCGCATAATGAAATTCAAGCTCTGTGAGCAGCTGGCCGCCATCTCCGCCATCTGAGAGAACCTCTTTGCCTGTACTGCGAAATAAAGTCAGAGCGATAGTTCTCGATCCATCCCTGCGTACAGCCGCTTCATATAGCCCTTTGCTGTAAACGGCTAGCCCACAGCTGCCATCATCAATCGAGATGATCCCATTATGGGGCACCGTTCCTCTAGCCTTTTCCATGTACCCCGAATAGTCGGGTTGCTCGATGCTTCGTTGAACAAAATCAAACGGTGTACTTGTATGAAAATGTTCGGTTTGTAGGCCTGAAGGAATCAACAACTGCAGTCGGTGATCACGCGCACGATTGTTGACCAAGGTTCTACAGCGCAGTATTGGATCATTCTTTCTTACTTCCAAAATGGTCGTAATTTCGATCGCCACGAACTCATTGCTCCTTCTCGTTTCTTGTGGATGAATGGCATGTGGGATGCTTATGGAAGTGCGAATTCGAATACGTGTCTGTAGCGGACCATCGTAGACAACAGAAATTTGGGCGTTAGAGCCATAGGAAGTAAATACTTCGTTCGTAACCGGGCTCACATGGTTCCAGCCCTCACCGATGTCCGCTTCGTCTTCGAACAGCAATAAACCAGGATAACATCGACCTGTCTCCATATCCGTTACATCAATGGTCCCGTTCGGATGAACGGCTACGCGAATTCGCCCATTTTCCCAAGTGTTTGCGTTTACTGCCATGGATCCCAGTAAGCGTACAGGAGCCGTCAAGTTAGGGGCTCGGTATTCACCAGGGCCAGGAGCAGCTAACGGTGTATGTTTAGTTACGTAAGCAGCATATCCGTAGGATGGAACACGAGCATGGAAGGCTATGCGACACCGATCCACGGTGTCCGAATACGGAATATCCCGATAAGGCCTCCACATGCGGGTGCTGTTTTTGCGCAATTCCAGCAGTTGATAGGGGATCTCATTTCGTTCATGGTCGTATAGACGGAAAGAAGTGCCCCCCAAATGGTACATCGTTGAGGCTGCGTCCGACATTGCAGGCATGGCGAACTCAACTTCAATCACCCCGTCAATGTCGGTTTGGGAAGCGTTGAATACCGTAATGACTTGGTCTCCGTCTTGGTCAGATAATCCGTGATGGTTAGACACATAGAGCAGCTGCTCTCTTACCATGCCTTCGGCGATGAGTCTGCTCTGATCAAAGCGATACATCATATCGCGATGGACTTGATCGATCGAACAGCCGCATATGGAATCGTGAGGGTGATTCTGAATCAAGTACTCCCAAGCTTTCGCTAAGAAGGTTTTGGGATATGCTCGCCCTTGAAACGACGTGAATACGCCCCAGGGCTCCGCCCATTTCTCAATGAGCACTTCACAAGCCTGATTATTCATTTTCAAATGAATCCGAGAAGAAAGCACATTAGCGAGCACCCAATTATTTACACCATTATAGCCAGGAGATCTTTGCTCGCCTTTATACTTGGGTAGATCGCCGATTTTTTCACGCAAATCTTTCACATACTCTTCTAAGGAACAATGAACAAACTTGGCACCTATGTCTGCTTCATTCAGTGTTTTCAATATCCACGGCAGACGAGGTTCAATTTCGATATGATCAACTCCGTCAAACCCTGCGATGATGGAGGTTGTAGCCCTTTTTGACTTGTAGTCCAACATCCCTTTCGCCCGCTCGATTAATTCCTCGAGATCATATTGAAATTCCCGATCAGCGAATGGCCATCGGATAAAAAAGTAAAAATCTCCATATGAACGATCCTCATCCAATTTGAGCCCTAATATGCGGGTGCCATCAGCCCCCTCCCACCATATCTCAGAAGCATCTGCATCTCCGTAGAATCCACGAAACAAAACAGCGTGATCAATCCCGAAACCATGCAAGATTTGTGGAAACTGACTGTTATGGCCAAAAATATCCGTGATATACCCGGATTTCACTGGCTTGGCGCCGAAAGCGCGCGAACGGCGGTATCCGATGAGAAGATTCCGAATCAACGATTCTCCACTAACTAGGAATTCATCGGGCATGACATACCAAGGGCCTATGCTAATTCGGCCATCTTGGATCAGCTTCACAAGCCGCTCTCGGTTCTCTGGCCGTATGTCCAAATAATCCTCCAAGACAATGGTCTGACCGTCCATCATAAAATGACGATAGGCCGGATCCTGCTCCATCTTTTCAATGAGCTCGTCAAGCAAATAGACCAGCCTTATGCGGTAACCTTGAAAATCCTGATACCATTCACGATCCCAATGGGTATGTGAAATCACATAAACCTTTTCTATTGGTTGAGTCATTTTCACCTGATCTCCTTTTCAATAATACAGGCGGACAGTCTGTCGTCATCAGTTTCACAGATTGTCCGCCTGATTTCTTGTCGTTACATGCCTTACTTTTTACTAGCCATAAACGCATCCAGCTGCTTCTGAACTTCTGCAATCGCTTTATCGATGCCGGCCTGTTTCATTTTTTCTTTAAATTGCGGCAACACTTTATCTACATCGGCAGTACCACTTTTTAAGACCGTTCCATATTCAGCATTTACGCTATCCAAGGAAGCAACCTCCGTTTTAATCGTGCTCGTATCGAAGAGGAAGCCCATCGCAGGGAATCTCAAGGTCACATCTTTATCATAGTCTTTATAGGCTTCAAAGAATCCCTTCACATCTGTACCTTTAGATTTCATGAATTTCGGATTTTGCCAGATCCATTCAAACGGCAAGTAAGGTGGTTTAGCAGGATCAACGCCAGCTGGGAAGTTCACAGCACCGTCTTTGATGACATAATGTTTACCCTCAACCCCGAGTGTTAAGAGGTCGTAGTTTTGCTGATTCTTTTGGAACCAGTTTAGGAACGCAACCGCTCTCTCAATATTCTTGCTTCCTGCCGCTATACTTTGGTAGTTCCAGGTGGTTACCTCTTGAAAGACCTTAGGCGTGATCTGAATTCTGACGAATTCGACTTGAGCGCCTGGTATGGCGGATACAGTCCTTGCATTGATATTGTACTCCGGTAGATCTCCTATCACGGAAGCTGCTTTTCCTGCAGCAAAAGCCGCCCGGAAATCCTTGATCGATAAGACATCCTTCGAAATATACCCTTTGTTGAATAGTTCCCTGTGGAAATCCAGACCTTTTTTGTATGCTGGCGTATCCAGCATATTCTCTGCCTTCATCGTGTTCATATCGATCCCAACACCGCTTGGTAACCCGCGAACGAATTCTTCTTTGAAGTTTAAGTCAAAGGAGGTGTTGCTTTGGCTCAGCGGTATGATTTCAGGATTATTTTTCTTCACTGCTGCGTAGAAGGCTAACATATCATCCAATGTTTTGATTTCCGACAGCCCGTATTTTTCTCTTAGATCTTTTCTGACCGTGAATGTGGTATAGCCGGCAGCTGTGCCGATCTGTGCGGCAGGCACACCGTAGGTCTTACCTTTCACTTGAACAACAGGCCAGTAGTAATCTGGAATATTCGCTTTTAAATCTTTACCCACCTTAGCAATTGCATCGTCAAGCGCTGCGACGGAATTAGAGCTGATCAATTGGGCAAGCAGCTCCGGATGTGTCCAGAGAATATCTACGTTTCCACCTGTCGAAGTCATCACTTTGACTTTCGTTGCATAATCGTCCCATGGCACGTACGTATAATTGAGCTTCACATTTAACTCATCTTTGACTGCTTTCTCAATCGCTGCATTGACAGTGGCTTGATCAGGCTGCGGATCACCAGGGAACACAATGTTTAAGGTGACTTGATCAAGAGGCTTAACTGTTGCTACAGGCTGAGCTGTCGCCGTTGTAGCTGTGCTGGCGGCAGGAGTAGCTGGTGCAGGAGTGGATTCAGTCGTATTGGAAGTACAAGCTGCAAGTGTGGCCATCGTAGTAATCATCATCGTTGAAACCAATATCTTGGAACCTTTCGTCTGTAGTCCTGACATGGTTTGAACCTCCCATTATTTAATAGTTTCTGGGTAAAACTTTATATAAACGGTGGTTAACCGCATATATCGAAACCTCGTGCTAACCTTTGACGCCGCCAACCGTTAATCCCTTGATAAAATACTTTTGCACAAAGGGGTAAACAAAGATGATCGGTCCGATAGTGACAATCGTTATCGCCATTTTGATGGATTCTGCGGGTACTGCTGATGCTGCATACGTACTGCCAACACCGCCAGAAGAAATATACTGCATACTGGATAGGACCATTCGCAGCAAATACTGTACCGGATACAGCTTCTGATCATTAATCAACAGGAGTGGAAGCCACCAATCATTCCAATATTGCAGCGCATAGAACAATCCCACCGTCATAACGCCGGGTAGAGCTAATGGGAATACGATCCGAAACAAAATGTTGACTTCATTAGCACCGTCTATTCTTGCTGATTCCAACATCGCATCGTCAATCGTCGAGAAAAAGTTCCTCAGTAGAAACATGTTCCACGCGTTCACCGTATAGGGCAGAATGAGTCCCCAAACCGTATCGCCTAGATGCAAATACTTTGTCGTCACGATATACCAAGGTACCAAGCCGCCATTGAAAAGAATCGTAAAAAAGACGATGAATGACAGACTATTACGAAACTTCAATTCTTTTCTGGACAGAGAGTACGCAAGCAATCCAGTGATGACCATACTGAAAGCGGTACCAACTACAGTTACAAAAATGGTCACCCAATAAGCCTTACCTATCGATGAATGTCCGAAAAAAATGTAAGCGTATGCTTTTAAGGAAAAAACATGAGGAAGAATACTATATCCGTTCAACTGTAAATATTTCTCATCCGTTATGGAGCCAGAGAACATGATGAAAAAAGGAATGACGCAAACCAAGGCCAGCAAGGATAGAAATACATACGCTGTGTACGTCACGATTTTATCTTGCACATAGTTATTTTTCATGCACAATCTCCTAAACGTCGTTAGAATAATGAGCCTTCACTTTTGTACTTTTTGACAAGCGCATTGAATCCTAGTACCAAGATAAATCCAACCACCGACTGATATAATCCCGCCGCAGAAGACATACCTGCATCACCAATGGTTCGTAAGGAGCGATAGACGAACGTATCAATAACATCTGTTGTGGCATACAGACTCGCATTATCACCAACGAGCGCATAGATCATGCCGAAATCCCCGTAGAAAATCCGCCCGACTGACAACAGTATCATTATGGTTATGGTCGGTGAAATAACGGGCAGCGTAATATAACGAATTTGTTGCAATTTCGTTGCCCCATCCAATGCTGCCGATTCAAAATACTCCGTGTTCACGCCAGTAATTGCCGCAATGTAGATGACCGTAAGGAAACCTGCATACTTCCAAATTGAAAATAATACGAGAATGCCCGGCCACAAATCCGCTCGCTGTCCCCATGCTATCTCTGGGATGTGGAGGTACGCAAGAATGCTATTAAGCAGACCACCTTCAGAAGCAAACAAATTATAGGCAAAAACACTTACAACGATCCATGAAATGAAATAGGGCAAAAAGATAAAGGACTGCGTCAACTTCTTAAACAACTTGGAACTGACTTCATTCAGAAATAGCGCTGTGACAATGGCAATGGCTTGTTGAAAGAAGATAAACATCGCGTTCAAGAAGAGGGTGTTCCAAGTAACTCTAAGCACTTTATCGCTGCTGAAGAGGAATTTAAAGTTATCAAATCCCACCCATTTGCTGCCCAAGATGCCCAAATTTACTTTATAATCTTTGAATGCTACGATAATGCCGGCCATAGGCAGATAAGCAAATAGGATGAAATATAACAACCCAGGCAACATAAAAAGATATAAAGCTTTATTTTTTGAAATATCGAGCAGAAATTCAAAAACGATGAATTTTCTTTTTCTGATTTGGCTCTCCACCTTTCTCAGTCCTCTTGTTGCTTGGCTGTTTACACCGTTAGTCTAAGAGCTTTTGAGCAAATGTGAAAGTAAAAAGACTATACATGGTTTATATTTGCATACTTCTACGCTCATAAATTGCATACCCAGATTGCAAAAACATACTTGTGCTAAAGAAAAGGCCACTCCTCGATGAAAGGACGGCCTTCACTTAACTTGGATATCAGATTTTTAGTTTATTTCGATATTCGCTCGGAGACATGCCGGTATGTTTTTTAAATAACGTAACGAAATAAGACGAGTTGTTAAAGCCAACTTTAGTGCCTACTTCTTTGATGGCGATATGATCTTGTGCCAAATAGATCTTGGACTTACTTAATCTCAATTCCGTGATGTACTCCGAGAACGATTGGTTAAATAACTCCTTGAATAACCGACCGAAATACATCGGATTATAGTCAAATCGATTGGCAACCATCTCAACGGACAACTCCGTATTGGCGTAGCAGCCTTCAACGAATCCGCGAATTCGATCTAGGAGGTCAGAATTGAGGTGCTTTCTTTTCTCCTTAATTCGTTGCATGTCATGAAGAATGTATTGAGCGAACCAAAGCTTCATCTGCTCTAACGTCTCCAATTTCCTTAGTTTGCTAACCGCATTGTTAAAGTTCGTTAGTAGGTCATCTTTTACATCTTGTATCGAAAGCTCAGTCGTAATAAACACCGTAAGCAATAAATGATTGACCGATAGCTTAATCAATTCGTATTGGCAGTCTTTTAAAGCATTAAAAATATCATCCAGTGCTCCCCAAACAAGCTCCTCTTTACCTAGCTTGATTGCTTCCAAAAGCGCTTTTAAATGCTGCTGTGGATACTCAAACTCATGCTTCACATTAGCAAAGACGGTTTCATACGTTAGCATGCTGCCTAAGCCGTACACCATTCTATAATCTGCTGCTTCCAACGCTTCTTGAAAGGATGCGTGATAATTCGCTGCATCATTCACATAAGACCCCCATGCTACGGTAACAGAGGTACCCATCGTTTGCCTGAATTGTTCTTGCAGCCTATTTATCAGATTCACTAAATGCTTATGACTATTGAAAGCTTCGTCATGATTGATTAACAGAACCACATCTTTATTGATTACAAGGGATTCATAAGAAAAGTGCGGTTGTAAGAGATCGAATACCCTATTCAACAAGCTCAGCCTCATTTGATTATGAACTTCGTCTGCAACCTCTTCTACTTCTAATACAGTTGCATCAAAATGCTCATCAATTTTGAGAATCAGGATGCTCGTACCCTTAAACAAATCCACACGCAATGCAAATTCTAGTTCACTGGAAACCTGAGGCGCCTTCACTCCACCTAGGATATCTTTTAAATAATCAACCTTCAAATTGTTCTTTGATTTCTCTTTCATTACCTCCAACGTTTCTACAAGACCGCGTAATGGCGAAGAAAGCTTCCCACTCACAAACAATGAGGCGATCCCGCTGAACGTAAATAAAATCAAGCTGATCCAAATTACCGTGTTTCTAAGTCTGCTGATACTGACGACCGCTGCTTGATACGGTACAACATGAAGAAAATGCCACCCCAATTGATTAGAATAACTATGTGTTACCAACACTTTTTCGCCGCTTAAGCTTGTGTCAACGAAACTGTTCGAGCCCGATTCCGTAAGACTTTTTTTAATGAAGCCTAGCTCTGAATAATCCTTTAAAAATTCGCCGCCTGATGGATCTGAAATCACTTTGCCTGTGGCATCTACAATTAGAATATTACCTTGATCTACCCTGTCATCCGGATTAATGCCATTACGAATCGCTTCCTCTTTCACATTTACAATTAGCGCATTGAGAATCGCATTCGTTGATTTATCCCTATTGTAATAAAAAATTGAATACACATTTTCTTCTTGATTTTTACCTGAGCTCAGTTTTAATTTTCGGGGCAATAGTCGGATTTTCGTTTTAGGATCGGAATTATTCAACATTTCAATAGCTTCGTTATCGATATTCGGGTAATCACTGGTCAAAAACGAGGTGTTATTCCCATTGTAGATGCCGATCGAATAAATACTTTCATTAATGAAGATGATATCGTTTAGCTTTTTCAAAGAATTGTTTTCTACAATTGGATCACTTTCAGCGGTGTTCATCTGTTGTATGATCGGATAATCAAAAGATAACTGTGCGGAAACTTGCATAGCTTGGTTCATCAGATACTCGGTAGACTTTTGACCTTGCATCAGTGTCCGGTCTGAGAGCTCATTGATTTGACGAATGGAACTGTTCGAAAAAATGTGAAATAACCAAATCGAAATAACTGCAATTGCAAGCGTTAACATAAGAAGATACGCGAAAAAAAACTTGGCAAACATGGTTTTGACAGGAAACTTCGTTTGAAAGACCATGACACCCCGCCTTACATTTTTAATAAGCTATCTCTACTTTATTTTACCAACGCTATACTTATTCGTCCTCGACTAGTTGACCTCCTTGTAGTCGGTCTTAAACGGACATGAAGCCGTTAACTCTTGCAGCAGCAAAGTTGACGGCTTCCCTTATAAGATCTCACGATTCAGTTTGTTGCCATAATTTCCACTGCTTCTTCCTTGAAGGCGTCATATAATTCCTGCTTAGGGAATTGGTCCGTAATAACGCGGTCTGCGGCCATCAAGCTTGCGAAGGAGAACAAGTCCTGGCTGCCAAACTTGGAATGATCCATCACAATATTCACTTCGGATGACTGCTGGATCGCAAGACGTTTGATCTCCGTCTCGTGCATATTGGAGTTGCTGAAGCCATGCTTCATGCTCACGCCTGTTGTTCCAATAAATGCCCTGTTAAATGCCATTTTCTCCAAGGCCTCCGTTGCAATTGGACCTACGAGTGTTGAGGTTTGGCCCATCAGCATGCCGCCAATAACGATCGTAGAAATCTGCTTTCCTTGCAGCTCCGCAGCAATATTAAGTGCATTGGTGACAACCGTAATATGCTGGTTCACCTGGATAAACCTAGCCACCTGAAGCGTTGTTGATCCGCCATCAAGAAAGATAGAATCCCCAGGCTGAATCAGCTGCGCGGCTAGTTTGCCAATCCTTATTTTCTCTTCTATAAAGACGCCGGACCGCTCGTGAAGCGCAATATCATTACCGACTAATATCGCACCACCGAATGTTCGCTTAATATACCCCCCTTGCTCCAGCTTCTCCATATCTCGGCGCAGGGTCATCTCCGTGACCTCGAACATTTCTTTTAATTCAGCCATTTTGACTTCACCATCGACAGCCATCCGATCCAGAATTTGCTGCTGTCGTTGATTAATTGGGTTCTGCATGTTGAAAGCCTCCGTGTTAGTTCTGATCTTACTCATCTTCTTCAATTCGCGGCATCCGCTCAATGCGCGGGTCGGTGAATATATCAAACTCATCTCTGCTGGTACTGGAAAATTCAGAAACAACTGCGCCTTGATCCCCTGCTTGAAACCAGTGTTTAATACCTGGCTCAATGGTATACTGCTCACCTGGAAGTAATTCAATTTCGTGAAACACCGTAAAGTAAGCCTCACTTCCGACAGGAATTTCTGCTTTAATTACGCCAGGTGCTTCACCCTCCACATATAACCAAACGCTTCCTGAGCGGCAGCGAAACGTTTCCATTTTACCGGGATCATTTCCTACTGGAGGATGTAGATGCTCTGGGCAGGTCTGCCTTGGGAACAAGACTAATTCCTTCGCGCAATAACGGTCTGTATTCACATAGGTAACCAACTCAAGACCTTGAACATCCAATTGCTGGAGGCCGAAACCAGCTACTTCAATGTGCCGAATTTCATCCTCCGTCAACACAATTCCGCTTAAGTCCAAAATGTGCGCTGTACGCTCCTGAGCTTGACGAATTTGGCTTCTTTTCATTACCTATCGGCTCCTTTGGCTTTTTTTGTGATGCGGCCCGACCCATACCTGCTGCTCATCCAAGACCCAGTTAGGTAAATCTAACTTCATCTCATGTTTGGCCCAAGCATTATTTATTCGTTCCCAAACCTCTGAACCCGTTCGAATTCCGCTTATCGCATCTGCATGCTCCACATTGCAAGCACCTACACCTACTGCGGTTTGCAAGACATGCTCAAGCTTCATCCCTTTCATAAGACTATATAAAAAACCTGCAATCGTACAATCACCAGCTCCTGTTGTACCAGCAACATCGACTTGATAACAGGATGAAATGATTTCGTTATCCAACCAATTCTCACGCACTTCTTCCGAAGGGGAACATCTTCCCATTGCGGACAGACGAGCCTCGTCCCAAGTCGTACGAACATACAGTCCATGTTCGCCTAACTTTAGTCCGACGATGGCGACGCCCATTTCCAACAATTCCTCCGCTACCTTCGAAAGAAAGTCTCCTGCAGCAAAAGGAAGCAAATCTCCTGAGTCTGATTCACGCATCCAAGCTTCATACTGATCCCGATGAAGCATATAAACAATCTCTTCAAAGCTGGGCAGAAACACATCAACATAAGGGAGCGCTTTTGTTAATATTGCACGCCAATCCGCGCGCCCTGCATCGGACGCAGGGTCAGGCTTAGCCATATCAAGGGATACGGTCACCCCATTGCTCTTAACCTTTTCCAGCAAGAAAGCAAGCTCATCACCATTATTCTGATACATGCTGCGCATCAAAGGTGGATACCCAAAATGGAATAAACGAGCAGCTTCAAGCTGATCTTCGTGTAGGTCTGCCGCTGCATACGTATCGTTTGCTCCCGTCGAATGCAGAAAGATCCGGTCGGTCTGCGGCGGACTAATGACAATGGAGTAAGAGCTGCTTTCACCAGGAGCTATGATCATGCCCTTTGCCAATGATGGATTGTGCCCGCCAAGAATCGATAGTATGGCTTCACCAAATAAATCATTGCCCACTTTGCCCATTAGACTAACACTACTGCCGAGGCGATAGAGCGCTATCCCTGTATTGGAAACAGCACCTCCTGTCGAGATCACCGCTTTGCCAACATCAACAAGCTTTCCCGGTACAAATAACGCTTCCAAACCTATTTGCTGGCCACGAATCGTTGGGATAATATCCAAACAAATATGTCCGGCTACAATCACTTCCGCTTGGCTCTGTTTGGACAAGTTTAGTTCCTCCAGTCAATCGGTATCGTTTGACCTGTTCGATAAGATGCTAATGCCGCCGTAAAAATGATATGGCTATCCCCTGCTTCCTCTGGAGTAGCACAGTAAAACGGCTGTTGAATTGCCTCATTGTGAACCAACTCATCGCAGAACGCTGCCCACATTTGAAGAATAGAATCGGAGAAGCCAAATTCGAAAATGCCTCCTGTAATCGTAGCATAGGCTGATTTATAGGGTGCATCTGCCACGTGCCAAGCCTGAATCCCTCCTGGTGTATAGGGTAAGGATGCTACCTGCTTCGGATTTTTCGTTGTGAATTCGGCAGAAAATGCCGTTCCCGTAATACGAATAAACCAAGTATTGGCATGGCCTGGAGCAATTCTTTTCGTAGACAGCAACATTGGAAACTGCTGGCTTTCCGTCTGAACTTCACAGGCGAGAATGGCATTATCCCAAGTCTCACATGGCACCATAACCCCATTGCCGTCAGGTCGGTTAGGCACAATTTTGGACAAGAGTGCTCTGACCGATTGTGGCTTCCAACCAAAACGCAATGGCAGATGCAGGACATGCATGCCTAAATCCCCCATACATCCATATTCGCCATTCGTGGCGGTTCGCCTTTTCCAATTAATCAGTTTGGTAGGGTCCAAATCGCTGGAATGCCAGAAGCCTGCCTCCACTTCAATGATTTTCCCGAATTTATTTTCTTCTACCCACGTTGCAATTTGTTGCGCGCCTGGGAAAAATGGAAACTCTGAAGAGCATCTAACGATAACATGAGGACTCTCTAGAATGGCTTGTTGGATAAGGGAATTCGCCTCTTGATCTATACCGAATGGCTTCTCCCCTAACAAATGTTTGCCAGCCTTGATAATATCGATATAAATTTGAGCATGTAGATTATGCGGAACGGCACAGTAAATCGCATCTATATTCGGATTTGCCAGCAACTCTTTATAATCCGTATAAGCAGCTTCTACGCTGGGGACATTCTCTTGAAACCACTGTGTAGCGGAAGCGTTTGCATCACAAACGGCTACGATGCTTGGCGCAAAATCCACCTGTGTCAAATGACACCAACGAGCAGCCGCGCTTGCGAATTCCTTACCCATTAGTCCACAGCCAATTACACCAAAGCGAATGATCGTTTTTGACATGCGTGCATCCTCCTTATGGATAAGTTGATTAGACGGACAACAGGGCAAGTGCTTGCTCGGCAGTTGCGCCATGATGAACAATGGACATTAAGGCCTTGGTCATGCCTGCAGGATTCGGATGTTGAATCACATTACGCCCATAGACAATTCCCGAAGCACCTTGCCTCATCAATTCAACCGTTCGCGTCATGATTTCTTCATCACTTGCTCGACCACCCCCGCGCACTAATACAGGAATACCGGAAGCAATCTCAATGACACGGGCATACTCCTCAACGTGATCGCATGGATCTGCTTTAATGACATCTGCCCCCAGCTCAACCGCCTGCCTTACCAGAGGGAGGATTTTATTAATATCTCCATCTACCATATAACCACCCTTAGCTTCGTTCGCCAACATGACAAGGGGTTCTACCATCAAAGGCATGGCATACTTTTCACATTCCGTTTTGAGGAGGGAAACGTTCTGAACACATTGATAATGAAGCTCAGGCTGATTTGGCAATAAGAGCAAATTGACACACACCGATACCGCGTCCATACGAACGGCTTGCTCGATAGCCTGATGAATGAGTTCACTAAATACAAAACGAGGAAGTGTATTTCCATAGATGTTAGCCGCGTCAGTACGAAGAACTAGCCCTGGCTTATGACCGCCTGGAATCGATTGGAGATGTCTAGCTTGACCAATGCTGAGCTGAATACAATTCGGTCCTGCTTCTACAATCGTTTCAATCGCTTGTTTCACATTTTCAATGCCAGACAAGAAACTGATTTCGTTAAAAAAGCCATGATCAATCGCAACGTCAAAGCATTTGCCCTGCTTGCTGAACATCCGGTTAAGTCTAGGTTTTAATGACATCTTAACGTTTCACCTCATTCGTTTTAATGTTATTTTATAACAATATATGTTCGTTTTCAACATATATTCTATTACTTTGCAACAAATACTCTAAACCACCAGCATCATGAGTATCCGAGAATTAGATTTCGAGATCCCTAAAAAATGAAAAAGCCCTACATCTTTATGTAGGGCTTTCATGATTGATGTACTAAAGCGCTGGAGAGGAACGACCTACAAATAGAAAAGTTTTACTTTTCTATGATGAGGACTTGCTTGGCTGCTAGTGTGGCTTCCTGTTCAACGAAATCGCCGGAAATTAAATCCGTCCCTTTCAAGTCCCCAAGAGAAATCGTAGCAGCTTGATCATTATGATTCAAAATAAAGACGAATGACTCATTCTGCTCATTGGTTCTCGTAGAAACCTCAACGCCAGGCACAGGTGGGATTGGTGCAGTAATCCCTTTATCTTGGCACAAGTTGCCTAACAGACCTTGTAAAAATGCTGGTTCAGGACTGGAAGCTACGTACCATGCTTGACCTGCTCCATATTTATTTACAGTCAGCGCAGGCATCCCTTGATAGAAATCCTTGCCATACACAGCTTTTACTTCAGCTCCCTCAGCATGGATTAAATCACACAGGATACCGCATTGGTAGTTCCCATTAAGGCCGCCCCATTGCTCATTCAGCTGAATTCGGTTGCTCTGATCGGGGAATAACGCATCGATTTCTTCTGCCCAAATACCAAGAACAGTGCGCAGCTCACCTGGATATCCACCAAGGGTTACGCGATCATGCTCATTGACGATACCACTGAAGAATGTAGTCAGGAAGGTTCCTCCAGCATGAACGAATTGTTCCACGCGCTTCGCATATCCCTCTTTCACCATATAAAGTACAGGTGCAATGACAATATCATAGCCCGTGAGATCCGTATCCGTACCGATGAGATCAACTTGAATATTTTGCTGAAACAGAGCGTCATAATATTTATGGACTTCATCTACATACTTAAGGTCGATTGTCGGTCCACTTGAAAGTTCAATCGCCCAGCGGTTTTCCCAATCGAACACAATGGCAACACGTGCTTTCACTCTTGCGTCCAACACTTTATCTGATAAACGCTCCAGCTCATGCCCGAGCTCCGCGCACTCGCGGAATACCCGTGTATGCTCATGCCCAACATGCTCAATAACTGCGCCATGGAACTTCTCGCACGAACCTGCTGATCGGCGAAGCTGGAAGAAAAGAATGGTATCCGCGCCACGAGCAACCGCTTGATAGCTCCAGAGCTTCATAACACCAGGGCGTTTCAACGAGTTATACTTCTGCCAATTCTGTTGGCTTGGTGTTTGTTCCATCAGCATGAACGGTTGACCATCCTTTAATCCACGCATCAAGTCATGCGTCATGGATGTCAGACTGACCGGCGTATCCAAGGAAGGATAGTTGTCCCATGAAATCACATCCAAATAAGGCGCCCATTTGAAATAATCCAATGGCTTGTAAAGTCCCATTAAATTCGTTGTGATTGGCAGTTGTGGGGAATGGCGTCTGATCGCATTGTACTCCAACTTATAGCAATCTAGTAAACTATCCGACATGAATCGGCGATAATCTAAGGAAATAGATTGAAAGAACGAACGATCTCCAGGCTCTTCCTCGGAAAGGGCATTAGGCGGAACGATTTCTTCCCAATCGTAAAAAGTATGACCCCAGAACCCTGTATACCATGCTTTGTTTAACTGATCTAGCGTCGTATATCGTTCTTGCAGCCAGGTGCGGAATGCGTCGGCGCAATTATCACAATAGCAATACCCGCCATATTCATTCGATACGTGCCAGATCAGAACAGCTTCATGATTGTTATAGCGTTCAGCTAACTTCTCAGCAATTCGTTCTGAATAAGTACGGTAAGTTGGACTATTGGGACAAGAATTGTGTCTCTTCCCAAATTTATGTTTGCGTCCTTCAAAATCTACACGACAAACATCCGGATATTTCTTGGCCATCCAAGCAGGGTGAGCCCCTGTACTCGTAGCTAAGCATACATAAGTTCCATTCGCATGGAGACGATCAATGATGTCATCCAGCCAAGTGAAATCGTAGGTATCTTCATTGGGTTGTGATAGCGCCCACGAGAAAACATTGATCGTCGCCACATCAATTCCCGCAAGCTTAAACATGCGTAAATCCTCATCCATAACTTCTTTATCCCATTGTTCTGGATTGTAATCTCCACCGTACCAAATTTTTGGCAGCTTAGCATGTATCACGATTCGCACCTCTTCATGTATATTCATATAAGAATAAGTACATTATATTTGATTCATATTCATGTTAAAATATAATATAAATGCATTCCCATATAAGAAAATGGAACAGGATGATTCGTTGTGCATACCCGATTTCTACTAACCCCTAGTACAGCCCAGCCTTACCCTTTATTTATAGACAGCATTGGTCATCAC
Source organism: Paenibacillus allorhizoplanae (assembly GCF_927798215.1). NCBI lineage: Bacteria > Bacillati > Bacillota > Bacilli > Caryophanales > Paenibacillaceae > Paenibacillus > Paenibacillus allorhizoplanae. The sequence continues at coordinate 67,139 of NZ_CAKMMW010000001.1, forward strand.
GAAGATCAGGAGAAACTTAATCGTAAAGATGGCCTCCCTCACTATCATTGGCTGCAGACTTTTTCTGGTGAAGGCGAATATGAAATGGGCAATCGGAAAGTCCTTTTATCAAAAGGTTCCGGTGTCCTCATGCTGCCTGGTGAACCGCACGCTTATTATGCCGTTACGGATACCTGGTGCACACAGTACGTCACGTTCGGAGGCACTAGTGTGCATACGATCTTAAGCACATTAGATATGTTGGAATCCGCCGTCTTCCGTTGGGATGAGGAAGGTCCTTTAAACCTAGCTCTCACCCATATTTTGAACAAACTTCAGACGCAAGCTGATTATTCCGGCTATGATGCATCCGCGGATTTGTACCATTTCTTGATTCAGATTAAAAAGCACGCACAAATCAATAATCGCACCTCGATTACGAATCAGATGCTTCACCTTCAACCACTAACGGATTGGCTAGAAGATCACTATCCGAATCCGGATACCGGGATCGAACAGATGGCCGCAGTCCTAGCGATTACTCCACGACATTTGAATACGTTGTTTCAGCATGCTTTCGGGCTATCGCCTTATGCCTACCTCATCATGATGCGACTTCGCAAATCCAAGGAAATGCTGCTAACCGACAGACATCGAGCCATTAAAGAGATTGCTGTGCGTGTAGGGTTTCGGGATACGAGCCACTTTATTGCCAGCTTTCGCAAACAAATTGGCCTTACGCCGGAGCGATTTAGAGAGTTGAATTAAGCGGCTGGCCAGCAAAAAAACAGATCACAGGCAGATGATCCTCTGTCTATGATCTGTTTTTTTAGAGAGATGAAATCACAATACGCGGCGGGACTGGCAATCCGAACCTGACAAAAGTGTATCGGTCTACATACATCGAGACTCCCTGAGGTATCCCTTTGTCCGTCCAACCTGGTGTATGCGTGAAACTGGATGGGCCTACTTTGTAAATTTCACCATGGATATGATGATGTGGGCCAAGTAAGTTACGACAGCTATTCGTTAGCTCCATCTCGATGACATTCTCCCCAGTAACGAGGAATCGCCCAATGTCAGCCTCATACGGTTCCCATAAGAAGGTTCGAACTTCGTGTCCATTCAGCCACAGTTTGCTTACAGCAGCATGAGGCGGCTCTGGAAAGAACCATTTGGCAGCAGCGCCATCCTTCCAATTCACAACGATGTACTGGCGCAATCGAATCGTACCCGCGAAGAAAGGAAGTCCTTGCTGAACAAGTTCGCTCGCATGAACAACCTGAGGAATCTCCGTAAGGACAAAAGGCCCCTCCGTCTGAACCGCCCTTCGTTCGCCATACACATACCCAGAGCGGGATTCAACACCAAACTCACCCAGTAGATACATGCTCTCAATTTCGGTATCGAAAGTTAATTTATTGCCTTCTGATTCAAATTTCTTCGCATTCTCAATCGCTTGATACGTTTCCGGTGAATTATAGAAATGTCTGTTTAACCGAATGTGGTTTTCCCCGCTTTGCACATTGCCGCTGATAGCGACTTTGTGGAATGAACCGTCTCGCCATGTTCCGCAGCTCTCGGAGGAGACCTTACTACCGTTAACTTCTATGGCGAAAAGCTCAGGGCTTTCCATGACAATAAATAGCTCCCTGTTATATCCAGTTTCCCAGCCAACATCGAAAGGAAAGTCTAACTCGATATCAACAGATCGACCCAGTGCTAATAATTGTTCCTGAATAAGAATCACAGGCTGTAGTTCCGACCACTCGCCATCATCCACTCGTAATCGACACGTATCTAAGGTGAGGCTGTTCGGGGTGAGGGAGACCACGTCCCAATAGGAACTCAATATGGTTGTTTCTGTAGGTAGACTCTCACTCTTACTCTTATCCGACACTTGTTCAATAACCTTCGCAGGATGTCCATTTCGTGGCTCCAGCCGCAGCATATAGGATTGACCAGGATGCAGTGGCAGCTGAACCCGAGTGCCATCCGCCTTTGCGATCTGATCAAGGCATTCCTCATCGCCGCTTGTAAGATCAATTAAGGTCACATACCCTTTATGAAGCAACTCGATGTTAACCAGAGGATAATGCTCGTCCCCGGAATTGACGACATAATACAAACGAGATCCCTCAAGTTCCAAAGTTTGCACGTTAACTGTGTCTACTGCAATGGTAACTTCGCGCTCATCGGTCATCCGAATTGAAGGTGCACTGACCTTCGTAATGGCGTCCACCATGGCAGACGATGACCACTCCGGTTTGTTCGCATGCAGCAGTAACTCTGCAAGTTCACTGCCCGGCATACCTTCAACTAGCTGTGGATAGGGTGCGCAAGCAATTAACTGTCCGTCCTGCTGCACGAATTGTTTCAGCAACGTTAGTGTCGTTCGACTAATCGTCACACTTGGCGGCAGAACCACCACACGATAGGCTGCCTCGCCAATGATGAATTGGCCGTCCTTCACATGACCATGCCCCTCCATGATACTTTCACTGCCGTAATCATGCTCGATAAAGGCTTGGCACATCCAGCGGGACAGCTGGGCGAACGCCGCGTGGAACCGCGGAATGTCGGAGCGATCCTCTCCGCGCTGCAAGGTCCACGCACTGCGAATCGGGTGCAAGAGTAGCACTTCGACTTGTCTTGTCCCCTCTGACAGCAGCATCGACAATCTGGCAAAATAATCGTTGAAGCCCTTATATTTCTCCCACCACGGCTGTTGGACGAACAGGGATGGCGGATAATCCCGCTTCCGCAGTCCTTTCAGGCTATAGCTCTGCAAATGCTGGCAAATCATCGTAATGCCATGAACGAATTGCCACTCACCAATTCGCTTCAAATCCGCGAAGCTAATGTCCCAACCGGAACAGCCGAAGCTTTCGGTAATCGTTTGCTTTTTCCCAAGTTGATGAGCGACAGATCCGACCTGCTTCGGAACAATTGGCTCATCGCCAATAAAACGGCCGAGCCAATCACAACCTGGCATGTTCAAATGTTCATAGAACGCCATGGGATCTCCAACAGAGGTTACTTGAATCTGCAGCGCTTGTTCATCCACAACATGTCCCGTAAATGACCATCCTTTACTTTGACACCAATCACCGATTTGTTTCGCATACGCCTTCGTGAACATCGCTGTTACACATGCCCAGTAGTCGTATCTGGCTTTCGCAGTGCTTTCGACTTGTAGGAATAACGCTGGCAATACTTCCTTCAACTCATACCCATTTGCAGATCGAAATGCCGCTTCCAATTCAAAGGACCACGGTAATTGACCGCGAGCAAATTGAGGTTCGTCGGTAAAAAAACCTTGAATGACATCCCCGAACTCCTCTCCAAAGCGCTCCCAATACGCGTCATAGGCGGCTTCAATGAAGGCACCCACTGCTTGCTCACTTAAGGCATCTAAATAGTAGGGATTGACCTCATAATACAATCGAAGCTGTGCCTTTTCTGTATCCTCCTCCCCCAGTAGCTTATACCCGGTCTCTGTCTGCTCGTAGTACGCGATCGTATGTTGGGCAGGACTTTGAAAAGGCGCGTGTTCACAGAGCAGCTTCTTTTGCTGAAATGCCACGCCTTTGGCAGTCACCTTCCCATCAGCGAAGCCGCTAGGCCACCCATTTTCATCATACAGCCATGGCGACATGCCTAATTCTTTGCCTTTTACGATACAGGCGCGAATCGCATCCATCCACTCCTCCCCCATGTAGGGGGTTTGAAGTCCGCCTCTCGCATGCATGAAAAAGCCGCCAATCCCCGCTTTATGCATCTCTTCAATTTGCCGTTCCAATTCAGCAATCTCTAATTTATCATTCCATGACCAAAAAGGGATCGTCCGATACTCATTAGGCGGATGAAGCAATTGTTCCCATATATGTGACATAAAAACCTCCGAAAGTAGTTGTAGATAAAAGGCAACATCGCGTCACTTTTCACTCACTTTACCTACTTCGGAGGTTCTCTTCAATCTACAATTTTTTGCCCAGTTAACATGCAGGTCGATCTTATTGGTGAACCTTCCGATAATCCCCAGGCGTTGTGCCAATCATTTTCTTAAAAGCGCGAATGAAAGACATCTGATGTAAATATCCTACACGTTCTGAAATTTCTTGGATAGGCAGAGGTGTCGTTCTTAGCAATTCTTTGGCATGCTCCATCCGTATTTGGCAGAGATAGACGACGAACTTCTCACCGAAATCCTCTTTAAAAATGGTGCTTAGGCTAGACGAATTCATATTAAATTGTTCGCTTAGGCTCGATAAAGACAGATCGGGATCACTAAAATTGGCCTCGATGTAGTCCCTTACTTTTTGCACCACACCGTGATTGCCCTTGCTGACCCGAATTTCTTCCATTTGCTGTGCACAGGACGTAATGGTTACCAGATAAAAAGATTCCAGCTCATCCAACGTTTCAAGTGTCTCCATATTCTCATCCCACGGTGTGCGGAACTCCCGATTCCATAGTTCTTGATACTCTGGAGGCAGCTCCATCATTTCCCGATAGAAATAATAGTTCATGTAACTAAGAATGCCGCTGATCTCCTCTTTGGGGAGCAAAAGCCGACGTAAACCCTCAAATAGCAGCTTCAGCTGCTCCTGCCACCCATCGTTACCAACACGGAAAGCTTGAGCAATCGTCCGTACATACTGCAGATAAACGTATAGATCATCATGCGACAAGAGCTCGATTTCCCAATGGCCGATCACCCGATTGCTGCCAAGCGCAGACTTATAGTCCAGCGCCCTCGCCGATGATTCATAGGACCGATGTATCGCTTGAACTTCATGTACCGTACAGCCCAATCCGAATGTCACCGTCAGCTTCAAATTGTTCTGCATCCATTGACGTACTTGATCTGTCAGCGTCAGCATCATCGTCTCCAGTGGAATCTCTTGCTGCTCTTCAAGAAAAATGATACACAACCGATGATTCGTGACCCATTCCTGCCAAATGCGCAGACCACAGGCTTCTGCTGATTCGTCCACTACTTTTTTCAATATATACTTAAAAAGCCCCTGATCCTCACGGGAATGCCCACTAATAAACTCCGTATATTTATCAATTTCAGCGATGCTGACAGCGGCACTCCCCAATTGCTTCATGCCAAGTTCCATCAACTCATTGTTCCAATCTGCCTGCTCTAACGGGCGACTTCCATCAATAATCTCGTGGAATAATTGGATACGTCGATACTTCTGATTCACGAGACTCTGATTCTGATACTCCTGACTCACCTCAATGATGTTGCTTAACGTGTAATCAATATAACTTAGCTCATCGACCGTCGGTCCTTGTATCGGATGTTCTTTGTGCACCTGATTGTATTTCTCAATTCGTGACATAATCGTTTCAATTGGCTTATAGTTTTTACGGGTAATATACACAATCCAGCCTATCGCTAGCAGCAGACCTAAGAACCCTACAATAAACCAACCGCTCTTCATATAGTTAAAAATATTACCCAGCTCTTCCTTCTTAAGCGAGCTCGTATAGGTCCAACCTGTATAGTTGGATATGATCGTAATATCATCAACCTTCGGATCCTTGCCTTTTTGTTCAAAAATCATCTGCCCTTGACTATCTTTGAGCGCAATTTGATTCACTTCAGATATGCCATATTTACTTAGAAACTCTTGGATTGCGTTAACTTTCACATTAACAACCATGATAGCGATCCCTTTACTTTGCAGGGGAACACTTCTGGACAAGGAAATGACTGTGCCTTCCAGATTCCCATCTTTAAGCATCCGATAAGGACGGGGCAAACTCCAGCTAGCTAGTTCAGGATTATTTATATGACTTTCAATGAATGGTTTATCTGCAAATTGATCGACATTCAGCTTTGTTTTATCACTAATAACCGTTGCATCACCTGCCCGATACAAATAGACAGAATCAATCCATGGATTAGTAGATGTTAGGCTCTGAAGCAGCCGGGAAAGTTCGATGAAAAAGTTAGTATCACTTTGCATCCCAGCGAACGTCGTTATGTTAATATTACGAGTTATTGTTTCTAACATCATCAATTCAATGGAGTTCAACGACATGTCGATGCTGTTCTGGATATTTTGGACATACACGCCACTGGATTTCAGGGCTTCTTTGCGGGACAAATCATTGAGCTGTACGACTCCAATAAATACGAATAAACAAACGATCAGGATTACTACAGGAACATAGGAAAGTAGCAAGCGACGGAACCAATTTCTTCTCAAGTTGGGCTCTCTCCTTCATGATAAAAGGGTATTTATCCTACCATTCTATCCTTGAACGGATGGCGGAGCAATATACAACCTTTCGCGGAGTTAACATGTGGTTGTTTGGAGATCTCCCTAAGTCGATTTTTTCGACTTAGGGGGCCTCTAAACAAAGCAAAAAAGCCCCTGCAGCATAGAATCTACAAGAGGCACTCAATTAAACATCAGGATAACGCTGGAAATTCAAATTCATTCTGCCCTTCATGCAAGGAATAGCTCTCATTGCCCCAAACCAAACTACCAGGCAAACCATGAGGGAGTGTAACTTCGACGTGCCATTGGCTGCCCCGACACGCCACGTTCACTTCAATAAATCCATTCGGATGCGGGAGCTTACCGTGCAGACTCGTTAAAGATCCTAGCTGCGGACGAATCACGACCGAAGCAAAACCCATCGATGCCGGACGGATGCCAAGCAAGTTGGTGTAGAGAAGGTAGACCGGATGAGCCCCCCAAGCATGACAATCCGAACGCGTCGAATCCAAGAAAATTTCTGGCGTCGTCTTAAGACCAGTTGCCTTCATGCCGAACCAAGGCTCGAGTCTATCCAGCAGCGCTTCCATTTGATTGGCAGACGCTAACACATCGAACGTATAGTGATCAAAATATACGCTAGTGCGCATCAAATCATTGGCCGTCTTCATTATTCCAGGTACAAGGCGACGGTTTAATTCAGGCGAAATCGACTCGCATAATAAGGAAAGAACCTGTGCATGCTCGGAATAATACTGATGGCCAGTATCGTCCGCAAACAGCCCTCTCTCCTCATTCCAGAACAACTGCTCGACCACGCTACCCAGTTCTTTTGCCAGCCGTCTGGCTCGTGATTCCAGCTCTTTTTCACCTAAGAAGGCTTCAAGCTTGGCGACCAGCTCCAACGTATGAATCATTTGCAGATTGTAGGCTGCATTCAATCGATCTGCTCCATGCGGCGGGGTACCAGAACTCCATGCATCGGAAGGCGCAGTCTGCCAGTCCATGAAGTTCCATGAAATAGGCAGCTTTACCGCTCCATTCGATGAACGATTGAGCAATAACCGATCCATCTCATCGCGAACGCTGCTCATCATGAAACGAATCCATTCCCGATCCCCTCTCCACAAGGCATAATCGTAGACCATCGCTACCCACCACAAGGAGAAGGAGGAAATATGTTTACCGCTTTGGTCCGGATAAGCACAGTTCACAAGTCCAAGATGGTTGTTGCGTGAAGCTCGGAACATGTCCAGTGCTTTACGCGGTAATCGAGCGTCGAGCGTGCTCACGTAGGTAACAAGCGACTGAATGCGTGTATCCCCCACATACATCAGCTGCTCCCAATAGGGGCAATCCATGTATGTTTCGTGTGCACACATTTGCAAAGTCCTAAATGACGTACGAACGACTTGATTTAGACGTTCATCACTACACTGTATTGAGCCTTCCATCTCTAAGGGATATCTCGTTTCCAGCAATCTAAACGCATCAATGTCCAGCGCCTCACTACCCGTTTCCACGATCAACTCGCAATAACGTCCCGCATGCCACCACAACGTATCGAAACTTCGGCTGGGCCCGCCATCTGGACGAAACGTATCGCCGTGACCTCTAAACCATTTACCCGCAATTTCATTCCTATTCGTCTTGCGTCCGCCATCCGCTTCATCATAGAAGGACTCCTCCCAATGGAGTCGAATGACAGAACCTTTTCCTCCTGAAACGATAAGCGCAGGATAGAAACAATAATAATCACCTAGATCGATAATGACTCGTCTACAAGTATTCGCAGGAATGTGAATCTGTTGTCCGGTAAGTAAACTATTCCAACGCTCATGCTCCTCTATTAAATCGCGACTAGAAACGATGGGATATCCATCTGACTCCACAATTCCAGCTTGCTCAACAAAATGTACTGCCATCGTCGTCACGCGAACTTCTTGCATCGGTGGCAATGTAGCTGGGCGCATAAGTCGTTGTACCGACGAAAAGTGATAATTGTCCTTCGCATGATAGACATTATCTAAGGGTTGTACTGGAAGCCAATCGTCACCTACACCTAACAGGGCATCCCAATCCATGGATGCGCCGTCAATGTCCAGCTTGGCACCGGTACCGATGCTGGAAGGCAGCGGGATAAAACGATAGGCCAGCATCGGCTTTGCTTCCCACTGAGCAACGCCAGTCCCCATTAGAGGCGCGAGCGATTCATCATCTGGACTCAAAAGGAAACCTGGCTGTACGCTGACTTGTGCCCATGGCTTGTGTTCGCCAATTGCCCAACAGCGCGCAATCCATTGATGTTCTCCTGCGGCTAGTTCGACCTCATACGTCTCATAGAACCAATTGCTGCGGTCTCCACGTTCGCTGCCTCGGCCGATCCTTGCATGATCCAGAAACAGCTCATACCTTTCATCTCCAGAGACGTGTACCCTTAGACGAATAGCTTCACTTAAAGTAAACTTGCAGCGGTAAACAATCACATAGGGAGGTTTAGCCACCTCACTATATGTCACCCAACGACATGGCCAACCTGAAGCCTGTTCCCACGGTTTAAGGGATTGATTTCTCTTGATATCTTGATTATAAGGTAAGTCAGTGAGCACTACGCGCAATCAGAGCACCTTCTTCATGTATTATCGGATATTATTCACAACGTATAGTTCGGTATTGCGGATATTCATCTCTTCCAACGTAGCTGCAGGCTTCGTGCTGCCCATCATATAGATCTGCTCAAAGGTAACCCCTTCAATCAGGAAAGGATCTGTTCCACGCAGCATAGATGGGAGTCGGCCTTGATCGCGTACGTTTATATTTTTAAAAAGCACCTGGGTAACGGGTCCAATCCCTCTTCCACTGTCTTCGATTTCTACATGCAGCCAAAAAGGTCCATTTCTTGTATGGATGACTTGCTCAATATCAATGTTCTCGAAGGTGATATGCTCCGCGGTAGCCTTACCAAAGCGGTGATGAATCGCTAGAGCACGGCTGGCTTGATAGACGTAACTATTGGTAAAAGCGACATTCCGTTGCACTTGTTCTACCCCCATCCCTACTTTAAAAGCCGCACAGCAGGTCCATGCTATACAATCATCGAACGTCACATTCTCAAGCACTTGCGGCGAGCCCGGCCAATTTTGGGCGATATCCGTTGATTCATTCCAGGTCTTGGTGGAGAACGGGTCATCCTCCGAAATGGCGATTGTATGTGTGACAAGCACATTCTGTGACTCTACAATATCTATGGCATCATCCTCATAGTCAACCAACGATTGGAAGCCCTTGTAGTTCGTAATCTTCACATGATTGGAACGTGTAGGGATAAGAGCCCAAAGACCGGCATCTCGACCAATAATTCCATCAATCGTAAAATTTGAGGTCAGTATAGGCACAATTAAATTGCTAACAAAGCTTTGATTCGCTCTCAACCAGGAACCATTCCCATCAATCGTCCCTCTACCAGTAATCGTAATATTAGTGGAATTAGGTTCTGTTTGGATGAGCCAGGTTCCATCATAATTTAGACTATCTTTATGAAAATCGACCGTGTAATCCTCTTTATGATCGGTTGCCCTAAGTACAGCTCCACCTTGTAGATATAGGGTAACATGGCTTTTAAGAACTAGATTGCCGATCAGGAAGACACCTTCAGGAACATAAACAACGCCCCCACCAGTTGAGCTCGCATCATTGATTGCCTCTTGAATCGCTGAAGTTGCCACAGTTTCCCCCGTGAGATCAGCGCCATAATTAGTAACTACATGATAGATGCCATGGCCAGATGCAGGTGGAACGCTCACTTCAAGTGGATCTGCGATGAGGACGAGCTCCTTCAAATTGTTGATTTTCACAATGAGATATCGGGACTCTTGGAGGTCGAAGGTAAGCTGATTGCCCACTAGCGTTCCTTGGATCTTAAATGCTAACGGACTTATCGAATACGAATGGATCGGCTCGCTCACCGTGATGTTTATGGTCGTTGATCCTGAAAAAGAGAAATGAGCGTAATCATAATCACGATCCGTCAGAAAAGAGATCACCGGTATTTCGGTGTTATCAGCTTTTACCGAGAAATACGATGATTCCGCATAAATGGATGGTACGGTGTAGGTCTCTATCGTTGCAGGCATACTAATCCTCCTAAGCTTCTTAGCTAACAGGTTTAACATACCGATTTTGCTAAGTCCCATCAATCTACATTTCTTTGTTGAATTAACATACGAAAGAAAACAAAGAAACCTGAGACTTTGAGAACTCAGGCTTCTTTGCTTTCAGTTACGGATTATAACTCACCTTCGCATCATCTACGCTCATCGAGCTGGCGTTACCGCCGATTGCTGAGCCCAGCCTGTCAACCTTGGTCAATCCAGTATAACGATAGTTCCACTGTGAGCCTCGCAGCTCGCCATTCACATAGACATCAAACTTTTTCGTTGATGTGTTGATAATCACCTTTAGACGGTATGGTTCTCCGCTTGTAATTGAGGTTTGTACGTTCGTTTGGGTACCACCGTTGTAGCCCCAGATTCTGCCGTTCTGCATAATGAGATGGACAGCACTGTTGTTCGAAGTAAGACTGCTGTCAGCGATGACTAAGGCATTTTTCCAGTTATTGTCATCAGCGGTTACGGTCGCTTCTGCGATAACCGTGCTACCTGCCGGTGCAGTAAACGAATGATACGCCTCGGCTTTGCCGCTAGTGGACGTTGTTGTCAATTGGACGGATTTATTCGACCCGCTCACTGTCTGTACCATACCCGTGTTCCCCGTGACACCGCCGTTATCGAATACCCAACCACCTTGCCCATTCAGATTACCGAGCGTCATGCCGTTAAAGTTCTCATCAATTAAGCTAGTTAAAGTAAGCGGTGCATACGATACTTTCACATCGTCCACGCTCATCGAGCTGGCGTTACCAGCGATGGAGGCAGAGACCTTGTCGAGCGTGGTCAAACCCGTGAAGCGATAATTCCAGCCCGAGGCGAGCAGCGCATCATTGACGTAGACATCGTATTTTTTCGTTGACGCATTGATCACAACCTTCAGACGATACGGCTGACCATTCGTGATCCCTGTTAAAACATCCGTTTTGATGCTGCCGTTATAGCCCCAGATTTTGCCGCTTTGCATAACCAATTGAGCCGCTACGTTATTGGCAGTTAAGCTGTTGTCGGCTATGATTAAAGCATTTTTCCAATTGCTGTCATCAGCCGTTACCGTAGCTTCCGCTGTGATGTAGCCACCTTGAGGCGCATTAAATAGACGATAAGCTTCGGCACTTCCGCTTGTTGAAGCTGTCGTTACTTTCAACGATTTATCCTCAGTAGAACCGATCTCCTTCTGAACAACAACAGTATTCGCAGCCACGCCTGCGTTATTGAAAATCCAGCCATTTTGCCCGGTCAGCGTGCCAGGCAGCATGTCGTCAAAATCTTCATTCACCGTATAGCCGGCAATCGGGACACCAGTAGGCGTTGCAAAAAACGCCTTAATGCTCTTGCCGCCAGCACCGTTCACATTGACGGTAAGGGTAGTCGTACCACCGCTCGTGCTGGTTGTTATCCGTGAATCCTTATAAGCCACTGGCCCCAGAGGTTGCGTAAGCGTAATTTGAATAGTACCCGTATTGGACAATGTTGGATCAGACACGGAAACTTCGGTTCCATTCTCGGTCGTGCGGACCATGACGGACGCCTTTTTGTTGCTGGTGACTCCGCTAACGGTTTTAACCGAATCATTCCAGTAGTTAATACCTAGTATGCCAAGTGCATTTTCTTGCACAGCTTGTGCAGCGGTTGAATTCTCAATCACAGTAATGTCCGGATTTGCTGCATACGTATCCAACTGCCCGCTGGACATACCTGGTAACAGCACATAAGCGTACCCTGCATTCGTCGGATTCGAGCCGTGATCAAACCATAGATTCATGTAGTTGCGTGTATAGTTCGTAAAGTATTCCGCACCTGTATAGTACTGGTTAATGCTTGACCATTGTGCTGTACGTGCCTCGCGCAATCCCTTTAATGTCGTTGCTGTTGGGAAATAGTAACCGATGTCGGAATCTGCCACATTCCCGGCCAAATGAATTCGATTCACACTAGTCATCGTCTCATTCCACCCAAGCGCAGCAGATTTCGCAGCACCGTTTACAGTAAGCGCATTGTTACCGCTGCTGTTAAGCTTCCGGTTCTCAACAATGGTTTCAGCAACCTTGTTGTCTGTAGAGGTGATACCAGCCCCCAAACTCACAATCTCATCATCAAACATGAACCATGATTTCTTTGCTGTCAGCGTAGCGGCATTAGCCGTGTACTGCATCCCTGTGATCCCGTATTGTCCCGATATTTCTGTGCCTCCAACCCAGCTATTCGGATTTTTGGCATTGGCTGTTGCCGTCGTGTTCTGATTAACTGTTGTGCCCGGCAAACGATAGCTGTTTACGGTAGGCCAGTAAGAATCCTTATACTGGGTCAAATCAGAATTATAGAGATAGGTCATCCCGTCTCCGGTATGCCAGCCCTTTAAATTCTCATTATTAACAATTTCAAAATTTCCGATTTTATTCGATGACATACTGATGCCAAATGCGAATCCCGGTCTATGATGGATAGTTCTAGCCATGTTGGGGTATTGTTTGTTCATGATAAGCGCATCTCTCGTGGTAACGGATGGATCACTCATGATTTGTTTCGCTTGCACGATGGAGCTAATCATAACCAAATCTGCATATTTGGTAGGAGACGTAGCGTCTGTCATCCACTTTTTAACCATCGATTTATACGCTGCACGATCATCGGCGGATGGTGCTGACAAAGCCATCCTGGCCACAGAAGCACCAAGCGCTCCCATTGACGTTAACCCATTATCATCGCTGGCTAATCTTGCAATGTTTCTTCCTCTGACCATATCAGCCATGGAGGTGTTATAAAATAAAGGCTCAAAGGCATTATAAATCCATTGATAGATGTTATTCACATCCGGATCCGTTATATCCCAAGTAGACCCTGCAACTACGTACATCACCTTGGTTAAATTGTCGAGCAAACTTATGCCATATCCGCCATTGTAAGGAATAAGTGCAGTATGTTGAAGAAACGAACCGTCGCTATACATGCCTTCACCGGAAGTCACATAATCAAATACCGAACTAAGCTGGTCTCTTCCCTCAATGATTTTTGCACTGTTCTTAACAATAATCCCGCTTGTTATTTTAATGTTACAAGCCCATACACGATTGGCTCCAGTCAGACCAGCTCCCCAAGTAAGCGCTTGATAGTCGATAACAGCGTGCCAATTCGTAATCTGTGTTGAGGTTAAACTGGAATAAATCCAAGTTGTTATGTTGTTGATGCTGAGTGGTGAAGAGATTTGCCAATCAAACCAATTGTCATAGCCTCTAAACGGTACACTAGTGTTATATCTGTTCGTGTACATCCAATCCATGGCACTTTTAATATCTGCAAGCAAAGTTGCGTTGTTCTGAAGCGTTGAACCTCTAGTTACATAAGCTAGCGTCATCGCTTCTAAACGTTGGTAGCTTCCTGAAACATGCTCCGATTCCGTTGTTGTTGCCATATCACTCCAAAGGTAAGTTCTTCCTGCAGCCTTATTCATCGTATCCCAGTTCGTCTGAGCAAGCGTCGTAATATTGGTAATCTTGCCGCTAATGTCTGGATCAGCCGGATCGAATGTCGGACCTCCAGTGGTAAAATCAAAAATCTTTGCTCGTAACGTGTCATACTCATCTGCCGCATAGGCAGAGTTCATTGGCAGTGCATTTAAGGTAACCATCATAACTAGAACCAATAAAAGCGCTTTCAACAAACGAAATTTAATCATTAATAATCCCCTTTCTGTTATGGAAAAAAATGCTTCCTTCCCGAACAACTTTACTGCAGGAAGGAAGCGCATGATGAACTACTTAGTTGAATTACCTATTACTTATTTCGTCAACAATTTATAGTAATCTTTCGTGTAAATAACGTCTTTTTTGTTATCCGTATATGCCTTAGTTAAGAAGTCATCGACTTTCTTACCGCCACCTTTTTCCCAAGCATCTTGTGCATCTTTCATCGCTTGATCAACGGTATAACCTGTTCCACCAACAACTGCTTTTGTATAAATGTTGATCAGTGTGTTTTTCAATGTGTTCTTAACAACAGTCAAATCATCTGGCAATGTAACTGGCAATACGACCTCGGAAGTTGTTGGACGCTCTGGTGAGATGTATGCATCTCTACCTTGCTTGATCAAGTCGATATACGCTTTATCATTCGGCTTGGAAGGATCTAGTGTGTTTGTGTAATCCACACATTTGCCCATTGTGCCTGTTTGAGACATCATTTGGAAATCGCCGTTCCAATTTAGTTCTTTCTTGTTTTTCTCTGCATCAATTGGTTTCGGACAGCCATCTACCATTTTGTAGTGAACGCCTTCCATACCGAACATCAACGTCTTTTGAATATCTGGGTTCATTAACCAATCCACGTATTGAACAACAGCTTCTACGTTTTTCGCAGTTGCATTAATAGCGGACGTAAATTGCATAGGTACTGCACCTGCAGGTGAGAATTGACCGATTTCGGACTTAGGAAGCGGTAGAATGGTTACTTTCGCATCTGGATTATTTTTCATTAGTGTCGTGTAGACATCGAAGCCTTTAGCCCCTTCTAACACATCAGAACCGTAAATACCAAGCTTACCGTTTACCCAATCTTGCTGTGCTTTGGCACCATTCTTATCAGTGAACGTATCTTTATCTACAGTGCCAGCATCATAAAGCGCTTTTCTAAATGCTAAATCTGCTTTTGGACGATCCCATGTACGTACATATTGGTCATTAACTAGGTGATAGGACGTTACCATTGGCAATGTTTCATCACTTGCTTGACCTAATTGGTAGAAATAGTCTACATCATAAAATGTTGAACCGAGTGTATCCTTTTTACCATTACCGTCTGGATCTTGCTCTGTGAACGCTTTAGCAACTTTCAGATATTCTTCCGTTGTTTTTGGCATTGGAAGCTTCAATTTATCCAACCAATCTTGACGAATCATGATGTAGTGGTTGGCTGCAAATGGAAGCGTACGCCCCATAAAGTACGTTTTACCATTAAATCTCGTTAATTTTTGTAGGGACTCATTGCCAGCAATCATCTTTTTGTAGTTCGTGGAATACTTCGAAATCGCATCATCAATCGGGATGATTTGCCCTTTGGATGCCAAATCCTTCATATAAGGATTGGAGAATTCCATGATCAAGTCAGGAGCTTGACCTGAAGCGAACAATACGTTCCACTTCTCTGAAGAGTTTGTACGTGGAACTGGGATAAACTCAACTTGCACAGGGGCATTCTCGTTGATCCATTTCGTCCAACGGTTGTTCGTAATCGTGCCTTCACCTTCAGGAACATTGTTACGATCATAGATGGAAACTGTAATTTTCGGTTTCGGTCCAGCAGGTTTTGCACTTGCCGCAGCTGTGCTTGCAGCGCTCGGAGACGTTGTTGCACTATCTGTTTTCTTATCGGATGCACAAGCTGTAAGTATTGCTGTGCTTGAGAGTACTAGAGCTAAAGATACGGACGTTGCTTTCATTTTGCTGATTTTCTTCATATGAATACTTCACCCCTCATGATATGTACGTGCAATTTTTAGATAACCCCAATATTTTCATATCCATGTACAACTAAGCCTACCATGTTTAGTGCTCCACATCACCCCTTTCAAAGAATTACCATTAACCTTTCACAGCGCCAATCAAGACACCTTTCACGAAAAACCGTTGCAAGAAAGGATATACGATCAACATCGGTACTGTTATCACGATAACACCTGCTGCTTTCACACCTTCCGGTGTAATCAATGCAGCTGCCTCTGGCTGTGTATTCGTCAACTCCTGTACCAGGGTTTGATTCTGAATCATTTGTTGGACGAGTACCGCCAAATTCAACTTGCTGGAATCATTGATGAAGATCAAGACATTCAGAAAGGCGTTCCAGTGTGCAACCCCATAGAACAGAGTTAGCGCAGCTAGAACCGGCAATGACAAGGGCAATACGATCTGAACAATCAAGCGCCACTCGGAGCAGCCATCAATTCGTGAAGCCTCTTCCAACTCTTCCGGCAATCCTTCGAAAAATGTTCTCAAAACCAAGAGATTGTACACCGCGATCAAGCCTGGCAGCCATAAAGCGCCGTAACTATTAAGGAGTCCTAATTTTTGAACTAGAAGATATGTAGGAATTAGACCCGCTGAGAAGATCAATGTGAAAACAATCGCGAAAGAATAGAACTTGCGTCCGATAAAATAGCGTTTAGATAATGGGTAGGCTGCCAGGATGGTGAACACAATGTTCAAGCAAGTTCCTACCACCGTAATAATTACACTATTTTTAAAATCCGTGATGATCGGGCTTTCCTTAAACAACGCTTTATAGCCATCAAAGCTCAGATTGACAGGCCAGAAACTTACCGTTCCTGACATTAACGCATGCTTATCACTGAGCGACAAAGCTAATACATGCACGATCGGCAACAAACAGCTGAGACCAATGATAAATAGAAAAATATTATTGAGGGTATAAAACACCTTTTCTCCTCGAGTATGTTTCATAAGGTTCTCCTTCTTCAGGTATTCAGTGCGCTGTGAGTTCGCCTACCATAAGCCATTTCCGAAACGGCGTGCAATACGATTAGCTGCAAGTACCAAGATCAAACCGACCAAGGATTCAAACAATCCCATGGCTGTCGCAAGGCTGAAATTCGCTTGCTGAATACCGATTTTGTAATTGAAGGTACTAATGACTTCAGAAATGTCAAGGACGGCATTATTCTGCAGAACGTACACTTGATCGAAGCCTAATTCTAGCAAATGTCCGATTTTCAAAATCAACACGATAATGATCGTTGGCATAATTGCCGGGATCGTAATCCGGAACGTTTGCTGCCATTTATTAGCACCATCAATGCTTGATGCTTCATATAAGCTTTGGTCAATACCTGTTAGCGCTGCGAGAAAAATAATGGCATTCCAGCCAGCTTCTTTCCAAATTCCCGCTGCCAGAAAGATGGAAATCCATGAACCCTCTTTATATAAGAACGGGTACGATTCTCCGAAAATCTTTTCAATCACATGACTCAGTGTTCCTGTACTTTGTGAAAAGACCGTAACCACGATGCCGCCGACAATGACCCAGTTAAGAAAGTGAGGCAGATAGACCAGCGTCTGTACCAGTCGTTTAAAGGCCATCTTCCTTACCTCATTAAGCAAGAGCGCTAATATGATTGGAGCTGGGAAGCCAAGTATGATACTTAAACCACTCAGTTTAAACGTATTCCACACGATACTATACATTTGTTTCGTCTGAAAGATCATTTTAAAGTTGTCCAAACCTGCCCAAGGGCTGCCCCATATTCCTTTAATGAAGCTGTACTTTTTAAAGGCAATGACCAATCCTGTCATCGGGTAATATTTAAATATAAGGAAGAAAGCGATAATTGGCACAAACATGATGTACAACGGAATGTTCTGTTTTAGTATGCGTTTGCCATACTTCCTAACCAACCAATTACTTTTGGTTTTTACTGGGCTCGCCTTCTGATTAACCATTGCGGATGTTGAAGGCGGGTTCGATTGACTCATCGGTGTCACTTCCCTGCTCTGTAATTTGAACTCATCGTACCTGCTCTGCCGTCATCCGTACAATATACATGATTTCGATCAGTTAACAGGCTTATATAACGCGGATTTTTTCGGTCTGATATACACTTTTTCTAGTGATATACATGTGAAAAACCGTGATATATTAGGCTTTAGTTGCTCCTATTTCCCAGAAAGAGGGATGTCCTTGCAGCTTCGCCAATGCTTCCATATAGTAATAGTCACCGTAAATCAGCGGCTTATTGATATTCTGATTCATGGGCACATTGCCCGTACCAGAGAGTAGGATTGCTTCTTCGGAATCATCTGCGGAATAATGCTGAGATAAGGATTGCAAGATCGCACACGCTTGTTCCTTATAAAAGAGTGCCCGATCGCCTGCGCATACCGCAGCCAAATCCAGCAGTCCGCTTGCCGCAATCGCTGCGGCACTCGTATCACGCGATGCCCCCTCGAAGGCAGGCAATCGGAAATCCCAATACGGCACCTTATCCTCGGGTAAGTGTGCTAGAAAGAATGAGGCTGCATGCTCCGCTGCTGCCAGCAGGTCGGCACGGCCGGTATGACGGTAGCTGAGCACCGAGCCATAGATCGACCAGGCCGAACCCCGTGCCCATGCGGACTCTTCCGCATAGCCTTGGCCACCGAGCGCACCGGTGCGTTCGCCCGTCTCAGGGTCGAAGCAGACAATATGATACGCGGAGCCATCCTCCCGAATAAACTGCTTGGCAGCCATTCCCGCGTGCGCCTCTGCGACATGCTTGAAGCGAGGATCGTTCGTTTGTTGCGACGCCCAGTAGAGCAGCGGCAAATTCATCATGCAATCGATGATTGCCCATCCTACGCGCTCCGGGCTGTTCCATGCGCGGATGAAGCTTCCCTTGATATTGAATCGCCCCGTCAAGTGACTGGCAATCTTCAAAGCTCGACGTTTGGACTGCTCGTTCCCGGTGAGATGCCAATTCGCTATTGAAGTTAGCGTCCACATGAAGCCCATATCATGATCTAGAGGCTCATAAGCCTCGATTACAGCATCCATTTGTTTTTCACAGCTCTCTGCTAAGAGACGTAATTGAACATCTTGGCGATCTTGATAAATGAGCCATAAGATTCCAGGCCAGAAGCCTGCAGTCCAGTAATGCGGCGAGGTCAATTGAAATTGCCCCTCATTCGATCCGTGAGGAAATGCTGCACCTACTCGCAGGCTCGTGTTCTTTACTTTGCGGACGCCTTGTTCCCAAGCATCTCCTATCCATTGTTCTTGTATCATTATCTCTACACTCCCTCCGTTGAATGTCCCTAGCATATCCATAGGAGGCCACTTGCTCAATATACATGTTTTCGTTGGGTTAACAGGTTGGGCGTGTGGGCATCCTGGTACGTGAAAAAGGCGCCATCCAAGGGAATTAACCTTGTGTGGCGCCTCGTTTTCCAAATAACTGGATAATATATAGTTAAAGTTAAGGGTCTCTTCTATGATAGGGATCGCATCAAGATAAATTGCTTAGCCAGATAGACAGGCGTATACGGCATATCCTGACGAAGCCAAGCAACAATTGTACCAATTAAGGCGGAAGAACCGTACCATATGGCAATATCCTTTTGAATACCTGCTGTAGCTAAAACAGATTCATCCCCCATCCTCTCAATTCGCGAGGTTACCAATTCCGTCAGAAGCCTTAACATGCGATCTGTAAAAATCGGAGTTCGTCTTGATGCCAGTACGACTTTATAAAACTTCGCATGTTCGGCAAAGTGCTCCAGCAAGTTCACCAACATCGGCCAATCCTTTTCTTCTTTTGAATTCTGAATGGTCAAATCATTGGTCAAAATGCAATTTATATCTTCAATCATTTCATCCGCCATCTTCTCCAACATATCCGGAATATCTCGATAATGCAGATAGAACGTAACTCTATTAATGGTAGCGCGCTCTGCTATGCGATTGACCGAAATTTTCTCGATATCCATTTCCTGAAGCAATTCGACGAAGGCGTCTTTAAGCAATTGACGTGTTCGAAGAACCCGAGGATCTACGCGTGGTGTTCGATTATCCATGTATCCCAATTCCTTTTCTTTTCCATAATAAGCTTATAACCATGTATGTTGCATATTTTCTAACCTAATTCACACTTTGCAAAGTATACTACAAGTTGTAAATTTAGTCTAATGATCACTTTCGTAACACCAATTAGTAAGCTTACATGACATGTAAATTTTGATTGCCCAATTGGCTCGAATAATGTAAAACTATACTAATAAACTTTTTTATTATATTTAAATTGCGAAGGTGGATGACAGTGTGTTAGTTCAAGTGGACAATGATGTAGCTGCAAGAGAGTATGTACAAGGCATATACGAAACCGTAGTCAAGCGTAATCCGAACGAGACAGAGTTCCATCAAGCTGTGAAAGAAATTATTGAATCTTTAATTCCAGTTCTCACCAAGCAGCCAAAGTACATGAAACACGGCATTCTTGAGCGGATCGTGGAGCCAGAGCGTTTGATCACTTTCCGAGTACCCTGGGTAAATGACCAAGGGATTACGCAAGTAAATCGTGGTTTCCGTGTGCAATTTAACGGTGCAATTGGACCGTACAAGGGTGGTTTGCGTTTCCATCCTTCCGTTAATGCTAGCATTATCAAATTTCTTGGATTCGAGCAAACTCTCAAGAACTCCCTTACTGGTCAGCCGATCGGCGGCGGTAAAGGCGGCTCCGATTTCGATCCTAAAGGTAAATCAGATAATGAAATTATGCGTTTTACGCAAAGTTTCATGACTGAGCTTTATAAATATATTGGCCCGGACACTGACGTACCAGCTGGAGACATTGGTGTAGGCGCACGCGAGATTGGGTATATGTTTGGTCAGTATAAACGTATTAGCGGTGCTCACGAGTCTGGTGTACTGACTGGGAAGGGTATCATCTATGGCGGCAGCTTGGGCCGTACTGAGGCGACTGGATATGGCTGTGTTTACTTTGTCAATGAGATGCTGAACTCCAAGGGCCTTAGCTTCGAGGGAAGCACCGTCGTCGTTTCTGGATCCGGTAATGTGGCTACCTATTCTATTGAGAAAGCCATACAGTTAGGCGCTAAGGTCGTTGCTTGCAGCGATTCCAATGGGTATATCCATGATAAAAACGGCATATGCCTTGAGACAGTTCGACGTCTAAAAGAAGTTGAGCGCACGAGAATCAGTGAGTACGTTAAAGAGCACCCTAGTGCGACTTATCACGAAGGTTGTAACGGCATTTGGTCCATTCCATGCGACATAGCGCTGCCTAGTGCAACACAGAACGAAATCGATGAGGAATCAGCAAGGCTGCTTGTCAGCAATGGGGTAAAAGCCATAGGGGAAGGCGCGAATATGCCATCTACCTTAGAAGCGATTGATGTCTTCCTGCAAGCAGGCGTTTTGTTTGGGCCAGCCAAAGCAGCGAATGCAGGCGGCGTTGCCGTATCAGCGCTAGAAATGTCACAAAACAGCATGAGATACTCCTGGTCGTTCCATGAAGTTGACGATAAGCTCCACGCGATTATGAAAAACATTTACAGAAGCGCTGTGCAAGCAGCTGAGGAATATGGCCATCCTGGCAATCTTGTTGTCGGTGCCAATATTGCTGGATTTACCAAAGTAGCCGATGCTATGATCGCACAAGGTGTCGTTTAGAGTTTAGAAGCTTTTGTAAAGGGAACTCACATGAGCCATTATGGCTAATTCGAGAAATGAACATCGAGTGGGAACTTTAGTGCCTTAAAGGGATAGGGTGTCCCGAAGTAGATATATCTGCTTCGGGACACCCTATTTGTCGTTGTTTTTATGTGAGAAATACGCCAATTGTTGAAGTAGCACGCTCCAAACGCCACACTATACACCGCTAGCTCAAGCTCTAAACACTATTATGTCAGATCCAAACTCCACTAATTCAACTCAAAACTCCACTCCAAACTCCACTAGCTTAGCTCCAAACTCCCTTGGCGGGCTAAAGTAAGTCGAAATTATCGACTTATTCCCCAGTTAATGCCCCATTTCTCTCTAATTAGTCGATTTATTCGACTATCTCCTATCTCCCCTCCTTCAGCTCCACAAACAAAAAAGAGCTACCCCTCGGTAGCTCTCTTCATTCCTTATCTCTACATGCCAATTACCCTCAGTTTCCCTGCCATTTCTTCGATTTTCAGGAAAAGTGGTTGCTCATTCGGCGTCTGATTCGGCGTGTGGACAGCCAACATCAAGCTCCCATCGAATGCGTGGAACAGCATCCCATGCCCGCCGTCACTCCGAAAGAGGGCTTCCTCCTCCTGCACCCACGGGCCCAACACGGTCCCTGAGACCGATGTAGCAACACCTAAGGCATACGTGTTGTTGATAAAACTTGCCCACAACATTAGCAACACGCCTGTACCGGTTCGATACATCGATGGCCCATCGGTCACATAGTTGTCTTGCCCTGGATAACGAGTGTGCTGAAACGCTGTCGGCCACGAAGCCTGCGAAGCGGAAAAGAGCACGACGGGCTCACCGATTGTCCCCTTCAGTTCCTTAGTCAATCGGACTGCGCACACTTGGCCGTCCGCTACTTGCTGCCATTCACGGCAAAATACAATCCACGGCAATCCTTCTTCATCGATGAACAATGTCCCGTCTAGAGAGCACCAATCCTTCGGCGTGACAGGACCTTCACTGTGCGGCGTAAAAGGCCCTAGCAGACTGTCGCTTACCAGCACCGCTGTCCCCAGCAAATCATTGTCCTTCCGGCGGAAGGTCGCAAACATATAATAACGGTCCTCGTACTTATGCACTTCCGGTGCCCAGAAATTATTCTCGGCATAGAAGTCCGCTTCTGGCCTAAACACAGCATATGGGCCTTCCCACTCCAGGAGGTCTCGTCCTACATAGACATTAAATCCAGTCCCTTTGCCCCAAATATTCGTATCCGTGCTGCCAAACAGATAATACTGTCCCTCTTCAACAACAGGTACAACAAAGGGATCACGAATCTGTAACTGAGTATTTTTTATCATCGCCATACCTTCTAACCTCCCAATTACCGATATGTTGGATAAATTACGCCTATATCGCGCACACTAATAAATTGTCCATTCACTAATTCAACCTGCTCATTTCCCTTCACATGAAGAGGAATTTCTTGACCCTCATACTGAACTGTCCCCTCAATGGTGCGAACGCTCATCCCGATGATGGCTTTCAATTGCCCTTTACGATCCGTCACAGCCCTTGTTCCGAAGGGGATCTGCAAAGAAGCCTCTCCATTGCGATATACCGTTCCACCGTCTCTCGTTGTGACAAATTCGAATGAGACACCATCGACGATCCGACTGTAACCTGTTTCTGCAGCCATGACCTCACCATGATCCTGTGGATACGGCACCAGAGCCGTGAACCAAAGCTCTCCATCCGGTCTTGGCACAATGCCACACATCCGCTCAATGAAGTCTATCAGGCATAGAATAGCTGGCGAATAGGACTCCGTGTAGCCCTCTTTCCCTGTCCAAGGACTTACCGTTTGAGCAAAACGCGTCATCTGCGCCAATGCTGTAACAATCGGATTTAGCACCCAAGTCAGCTCCACATAGCGATGATGATGCTCAAAGGCATGAGGCGTACGGATCAAGCTCAAGAAATTCGACGTACCAGCCCATGTATTGTAGCTCGAGAAAGGATCGAAGCGCGGATCATCCATAGCAACGGATGTAAATGGATATTTCGCGAAAAACTTGCTTGTATTGAGCAAATACTTCCGCAGTGACGCTGCGAAGAACTCCCCATCGCCTACCTCACAGGCAAGCACACGCAACAAGACATCAGACTGCACGCGAACCCATTCGTCATTCCGATCCACATCATAGAAGAAGGCATCTTCTTTATCGAAACAATGAACGAACAAGCTGTCCAGGCTCTTCTCTGCTTTTACTTTCCATTCCTCTGCCGCCTGCTCATCCCCGAACTCCTGCGCCATGCGTGATAAATAAAGACGCTGACAGTACACATTCGCTGTCAAATCCGGCGCTAAGAAGGGCAACGTAGGTGAATCAGGGTTATACTGACGAGCATCGTCCAGATGGGCGGAATCCGGCACGTGCCAGAAACGCGGGGACAAGTCATGTCCCGTATCGAACGTGCAAAACGCCTCGACACAGCCCGTTTGTCGTGTATCGCGATACGTCGCAAGCCATTCGTCATGACGTACCATAGCCTCATACATTTTCCGCAAGAACGTTTGGTTGCGACCGTTTAACACATAATGGTTCCACACACTTCTCGCCAGCGGTGTCACCATTTGAATTTGCCGATAAGCGGGGCCATTCTCCGTCACTTTATAAGGTAGCTGACCATCTTCCTTCTGATAATCTGCGAATAGTTGAAAGGTATCCTCCGATACCGAAGGTAGGAAACGCGACAACAATTCATTGTTGATTGTCCCCGTACTTTCCATCCAGCAGCCTAGATAAATGCCACCCTCATGCAGCACAGGCGCATCCCCCATCGTAGGTACGATGCAATCAAACAGCTTGCTCAACCCGTTATAATACGTCTCCTCCAAACGCCCGCCAGTCGAGGCAAACTTCACACCGGCACCAAGCCACTCTTTTAGCACAGCATGATCTGTTGCTTTTCTCAGTTCACCTAACTGAGCCTCCACGGAAATACCACGAAGTCGATATATCATGTTCTCACTCATACGAATAGTCCCCCTTTAAAAGAAATGGACTGCCTTAGGCAGCCCACTCTGTTATCCTTTCACACTGCCCATAACTAGGCCTTTCATGAAATATTTCTGTAAGAATGGATAAAAGATCAAAATCGGCAAAGCCGCTAAGAATACTTGCGCCGCCTTAAAAGTACGATCGGATACTTCTGACATGTACAATTCAGTCGACGAAAGCGTACTTGAGTCAGGATTGACAATAATCGTTTGCAAATAGCTTTGCAGTGGATAATTCGAAGGTGAATTCATATAAATTAAACCGTCGAACCACGAATTCCAATGCATAACCACTGTAAATAAGGTGATCGTAGCCAAGGCAGGCTTAGACAATGGAATGTACATGCTCCACAGCACCTTCCAATGACCCGCTCCATCAATGTACGCAGCTTCTTCAATTTCCTTGGGTAAATTCCGGAAAAAGTTCAACAGTAAAATCATATTAAAGA
Source organism: Paenibacillus allorhizoplanae (assembly GCF_927798215.1). Lineage (NCBI taxonomy): Bacteria > Bacillati > Bacillota > Bacilli > Caryophanales > Paenibacillaceae > Paenibacillus > Paenibacillus allorhizoplanae. Next base: position 92,208 of record NZ_CAKMMW010000001.1, read on the forward strand.
CGTGGACAGCTCCAGGAAGCACAAGTGCCCAAATGGTGTCCAGCAAGCCGAGTGCTTTCATTGTCATATAGCTAGGAATTAATCCGCCATGGAATAGCATCGTGATGATAAAAAACCATGCATATACATTTCTTGCCCGAAGCGTCGTTGTTTCTTTGGAAAGTGGATAGGCAATCAAGATCGTAATCACCATATTAATGCCATAACCGAGCACGACTCTTTGAATGGAGACGATTAAGCCTTCAAGAAATTCCTTTTTCGTTAAAGCATGTTTATATGAAGCAATCGTGAAATCCACGGGCCAGAGCTTGACGAAACCACCAGCCGCAGCACTGCTAGAGCTGAAAGAGACAGCAAGCACGTTTATAAGCGGTAATAGACATAGGAATGCGATCAAACCAAGCAATATATAGTTAACTAACAGAAATACTTTTCTGCTCGTTGTCACTTTCTGCATAACCTTTCCCCCTCACCTTAAAATATCCGATAACCCGTATACCGATTGGCAAGCTTATTCGAAATCACAATCAAGATGAAAGCAATAACGGATTTAAACAATCCAACTGCCGTCGCTACACCATATTGCGCATCTACTAAGCCGATCCGGTAAACCATCGTATCAATAATATCTCCTGTGCTGTAGACCATCGGACTGTACAGATTGAACACCTGGTCGAAACCAGCGTTCAGCACATTGCCTAAGCTCAGAACAGTCATCAGCGTGACAATAGGCAGCATGCCGGGGATTGTAACGTGAAGTGTTTGCTTCCAACGATTCGCGCCATCTACAACCGCAGCTTCGTACAAAGACTGATCTATGGCCGTGAGGGCTGCTAAATAAACGATCGTGCTATATCCGAATTCCTTCCAAGTGTCTGAAGCGACAAGTGTAAAAGGAAACCAGTTTTCGTTGCCAAGGAAAAAAATAGGCTTGATGCCAATAAGGCCAAGCATCTGATTCACAATGCCGCCTGAAGGCGAGAGAATATCAATTAAAATGCCTCCCAGAATGACCCAGGACAGAAAATATGGAAAATAAATAATTGTTTGAATCGTACGTTTGAAAGCCGTGCTTATGACCTCATTTAATAAAAGAGCAAAAATAACAGGCACAATTAAGTGTACGATGATCTTCATGACAGCAATGAAAACCGTATTCCATACTACACTCGAAAAATTAGGCATCTCCAGCATGTAGCGAAAATTATCGAGCCCGATCCATTTGGAATGAAAAATCCCTTTGGACGGTACAAATTTTTGAAAAGCAATAACGATCCCTGCAATCGGGACATAGCTAAAGATAATCGTAAGAATGACACCGGGTAATAGCATAAGATGCAAAGGAATTTCCTGCAGTTTTTTATTCATATCCGTTTGTACTCCTCTCCGTTTGCATACATGGACAAATAACGAAGGGGAAAGCAGTGTACGACCGCTTCCCCCTAAGCTCCAATCTCGTATTAAGCCGTCAACTTCTTATTTACTTTTTGCGTACCATTCGTTGACTTCCTTCGCAATCTGTTCACCGCCAAGCTTCTTCCAGTCTTCAACGAATTTATCAAACGTATCGATGGATTGGCCCATAATAATCTTCGTAAATACTTCCTCTTCCAACTTCAGAAGAGATGCATTCTTCTCAACCATCGTAGGTGTTGCTGCACCATAGAAAGCATCTAACATATAGTTATCGTCTTTCACGTATTTGCTGATCACGTCGAAGCTGCTCGGCGTACCGAATACGCGCTCTGTACCCCAATTCGCATTGTTACCTTTGCGGTAATCTACAATTTTGTCGTAATAGCCCTTCTCTTCCGTCGTAAGCTTGGACGTATCGTTCGAAGCAATCGCGCTGAGCGTATTGTTATGTGCGCTCAAGTTTTTATTCGCAGGCTCTGGATTCATAAGGCTATAGAGATAGACAGGGACATTCGTAGGGCTGAAGCTCATCTCTGGCTTAGGTTTCTTACTCTCGTCATAGCCATCCATCGCGAAGTTGAGAAGTTTGATAATCGCTTCTGGATTCTTGCTCTTCTTACTCACTGCATAATAACGTTGAATTGGCATTTTACCAATGGGTGTCGCCTTTTTATCGTCAACAGACACCAGTGGGATCGCTTTCCAATCTGCCTTCGGATCGTTATCAATGTTCTTCTGAATGATCGACAATGGTGCAGACATGCTGCCGTAGAAGATACCGACTTTGCCGCCGACAACGGATTCTGTAACTTTAGCACGGTCTTTAACACCGAATTCCTTATCGAGTAAACCTTGTGCGTACATATCTTGTAGTTGCTTCAATGCAGTCTTCACTTCTGGCTGAATACTTCCATACACAAGTTGCTTACCTGACGCGTCCTTCACCCATTTACCCGCATAAGCATGAAAACCGGAGAAGAAGCCCGTTGTTCCGAAATGTGTATCCGCTAAGAACGACTTCGTGAAGGCCATCCCGAAGGTATCATCTTTGCCGTTACCGTCTGGATCTTTCTTCGTGAATGCTTCAGCAACCGCCAGAACTTCCTTCATCGATTTCGGCTCCGAAAGTCCAAGCTTCGCTAACCAATCCGCCCGTACATACAAGAGCGGCAATCCGTCGATAGCCGACGATGTCTGTGGAATTGCCATCAGCTTACCGCCGATTTTAGCTGTATCGAACGCCTTCTGATCCTGCTGCAGAATACTCTTCGCCATCGGTGAGGCATACTTGTCATACAGCTCTGTCAAGTCATAGAGCATATCATTATCGGCCAAATCGGTGAGTTGCTTGTTTTTCAGCCACATAACATCCGGTAGATCTCCCGCCGCAATCGCCACATTCAACTTTTGATCGAATTGCTCAACAGGCACGGTCCATTGATATTTCAAATTGATATTCAGGTCATTTTGATAAGCTTTTGTATAAATATTATTCTCGATCGTGTCGCCATTTTCGTACTTATAAGTTGCTTCTGTGAAGCGCCACGCCGTAATATCCACCGGTTTCTCATACTTTGCCATCAAGTTCGCGTTAGGTGTTGCAGAAGCATTAGGTGTCGCTGTTGCACTATCTTTCGAACCCTCTGAGCTACACGCAGAGAGCACCAATAGTCCTGCTGCCGAGAGAATTACCGCTGTTTTCGCTTTATCTCTTTGTCTCATGTGAACCTCCCCGAATGATCTAAATATACTAGAGTTGCTACATCTCTAATGGTAATGCGTAATCAATCGGCATTCAATATTCATGTCTTTACATTTGAATCACTTGTTTACTTGTTACTTGTTGAATATCGAAGTCCGATACTCCAGTGGCGTCATATGCGTGATCTTGCGAAAATATCTCGTAAAGTTCGTCGCCGTTCCATAACCAACTTGCTCAGCGACCTCTTGAATTTTAATATTCGGATTCTCTAGAAGACTCTTGGCTCTTGTCATGCGGGTTGAAGAAATATAATCGGATAAATTGCTTCCTGTTACCTGTTTAAATAATCGTGACAAATAGGACGGATTGAAATACACTAATTCCGCTAATTTCACCAGCGAAACCTCATCTGGATTATGAAGGTTATCCTTAATATGCTTTTGAATCAAGGAAATAATCGCATTCGCCCTTCGCTCTTCCTCTTGATTCTGCAGATTGAACAGAATGTCTTCTACGCGGGCGAGATAATCAAATGCAACCTTCCATGACTCATGCTCGCCTGGCTGCATAAGCTTGTGCAGTCCAATCTGAGTTGCAACTGTCTCAACCAAATTCCAACGATTCATATAGGATAAGAAGACCAATCCAATGGAATAATAAAGTTCTTGCGCAGGGACATCATGCATGCTGTCGATCTCCTTCAGTGAATCGGCACAGGCAAGCAGCGTCTTGCTGAACTCCACCCGTTGCCCATGCTCTAATTGATCAGCGAGCTGCTCCAATTTGGCTTGGCGGATCTGTGATTTCTCACGGTGGCTACCATCCGACTGTTGGAGCTCTTGCTCCACCATTTGCTTATCCAGCAGGAGCATACCGCAGCCCTGACCAATGCGATAATTCATCAACATCGTTAATGTCGCGAACCGTTCTGCTGCATCAGCCCACGATACCGTGCTATCATCCAATACAAAGGACAATAACTCACCGACAGACTCCCGACAGGCCGCTTGCACCAACTCCAGATTCCCTTTTACGAATGTTAGCGTTCGCTCCCATCCCTCTTTATCCAAGTTATCCCCGAGTGGCTGAATCAGCCAAATCAGATCCATATGCTCATTCACCACATCGATAAACGACACATGCGAAGACAAATATTGCTCAGCGATCAGCTTAATCCTATAGAGCTGCCGGGACTTTTCCGAATAAGTCGTCCGATTGGATAAGCTGTTAATTCTTCCAAGCATGATGAGAATAGGCCGATCTGCTTGAAGGGGTATTGCTAGTTCATCAAATTGTTCTTGATGAATCTCTTTCACGTCTAGCTGTTCATTCAGAATCCGCTTCACATACTCGTTCTGAAGCATCCCGCGCATGTTATCCAATTGCTCTTGGGCTATTTTCAGCAAAGACTGCGCCCTTAGCTCTGTTTCAATCTCAGCCACCGCATGCTCCACCATCTGAATCACTTTCTCGTATCCTTCGGTCTTCAGTAAATAACTTACCTTCTCATACTGAATAGCCGAGTAAATATAGGAAAATTCATTGTATCCCGTGAGAAAAATGACTCGGCATTGCGGCCATCTCTCGCGAATTTTTTCTAAAAGCTGCAAGCCGTCCAGTCCTGGCATACGAATGTCAGTGAGCACGATATCGAAGCGCGTCCGATCGAATTGCCGAACGGCTTCCATGCCGGAATAGGCTTTATACACATCCAACTCCAACTGTGGAATGGTTTGAAGCACTTCAAATAACCCGTCTGCAATAATCATTTCATCGTCTACAACCAGTACTCTGTACATTTAAACGCCTCCGCTTCCGTTGGTGTGATCAATCACAATCGTCGCTTTCATACCACCCAATTCACTACGTTCCACAAATAAACCGCTTGTATGGCCAAATTTCAAACGAATTCGTTGGTGGATATTCAAAATACCCGTCATCTCCAACCCTTCTTGATTGGATAATGCATCCTTAAGCGACGCAATTCGCTCTCCATTCAACTCCTCGCCATTATCCTCTACGATCATCTGGATCTCGTTCCCCATCTTGAGGAGACGAACCCGCAAAATGCCTTTTTCAGGCTTCCGTTCTAGACCGTGTTCGAATGCATTCTCAATGATCGGCTGTAAAATTAACCTCGGTACCATAACGTGTCCGATATTGTCAGGCAAATCATCGAATTCGACTCGAAGCCGATTCGAAAATCGCATCGTTTGAATCTCCGCATATACTTTGGCGTGATTGACTTCTTTCCAGAGCGGCACCTCATCTGAGCTATTCCGTGTGACGAACTGAAAGTATTCACCCAACTGATTCGTAAATTGCTCGAGATTCTCGTAATCACCTAGGCGTGCCATCGTACTTAGAATAAACAGGTTATTGTAAAGGAAGTGCGGATTAATCTGCGATTGCAGCTGCTTCAATTCCGCTTTCTGCGTTAAAATCTGCTGTTTATACACCTGATCAATTAAGGATTTCAAATTCCCTAGCATCACATTAAATCGCTTATAAATGTACTGGAATTCATCATTAATCGCATGCTCGATGCGAACATCGAAATCGCCATGCTCGATTTTCCGAAAAGCTTTGACCAGCTTATCCAGCGGTTTGTGGATGTATTTATACACATATAAAGAATAAATAACAATGATAACGAGGGCTACGGCTGCTAATAATAGAAACCAACTTCTATACTTCTGGAGCGGTTGAAACACAGCGTTTTCGGGCACATATTTGCTCAACACCGCGCCAAAAAAGTTAGATGACGTATACACAGCCAAATAATGCTTGTCATGGATGACAAGTTTCTGTGCATTGCCAATATTCGCGTTATTGGACATATGGGCAGAGATTTCCTTATCGAATGCCGCATCGTGACTGGTTGTGATGACAAACTGTGAGCTATTGAAAATCAATCCCTCATCAGGGGAGTTAATCATTAACTTCAAATGTTCCTCTAGCTTTTCCTTCGACAGCTCGATGGCCACAATGAAGAGCGGGCCTCTTTTGCTGCTAGGCGTAGAGAAGGGATACACAGCGCTTAGATACATACTGCCATCCACATTCATAACCTGCGAATCCAGTGTCAATGGAATATTCCTCAACTTTTCAAATTCTTGCTGATTAAATGAGGATATCGTCAAGGCTGAAACGTTTTTTTGAATTGCAGGGATGTAAGCGTACACATCTTTAATATACGTCGAACTGTTACGAATGGCATTAAGTCGCTGCTGAAGCCGTAGAATGCTTTGCATTTTCTCAATATCATTCAATGAATCCGGAATAGCTCCTAAAGCATTTAAATTATCATCGCTTAACACATCGTACTGTAACGTTTGAATGCGTCTGAACTCTTCTTCCAACCCGCTGAAATACCCCGATACTTGCGAGATCATGGATTTCGATATTTCGTCCTGCAACGTTCGAATCCCCCAATTATAAATAATCATACTGAGGATATAGAGCGGCAACAGAATGCAAATAAATGAAAGAATCAATCTTCTGAGGGCATTTTTCTTCCAAGGATGCCTCGTTAGATTCAGATTCATAGTAGTCCCCCTTTGATGGAAAAATTATCCACTTCCATATTCATTCGGATCCTATGTAAGACTACCCGAAAGTTAGTTTAGTAGCAATACTAACATGATCCGTACCAACTTAGAAGTGAACAATTCATAACATTAAGCCTCTATGCAGTATAACCATTCCTATGTCTAAGCATGAAGACAAGAAAAAACACCTTCCCCTAAGAGAAGGTGCCTTCTTCATTTGGAATCCGCTGCTGGCTCGATCAATCGATGACGATACCATTGATCCCCCTTGAATCGCCAAAGGAAGATAAGCCCACGAACGCCCCATTCAATATTCATCGCTAACCATACACCGATAATGCCCATATGAAACACGATGCCAAGCACATAGCCCAGAACAACCCGGAACAACCACATGGACAGCATCGAAGTCGTGGATGTGAATTTGGAATCCCCTGCAGCTCGAAGCGCTGCTGGCAAGAGGAAGCTGATTGGCCAGAGTGGGACTTGCGCAATTGCATTGATCAACACGATGATGAAAAGCTCCCGAATGATATCATCCGGCGGGTGAAATAAGCTGACCAGCGGCTTGAACAACGGAAGGAGGATCAGTGCCATCAGAAAGAGTGTAAACGACGCAAGCCAGAGAAACGATTTGGCAAATTTGCGAGCGTCTTTCACGTTTTGCGCCCCCATACATTGTCCAATCACAGTTACCGTTGTCAGAGATAACGCGGCAGCCGGAATCTGTAACACACCTGCTAGCGTTCCGCCAATTGCATTGGTCGCCATGGCATGCGTGCCAAGACTCACGATAAACACTTGCGTGACAATTTTACCGCCATTAAAGAACATCTGCTCGGCCGCAAATGGCAGCCCGATAAATAATATTTTCTTCATCATCGCTATATTCACATGTAGTAAGTCATACAATCGCATACGGAAATTCGTATCTAATTTCACCACATACAGGACAGCTACGAATGCCGCCAGAAATCTGGACACATTCACCGCGATGATCAACCCATGTACCCCCATATGTAAGAAATGGATACATATCACATTCAGAAGGACATACGATAAATTCATGATTAAAGAGAGTTTCAAGGAAGTTCGGGACTTTCCGATTCCTCTCAATGCACCGCAAACGGCCTCTACGATGGCAATTCCCACATAAGATACGCTGCTCCCTATCAGATAGGTCTTAGCATAAGCGAACACTTCCGCGGAGGCTGTCCCAAACAGCAGTGTCAAGACGGGGGTATGAAACACAATCATTAACAAGCTAATGCCAAGTGCAAAAGATGACACCAAGGAAATGGAGCTAGCTGCAGCTTTGGCTACCATCCCTTCGTTACCGCTACCTTTATACTGGGCGACCACAACCGTTCCACCTGTCGAGACGGCCACGAATACGCTGATCAGAAATATGTTAAGCGAATCAATCATACTTACAGCGCTAACTGCGGCAACACCTGACGAACTAATCATGGCAATATTCACCAAGTTAAGCCCAACAAGGAATGACTGATCAATGAGAATCGGTATATATAAGCCAATAATCTGCTGATAATCCATCACTTTACCGGAGAAATACTTATGCATAAAAGCTTTTCGTCTCAAGCTAAATGCGGGTTCCATCACATCATCTTCTTTTTCGTTATATTTATCATGCTGATTACTTCCGTGAGTGTTATCCTGACTGCTCCTCTATCGGTGATTCACACATGCCCAGTGGGAGACGGAGCGTAATCCGCGTCCCCATCTGATGACCGCTCTCAAATAAAAATTGTGATTCATTCCCGTAATACATCTTCATTCGCGCGACGACATTTCGCAACCCGAATAGATCCTTTTCTTTTTTCGTATCCGTAGAGATCCCTTCTGCCGCTAGCCTCGCTGCCTCTTCTAATTTACCGCAAATATAGATCAGCCTATCCTCGCTGACACCGACACCATTATCGCGTACTTCGAGGACGAGATGACCGCCATCCAAATAGGAGGAAATCGCGAGCTCCCCACCGCTGCTCTGTTTCTCTAAGCCATGCAGCACGGCATTTTCTACCAATGGCTGCAGGAGTAATTTAAGAACATGATAATGAGCGCTTTCCTCCGCAATGTCGAAGCGTACCGTGAAATGATCCAGAAATCGCAGCTGCTGCACTTTAATATAATACTTCAAATGCTCGATCGTTTCCTTAACCGTAAAGGTCTCATTTCCTTTATTCAAGCTTAAACGGAAAAATTTCGATAGATTCAACACCATTTCACTGATTTCATCGGCTTCATAGTTTTTGGCTGTCCAATAAATCGAATCCAATGTGTTGTAGAGGAAATGCGGATTAATTTGAGACTGCAAAAATTTCAGTTCCATTTTGGACAATAAAAGCTGCTTCTCGTAGTGATCCCGGATCAGTGTTTTCTGATTCTCCGCCATCCGATTAAAAGATTCTATCACATATCCTAATTCATCAACGCGTGTATCCTCTAATTGGATGGTGAAATTCCCCGTGCGGAGCTGCTTCATCCCATAAGCTAATTTACGCAGTGGCGCAGAGATGCCTCGATAAATGATCCAAGAAGTCCAAATGGCCAAGACTAAGCTGACGACTAAAATGCCATAAGAAAATATTTTCAACGAGTCGGTATGACTCCGGATTTCCCATAAAGGCTGTTCCATCATAAGTGACCACCCAGATAACTTCGATTTCACGCTGATCGTGACCATCTCCGTCCCTGTTTGAGGTGATTTACGAATCGTTCTTACCTGGTCTACTTTCTCCCACGTTTGAGCATTTACACTTCCACCTGTCCCTGTGATCGATTTCCCGTCATTATCGAAGAGATAAATATTTGCGTTTTTGGAAGGCAGCAGAGGTTTCGCAAGCTCGATAAGTGCACTCTTTTTGACAGATAAAATAAGTAAATTCGGATTCATCAGCGTGCGATTATACGGATCCATCGTCCGAATCAGATGCACGCTGTCTGCATCGAAGTAGGATTCACCCGCCTGCGGTGTAAAAAAAATCGTTCCCCCATTAGCCTCCATCAAATGCTGATACCATTCTTGGTTCTCAGCCCCGGATGGCAGCTTGCCTCCACCGAATTTGGTGGAAATAACCGTACGTGAAGGCATGTGGATAATCGTGATTTGGTCAACAATCAGATTGACCGTCGTCATACTTGTGAGCTGATCCATCACTTGGGCAAAGTGAACGAACGACTGCTTTTCCGGCTCTTGACCTACAGACTGCAGCGTAGCGTTGACATTCGTATCGAACGCGATTAAGGAGGACAGTTGTTCAATATTTTGCAAGGTCAGATCCAGATAATCCGTCATTGTATGCAGGGCTCCCTGCGTTCTTTCCCCGGTCTGCACTTCCAGAATCACTTGCGATTTGGCTATAGCAAACAGGCTAAATCCTGCTAACGGGAGTAGAATTAGCAAAAAATACCAGGTTAGCCGAACTTGGATATAACCGGTTAGTAATTTACGAATTTTGGATAGGAACTCTTTGATCATTTGTTGGTTTCTCGCCACCATTCATTCACTTCCCCAGTAATTTCATCACCGCCAGCTTCCTTCCACTTTTTCACAAAAGCGTCGAACTCCTCTATGGGGCTTAAGCCTGCAATAATTCGCGTAAACGTATCCTCTTGCAGCTTAGACAGCTTAATTTGATGCTTACCCATAGCTGGTGTTGGGGGCCCATTGAATCGGTCAACCATCAAATTTTGCTCGATCCGTTGGATGTTATCATACAGACGGAACTGTGAACCAAGGGCATCCAGTCGATCTCGTGTCACATTCGGATCAGCCATATCCGCCAATGCACCATAGATACCACGATAGCCATGCTTCGAATGTTCATCAAAACGAATGGATAATTTTCCGTCGACCCGCGTCCAAATTTCGTTCTCAAAACCGAGCTTTAAGCTTGTTTGTCCTGGACCTGCGACGAAATCCAAGAACTTAACGACTGCCTCAGCTTTATCGCTCTTGTTAGGAATCACGTTGTAGGAACGGACGTTGGACGTGCTGTAGACACCATGCTTTCCATTAGGGCCTACCGGGAAATCCAGTGGAATCCATTCCGCTTTCGGATCGATTTTCCGATTTGCGGCAATATGTGCGCGAGTGTCCGACCAGGCTGCTGAGAATAGACCGACTCGACCGCTAACGATCTTTTCACCTAGCACATCAATTTTATTCAAAGGGAATTCGGGGTCTAGTATGTCAGCATCATATAAGCCTCGCAGATACAGAAGCGCCTCCTTCATTTCCGGTAGTACGCCCGAGTAAACCAATTTCCCGTCGCGTTCATACCAGGCTTTCATTTGTACCCCAAATGCGCCTAGAAATGGCGAAGTTCTGCGAAGCCGCTCCAGAATCGATAGGCCATACGTATCTTTTTTCCCATTACCATCTGGATCTCTCTCGGCAAATGCCTTCATCACCGCCGTGTACTCCTCAATTGTCTTAGGAGGCTGCAGCCCTAGCTTATCCAGCCAATCCTTCCTGGCATAGATGATTTCGGTTCCTTTCACCTCGTTCAAACTCGGTATTGCATAGATCTTGCCATCCACAGTGACATTATCCCAAGCTTCCTTGGGGATTTTGGCTTTCAGATTTGCCCCGTATTTCTCAATATAATCATTCAAAGGCGTCAGCGCCTTTTGATTTACGAAATGGATAAACCACGACGGATCACTGGTATTCAGCAAATCCGGGGGCTCGCCAGACGCCATAATGACGTTAAGCTTTTCATCATAACCATTGAGCGGAGGGAGCGTCACGTTGACCTGAACACCAATGTTTTTCTCAATATAGCTAAGATAAGGATTATGATTCTCATCCATTCCCTCCGGGAAATTCATACCTAGGCTGTTCGCGACGATTCGAATAGCAGGTTCGCTTGCTGTACCCGCCTTATTCTCTTCCTTTAAGGTCAAATTCGGAATGCCGCAGCCAGCAGTTGAACAACAAGCGAGCGTGACTAGAATAGCTGCCCTTATTCTTTTCATCATTCCAATCCCCTTCCATCGTCGGCAAGCAACTAAGCGAGTATTTTCTTAAGAATAGGAGTGAGCCCGTCCGCCATACGCATGAAACCGAGATCAGTGGGATGTATGCCATCGACAGTGCATTCATGCGCATTTTCGCCTAGTAATGTTGAGCCATCGTAAAAATAGATGTTAGCATCCCCATTTTCTCGCAGCCGCTCGACCGTCCCGAGCTGGACTCCTTTACGTTCTTCCTTTTCTAACTTCAACTGCTTGCTATACCTTTCTTTCGCATAAGGAATACCTGAAAGGACGAGAATCGGCGTATGTGGATGTTGATTTCGATAGATTCGAATGAATTCGGGCAAAGTCTTTTGCAAGCTCTCCGTGGATACGCAGTTTGCTTCATAATCCAAGACGAGACAAGCAGGATCCGGTATTTCTGCTAGAATGTGCGCAAGCTCAGGCTCTCCTTTTCCATTACCTGAAAAGCCTAAGTTCAGAAATTCCCTATTTACTCGTCTGGATAGGATATTGGGATAGGCCATGCCAGGACGGGTGGCACAACCTCCCTGTGTAATGGAAGTACCGTACAAGAGTATCTTTTCACTGTTATCGTAAGCTGGTGGAGGAGAGATTCGTGCAGATGGGTCCAAACCGATCCACACTTCTTGAACACCTTGGTAGAGTGGAAAATTCAAAGTAACACTTCGATCTGCTCGTTCCATATCCGTAAACAGTACGCTTTCATATTCGGTCTGCTTCATATCATAGCGAGCCGTACTGTAATAGAACTGTTCACCTGGCTCTCCGATGTAGCAATCGAATCCGCATTGACCTGTTGCTGGCATATGATACATATTCGCAGCGCTGGAGAGCTTCACCTTAATGGAAAGGGAGACCGCATTCGTTGTAAACCGAATTTGCCCGCCAGCCGTACAGTTCGCCAAGTTATCCACTGCTTCGGGCAGTATCCACGCGGGCTTTTCTGGCAGTCTGCGGTATCGTTGTTTCTCCCTCAGCCAACCAAAACCTGCCAAGTAAAAGGGTTGTTCCAATGGTGAGTACCATTCCAATCGTTGATCATCGAGCTCCGGAATCGTCATATTCGCATCCAATTTCAAGACGTCACCTGATTGATGTTGATTATTCATTAAGAATCACTCCCTAAAATATGATTTCGCATCCACACACTATTATCTTGTTAGGTAATCAATCTTCGCTCTCGCTTGTACAATCCCTTTTTTTTCACGGCTAATGGGTTATTAAAGTACCAAAAGAAGTCATGGTCCTCCGCTGTGGCTATTTTCCAGCTGTAATACAATAGGGATAACCTGTGAATGCCTGCAGGCGAATTGGTTAAAGGAGGGACAATCATCGTTGTTGAACAGGAAAAGCAATCCCCATACGCACAACCACCAAGCTGATATCGTCGTGATCGGCGGTGGAACCGGCGGATACGCAGCCGCTCTCGCCGCTGCCAAATCCGGAAAAAGAGTCATCATGACCGAAGAAACAGATTGGATCGGCGGACAATTAACGAGCCAAGCCGTTCCGCCAGATGAGCACCCATGGATCGAACAATTTGGCTGTACACGCAGTTATCGACAGTTCCGAGAAGGTGTGCGTGACTATTACCGAAGTCATTTCCCACTTACCTCAGAGGCACGTTCACGTACGCTTCTTAATCCTGGTAATGGCGGCGTATCACGATTATGCCATGAGCCGCGGGTTGCGTTAGCCGTCCTGCAAGATATGCTCGCTCCCTATGTCAACAGCGGCCGGTTGCAGATTCTAACTCGCCACCGACTAGAATCCGTATCCGTGGACGGCGATGATGTCCGTTCCGTTACAGTTCGCAACTTGACGAGCGGCGATAGCGTGACGCTGCATGCTGCTTATTTCCTTGACGCCACCGAGTGTGGCGATGCGCTGCCACTTGCGGGTGCGGAATATGTGACAGGTGCTGAGTCTAAAAGTCAGACTGGTGAGCCGAATGCCGTTGAGGGTGATGCACTACCGCAAGACATGCAGGGATTCACCTACTGTTTCGCCATGGATTACATCGAAGGCGAGGATCACACCATTGCGCGCCCCGAGCGCTATGACTTCTGGAAGGCATACAAAGCAGACTTCTGGCCTGATCGGCTGCTCAGCTGGTCCGGTGTTCGCCCGAGCACGCTGGAACATGTCTCCTACGAACTGTTTGAAGGCACGGACAAGTACTCCTTATTCTTCTATCGGCGCATTATCGATAGCCGTAACTTCGAGGAAGGCTTTTACCCTGGAGACATTACATTGGTCAATTGGCCGCAGAACGACTACTGGCTAGGCTCTGTTATTGATGTCAGCGCAGAGGATAGAGAGCAACATCTGTGGGATGCGAAACAGCTCAGCTTATCCCTGCTCTATTGGCTGCAAACAGAAGCTCCTCGGCCTGATGGCGGGCAAGGTTACCCTGGTCTTCGCCTGCGTCCAGATATCGTCGGTACAGATGACGGGCTGGCTATGTATCCGTACATACGAGAGTCGCGCAGGATCAAGGCGGAGTTTACCGTTCTGGAACAACATGTGAGCACAGCGTGCCGTCCTGACGGGAAAGCCGAACAGTTCCATGATTCCGTTGGTATCGGTTGTTACCGCATCGACCTCCATCCGAGTACTGGTAACCGTCATTATATAGATGTCTCTTCTCTACCTTTCCAGATTCCACTCGGCAGCTTGATTCCGATCCGAATGAACAATTTGCTGCCAGCTTGCAAAAATCTGGGTGTCACCCACATCACCAACGGATGTTACCGACTCCATCCCGTCGAGTGGAACATTGGCGAAGCGGTCGGTTTTCTCGCTAGCCGCTGTATCGATCGCGGCATCTTGCCTCGGGAAGTACGCAATGAGGCTTCTGAGCTTCGCACTTTCCAGAATATGCTTGAAAGCTACGGCATCGAGTTGGCTTGGCCTACGATTCGTCCTGTCTAACATTATTCATTCATAAGAAGAGGAGCATGTACATGAGTAAAATACGTATTGGTGTTATTGGCGCAGGTTCCATATCCGAAATGCATTTGAAATCGTATCATACGAATCCGGATGCTGAACTATATGCCATCTGTGACCTGAACGAGGAACGTGCGAAAGCAAAAGCTGAAAAATACGGCATCACACATATCTACACAAACTATGAGGATTTACTTGCAAATGACGCTATAGATGCAATTAGTATCTGTACATGGAACAATAGCCATGCCCAAATATCCATTGCCGCCCTAGAGGCTGGTAAAAACGTACTCACCGAAAAGCCGCTATGCACATCGGTGAAAGAGGCGTTAGAAGTCGAGGATGCCGTTCGTCGTACTGGCAAAACGCTACAAGTCGGTTTCGTCCGCCGCTACGCTTCGAATACCCGCATCATCAAATCGTTCCTCGATAACAACGAGCTCGGTGACATTTACTACGCGAAGGCATCGTGCATTCGTCGTTTGGGCAACCCCGGCGGCTGGTTCTCCGATGTGGATCGTTCGGGCGGCGGCCCTCTGATTGACGTAGGGGTTCATGTCATAGACCTTTGCTGGTACTTGATGGGGCGTCCTAAGGTAAAATCTATTTCTGGTAATACATATAAAAAATTAGGCAATCGCGCCAATGTGAAGAATCTGGCTTTTTACAAAGCTGCCGATTATGACCCTACTCATAATACGGTCGAGGATTTGGCCAATGCTTTGATTCGATTTGAGAACGGCGCTTCGATTCTAGTTGACGTTAGCTTTACGCTGCATGCTAAGGAAGACGAATTGACGGTGAAGCTATACGGGGAAAAAGGTGGAGCAGAATTAGAGCCTCAACTATCCATCATAACAGAGAAGTACGATACCATCTTGAACCTCACACCGCAGATTAATAACCTTTCGTTTGATTTTGTTGCCGGTTTTCAGGATGAAATCAATTACTTTATTGAAGTCTGCCAAGGTAAAAAGGAGACCCTATCACCTGTACAGGACGGGGTTGAGATGATGAAAATACTTTGTGGTGTCTATGAATCTAGCGAAAAAGGTGAAGAAATCCGCTTCTAGGGAAGGAATGTGAAACCAATTGAAAAAATCGAAATGGCTAATCATGACCTTATTGATTACATTACTCGCTTCTTCTTGGTCCATAACCGCATCTGCGGCAACCAGCCCCACTGATTTTATTGAAGTCGAAGCAGCTCCCGTCGATATCACCATCGATATTGAAGGTCCGCGCAAGCAAATCAATGCTATTGATACGGATATGAGTAGAATTACCGATTATGTCGCTTTATTCACCACAGAATTTGCAACATCCGTTACCGTTGGCACCACCTCCGTCGGCGTTGTCGTCGATGCGACAAATCATGTGACTCGGGTTGTCAATCCATCTGTTAACGGCGGTGTCCCCGTATGGACTGGGCCTACTACGCTGAACATCCCACAAGGGGGCTTCATCCTTGTCGCGAACGATGACAGTTGGGCGAATAAAACGTTCAAGCAGTATCTGGCGAAAAATTTCAAGGTAGGCGACCTCATTAAGCTTCGTAAAAATGGTGAAGTGGTCCCCGTCTCCGCACTCATGACGGGTCAAGGACTTCAAGCGCGTCTTAAACTAGACAATGACGATTGGTTTACGGTAACCGCACCGAAAACGATAGTTTCCGGCAAGCTGGAAAACCTGGAATCTGGCGTCACGTATGCGATTCGCATTAACCAAACTTCGGTTGCTTTGCAAGCTAATGGCTCTTTCCAGAGTGAGATCGGCCTCGCTGAAGGTGTGAATTACCTAGATGTCGTCGCGTCGAAGAACGGCGTTGAGAATGATCGAAAGACGCTTGTTGTATTTTATAAAAAACAAACCAGTGCTGCCAAGGAGGTCGTCCTCTGGGTCGACCAAGGCACCAATATTTTCAAACTGCAAACGCCTGAAAATATCCGTGATATGCTGACCAAAGCCAAAGATGCTGGTGTGACAGCCATTGCGCTTGATGTCAAAGGCGTCGAAGGCTTCGCCAACTATAAGAAGAACGATTTGACGAATCGTCCGCACATCTCACAAATGACAGCACCGACACGTGCGGGTGCCAATCCGAATCTGGATATGTTGGAAGAGTTTATCAAGTACGGGCATCAGCTTGGTATCAAAATCCACGCAGCCTTTAACGTTTTTGCTGAAGGCTCCCCTGCACATAACGAATATGGACTCCTCAACCAGCATCTGGATTGGGAAGAGCAAGTATATCGTCCGGAGGATAATGGTCAAATTTTGCGCCTGCGTGAGAGCAAATACTATACATCGGGCAAGTCCCTCGTTGCATTTGTGAATCCAGCCAACGATGATGTAAGAGCTTTTGAGCTAAAAAACATGGAAGAAGTGATTAAGAACTACGATGTAGATGGCGTTGTTCTGGATCGTACCCGCTATGACAACGAAACAGCCGACTTCAGCCCACTGACGCGTACGAAGTTTGAGGCTTTTCTCGCCACACGGGGTAAGCAGCTGACGAATTGGCCAGCGGATGTGTTCAGCTATGTGAACAACGTTCGCCAAGCTGGGCCTCTCATCAATGACTGGTGGGAGTTCCGTTCGCAAACGATCAAAACATTTACAGATGAGGTTCGTTTACTAACCGATCGTTACTCCACTCTGAAAGGTCATAAGGTCTACTCATCCGCTTATGTGGGGTCTTGGTTTGAGTCCTATTATTTGAATGGCGTCCATTGGGGCAGCCCGAATTTCAAGTACGACAGCCGCTTGCAACTACCGGATGACAGCCTTTATACCGACTCTTATGCGCAGACCGGTTATTCGGGCAACATCGATTTCCTCATGATTGGTACGTATCAAACGACACAAAAGGAAATTGAACATCATATAACTCTGGGCAATATCGTAACCAACGGTGAAGTTCCGATGTATGCGAGTATCGCTTTAGCGAACATCCAAGACCCACCACTGCAGCGTTCGGTGTTCCAAGCTGGCTTGTCGCAATCGAATGGCCTCATGCTCTTCGATCTTTCACAAGTCAACTGGTCTGTGGTGAAGGCATCGCTCCATAATGTGGAATACGTCAAGGATTATCAAATCGGATCGAGCATGCCAGGTAGTCCTGAGTCGTTCCTTGAAGCTGATCTCTTCAATGTGAGCCGAAACGAGAATAATCTCAACATTTATTCCAATGACTTCGGCCAAACAACAGCCACCAGCACGTTCGGTGTAGAAGCTATCGTGGACAGTTCCGGCAAAGTTACGAAGGTCGTGAACCAACAGCAGGCGCTTACCTGGAACTGGACCAACATGTCGCCGAATAACAGTGTGATCCCACAAGGCGGCTTCGTCATCTCTGCGCTGGATGCTTCAGGCGTGCGGACGAGAAGGCAGTTGGTCGCTAGAACCTACAAAGTCGGTGATGCCGTACGTTCGGCTGTGCTGCGAGGGTATTTGGATTATGCGAATACGAGTACAGCACTGCGTAATCTAGAGATCAAAGGCGAAGTCGAAGTGATTGGACCAGGGACGGCACGTGTTCTTCTAAACGGCGTACCGGCTGAGGTGTCCAGTAATGGGAACTTTATTGGAAATGTCCCGCTCGCAATCGGCGTTAATAATGTGCAGATTTCCGTCTATGTGGACGATCGCAAGACAAATGAGAAAACCATTAACATCACACGTACAGCCCCAACGTTAACAGGCATCGAACTGGATGCTGCAGCTTATCGTTTAGTTGCAGGCGATCAGCATGCTTCCGTTACGACCGCTGTGTACTCGGATCAAACGAGAGTCGTTGTCGCTGGAGCTTCATACAACTCCAGTAATCCATCGGTAGCAACTGTAGCCGCAGATGGTAACGTTACCGCATTGAAAGCAGGTACGACAGAAATTACGGCTACCTACGAGGGCATAACCGCTAAATCCATCGTAACTGTCGTGGACGTAGCGAGTCTTAACTTCGAAGAAAACAAGCACAGTCTTGTTAAAGGCGAAACCTACCAAGCACCGCTTAAAGTAATTTACTCTGATGGCGAAGTTGGCTACATCAACCAAGGCGTGACCTACAGCTCTTCACTCGATAAAGTGGCGTCCATTACAGCTGACGGCATCATTACAGCTGTGAAGCCCGGAACGGCAACAATAATAGCTTCCTATCGTAGCATGCAGGCTGACATTAAGATTAAAGTGTTCAACAGCCATAAGGACAAAAATGACGATGCCATGATGGAGGAATCCATCGACTGAGATTACTCCATACAAGACTCCGCTTCTGCACACGAGTTCGTCGATTTATCGATTAACTCGTGTGCTTTGCTCTGTCGGCACCATTAATCCGATAATACCGATTTAATCTCAGTTTTCCCAACATAATTTCCCGATTAGTCCTAAATCACTTAACTAAATCGTCACAAACACCTCCATTCCATGGAATAAGGGTAAAAAGTTCGGCAGAATCGGAATAAATAAAATAAGGCTATCGGAAAGAGTCTACTTAGCCCCTTTCTGACAGCCTAATCTTTGTTTCACTACAGCTGCAGCCACTGATAAGGTGTCTTCGCAGCTTTCATGCCAACCTCTAGAATCGTTGCAATCACTATCGTTTCTTCTTGGGAAACCGGCGGTTGGCCCGACTCGAAAAAACCAACCAAATTCTCGATAAACGCCCCAAAGAAATCGGACTCAATCTTTAGAAATTTCGACTGCCCTCCATCATAATAAAGGGCCATACTAAATGGACATTCCCAGCCGTATTGATGAAATATGGCTTGCCGGCCATCCCCGTATCCAATTAACAACGCTGGCGTTTGGTCCGTACCCACCCACATCACACGTCTCACATCCGTCCCCATCAAGGAGACGATTGGCTCCACCTGATGAATAGCATAGTTGGTAAACATCCCTGGCCCTAGGCTAATGATGGACTCGATACCTTGCTTCTCGA
The DNA here is from genome assembly GCF_927798215.1 of Paenibacillus allorhizoplanae. Lineage (NCBI taxonomy): Bacteria > Bacillati > Bacillota > Bacilli > Caryophanales > Paenibacillaceae > Paenibacillus > Paenibacillus allorhizoplanae. Next base: position 111,802 of record NZ_CAKMMW010000001.1, read on the forward strand.
TACCCGCATACTCCGCTGCAAACCGCAACGCCGAGGTCGAATACATGGGCGTTCGGTGCTTCTCCGCGAGCTCAAACATCCGCAAGGCAGCTGCTCGATCAGGTGCAAACGTTTTATCAATATAAGTTGGCTTACCCGACTGCAGGGCCAGCGTTGCAAGCTCCTCGTGATACTCGGGGTGATCCGGTGAAAGAACGACCAAATAATCGCTCTGCTCAACAACCTCCTCGATGGAATCAAGCAGCTGAATCCCCTTCTTCTGGCTCCATTCCGCATTGCTAAGCTTCCCATCCATATTCGTTTTCCCATAAGCATAAGCAACCTGCATACGTCCACTAGACGCCTTATCGATCCAGCCGGGGTATTTCTCCGCATGCCACTCATCTAGAAAATAATCAATAAACCCGATCTTTCTCATCTCAAACTCCACTCCCTCTGGGAAAATTACCGGCTTCACCGTCCAAATTGGACAGGTAGGTGCGTTTATCTAGAAGTAAAACCCCCACGGCATCACCGCAGGGGATTTCGCTGCTACTTTTTGTTTGCTGCGTACCATTCATTGGCCGCTTTGGTCATTTCTTCTCCGCCATCCGCTTTCCATTGCGCTACGAACTTATCATAGTTTTCAAGTGGTTCTGCACCTGTGATGTACTTCAAGAACGTATCTTCCATCAGCTTTTGCAGCTTCAAGTTGTATTTACCAATCGCTTCCAGTGGCGGTGCAAAAGCAAGTGGATCTAGAACAATATTGCCTTTGGCTGCTTCTTGAATTTTATTGAAGGAATCCGTTAAGATCGGATCTTTGCGAACACGCGCTTGCCAGTAGATCGGATAATTTTTCTCATCCACACCCGTTAAGAATGTAGAAGCATTGTTATATTCATCATTGAATTTCGGCAGTATAGGGAAGTAATTGCCATTTTCAAACTTATAGTGAACGCCTTCTTTACCAATCGCCGCTTCTTTGAAAATATCTTTATCCAGCTTAAGATCCAGATATTTAATAATATCTTCTTTGTTCTCTGCCCATTTCGGAATACCTACATAGAAGCTGATCCCTGCACTTCCCATGACTTGGACTTTGCCATCATCCCCTTTGAAGTAAGGGAAACTTCCGATTTTAGCATTTGGCGAGTTTTTCAATAGCGCATTTTGCACAGTTGGCGCGTTAAAATAAGCATTTGAAATGATCGCCGCTTTACCGCTTGTGAAGTTCTCGATGACTTTATTGGCTTGGTTCAGCGACCATTCCTGATCGATCAATTTCTCCGAGTAGAGCTTTTTCATGAATTCCAAATATTTCTTCATATTCGGATTCTCAACCGCATTCACCAATTTACCATTGACTTCCTGCCAGCCGGTCGTTGCTGTCGCCGAAACCATCGGTATGCCAAACGTAGGAAGTACTTCAGGTAAAAGAGGACTTTTCCCACCGGTTAATCCAATTACATTTTTCTTTTCTTTCAACGTTTTCAGGACCGTATACAATTCATCACGTGTCGTAGGTGCTTTTAAACCAAGCTCATCCATCCAATCCTGACGGACGATTAGCTGTGTATTCACAATTGTCCCTGATCCCGTTTGCGGTATGCCGAAAATTTTACCATTCAGCTTCGCGCCGTTCCAAGAGGTTTGTGAAATCACATTCTTCATATTCGTACCATATTTGTTGACCAGCTCATCAATCGGCTCAAGCGCACCAGAGGCAGCAAGCTTCGAATATTGAGGTCCACTGAGCAGCATGTAAGCATATTTCTCTTTGTTCGCCATCAGTAGATTGAGCTTGTCATCTGGATTTTCAACAGGCAGCATGTCGTAGGTCACTTTGTAACCCGTTTTTTCATTCAGGAACTTGGCAACGACTTCGGTATTCGGATCAAATCGCGCATATTGCAGCAGTGCTTTGAACTCCGGCTTTGGTTTATTGGCTTCTACGGTTGCAACAGGTGCGGTAGATGCAGCTGGCGTTGTAGAACTGCTCGGGGTTTGACTGGATCCACCACAAGCCGTAATCGCCGCTGTCATCGCTGTGATGGACATGAGAACTAACATTTTTTTTACCATGTAAGAGCCTCCCTATTTTTCCCTTTGAGTATGGATACTGCCATATACCAACTATTATGGAACCCTTGTAGAGCTGGCCCACCACCACCCTTCATAATTTGCCTGTGACTTCATCCCTTTACAGAGCCTACCAGCACGCCTTTAACAAAATATTTTTGTAAAAATGGATACACACATATGATCGGAAGAGTAGCTAGAATGATCGAAGCAGCCTGAATCGACTGCGGTGATACGTTCAACGAAGCATCGACATTCGTCCGCATGAATGTGTCTGTCGAGGAAACGAACAATTCCTTCAAGTACAGCTGTAAAGGCTTCAAATCAGCGGAGTTAATATAGATAAGTGAAGTAAAATAATCGTTCCAGAACGTAACCGCATAGAACAAGGCAATCGTCGCAAGTACAGGCATGGAAAGCGGTAGAATAATTTGCGCAAATATCCGCATATTGCTAGCCCCATCCATTTTGGCCGATTCCTCAAGGCTATCTGGCAGCCCTTCGAAGTAGCTTTTGACAATGAGCATATTGTAGACGTTAATCATGTAGGGCAGGAAGAGAACTGGCAGCTTATCAATGAGATGCAGCTTGTGCATGAGCAGATATGTCGGGATCAGACCACCGCTGAACAGCATTGTAAATAAATACATGAGGATGAACAACTTACGTCCCCTTAGTCTAGGTTTGGAGAGCGGATAGGCGGCAAGTGTCGTCATGAACAACGCGATGAGTGATCCAACAAGCGTTACCGTGATGGAGATCGTGAATGCGCTCAGAAACATGGCATTGCTTGCCACATACGTATAGGTCCCTATTTGAAAATCAATCGGATATAGATTCACCATCCCCGCAACAACAGCCGCCTCACTACTTAGTGATTTGGCAATCAGGTTAATAAACGGAAAGATGGTCGATAAGCCCAAAAGAATAAAGAATAGGTGATTAGCCACAGTGAAAATTTTCTCGCCGAGCGATAACGGGATGGCTGAGGATTTCCTGCTGGACCTAGGTTGTAAACTGCTTTTCATATTCATCTCAGATCCTCCTTATGCTTGATACACCGTTTACCAGATACCTCGTCCAAAAAACTTTCGGGCCAGCCCGTTACCCGTTAGGATCAAAATAAACGCAACGACGGATTCGAATACGCCTACAGCTGTTGAAAAGCTATAATCCTGTTCTCCAAGGCCGATCCGGTACACATAGGTACCAATAACGTCTGCGACATTGTAAACACTTGGATTATACATGACAAGGATTTGTTCAGTTCCAGCCTCCAGCACATAACCAAGACGAAGAATGAACATAAGTAAAATAATCGGGATCAAGCCAGGCAGTGTGATATGTACAATTTGCTTCCATTTATTGGCGCCATCGATCTTAGCTGCTTCATACAAACCAGGATCGATACTAGCCAACGCAGCTAGATAGATGATCGTATTCCAACCGGTCTCTTTCCAGCCTGACGTCCCTATGAGAACAGAACGAAAAATCTGACTGTCTAAGAAGAATCGAATGGGTTCGCCGCCCATGGAGACGATGATTTTATTCACGATACCACCATTTGTGGAAAGTAGATCGATAAATAATCCGCTGACGATGACCCATGATAAAAAGTGAGGTAAGTAGACGACGGTTTGAACGCTTCGCTTGAACGCCATGTTTTTCAATTCATTGAGTAGTATGGCAATGATGATCGGAAGAGGGAAGAGGAACAAGATTTTATAAACGGAAATGAGCAACGTGTTTTGGAATACCTGCAAAAAACTTGCTGATGAAATCAATTTATCGAAATGCTTCATCCCAACCCATGGACTTGCTGCCATCCCATCGAAAATATTGAAATCCTTGAACGCAATGATAATCCCGTACATCGGGGTGTACTTGAACAGCAGGAGAAATGCGATGCCAGGCAGGAGTGCGAGATACAAATCCCAATCTTTCCTGACATCGATCCACAATTGACGCATATATCTTTTTTTAACATTTTTATTGATGGGTAGGACCGTTTCTTTCGTCGTGTTCGTTTCGCTCAAGGTGCCTCCTCCTTCGTACTTTCTTTCTAAACTTAGTGTACCATCCCCGGTTTTAATGCGAATTAGAGGAATATTACTTGTTTTGGTACTTTCATAACTTCTCGAATAGGAAAAGAAAAAAACCATTTCCTCTTCCACACAGGTCGAGTTAGTCGGTTTCATCGACTAATTCCTCTCCAGTTGCCTCTGGTTCCCTCGAGTCGATGAAAAAAACCTTCCCGAGAAATCCGAGAAGGCTGCCGAATCGCTTATGTGGCTATTAATTCCGTATTTCCCCAGGTGTGACACCCCAGTATTTACGGAATACTCTTGTAAAATAACTAACATCTCTGTACCCAACGGCAGATGCGGCATCGTACACGCGTGAGCCCTCTTGAAGGATCGCTTTGGCCCGCTCCATTTTCCGTTCCATCACATAGGTGGAGAATGCTTTACCGGTTTCCTGCTTGAACAAACGGCTTAAATAAGAGGAATTTACATACATCCGATCTGCAACTGCATGAAGGGTCATTTCCTGATCAATTTCATTTTCCACGAGACTTAGAATCGTCTTGATCATGCCATGACTGGTCGATTTGCGCCTATGGCCGGCATAAGTTAGATATGCCTTAATCATGCGCTCCAGCCAAAACAAGATCTGTTCCTTGGTTGCCAGTTCTGAATGGTTATGAAAATAGACATAATCCTCGCCAGCCACTTCCCGTACGGGCCATCCCTGCTTTTGAATCATCCCGACGAATAAATAAGTAAAATACAGAATATGCTCATTAATCTCATCTACCGTCTCCGCCTTCGCCATCCCGCTGTCCCAAAGTGCCGTTAACATGTCTAATGCCTTTTCCCCATCTCCGGTTTCAAGGGCAATTTCCAGCGTTTTCTCATGGTTTGGTTGAAACGTCAGTTCCGGCTCTCTCCCTTGCTCCGCCCGGTAAGGGATCGCCAGATCATGGCCCAGTACAATTCGATCTTGAAGTGCCCGTACAGCTTGCACATAGAGCTTATTCATATCCTCTAGGCCGCCGGTCATCCCACTGATCCCGGCACTCGCACTAAGTTTGAGACAGCTTTTTACCGTAAATAACAGTTTTTCGGTTAAAGCATTGATTTTTTGCAATGCCAATTTGGGTTCTTCTTCACGATCCATTTGAAAAATGATGACCGTACATCCCGCATAGTTGGTAGATACCCAGCAGAGCGTAGACGCTAGAGCTTCCTTCACGATACTGCTGAGCGAGAATTGAAGCAGTGACATGTCCTTTCTGCTAAACCGGTTGTCCGTCTCTGAGATCGGGTCCATATCCACGATGGTAACGGCATAAGCGGCATCATTTGGCAAATCCAATTGCAGATCCTTACATTTCTGACCAATCTCCCAGTTTTCGTACTTCCCATTCAACAATCCTTGGAAAAATTCATTGACCAAGTAAGGAAGATGGAGCTTCCATTTCATTTTCAACTCATCTTCGTTATGACGCTGCTCCAGTTCGCTTTTCAACTTCTCTGCAGCTTCGAGCACGGTCCCCAAGATTTCTTCATCACCTGCTGGCTTTAACAAATACTTCATAATACCAAGCCCCAGCGCCTCCTGTGCATAAGTGAAATCATCATGTCCGCTAAGTACGATAATTTTCAACAAAGGATCCACTTGGCGAAGATGTCTTGCCAGCGTTAATCCATCCATTTCTGGCATCTGCACATCCAGCAAAATAATGTCCGGCTTTTTACGGTCAATGATTCGAAGGGCTTCCGCACCATTGCCAGCTTGGCCCACGACCTCGATGCCATGCTTATCCCATGGAATATTATTAGCCAGCGCATTTCTGAGACGGATTTCATCTTCCACAATTAATAAATTCAATATGAGACCCCCGCTCGGATTTATTTCACTTGCTTCATTTGTGCGTAATGTAGAAGCTCTTGTACGTCGGTTAATGTGTTTGTCAATTGTTCCACGAGAACAGGATGAATCATCCCATCCACTTGATGTTGAAGCAGAAATGACTTGAACTCTGCGATCTTCTGATCGAAAACAATAGATAGCTCTTCTCCCTGATGCCTTTGCAAAGCATCAAGAAACACATCCAACCTCTCTATGTTGGCAAGCGCCGTTTGTTCATGAACCGCAAGCCGAGGAAGGTAAAGGTGTTTCATATCTGTTTTTACTGCTTCCAACAAGGCTTGAATCGCGCGTAGTGGATACATCCCTGTGGAAATCGCAGCGTTTCGCCACGGCCCTAATCGCAGAGCACGAATCGTTTCGTCTGTCGCTTGGCCAAATGCAAAGATGACCGTACCCATGTCTATATCCTGCGCTGCAAGCACCTGTTCAATCGTTTCCTGCGCGCCTAATTGTGCGTACATCGGGTAAATGCCGCTGTATACAAGATTACCAGGTATAAGCTCTTTTTTGTGCAAAAGGACAGAGGGGCGAACCTCAGAGGCTTTAGCATAATACGCCTGTGGGATAACAACATCAACGTGCTGTGACCAGTTGCCAATTTTAGTAGACTCCGCCCCTGGTTCAGGTGCAGCCGATACAATTAGATTCGGGCTGATCCGCTTCATCTCCTTGTACAAGTGCGATACAAATTCGTCTTCCTGCTGCTCCAACCATTTCGTCCATATCGTCCAAAGCTCCCTCTGCTCACTAGAAATCTCAAGCGGATCCCAACTATGTTCACGCTGGAAAGCCTCACGGGCATACAAGCTGAAGCAATAGGTATCCTGCCAGTCGCCATCCGTATGGGGGAACCTCATAAAATCCAAATTAATACCAGCAACTCTGTATGTAGAAACAATCTCTATAACAATATTCAAGAGATACTTGCGCACAGAAGGATTAGTCAGATCAAGCCAAAAGTAACCCGTCCCTTGTTGAGGTAACGGCTTCTGTGAATGAGCTTGTCTCTGCGATAGCGCAGACCATTCTGGATAGGCTCGCAGCACAGGTCCTCCTGTCGTGTCAACACCAACCATGAACCCATCCAACCAAGCATGAACAGCGATTCCCCGCAACTCTCCCTCCATAACGAAAGCTTCCAACGGGTCATACCCTCGAAAAGCTGGATGCTGCGCCTCGATCCCTTTCACCATAGCCGTATGACTCGGGTAGATTGTATATCCCCAAAGCCATGTCTCTAGATACAGCTCATTGAAGCCAGCCGCTTGCATACGATCCAACGTGCGCCCAACTTCTTCACGGTTTTTCTCCACGGGTCGATACCAGACACCTCGTGCTTCCGCTACACGACTGGGCAGAGATAATAAGTACCCTTCCCATGCCTCCGTTGACGCAGTAGTCGCTTTGGATCGACATCCCTCCATATCGGTAGACGCTAACTGTCGCGCCTCTTCAAGCAGCTGATCAGCTCTCGCTAGATGAAGTCTAGCCAAGTCATAAGGAGCGTTGATATAACGATCCCAGTTGTTCTCAATCATCCTTTTCGCACTAGCAATACGCGTTGTAACCTGGTCTAAGCATCGGGCGGTTTCCTGATCAGCCATGGCTTAAGCTCCTCTTTTGAGTGTTTGGTATAGAAAATAACATATTCATCCTGATCTTCCTAGAGGGCTTTGATGACTTCCTTTGGTAATTTGATGTGGGTAAACTGGAAAAAAAGCAAGTCTCAACCATCAGAGATGGAAGAGCTTGCTTATCTTTGCGGAGTATCTTTGCGGGGCCTTCAATTAAACGGATGTTGTGCTGCCATACCGACGCACTCGCAGGTCGGCTTGTTCCTTATGGCCCATGAAATTCTCGATTTCACAGAGTCGTGATACATACTCGCCAACCAACGAACTAGCTTCCTTCGTACATCGTTGATACGTACAGGTTTTCAAGAATTTCCCCGCCCAGAGTCCGCCCGTGTATCTTGCTGCACCTTTGGTCGGTAGGGTGTGATTCGTACCAATGGCTTTGTCCCCGTACGCTACATTGGTTTCAGGACCGAGAAATAAGGCACCGTAGTTCGACATGTTCGCCAGGAAGTAATTCGGATCCTCCGTCAATACTTCCACATGTTCATATGCGAGTTTATCTGCTTCCACGACCGCTTCTTCCAAGCTATCCACCACCATGACGGCGCCATAATCACGCCAAGCGATACCAGCTATGTCAGCAGTTGGAAGAACCTTCAACTGTTTCTCTATTTCAAGAAGGGTCTCCCTCCCCAATGCTTCGGAAGTTGTCAGCAAGACCGCTGGAGACGTAGGGCCATGCTCAGCCTGACCTAACAAGTCCACAGCCACCATCTCAGCATCTGCCGTATGATCGGCAATCACCAACACTTCCGTTGGGCCTGCTATCAGATCGATACCGACCTTTCCAAAAAGCTGTCGCTTGGCTTCTGCAACGTAGGCGTTACCTGGCCCTACTAGCATATCGACGGATTCGATCGTCTCTGTCCCAATCGCCATAGCTGCCATGGCCTGAATACCGCCTAGCACATAAATTTCATCAGCGCCTGCAAACACCATCGCACAAATCGTCGCTGCTGGGATTTCTCCCTTGATTGGTGGTGTACAAGCAATAACTCTTTTAACCCCCGCCACTTTGGCCGTCAAGATACTCATATGTGCCGACGCGACCATAGGATAACGTCCACCAGGAATATAACAGCCTACACTACTCACAGGAATATGTTTATGTCCTAGAAATACACCTGGTAACGTTTCAACCTCGAGGTCACGAACCGTTTCCAACTGTTTCTCCGCAAAATTGCGAACTTGCCGCTGCGCGAATCGAATGTCTTCCTTCACTCGCTCTGGCACACTGGCGACAATTTCTTGAAGGTGAGATTCACGCAATCGGAAGCTTTCAGGCGACCAGTTATCGAATTTCTGGGAAAGCTGACGAACAGCTTCATCACCACGGATTTCAACTTCTTGAATGACATCCTTCACGGTTTGATAAATGGACTCTTCACTTGCAGCAGATGACGATCGGGCATTACCTTTTTTAAGATATGTGACCATGATGATCTCCTCATTTATCCCTATATTTGGACTGCTCTACCCTTATTTCACTTCCCACATGGCAGGTGTAATGACTTGTTCAGGCACCTTTGCGAAAGCTGTCGCCAATTCCTGCAAGGTCTCATCACTTATAGCGGGCGTTCCTAAAAGCGCAATGTTTTCTTTCACTTGCTCTGGCGTTTCAGCACCAAAAACGATGCTAGAGATGCCAGGGAGATGATGAATATATGAAAAAGCTAGTTCAGGTACAGACATCCCTTCTTGCTCCGCATACGCGTGTAACAGCGTAAGCCAAGGCTTAGCTGCTTCCAAGTTCCCTCTTAATTCTGTTGGCTGAAGGAAGAATAATCCTTGCAGATAGATGCTTCTTGCGAACAGCTTCTTATTCGCATTTCTAAGCTTATCAAAGGTCCCGTTCGCAAACATCCGACGATCCATGATATTGATAGGCAACTGTACGATCTCGTAAAAGTCATCCTGGAGTTCTTTCCAATTTGCCGCAAATTCCTGCGTTTCGTAGGAAAGGAGTGAAGCCCCCATCGTGCCGATATTCCCCCGCTTCACTTGCTTGCGCAGCAACTCGGTCACTTTCTCACCAAATATCCCTAATACATTCGGTCTATGTAGCAATACGGCGGGAATACAAGAGGTCTGCAATCGTTCCATTGATCTACTTATACTTGCTTCAATCTGCTCTTCCAAATTGGCAAGGGTAGTATCATGATCCACAGTCAGATGGAGTTTCGTTATGATATGGGCTGATCGTGTTTGTTGCTTAAAATAAGTACCTAATACCTGCTCTGAGCTTCCGTAAGCGCTTGCCGTATCGAGACAGGTAATGCCTCCCTCTAAGGCAGCATCCAAGATGTGCCCTGCCACTCTCTGATCAGGCTGACCCTGTTGATTCGCAATCCCATAGGGCATTCCCAGCTGCACAGTCCCTAGCGTTAAAGATGAGATCGTCGATGTCCACTGCTTGTCGTAGCTTAAAATAAAGATTCATCTCCCTTTCTTTGGCAGATGCCATTATTCCCTTTTACGAATACGCTTCGTATACGGAGGACGCCCAAAAGGCTCTACGGGCAATTCCCCTTGTGGATGGTAGCCATAGTCGTCTTTTCCTCTCATCATGTAGAGTTGGAAATTGGGGTATACTTGCGGATCCCATCTCACCATCGTTTTGGAATACCGGATAACAAATCCGATGCGCCAACGGTCTGAGGTATTGGGGCCTGAGCCGTGAATAAGAGAATCTACGTGCATGGAAATGCCTCCTGCGGGAATGACCATGGAAACCGCATCCTTCTCGCTGAAGGTTCCCTGCTCCAATTCAAAGGACAGAATGGCGTCATCTCCCGCAATTTTATGCTGAATAATGCCCGCTTTATGTGTACCTGGAATCACCTTCATCGCCCCATTCGCTTCGTCCACATCCGAAATAGCCAGCCAAACCGTGACGGTGTTGTTGAGCGCAGTAGACCAATAATAGGAGTCTTGATGCCAAGGCACCGTTTTATCGGAATGAGGCGATTTGGTAATAAACTCGCTTGCCGCTAAGTAAAAATCCTTGCCCAACACACCCTCAACGTAATTGAGAATTTGCGGATTCGTACAGATGTCATACAGCCATCGGCTCGTCTTATGCCAGCCCATAATGTCTGAAGGATTCTCATCATCCTGCAAGAAAGAAATGAGCTGTTCATAGCCCTTTTGTAATTGTTTCGCTTCTTCTCCAGGAAATATGACAGGCAAACCTAATAAGTAGCCATGATCCTCATAAAATTGTTGCTGCTCCGTCGTTAGTTTATTCAACGCCATCATCAATCTCCTTCTCCCAAGATCGAATTGACTGTCCGACTTTCATATCAAATTCACGTGCTCGGAGGTACCACCTCTTGCATAGGACTGGTTCAACGCTTCCGCCACATAAAGCGGGTAAATGCCATCAGCCAATGAGCATAGAGGCTCCACACCTGCTTCCAGCATGTGAACAAGGTGAGCGATTGCATTCCCCATGTTGCTGGATTTACCGAGCACATCTTGCTCATCTCGTTCGAGGACCAAGTTTCGCATGCCAGCTTGCAGAGGATGCGGTTCGGTCCCATAATAGCGGATCACGTCCCCGCCTTGCAGCATTTCGATCACACCGCCATCGAAGTACAGTACAAGCTCAAAAAGGTTATAATGGCGATCATCAAAAGCCTCCGCGTAACCGGTTACACTGTTATTTGCCGCTGTAAACAAGAAGGAATACGTCCAGTCCTCGATAGCATCTAAGTTGGTGGGAATCCGTTCTACAACTGTCACTTGCTCAATCGATCCTGCCACATAACGCACCAAATCGAATAAATGGGAGCCCGTGTTGTAAATGCCACGACTATAACGCAAGTGAATTTTCTTCAACTTTCCATATGTCTCATTCCGGACGGCCGCACGGATCTGCATCGCGCCCTCACTCCATCTGCGCGATAAGTTGACGACGACCGTTCGTTCGCTATGCTGCTTGCATAGCGCGACGATACGCTCTGCTTCCTCTATACCGCTGGCAACAGGCTTTTCTAGAAAGATAAGCCTTGCAGTCGATTGCTCCAGCACCATTTGCATCAGCTCATATCGAATCGTTGGCGGTGTGCAAATACTGATGATATCGAGCTGGTGACTCTTCAGCATGGATGACAACGCCTGATCCCCATAGTATGCTGCCTCCGGCGCGATCATTGCCAGCTGATCTGCCTGCTCTTGCCGTCTACCCACCGCTGCAACCAAGGCCACTTCAGGATGCAAGTGGTAGGCCATCGCGTGGCTATTAACTCTTCCTTTATAGGGGATATCAAAGGTTAAGCCGATCTTGCCAAGTCCGATAATGGCTGCGTGATACATGCAAGTCCCTCTCTTTCCCCTCCATCCTTTCCAAGCCCCATCAACCTTTCAATGCACCTACCGTAATGCCTTCGGTAAAGTATTTCTGGAAGTATAGAAAAATGATCAGCACGGGAAGTGTCGCGAGCATGGCACCCGCCATGGCGACGCCATAGTTCGTTTCCAATTCAGATATTTTCTGGGCAACTTTAATGCCCACCGGTAACGTGAACATCTTTTCCCCATTCAACACAATCACTTGCCACACGTAATCATTCCACGTATTGACGAATGTAAAGATGGCCAATACACCGATGCCAGGTTTGGCCAGCGGCAGGATAATGCGTCGAAATATTTGCCATTCCCCACATCCGTCGATTTTGGCAGCTTCCACTAATTCACTTGGCAGTGACGCCATAAATTGTTTTAACAGGAACACACCGAAAGGCCAGCCCACAACGGGAAGCAGCACACCCCATTTGGTATTAATAAGGCTTAGATCATTCAGCAGCTGAAAAAGCGGAATAAATAGGACTGTATGCGGGATTGTCATGGCAGCAATCATCACAGTGAACAACAGTTTGGATCCCATGAATGGAATTTTGGCTAGCGCATAGGCTGACAACGAGCTGGCCGCGATGACAAGTACGGTGGCAACCAACGAGATGAACATACTGTTATAAAACCAAGTGAACACCGGATTGTTCGTGACCAAAGACGTATAGTTATGAAATGTCGGGTGGACTGGCACCCATTCTGGTGGTATTTGCAAAGCAACCTTGAGGTTCTTGAGTGATCCGCTAACCATCCAATAGAAGGGCCAGAGGAAAAACAAGGTTAGTACCCAAAGAATGATATGTCCTCCAAAGATCGGTGACTTTTTATTCGGCATCCTCGTTCCCTCCACCCTTAATATTCAATATCCGATTTAAGAAACTTGAATTGCACATAGGCGATCAGACTGATAATGACACATAAGGCAATCCCCATGGCATTTGCTACGCCAAAATTCATATTCACGAACGCCTGCTGATAAATTAACATCATAATCGTCGTTGTCCGGTAAGCAGGACCGCCACCTGTCATAATGAGAATAATGGCAAACACTTGAAAAGCACCGATTGTGCCCGTAACGACGACATACAGCATCGTTGGCTTTAACATGGGAAGCGTAATTCGGTGAAACATTTTCCAAGGCTTAGCGCCATCTAAGGAGGCAGATTCATAGAAATCCTTAGGGATTCCCCCGAGCGCTGCTGAAAATACAACAACTGCTGAACCTACGGAAATTGTAAGGACAATTAAGGATAACGCGATTGTTGCCGAATTGACGCCTAGCCAATTGACCGAATCCAACCCAAATCGTCCGAGTATGTAATTCCCTAAACCGAATTGCCCGTTATAGATGTATTGCCACACTAACGTTAACGAGACAATCGACGTCACGCCAGGAATATAAAATGCTGCTTTAAAAAAGGATTGCATTTTTTTCGGATACGTATGAAGAGTAACCGCTATCATCAAGGCAATAATGGTGATCGACGGCACCAAATATAAGACAAACTCCAACGTATTGCGAATCGACTTCCAGAACAATTCATCGCTCAAAATGGTGCGATAATTGTCCAATCCCGCCCAATAATATTTCGTATAATCGAAGCCATAGAAACTGCTTTTAATTGCTTTGAGAATGGGATACACGACAAACAATAGGAAAAGCAACAGCATGGGAAGTACGAAAAGCCAACCACTGATTTCTCTGCGCAAGCGAATGCTGCTGATTCTACTCTGTTTCATGGTTCACCTTCCCTTCTTCACTAGGCTGGATAGGCAATTGCGGCAGGAGACCACAGTCATCCTGCCGCATTGTGATGATTACTTATTGTATTTCGCTATGGTGGCGTTAAATTTCTGGGAAATGGTATCGATTGTTTGCTTAGGCGTAGACATGCCGATAAACAATTTTTGGATTTCAGGGAACATAGCAGCTCTCATCTCTGGATAACCCTTGATACCCCAGCCTGGATCAATGACCGGCCATTCCTTTGTTTTCGTCGATAATTTGGCCAAGAACTGAAGCTCTGGATCGGTTTCCGTCCAAGCGGGTGCTTTGCCTAGCGGATCGAACGATTTCATGGCTGTTTGAAAAATGACGTTATCTTTCACAGACCAATAGAGGAACTTCTTCGCCCATTCTTCTTTGACAGCATCTGTGTTCTTGAAAACAACACCAAAGCCGATTTCCGATTTCAACGCAGCTTGACCAGTCGTCGTAGACGGGAAGTTGACGTACATGTATTCATTAGGCCCACTGACACTGCCGTCCTTCAAGCCGTTCTTAATAATATCGGAGTGTACCGCAGACGCCACAGCCATGCCATTCTTGCGCTGCTTCCAATAATCAAGCGCATTCGTGGACGTTAATGTTTCTGGATGTGGGGTAACTAAGCCTTCATCCACAAGGGATTTGAAGAACGCCAACGCCTTTTCCGTTTCTGGACTGTCTCCTGCCGTATATTTCGTATAATCGGCGTTGAACAATTTGGACCCATATCCAGAAATAATATTGTTATATATTTGATCCCCTTGTTCGTTCAATGCGAATAGCGTTAGTCCATAAACGCCCTTATCTTTATTAGCCACAGCCTTCAGCGCTGCTTTGAATTGGTCTGGTGTCCACGTGCGGAATTCATCCTGCGGAAGCAATTTTTCAGCTCCTGCTTCTTTCCACAGGGACTTGTTGAGAATCAAGCCAAGCTGTGTCGAATAATACGGCAGCGTCACGACCGTGCCGCCAACAGATACCATTTTCATCATATCCGCACTCTTCTTCACTTGAGCAAGGTCAGTTGGTGGAATAATACTCTCAAGGGAAGCAAGTGCTCCCATTTGCCCATAAGCCAATGTCCGACCTGGGTAATCCAAAAAGACGTTAGGTGCCGACTTGGAGGCAATAGCTGTCGTAACCTTCTCATTAATTCCGTCGAAAGGAATGAGTTCGATGTTGACTTTGACATTCGGGTGGAGCTTATTCCATTCAGGCAGCAAATCTTCTTTGAACCAGTCGCCAGCCTTTTGACCAGGTTTATACGTGCCATTCGGAGCCGCCCACACCGTAAGCTCGATCTTCGGATCTTCTTTCGGTGCTGTTGTAGCCGTTGCGCCCGTGCTGGCCGCTGGAGCAACGCTAGCAGATGGCTTCGTGGAAGCGCTGGATCCTTCATTTGTACTGCATCCTATTGTAGAACCCATCAGCAGTGATACGCTTGCTGCGACAAATAGTGATCTAAATTTCATGTTACGGATCATATTCGATGTCCTCCCTTATCCTATTTCATAATGAATTAGATTTGCAGTGAATCTGTGCCTGGTTGGAATCTCAACAAACATGAACATTGTGAAATTAGCTTACTACTGGAGAAGGGTAGGTAAATAAGTAAAGTAATGTGAAACTAAACCTGTTTGTTTGGGGAGACTTTCGCAGCTGCCATCAGCGGCAGATATTGGTGCGTTACGTTGTATACGTTTTAAAATCCGAACCCTCCTTCTTCTATCGATTGTTTACAACCCATCATTTCTTCTTTGTGAACCCACTTGAGACTGTTGTGAACAAATTGTTAACGTAACCTACCACCAAATTAGCATGCCTTACCACCCTCTGAGTAGGTGAAAATAGTTAGAAAGACGTGGAATTCGTTAGTCTTCTGCATAAACATAAAGAATTTAACCTATTTCTATAAAAAACCAAGTTCTACTTTCATCCAATCTGCCCTAAAAGCTGCTTGCGAAATTGCGACGGAGACAGTCCCGTGTTCTCCTTGAACCAAATACTGAAATAATGCGGATCCGTAAAGCCGACCTGTCCAGCCACATTCTTGATTTTGTTTCCCGGCTCCATCAACAGTCGCTTCGCATGTTCCATTCGCACTTGGCACACATAATCTGTAAAACCAACACCAACCTCTTTCTTAAACAATTGGCTAAAATAATTCGCATTCAATCCAACCTGCTCGACGACCGAGTCGATGCCAAGTCCGACATCACTATATTGTTCGTGAATGATCTGCAAGGATTTGATAATGTTCCTGCTTTGTTTCTTCTCTTGTTGTTCATTCAGTCCTAAATGGTCTCTGAGAAGCGCGATAAATTGCCGTCCATTCTTTTCTAAAGGTTGAGATAACAGCTTCTCTTGCACATCGCCGAACCAATTTTTGTCCAACACTGCGGAATGCCCTGACTTGATCAATAACTTATACAAGTGATTGTATAGGGCTGCCATTAAAGCATAAAGAACATGTGGAACGAGTTGGCTTGCTCTAGCGTAAACAATCAATTCCTCCATCACAGCGGCACAGTTGTCGATATCCCGTTCTTCCATATAGTAGAGGAGCTTATTTTCAAAAGCTTCCGGATATTGCAATTTCCAAGAATCGCCTACGAAATAAATGCTCGTCTGTTCGTCCATTCGCTCCCCAACCAAGTAATTTAACAATGTCTTGGCTTCTTCAAACGAGGTTTTAATTAGGTTCAATTGCTCGTATTCGTTGCCTACGAAAGCATACATTTGCAGATCAAGCCGTTCTTTCAGCACGGCCATCAGCTTATTGATTTTATGCAAAGATTCATTCACAACACCATTGAAGATCAAGCAATACTGCTCATCGGATAAATAGATACTGATCATCTCATGACTCTCTTCGAATTCATGAATAATCGATTCCAGCTTATCTAATTCTTCCTTCTCATACCGGCGATGCAAATGCAGAAGCACCACCCGGAACGAGGCGCTGCCCAGTCGGAAACCGAGACGTTCTTCGAAACGCAGGGCTTCGGATTCCGTCAAACTTCCTTCAAGCAAAGAACGGACCAACTTCTCCCGCATGATCGGCTCGCCCTCCCTGACCTTGTCGATCATGTGATTGAAAGCCCTCCCCATATCACCAAGCTCATCTTTATATAAAGGATGAAATTTCAAATTCAGATTGCCTTGCTCGACATTTCGCAGCATTCGAATCATTTTGCGCAGCGGCATCGAAATCGTCCTTGAAATAAAAACCGATACAACTACCATCAACGCGAGTGATCCTCCGAGAAAAGCTATCCACAAATTGTTAATATTCTTAAGATCCTTGAGCAATAAGTTCTGCGGAATCGAATGTACAAATGTCCAATTGGTCAAAGCGTGCTTCGAATAAGCAACGACAATGTTGCTAGGTACTTGGGTGTAATGCCCTTTGGTTCCAGTTAGATTGGAAACGTCAATGGGAGGGATGCTTTCTCCGGTCCCTGCGGAAAAAATATAACCGTTTAAATCGATGATGCTGTTCGTACCTTCGTCCAAATTCGATGAAGCCAAGTAATTGTCGAGAATCGTTGGGGAAATTGAAATAATAAGATAACCGAGGATTTGTAAATTGTTTTTATCGTAAATGGTTTTGAACATCACAATGGACGTTTGCTTATCACGCCACTTGATGAAGGACCAGAGGGAATTGCTGCTCTTATTGTTTGCCATTCTGTCATACCAGCCTTGGCCTACGAACTCATCGCTGACCAAATAACTAGGGGTAAAATTCATCCCAACGCCGCTGTCATAAACATTCTGATACTTATCCACGAGATATATGGCTTCAATGCCATAAAACCGGTCGGACAACTGCCTTAACTGGTCATAGATATAATTGTAAGCCTGAATACGAGGAATTCCGTTCAAATTCGCTGCATTGCCGCTCAGGGGGTCTTGAATATTTTCATTGTAGACTAACAGCTGTGACGATTTCTCAATACTCTGGAAGTAACTGTTCATGCTGCCTGTAAAATACTCGATTTTTTGCAGCATTGCATTGCCTTCCCTGTCTGTCATGAATCGTTTGATATACGTTGAAGACAACATTGCAAAGATGCTGAGCGCGATAAGTGTCACAAGGGAAAACGATAACCATAGTTTCTTCACCAGTTTTAAATCATGAAATATCTTAAAACCATTCGAAAAACTTCTCATATCCAGCATCCCCCCATCTATCACTTCTTTCTATTATACAAAATAAATAAGAGGCCATAACATCCAATATCTTTTGAGATGAGGTAGAAAACTTAACTACGAAAACATGAAAACGGCACCTCATATCGATGCCGTTCGTTTCCTTCCGTTTACTTCGCTGTGTAGCCTCCGTCCACCGGAATGTTCGTACCAGTCACGTATAGGGAAGCATCCGAAGCAAGGAATACAATAGGTCCCCAGATATCATCCGACTTAGCCATTCGTCCCAGCATCGTTCTGTCATTATATCGTTCAACAAATTCAGGGAGATTCTTCTCCGTTTGAAAGCCTCCTGGTGAAATGCAATTGCACCTGACTTGGCGTGGCCCATAATAACTGGCGATAAATTTAGTGAAATTGACCATACCGCCTTTGTGGAAGAAGTAGTCGGGGATAAACCCGTTTAATGGCAGTCCTTCATACAGGGTATGGTCAGGTCCAACCATGCCTTGTATTGAACCAATGTTCAGAATCGAGCCTCTTTCTTTCTCGGCCATCCAATCGCCAATGACACGGGTAATTTCAAATAAGCCTGTTGCGTTTACGGCCATACTTTTGGCAAATCTTTCAAATGGATCGTTATAGTGTGACATGGTACGGGCGACAGCATTGTTGATAAGCACATCGCATTTGCCTTCTCGATCTTCCAACTTAGCTCGGATGGAAGCGATAGCGTTCAAATCTTCCTGATCAAATTGTAAAGCATGCACCGTGTAGCCGTCTCTCTTGAAACTCTCCTCAATATCATGGAGTCGAGATTCGTCACGAGAAGTTACATAAACGTTTCCTCCTGCTTGTGCGCAGGCAATCGCAATTTGCGTGCCGTACAGTCCTGCTCCTCCGGTAATTAGCACCGTCTTGCCAGTAAGTGAGAAACTAGTCATCACATTCGTATTCACTTGAATTTCCTCCCATCAGTTCACGCTTCTATGAACGTTACCAAGCCGTCCATCCGCCATCTACCATGAGATTCGTGCCGGTCATATAGCTGGAAGCGTCAGAAGCGAGCAAGACGACCGCACCTACCATTTCCTCTGGTTTCCCCACGCGGCCGAGCATGGTCCTGGCATTCAAATTTGCAAGGAATTGGTCGTTCTGACCAACGATCGTGTTTGGAAAAGGACCCGGCGAGACGCTGTTGCAGCGAATGCCGTACTTAGCTAAATGAGCGGCACAGTACCGGGTAAGTTGAACGACGCCAGCCTTCCCCGCACCATAATTCGGCGGGTTGTTCGCACCGCTATCGCCATATATAGAAGGATCTGGGGATACTACACCGTACATCGAGGCAAAG
Source organism: Paenibacillus allorhizoplanae (assembly GCF_927798215.1). Lineage (NCBI taxonomy): Bacteria > Bacillati > Bacillota > Bacilli > Caryophanales > Paenibacillaceae > Paenibacillus > Paenibacillus allorhizoplanae. The sequence continues at coordinate 131,066 of NZ_CAKMMW010000001.1, forward strand.
TTGATGATGGATCCGCCGCCGCTTTCTCGCATACACGGGATTGCTTCCCGTATACAACGAAACGTCGTACCCGACGCCCCATCCACCCCCTTCTGCCACACTTCGTCCGTCATGAATTCAAGCTCAGCCTCTTTGCCATATCCCGCTCCATAATTGGCACAGTTGACCAATACATCGAGACGACCGCTGGCTTCTTTATGGGACTGAATCATCGTCTTAATGGATTCGGTCTCGGCGACATCGCACACGACGTTCCGCAATCGACCATCTTGCCGTGCAGCGTCCAGTACCGGGTTCGTGCGGAAGGTTAAATCCGCCAACGTAACGTCAGCGCCAAATGCTAACAGCGCTTCCGTCAACGCGGATCCGAGATAACCAGAGCCGCCAGTTATAATGACACTTTTATGCTGTAAAGAGAACAACTCCGTATACATGTGGCGGCCTCCCTCAATTTGTGGTCGAGCCGTACACGGAGTCCGTACCAGCTCCAGTGCTGCGATTAAGACTTGAAGCAATTCCACTTAAATATTGACCCATGCCTACGACATCGGCTCCCACGCTAACAAAGTTATAGCCCATCGCCGTCAAATCTGCCAGATTGCTTGTGGTGCCAACGGTGCCTGCAAATTTCCCGTGCTTCTGTGCCAGTCGTGCCACGGATTTACGTGTCTCCACAAGCAGTGGATGATCCCATTTGCCAGGAGCACCAATCCCTTGGCTGAAATCCCCCGGACCGAAGAAGATCATATCCAGGCCAGGCAAAGCAATAATTTCCTCCAGCTCGGCAAGCGGCTCGGGATCTTCGATTTGCAGCACATTGAAGCGTTGATCATTCGCCTGAGCTATGTAGGCATCCAGCTCCAAATTGCAAAAGGCGCCATCTGCATTTCCGCCATCCAGCGGACGACGGCCGATCGGGTAAAACTTCGTTTGATGAATAATCTGCTTGGCATCCGCCAAATTCATCACATGAGGAATCATGATCCCCGCTGCATCCATCTCAAGCGGACGAATCAGATCACTATAACTACCTCTAGCTACGCGTACAAGAACATCCACATCATACGCTTTTGCCGCCCAGATTTGCCTTTCAATGACAGAGAAATCATTCGGAACATGCTCCATGTCCGTCCATAGGCAGTCCACCCCAGAGATTCTAGCAGCCATTTCCGTAATGCGCGGATCGGCAAGATTCAGTTTCAGTGCGATTGCTGTTTCCCCAGCGCGGAGCTTGCGCAAGACACGACTCGGGCGCATAGTAAAGTTGGTAGCCATTCCTTTTGTCCTCCTTAACGTTATGGTCCGCCGCATCAATCTGCAGCAATCTCCTCTAGCAAGACAACTCTTCCATTCTCTTCTCGGCTTCGAATGCCGGCAATCACCATACGCATTAACTCTTCGGTCTCACTAAAAGGAAACGGTCTCTCACCCGTGCGAAGATAGGAGACAAAAGCTTCAAGCTGTGACTTGAAGGCATGGTAAGTATCCTGCATCGTAACTGTTGCGCTTCCACTTGTACCGTACAGCTGCAGTATGCCATGCGATCCGTACATGTCATCAATCGCAATCGCAGCCACATCACCATGGGTGCGATGTTTGAAAAGCACAATGTTTCGCTCCTTCGTACCTGTGTTCTGAGCGGAGATAAAGCCTGGTCCAAGTATGGGATATATGGACTCCACGGCATGTATCCCATACCGCTCCCAACTTTTGCAAGTAGTGATACTAGAAAAGCGGAGCTGTCCTAACGAATGAATGGACGTGCGATATGGCATGAACTCCTTGCAGTAGCGCATGCAACTGGAAGACATGATTCTGGCGCCATCACGTACCCATCGCTGGAATTGCTTCAAATCAGTCTCATTATCTACCAGCGGTTTATCGACAAATATAGGCAGTCCTGCCTCGACGAAGGGGCGGCAGCGCTCCACATGCTCATACCCTTTATCTGTCGTGATCAACACAGCATCCACATGCCCGATGACATCCTCAGGGCGACTTACGACGTTGGGAATTCGTGCTGCTTTCGCCACATGAATGGCATCTGCAGGATTATCTGTCCATATATGAGTGACATTCGCTCCGGGAATTTGAATCTTATCTTCGGGTTCTTTTGCTAAATAGCCCGGGATAGCAGGATACGGGCACTCGGCCATGGTTTCCTTGTCATAGTTGTTAAACATGGCGCTCCAGGAGTAAGGATGCCCGTTCCCATCCACCATACCGAGCACAGCGATGCGCAATGGTTGCATGTGAATTCTCCTCTCAACTCACAGATGGATATCCTAGCTTTTGAGAAATTCGATTCGCTGCTGCCTTCATACTTTCGGCCATTTCAGGAATGACCTCATCTGCAAACCGGTGCATTGCACCTGACATGCTAACCGCTCCCTCTACGTTTCCGTACATGTTGAATATCGGTGCGGCTAAGCAACGTGCGCCTTCCACAATTTCTTGATCATCCAATGCAAAACCTTGCTCACGAACCTGCTGCAGCTTCAGTTGAAATTGCGCTTCTGAAACAATCGTATTTTTGGTTAGCGCAGGCAATCCTTGAAGTGCAATCAGTTCTTTCACCTTCTCCTCTGGTAAATAAGCAGCCATCGCTTTTCCCATCGCTGTCGCGTGGAAAGGTGATTTGGATCCCACCGTATCGGTCATCCGAAGTGGCTGTGTACTTTCCAGAATTTCGACGTATAGCACTTCGCCCTCCAAGAGCACCCCCAAATTAATCGTGTCGCCATACCTCTCAGAAAGCTTCTTCATTTCGTGAAGCGCTGCCGATCGCAGTGTATTTCTTTCTAACATGCCTCGCGTCAACATCAATTGTTTATAACCAAGACAGTATTTACCGTTCTCGTCATCTCTGCTGATGAATCCTCGATTCTCAAGCGTTAACACGATCCGGTAGGTTGAAGATTTGGGCTGATCCAGCAAATCCGTTAATTCCAATAAATTTAGGGAACCGTGTTCGGCCAACAACTCCAGTAAATCCAACGCTTTGTCAATCGATTGAATCGTATAGCGTTCCTGTTTCTCTCCTGTATCCTTGCTCATAATTTCGTTTGATCTCCTTTGTCAAGATAGCTTAATGAGTTGACCCCCATCAACGACGAGGCAGTGGCCTGTCATGTACCGCGAATCATTCGTCGCCATAAATAAGGCAACATCTGCGATTTCCTCCGGTACTCCGGCACGACCCATGGGTATCGTTCGTAAATAAGGCGCAAAAGCAGTTGGATTGTCGATCAATGGCTTCGTGAGCCGTGTCTCGATAAATCCTGGGCACAGAGCGTTGACGCGAATACCAAGCGGTGCTAGCTCAAGCGCCATCGACATCGTGAGCAAGTTAATGCCGCCTTTCGTTGCGTTATAATGGGCTTGATCACCTTCCGCAGCTAAGCCGTTCACACTGGACATATTAATAATGGAACCGCCTTTTCCCTGTGCAACCAGCACTTTAGCAACCGCTTGCCCAACAAGAAAGGTTCCCTTCAAATTAATTGCCATGTGTCTATCCCACTCCGATTCCTCGATGTCAAGGAAAGCAGCCGGGCTGCAAATACCAGCATTGTTAACCAGTACATCGATGGTGCCCCATTGACTCAGTACGGTATCGAGCATGCGATTGACGTCCGATTTCAGCTGCACGTCTCCGTCGATCCAAATGACCTCGCCGTTCTGGGCTGCAATTCCCTCAGCTGTTGCTTGCAGCGCTGCTTTATCTCGGCCTGTAATAGCGACCTTGGCGCCTTCTGCAGCGAACCTGACAGCCGTCGCTTTGCCGATGCCTGTTGAACCGCCAGTAATGAGAGCAATCGAGTCTTTCAGCCTCATGTGATGTCCCCCTTATAGATGAGCTAGCGCTCGATCGACCGCTGCCAGCGTTTCTTCAATCTCTTGCTCCCCATGCACAGCGGATAGATACCACAGTCCGTTCGACCTGACGAGCACGCCTTCCTCCAACATTTTACTCGAAAATTCGGAGTACTTCGCAGCATCCCGCTGCGTGAAAGCAGCAAAATCTTCCACTTTAGGCTCCTGCGTAAACATCATATGAAATACCGGACCAATCTGGTTGACGATACCAGGAAGGCTGTGCTTGGCGAGCAAGCGGCGAATACCTTCAACCAGCAGATCAGCGTTCTTTATCATTTTCGCATAAACCGCACCCTCATCTTTGGAAAGCTCCGCAATGGTTGCCAAGGCAGCCGCGGTCGCAACACCATTTCCGTTCAATGTACCGAGGTGGCTCACCGTTCCATTCTCAATTAGCGCCATGATGTCTTGCGAGCCAGCGACCGCGCTTACGGCAATCCCTCCTCCTAATGCTTTCCCGATCGTTACCAGATCAGGCTTCAAGCCGAACTTGCCATGAGCACCACTCAGGCCAAGCCTAAATCCAGTAATCACTTCATCGAGAATCATGACGATGCTCAATTCATTCGTTAGGTTGCGCATCTGCTCCAGATAGCCCGGTTTCGGGAGAACGCAGCCAGAATTACACATCACTGGCTCTGAAATAACGGCAGCGATGTCATCGTGATGTTCACGTAAAGCTGTCTCCAGCGCAGCAGAGTCGTTCCACGGTAACAGGATAATATCTTTCAGCGCAATCTCGCTCTGTCCACTCGTTCCTGGTAATATGGTTTGATCCACAGGAGAGACTAGGGCAGTTGTATCGGACTGACGCATATCCGAGCTTGGGAATGACGTGAAAATAGTATCCGACCACCCGTGATAATGACCATGAAAACGTACAATTTTGCGTTTACCCGTATAAGCACGTGCTAAGCGAAGCGCCAACATGACCGCTTCCGTGCCTGAACCGCTTAAGGCCACTTTATCTGCACAGGGTAAAATTTCTGTTAACGTACGTGCTAGTTCGATTTCTCCCTCGTGCTGAAGACCGTATGTAATCCCTCGTTTCATCGCTGCATAGACGCTCTCCGTGGTTGCTTCATGCGCATGACCCAAGATTAATGGACCGTAGCCAAGCAAATAATCAATATAGACATTGCCGTCTACATCCCAGATGCGCGGCCCCGATCCTTTGGATGCAAACAAGGGGGTGGGCTTCATAGCGCTTCTAAGGGAGCTCGCGACCCCACCAGCCAAATAGGCTTGCGATTCGGTGTATTTATGCCTCGACTTCTCAACATTTTTCATAGGGGAACGCCTCCTCATTCTGATGTCCTCGGAGAGTAGTTTCGTCAACAAAAGTCTAAGGTGTCAGGCATACAATCCGAATCTCGGTTGTGGCTCCGCATCCAATGGATACACGGGCCGATGTACATGGTTATATGAAAAATGCCTAAGATTAGCGTTGCAGCAGCCCGGTGAATCCACGTTGATAACATGTTTCGCGAATGTTCCAAACGCCGTCTGCCATGCAAGCGCCGATTTGGCTACGATAATATGATAATCCCCCGGCCATAAGCCGACTGAGCGCACATGACCCACATCCCAAGGAGCGACCCGCTTCTCGGTCAAAATGATGGTCAACTGTCCGCATTCGAGGACGGCTGTCTTCCCCATTTCGGCCTGCTGGCCCGTCATATACGGTCCGGCATGTCGGTAATGACCATCAAACAACAACCGAATCCGTCCTTTTACCGCGACAGGCTTGCCGTGCAAGGTGTCGCTTTTGCCTCCGATTTCACCTGCAAATACACCTCCAACACCCATTCGCCATGCGGTTTCCACCGCTTCCTGATCGCGAATCACGATCAACGCTTTGCGTGGTACCGTCGTCAGTTCCGCAAGGAGATGCGTAGCATCTGCTGGGGCACCACCGCCAACATTATCCGAACCTTCCGATAAGATAACCGGTCCATCTGGCTGTGCCAATGCCTCATCTACCGCCTCACGCGGTGTGACATAGGAAACATTGAATGTTGCCTTGTCGTAAGTGGCCATCTGCACAAGTTCCGCTGCACAACGCTCAGCTAGCTCCGCATTATCATTTGTCGTCACCACAAATGACATCCCTGCATCCGGCACATCACTGTATGGGAAGCCTCCAGCCACGGTCACGTTCAGCACACCAGGCAGAAGCTCCATGCCAAACGCACGCTCCATCAGTGCTTTCATACTGCCTTCCTCGGTCATCATGCCCTGCGGAACTACAAGCATTCCCGTATGAGCGAGTGCCCTTACCGGGCGAATGTCCCCACGGATTGTTCGGACAAGTAAACCGAAGGCTTCGATTGCCCGCTCATACATATCTACATGCGGGTACGTATCGTATCCAACAATCAGGTCTGCCTGTTGAACCATCTCTTGGCTTATATTGCCATGTAGATCGAGGGTCATTGCGATTGGAAAATCCTCTCCCACCTTAGCACGTAAACGTCGGAGGCATTCACCCTCATAGTCAAGGTACTGCTCCGACACCATGGCGCCGTGCATGATTAACACGAGCCCATCCGTTTGACTGTCGAGTGATTCGACAAGTGCTTCGATTAACGCGTCGCCCGTTGCCGAATCGACCATGCCGCTTGGGGTTGCCGCGACATACAGGCCAGGAACCAACGCGATGCCTTGCATCTCGGCTGCCGCGATAACACCACCCATCGACGTTCGAGTTCCAGCGTACCTTGCGGTAAATGCCTCGCCTCCAACTGTCCACTGCTCTCGGAAATGTCCAATGTCGGTAAATCCGGGAGCAAATGTATTCGTTTCATGTAAAATGCCAGCCACCGCAATCCGAAGTTGATGGCTGCTCATATTAGTTGCTTTCTCCGCGAATAGAACCCGCGTATGCAATGGCATCAATTTCTACCAAATAGCTTCCAATGTTACAACCAATTGAGGTTCTTGTAGGAAAAGGCCGCTTCATGATACTTTCATAAGCTTTATTGTAGTTTGGAAAATCTTCTTGTCTGGACACGAAGGCATTCATTTTGACAATATGATCGAGGGAAAGTCCGGCTGCTGCGAGGATCGTTTCAATATTACGTAAACATTGTATGGTTTGTTCTTCGATCGTTTCTCCGACCACTTCACGCGTTGTGGGATCTACGCCGACTTGACCCGAAACATAAACGAAATCGCCCGCGCGGAGCGCTTGAGAGAAGGGAAGAGGAAATTCTGGTGCCAAGTTCGTATGAATTTGCTGTGACATTCGTATCAATCTCCTTTATAGGTAAGGTGTAGATAGGCCAGCTAGGTAACTTTCCCTCTTGCATCGACGGTAATGATTCGTTCAATCTGCCCCTTCCGCATGCCGAGCAGCCGATCATGCAGATTCGTTACGGCGCAGCAATGATTGGGGATAATGGCTACCGTGTCACCAATTTGCAGTGTAACTTCTTCTGGGACCGATAAAACACCATGCTCTTCACTAAGCCGCTCGACATAAATGTCAGGCAGCTCCGGGATGATACCGAAGCCTCTTCGATGAGCACTGCTGTCGTTCGATAACGTCTTCGAGCCAGAATCGATGATCGCCGTTCCCGGTCTCGGTGTACTGACGACTGTGGCATAGATGCTCATCGCACATTCCTCTTCTTCAATAAGGCCCGTGTATAACTGCGAACCATCGCCGAAAACATACGCGCCAGGTCGCATCTCCGTTACGCCTAAGCCAGCGAGGGCGCCGATAAACTTTGAAGTCGGTGTGGAACCGACGCTAATGTCCGGCACATCTACGCCCAAGCGCCGCAGCACGCGTTGCGATTCCAACAGCGCTTCCGCTTCAGCTAGCGCTACTTCCAAGCAATCGTCGGCACGACTCTTGCTGTATGCTTGACCCGCATGGGTCATTAGTGCAGCCAGTCGAATGCCCGGCAGCTTCGCAATCGCCAGCGCCAGCTCCGCTGTCTCTTCACCAGGTTCCTTCCCACAGCGGTTTAAACCGCTATTCACATCTACGTAAAGTGGCACACGCAGCTTCAGATGTTCACCGAGATCCGACAATCCCTTGGCCACCTCGTAGCTATCCACGCTGACCGACACTTGGATTCGCTGCAGCAGCCGTGCCAAGCGTTCGAGCTTCAATCGCCCGACGATCGGGTAAGCGATTAAAATATCATCCATGCCGCCTTCCGCCATGACCTCTGCTTCGCCAAGCTTCGCAACCGTAATGCCAGAAGCCCCATGTCGCAGCTGCTCTTGCGCGATCCAAACGCTCTTATGCGTTTTCGTATGTGGTCTTAATCGGACGCCCGCTGTGGCAGCTAATTCAGCCGTTCGCTTCAAATTAGCATCCAATCGATCAAGATCAATGACAATCGATGGGGTATCCAGCGTTTCCTGCCCTGAATGTAATCTCACAACTGCACCGCCTTTAGGTTTCATTAAATAAAACCTTGGTTTCATTTATTTGCATTATATCAAATCACTCAAGGATATGACTACCATTTTTTCTCAACTATTTCTAAGAAATAGCGGCATGCCGACTTTTTTTATAAGCGCAAGAGTTGGCCTTGCAAAATCACCTGTTGTATGTTTATTTCTCCATCTACAAGGATCAGGTTCGCCAGTTTGCCTCGCTCAATACTCCCCATCTGATCATCCATATGAATGACTTGAGCTGGATTTAGCGAGGCCATGCGGAACGCATCCACGAGATCTACTTCTGCATGTCTCATCATATTGCGAACGGCCATATCCATCGTTAGGCGGCTACCCGCCAAATGTCCGAGATGGTTCCAATTCAAATCCGAACCATTTCCATTGTCCACGCCAGCTTCAGGCATGGCGTCCGTAATGATGATCACACGGTCTGTTCCTTTGGTTTTGTGAATCAGTTTCAACATCAAGGGACGCACATGAACGCCTTCTGAATCCGGAATGACTTCCGCATAGATGTCGTCATGCACGAGGACAGCTTCATCGACGCCCACTTCGCGTGTTCCACCATATCTAGACGGAGAAGGTGTCGTACCCGATGCGTTCGTACAGTGACAGCCAATACGCAGACCTTGAGGGACAAACCGGAAAATCTCTTCCGCAGTTGCCTCGGAATGACCGACAGATAACGAAATCTGATATTTCGCTGCCTCGTTCACGAAGGCTTCCTGTCCTTCCAGCTCCGGTGCGAGTGTCCATACCTTGATGCGGTCGCCAGCTACTCGCAGAATTTCCTCGTATTCAACCGGATCAACAGGTCGGATTGGCGAGGTGATGGCGCCGTATTTTTTATTAATATATGGCCCTTCCATATGGATACCGACTATTGCGTTGGCGAACGGCTCCTTTGAATCCATGGCCTCTAGAATCGTCTGGAGCCCATCTCGTACCTGTTCCCGACTTTCATTGTAAGTAAATGTAGGTAGGATGGCTGTTGTCCCATGTTTCAAATGCGCCAGCGCAAACGCATTGGGATGTTCCCACGACCATACCCCACCGCCGCCATGACAGTGAATATCGACGAAGCCTGGGGCAATATAGGCGCCTTTCGCATCCACGGCAGGTAGGTCAGCTGGCACCACTACCTCTCCCGCTTCCCCGAAATCGGTAATGAAGCCCCTTTCAATTAGAACGACCCCATTTGGGATTAACCTGTTAGCTGTAATTAGCGTACCGTTCTGGACAACTAAACTACCATTCACTTGCATCCATTCACCTTCTCCCTTAAAATAAAACCGTGGTTTCATTTTAGTATATCACCTCAATAACTACGCTTGAAGAAATTTTTTCCAAACCCACTTCCTATCCTGAACGGGTATACCAAAGACCCTTCTTAACATGAATCCTACTCCCCTTTATTATCCTTGTAGCATCTCACGTGAATTTCGTCTACCAAATACAAGGAAATCACACTACTATCCGAAAATTTCGACCTTTTTTTGAACCTGTTTTTACGCCTATTATTGAAATTACATTGGATAGGTGGGAGGTGAATAAAACAATAACGGAATGAAAGCGTCACCTAGATCCGACATCAAGCGGTGCATGAGCAGCGATTCATAGCGCTGCGAATCGATGGAGGGAACCAAGGATGAATGGAATCATTATGCCTCGTAAGCCAGCAGCCCTACTGCGCCTCATAGCTGCCCTTTCCCTGTTAATCGGGTTATTACCTCTCCTAGCTGCACCGAAAGCTGAAGCTGCAACGGTTAGCGTAGCCAACGCGGGCTTCGAGACGTTGTCGGGATCTCTCCCGGCTAACTGGACACTGCCTTATACCAGCGGTTATGAAAGCAGCTCAATCAATCAGACTGTAACTTGGGGTGGCAGCAGCAGCTTATCCAGCCTCGCTGGTCAGACGATCTCTGTGAAGTACTATATGAAAAACACGAAGCTCTATGCGATGCAATTCAAGAATTAATAAGGGTTAAATGAAAGAAGGCCCCTAGCTACGTATGTGGCAGAGGGCCTTCTTTTCAATTAATTATACACCTTAAACTCATAGGCCGAAGCACTTCCGCCACTGTAACTTGAACCCGTTACGGTAACTTTGACGTATCTGTAAGTGCCGCTAAAGGTATCTGTAGTCAAGCCTTGCGTTGTATTACTTGTTCGATCAAGAATGGTTGTATAGGTCACATCGTCATTGCTGCCTTCAATTTTATACGCGTACGACCTTGGATAGGTTGTGCTGTTGTACCAATAACTTTCAAGCTTGGTAAGTGCCATACTGCTGCCTAAATCGACCTTCCACCACTGCGGATACGTGTTGGTGATGGCCGCCCACCGGGCAGAGGTGGTATTCCCGTCATTCGCATTACTAACGTCATTGCCAGCTTGGACAGAGCTTGCCGTCGTTGTCTTGCTCTGTGAAACAACTTGCCCTGTTGGGTTTGTGCCTTCAAATACTCTGAATTCATAAGCAGAAGCACTTCCACCGCTGTAACTGGAGCCTGTTACAGTGACCCTGACATATCTGTAAGTGACATTGAATGTATCTGTCGTTAAACCTTGTATGGTATTACTACTCCGGTCAAGGATCGTTGTATACGTCACATCATCATGACTTCCTTCTATTTTATACTGGTAGGATCTAGGATAGGACGAGCTGTTGTACCAGTGACTTTCTAGTTTGGAGATCGGCATGGAGCTGCCTAGATCAACCTTCCACCATTGCGGATTCGTATTCGTAACGGCTGCCCATCGGGTAGATGTTGTATTTCCGTCATTGGCATTGCTTACCTCATTGCCTGTTTGAAAGGAGCTTGCCGTCGTTGTCTTGCCTTGTGAGACAATACCTGTACCTGTAGTCGCGCTGACAGATGAACTCCACATACTTGAACCCTGGCTATTCTTGGCCCTTACGGTATACGTGTGTGTGGAACCAGCCGAAAGTCCTGTATGTGTGTATGGGCTGCTTACGTTACTTACCAATGCGCCATCAACGACCAGGTCATACCCCGTAGCTCCTGCAACATTATTCCAGCTAACGTTGATCTGAGACATATTGGCTGCCGTTGCGCTTAACCCTGTTGGCATCGATGGCAAATTTGGATTTGATGCAACTGGGGTGATGCTCATCGCTTGCGGGTTACTTCCACCAAATTTGATACTCTGAATGCTTGCTTGACCTGAAGAAAACTCGACACCAAGCGCACTTGCTCGGTTCACCAGTCGATAGGTCGTAATGCCATTTAGACTAGTATTAGTTGCTGCTGTGATCGTGGAGGTAGAGGAAGATGGCGTGAGATAGGCTGGTGTTGCATTTCCGATAGGCAAAAGATACCATTGATCACTGCCGCTTGCTGCGCCATTGCCACCATTTCCGCTCGGATTGGCATTGGCATCGGCTGCACCAGTAATCACTGTCGCACCCATCGCCCGCGTTGCTGGCGCCGTTGACCCAGCCACCTTCAAATACTTACCTGTGGAGATGTTCTGTAAGCGATAAAACCCGCTGTTCTTGGTAGCATCAAATTCATCAGGAACAGGAACGAATTGCCACTGCTGCCCAGCAGTTCCATCCTGGAGCGTATTTCCACCTATCGCGATGGTATAAGCTGCAGAGGTCGAAATCGCCGTGCCATTCTGATCCTTTGGCGGATTATTTGCTGAGTAGTACGTCTGTCCTGCACTTGGTACCGCTGTTGTATAATTTTTCTGGGAACCCGATAAATCGGAAATTGTTCGGAAAGAATACCCGCTAACTTGTTGATTAGTCAGACTGCCTGTGTCGATTTGAGACAAATAGCTACCTACCGTTGAAGGAAGTTTACCTACCACTTTGAATGTGTCTGGTTTACCTAAATCATCCGTCTCGTAAACGTACCCGTCATAGCCGACGGAGCGGTATTTGCCACTATAGGCATTATAGGAGAAGGCATTTTGGTATTGTGTATTGACTGGAAGGAACAATCGCTGAGTCGCCGTATTTTTGAATACGGCATTGCCGCTTGATCCGGCTTGAATGGAAGTCAGGTATCCTGTGGAGTTATTTTCTTGGTCAATCCAAACTTGGCTGTTTTTAATATAAACGGTTATTGTAGCATCCAGCGCCGGATCTGAGTAGGAGACAGAAGGAATGCTGGTACCGCTCGCATTTTTAATTGTTCCATTGGTCTTATTGGCCGTATAAGTGTTGCCTGCGAGATCTTGGAAGGTGAAATCTCCACTGCTTGTTAGCTTCGTATAGGTGATATTTAAGGCGGAACCGTCCATACCCGTACCTGTTAAAGTCAGACTGTCTGTAGCTGGTGTATAGTTGACGGTCAGATTATGATCACTACCAGCACCCATTGGACTACCAATCCAACCTGCATAACCTTTCAGTGCGGATCGGGTCCATGTCCCGTTATACCATACATCCCAAGAGCCTTCCGCCATTTTGGCAGAGATTGGAGATCGAGCAAGACTGAAGTAGGTGAGGATGTTGCTATACCCTGGTTTCCAATTTATGTGATTGTTGTAGAGAGCATAGAAGTAACCATTGACATTATCGACAAAAAAACGAGTGCCTGCCACACCATATGACCAAGTCGTGCCAGGAAAGTTCGTACTGGTTGCGGCTTCGTTGCTATCGTTCCATGGTGAAGTGGCAACCTGCCCAATTAACTGCCAGGTAGCTCCCTTGTCTGTCGAGTAGGTGGATAGAACCCGATTGTTATGAATACCCGTGGCAATCCGCTCATTGTTCGTCGGATTGTTCGTAGCAAATGGCGAGAATTGATACTCATCATTGATTAATGCATACCAATACCCTGTATCTGGATCAATCCAGACGCCGATACCATCATTATGATCATCCTGGTAAGGCGTTGGAATGCCATAAGCTTCATCAATCTTATAATTGAAGGTTCCCGGTCGATTCCAATACGAATTATAGATGGTTGTCGTGCCCCAATTGGTGTTCAGGGTTCCCATGTCCGTATTCGTATTGTATTTAATCCACGACCCTCCGCTGTCCGATGCTGAGTAATCGGCCAGTGAATACATCCAGTGAAAATCCCCATCTTTGTCGACGAACGCAGAACCGGCAATATCCGCTCGGCCCGATGTGAGACTTGGAACGGTTGTATTCTGTACATACGTTGGGAATTTCTCTGTTGCAGCAGACGCTGTCTGTAATCCCCCCAATGTTTGAACCGCTAGGAATGACAGAATAGCAAGTGATCTTGTCAATGTCACTTTCTTATTAACACGCATACCGTAACCTCCATGTTATTCATATTTGCCCCGCAACAACCACTTGACCTTCATCAGAAATAACTCACCCCCTCTCAGCAGATTCTTCTATAAGTACGTGTAATTTTTATTGATGATCAACACGTTTACTCGCCACGCCATACCGTTGCAGCTGTTGAATTTGATTCTCACATATCCATCCTTTCTCTGGGTGATAGGCAGTATCTCTGTGGCATATTGTCCGGCTTTCAATGCCAATTCGGGCTTCCATCTGCTGTGCTGGACGATCTCAATCTCCGTATAGGATGGTTCTCTCTGATCCCCAGTTACGAATAGCACATCATAACGTCCCTTTGGAAGCTCCACGATAAACGTGGCTTCACACGTTCCGCCGATAAAGTCCCTCCGCAGCTCGTCAGGCTCACCACGATCCAACGCGTGGAGATGATCTCTACTTTCCCATCCGATCCCGGTATAAGACTGGAACATAGCATCTGGCGTTATTTTACGAAACGTTTGACCAAGAACGCCCTCCATATGGACCTGTCTTGGCAGCACTTTCGTGTAATCTTTCTCCAATACATGTGTGGTTACACCAAAATCCAGCCGATAGGCAGCTAGTCTGGATTCACGATAATTACCCGAATAATAATCGAAAGTAAAATGATCAAGCATTCGATAGTGCTGCGTGTCTCGGTTTTTACCAAGGAATACTCGTCGATGGGTATGGGCTACATGAACCAAGGGATCTTTCTTCTTCACCGTTAGGCTAGTAGACTCCACTGCATAGAGCTCAGGTTGGAAAGCTGCCAACACCGGATATATGGCATACTCCCCTCCCTGCTCTGTCTCAAAAGAAATGCGCTCATTTTCCTGAACGGCATCCATGGCACGCCACGATGAACCGACTTTGCATGAAACTACGAATTGTTTATTCGCATCAAATGGGTTGCGCATAACAACCTTGTTCCCTGCCTTACTTCGAATCGTGACCCAAGTCGTGCGACTGTCCTTCATTTCAGCACTCACTTCAAAAGCGCCAACGGCCAATAATCCCCGAAAAGAGCAGTTGCGCCATTTCGCATATTGCTTTACGTTCGTCTCTACCGCATGGTCATATAAGCCAATCGTCCGTTCTGGTTCAGGCTTGCCAGAAGGCAATGCCGGGAACACCTCGATCACCCCTTGATAGCTTTGCAGCAGCATTTCATTCACCGCAGCTACCATTTCTCCTGATGCCTCCATCATGTGTGGATGGTACAAGGGTTCATTCGTGATGTTGCAGTAGTTCATCCAACGTTCGGTTTCCTCCGCAAACAGACCGTTGCATCGGAGTGATAAGTCAATGCCTTGCTCATACAGCAGTCTAAGTGCTGTATTGCCCTTGCCCAGTCTTGAGGCGGCACAGGAAAGCCACCCGAACTGAAACATCCCATATTCCGTCTGATGTTGCGCATAATGAAGCGTATTCTCAGCTCTTTTCTTCAACGTAAACTCACTGTCTTTATTGATTTCTCCAATCGGATAAATCGGCATTAGCAGCGATGGATGCCGCAAATGCAAATCAACTGGTGCCCACTCAGAATCCCGCAGGACATCCCCATAACGCTTGGAATCAGCCGTTGGATATGGCGCCAAATTGTCTATCAAATGTTTCCATTTCAGCTGATCTGCCTCATTTTCACCTAGCAACGCATTCGCTTCAACAGCTATGTTCAACACATATTTGACCGTCGATAGACTGCAGGTTGAGTTTCGGGTCAAAGGCCCCTGTTCCGGCGAAATATCCGGAAATATCTCATAAAGTCCTGACTTCGGATTCACCTGCAAGTAGCCTTCGAAAAAACGTGCAATCTGCTTAAACAGCGGGTACGCTTTAACCTTAAGGAACTCATGGTCCATACTGTATCGATAGTAGTCCCACAGGAACTGCGCACACCAAGGCCAAATGCTGACATACAGCGCATGCGGGTAATCTCCGGCAATACCTTCCAGACCATGAAACTGCTTCGACATCTGTGTCGCTAGATCAACGTAGGATAGCAGCCCTTCATTGAAAGCTTCCGCAACTTCGAGGTGATTTGCCGTATAAAGCGGCCAAAACGCCGCTTGAATATTCACATCCCAATACCACATGCTGCCCCACTTGGTCGGCTGTTTAATATCCCATAATCCGTTCAAGCCGCAAGCTTGCTCGCGCATCCTACCGCCTTTTCCGCTGGAGCAAGCAATCGCGTATAAATTGATGTACCAGAGTTCTTCCACCATTTTATCCGGCAAGGAGATGGAGGAACGCGACCAGAAGCTGCGCCAATGTGCTTGATGATGGGCTATCCGCTCCTGTACTTGAGATGATGCTTCATTTAGTCTCCTCTGAGCAGTAAGAAGCAGATCCTTCGTTTCCTCCTCCGTCACCACGGTTGCCAGTAAGGTTATGTTTTCCTTCGCATCCTCAAGTACAATTCGGAGGGAACCGGCGGAACAATCGACACGTCCCTTGGCCCCGATCATCTTCATCATCACCATGAATCTAAACGGTTCATATTGCTCCATGTCCTCACCATCAGGATAAAAGCTGCCTTGGTAGTAGAATGTCGTATCATCAAGCCCATGATAGGTCACCTTCATATCGACATATCGCCCTTGGGGAACTGCCATCGCAACAGATTGTAACAAGGATGCAGCTGATTGCTTAATCTCGGTAATGACCAAGTCGCCATCCTGAGCGATTCTCGTCTCCACGTCAAGCTGATCGAGCCCCTTCTCCATTCGCAAATGGATAACTGCCTTTTCCACATCAAGTTCTAGAGAATAATGATCAGGTTCTGCCAGATTCTCTGAAGGAAAGAGCCCTATCTCACCCGTCGGGTAGTGCGATGTTCCACCAGAGGATTTGCCATATTTTCTATACATACTATTGTCAGATAATGCATCCCCATATAGAAATACGGGGTTCTGCTCAGGATCACGATACCTTTCTGTAGCCAATGTGCTCAGTTCATCAGAAGTCCGTCCATATTGTCGTGTAAAATCAGGTCCTTCCCCATTTCGATACTTCTGACTGTATCGATGGAGCTTCTGATAATAAACCTCATAATGATTCAGCGCTAGTGTCAGCTTGTTGTCCTCAAAATACGCCATCCCACCAAAATGTCCGTTGCCTATCGGTAAAGCCTCATTCCAGCTGCTCGGAGCATTCTCGAATGTAACGCCTCTCACACGTATCTCTCCTTCTGTCTATCTATCGTGGTGATACTACGCGTATCTATTCCTTAATGGCTCCAATCATCACACCTTGAACAAAATACTTCTGAAGAAACGGATACAAACAGATGATTGGCAGCGTCGAGACCATGATTGCAGCATATTTGATGGTTTCTCCAATGGCATATTTGTCGTCGCCTCCCCCTGACATCATCGAATCCGTATTGTTGGAGATCAAAATTTCACGGAGCACTAACTGGAGGGGATAGGCTTCCCTATTGCGCAGATAGATCAGCGCGTTAAAGTAGGAATTCCAATGCCCTACTGCATACCACAAGATCATGACGGCAATGACGGGCATCGAAAGCGGGATGACAATTCGGAATAGAATCTTCCAATCTCCTGCGCCATCCATTCTAGCTGATTCCTCCAAACTGACAGGGATGCCTTGAAACGAAGTACGCATAATAATCATATTAAACGTGTTGATCGCACCTGGAATGAGAATAGCCCACATGGTATTCATCATGCCGAGATCGTTCACGAGCAGGTAACTCGGAATAAGTCCCCCATGGAACACCATTGTCACGACAATAAAGAACATGATGATATTTTTAAAATAGAGATTTGGCCTGGACAATACGTAAGCGCCAATTGCTGTCATAAGTAGGTTTATCGCCGTACCGAGAAACACGTATACAAGCGTGTTCTGATACCCTTTCACGATCATCGGGTTCTCGAAAACGGCTTTATAGGCGCCTAAATCAAAGCCTGCTGGCCCCAGCATAATACCGCGTTGCTGCAGCAGGGATGTCGCATCACTAAGCGAAGCAAGTGCCACATACAAGAATGGATATAAGGTGACCGCGCAAAGTATGAGCATGAATAATATGTTGAAGTAGCCGAATGTACGCTCTCCACGGGTTAGTTTCATATGCAAATCTCCTTACCACAGTTTGTTCTCACTAATCCGCTTAACAAAGCTATTGGCCGTTACAATCAGAATAAAGCTGATCACCGAGTTGAACAGACCCACAGCTGCTGTAAAGCTATAACTTGCTTCTAGTACCCCTTTGCGGTACACATAGGTCGAAATCACGTCTGCTGTTCCGTAGGTCAGTGGATTGTACAACAGGAGCACCTTTTCACTGCCAACCGTCAGCATATTCCCCATTTGCAAAATAAATAAAATAACGATCGTTGGCATGATGCCTGGAATCGTAATATGCAGCGTCTGCTTCCAGCGGTTTGCGCCATCCATTCTAGCCGCTTCATACAGTGTTGGATCGATGGTAGACATAGCCGCCAAATACACGATGGAGCCCCAGCCAATACCTTGCCAGATGCCAGAGGAAACGAAAAGAAAGCGGAACCAGCCTTCTTTTTGCAAGAAATCAATCGATTCCATGCCAAAGCTGCCTAGGATTTGATTTATGAGTCCATTGCGGCTTAGAAAATCTATCATCATCCCCGCCACTACAACAATCGAGATGAAATGCGGCAAATAGGAGATAGACTGCACGACTCTTTTGAACACGCTATGGCGGATTTCGTTGAGCAATAACGCGAGAACGATTGCTGCCGGGAAGCCGAACAGCAAATCATAGAGGTTAATTAAGATGGTATTCTTGATTAAGCGCCAGAAGTAAATTCCGTTAAAAAAGCTCTCGAAATGTTTAAAGCCCACCCATGGACTTCCCAAAATCCCTTTCGCTGGGGAGAAGTCTTTAAATGCAATTTGCAATCCGTACATCGGTCCATAATGAAAAATCAAATAATACGCAATAACGGGAATGGCCATGACATAAATGGACCAATGCCGTTTCAAATCCCTACGTATGGTTTCCAGAACAGTCGGATTGCGATAGGTTTTCGTTGTCTTTATGGCCTCTACGGCCTCTATAGGTGCATGGCTTTGCCTCATCGTTTCCCCTACCCTTTCATTCAGTGTCTCTAATTAGAAAAAGGGGATAAACCCTAACCGCCCGTTCATCCCCAGTTACACCATGCCTTAGCGTTTATTGAAACGCTCCAAAGCTCCTTGCTGGATTTTGATCGCATCGTCAATACCCATGCTCTTAATCTTTTTGACATAGGAATCAAAGTTATCAATCGGTTCCACGCCCATGATGAATTTCAACAGCATTTCGTCTTGATACGTCTGAATGTCCGTCACGATGGAAGCAAATTTGCTGCTTTCATCCTGGGTTGGAGAGACGAGCGGGATCTTACGCTCAGCTGTTGGTTTCGACCAAACTTCCAAGGCTTTCTTTTGCTGTGGCAACGCGAGATATTGCAATTGGAAATTATCGCTGAGGACAAAAGGCGCACTCCACGTGGCACGGTTATATTTGGCAATCGATTGCTGAATGCTCGTTCCCGCTGGCGGGTTCAAAATTTCCGGTAGAAACGTGGCTTTGCCGTTTTCCATCTTATAACTCGTGCCTTCTACACCGTAGTTGAACAGCAGATCGCCTTTCTCCCCATAAGCATAATCCAGCCATTTCACCGTTTCGATTGGGTTCTTGTTGACTGCCGAAATCGCTGCACCAACACCGTTATAGGCAAAATCCTTTTGGCCCCAAATCGCTTTGTCGCCAGCTTTCAACACCGGATATGGAGCCGCTTCCAAATCGAACTTAGGATCTTTATCCTTCATAAGGCCGGCATATTTCCCAATGCCTCCGCCATTGAAGGATGCCGTTGCACCCAAGAGGTTGGTCGTCATTTTGTTATCAAATAATTTATCGTTCGGAGCTGCGAAATCCTTATCCAGTAAGCCTTCCTTGTACCATTTGTTCATGGTTGCGAGGAATTCCTTATATTCTGGCTGAATCGGACCGTATTTAACCGTGCCGCCATCTTGATAGAAGCTGTAGTTAATGCCCCATGCGCCAAGGAAAGGAGCATCGGTTGAGAATAAATTTTTATCCAGATAGATTGGAATCTCATCCGCTTTACCATTGCCATTGGGATCTTTTTCTTTAAAAGCTTTCAGCACGGTATACCACTCGTCGATGGTCGTAGGCATCTTGAGGCCCAGTTTATCCAGCCAATCTTGGCGGATCGAAGGTCCAAAAAATACTCTGACTTTATCATCACCACGTAAGAACGGGAACGCATAGATGCTTCCTTCATCTGTTGATATCTGCTTTTTCCAATCCGGATGAGCGGCAAGCAGCTTCTTCAGGTTCGGGGCATATTTATCGATGAGATCGTTCAGCTTAATAATTTTCTTATCTAAAATCGCTTTCTCCGGTCCGCCTGGATAACGGATAACGGCACCGCTTGTTGCTCCCCAACTCGCTTCAATGACGTCCGGAAGTTCGTTTGTCGCAATCATGAGATTGAATTGCTCTTGTGCTTGCGGTACCTCGAGCGGTGGATGCTGGAAGTCAACCTTGACCCCAGTCGCTTTTTCGAGCTCCTTATACATGCCCATTTCTGCGTACGTTTTCATTTGACCGGAGGCTGCGGAGTGATTAGCTACCCAATACGTCAATTTCGTCAATTTGGGCGGTTGGGATTCCGCACTTGACTGCGGCGTTGCCGATGAGCTAGTACTGCTCGTATCATCGCCGCATGCGGTTACTGAAATGACTAAGGCAGAAAGCAATACAACAGATCCTACTTGTGTTAATCTTTTCTTCATTTTTCTAGCCTCCCTTTAATATGAGCAACGCTTAACTTGATTGGCACCGATATTCTTGTCGTCGTCAGCACCTGTTCCCAAGTATGCTTCTCTAGTCCCAATATGAATACTGCCTAGTTCTCATTTCCATTGTATTTTCCTAAGAAATACAGGCATTCTGAGAAATCATCAGTCCGTATTAGAAATCGGCAGTAGCTATTTTGATACAAATAAGCAGCCCCTAAAGGCTGCTCTTTATGTGTCTGAGCCGGTATTCTCCGCTAAGCTCGTTTCACGATATTTTCCTGGCGTCACACCTTCAAGCTTCTTGAACGCTCGGATGAAGACGACATCATTGTTATATCCGACCTTCTGTGCGATTTGGACAATTGTCAGTTCTTTGTTCTGCATGAGCTGCTTCGCATGTTGAATCCGTTTCGTTGTGATGTAATCCAGCAGATTCTGACCTTGCTGTTTTTTGAAGAAGGTGGACAAATATTGTGGTGTCATCTGGATACGTTCAGCAATCTGTGCAACCCCCAAATTCGAGTCATCTAGATTGTCATGCACAATACTGACGATTTCCTGAAGTCTACTCAAACTGTGATCCGAACGATCGAGATTAAACGAACGGGTAAGCGTTTCGTATAGCTCCTTCGTTTTCGTATACATCCCCTGTGCCGTTGGATAACTGAATACTTCTCTGATCGGATCAAAGTCTGCACCAAGCACTTCTTCTTGATTCGTATTCGTCGCGTTCATAATTTTCAAGAGCGTACTCGTCACATTGAAAAATAAAGCTTTGCCTAGCTCTGGTGTGATCTGATTGGCATCGAAATTCATCGCATACATTTTATCAAGCAATTTCCCTACATTTTCGGTATCGCCGCTGCGTACAAAATTAATCAACTGAATTTCGATTTCCAATGGATAATAATAATGCTGCTTCACATCGACAATATCCTGATAATAAATAATGGCATGTTTACCCTGAATAAGTCGATATTCAAGCGCTGCCAGTGCTTCTGGATATGAATCGCGAATGGCTTTGGGGCCTTCATGGATGCCACCAACGGCGATGGTGATACCGATTTGGAAGCGTTGTGACGTGATGGTGAAGAGCGAATGAGCAATCTCCCGAATATCCGCTTCAGCGAATTTCTCCCGATTTTCCGATAGATTCATGAGTAGAGCAATACGATCACGGTCGAGCTCTAGCGAAAATCCGCGATGATGAGCCGCGATGAGATCCGCACCAATATTCGAGGCGATAAATCTGGCATGTGCCCATTGCTGCTCATTTTCACCTAGTAAATCAATATCCTCGATCTTCACGATAAGAACGGCAAAACGGTCACTGACAAATTTCAAATCCATGAACTGCAGCGAATCTCCATTAGCTGCCGAAATATCTACATCCATGTGACCATTCAGAAGGCGAGACAAGTAATTCGCTCGAATGAAAGGCGTTTGCTGTGCCAAGGTACTTCGCAGATGTTTCTCTTCATGGATAGAGCCTTCAACAGTTAACCGTATAAACTCATATTCATTCGAGAAAGGACGCTTGATCAATTCTTTTCCAGACATAATGGCATTCACAGTTTTTTGCAGCGGTTTATACGTACGATATACCCCGATACTGACAGCGATGAGTCCGGAAAACAAACAAAGGATGAATAGACCGACTGACCAACTCTTGATTTGATTCACCTGCTGCATGAAAACATCATTTGGCATAATGGACACGTATTTCCATCCTGCCTTTTGCGAAGAGGAGACCGATACCACTTGATCTACACTCGCCAGTCGATAATCAAATGGTTCTGTACTGCCATGTATACGAGCTAGTAAATCAGACGGAAACGGGGTCTCACTGTTGCTCATAATCGTTTTTCCTGCATCATCAATGATGTAGACTAAACTATGGCTTGCCGATTCCATCTGCGCAAACAATTGCTTAACCTGATCGACATCGATCAAAACGATAAAGCTTCCCAGATTTTGAGATTGTGAATGAACGGGGAGTGACTGTATATAGGTAATAACATCCTTCGGCGTTTGATCCGATCCATTGGATACCGAACTGAGCGGCAAGTACGACATATTATGCTCCTGATCCAAAAGCTTAAGCCAGCCATCGTACGACACGTTCTTATAAGAGTAATAGAGGGAATAAAAGATACGCGAGTTCGTCACCAAATCGGATTTGACAATTGAATCACTGCTTGCGAAGTACACATAGTAATCTAAAATGAAGCTGCTGGTCATACTGTGATACTTGCTCATCTTGTCCCGCATGAATTGGATAAACTCGTATTTATCCGCATCCGTCGAGTTTGCAGGAATTCTAAGCATATAATCCAGCTTCGGATCAAACACAACTTGGCGCATCAACGTATCCACTTCCGATAATTTGTTATCGAGTGACAGTTTCAGCTGCTCCAGCATGGCCACATTGGATCTTGTCGAGCTCTTCTCCAGGCTTTGTTCTACCTTTGCGTACAGAAAAAGCCCCATTGCAAGCGGTATCAATAAGATAAATAAATTGGAGGCGATGATCGTTGAAAGTGCACTTTTGCGACTATTGAAAAGACGTATAATGAAAGGCATTTTCAAACCAAGCTCACCATCCAGTCCGAGTACGAATTTACTAAAAATTGTAGCCTCTCTTCATCAAAGTTGCAATATCACATTTTACGTTGTGACTAGTGATAGGCTCTTATAAACGGACATTAGGACATAAACAACATCCTTATGAACATTGTCTTATCAATTAATTATCTCTAGAATGAAATTTATTCACACCATTAGGAGGTTCAAAGATGAGTTATTCAGCTAATACGTCCAGATATGATTCCATGACTTATAACCGGAGTGGTCGCAGCGGCCTGTTGCTGCCAGCCATTTCGTTAGGACTTTGGCATAATTTCGGTGGGATTGATACGTTTGAGAATGGGAGAACGATGCTCAAGAGAGCGTTTGATTTGGGGATTACGCATTTCGATTTAGCGAATAATTACGGGCCGCCGCCTGGTTCAGCTGAAGAAATGTTCGGGAAGATGCTCAAAGGTGATCTCGCTGCCTATCGGGATGAGCTTATCATTTCGACGAAAGCGGGATACTACATGTGGCCGGGGCCTTACGGGGAATGGGGTTCCAAGAAGAACTTGATTGCCAGCTTGGACCAAAGCTTGAAGCGGATGCAAGTAGACTATGTCGACATCTTTTATCATCACCGTCCAGATCCGAATACACCGCTTGAAGAAACGATGGCTGCCTTGCATCAAATCGTTCAACAAGGCAAAGCGTTATATGTTGGTATTTCTAACTATAAACCTGAAGAAGCGAAAGAAGCATCCCGTATCTTGAAGCGACTGGGGACGCCTTGTGTGATTCATCAACCGAGTTATTCCATGATGAACCGTTGGATTGAGGATGGTCTTCAGGATGTGTTGGAAGAGGAAGGAATCGGTTCGATTGCCTTTTCACCCTTGTTCAAAGGGATTCTTACAGACCGTTATTTGAACGGTATCGCTCCTGATTCACGAGCTGCAAGCTCAAGCGTATTCCTTAAAGAATCCGATATCAATGAAGAAAGAATTTCGAAGGTTAGACAATTAAACACACTTGCTGCTGAACGTGGCCAGAAAATGTCTCAGATGGCACTAGCGTGGGTGTTGCGCGGTGGTCGTGTCACATCAGCTCTTATCGGTGCAAGTAAAGTCAGCCAAATTGAAGATGCGGTTGATGCCTTGAAGGTTCCTACATTTACCCAAGAGGAATTAGACCTGATCGATGGGATTTTGAATTCATAAGCACACGCAAACTTCGGCAAATATCAGGCGTTCTTATATGTCTGATTCCGAAATTGTTTCGGGGAGACGCCTTTTACTCGCTTAAACATTTTGGAGAAGATCAATTGATCCTGATACCCGACCGAGTTCGCAATTTCCCCTATGGCATAGTTGCTCTTCTCCAGTAATTCACTTGCTTTATTCATCCGATATTGCAGGAGATATTGCTGGGGAGGCAGCCCTGTCGCCTCTTTGAAAATAGCTGAAAAATATTTACGATCCAGCTTCAGAAGTGCAGCAAGCCCCTCAATCGAAATAGACTCATTATAATGAGCATGAATAAACTCCATAGCTTGGATCATATAGCTATCCCATTTATTGGGAAATACATCCCCCATCGAAGAGGCGGGAGCCGCTTCAAGCAGTGCCGTCATAAATTCATATAAGATGACTTTAAGCTGTAAGTCAGCGCTATGGGCATGCGCATTCGCTTCCGTTAATTGTTCATACATGCTCGGCATGACTCTCCGATCCATCGGAAAAACGGGCTGCTCCGGCGATAATCTTGTTCGTGATAAGATCGATTCCACTTGTACTCCTTGGAAGCCAATCCATGAATACGTCCAAGGTTCAGCCTCATCCGCTTCATAATAACTAATCACATGCGGATAAATAAGAAATCCCTGCCCCGGATTCAGCTGATGTGTCTCATTTCCAATTCGGACAAATCCCGTACCTTTATGAATAAAATGAATCTTGTACAAATCACGAACCCCTGGCCCTACGGTATGACCAGGTTTGCAATCCTCTTTGCCCCAATACAACAAATGTAGATCCGGATCCTTCCGATATAAACGTTCCTGATTGTACTGAAAAATCGCCATTCGTCATCCCACCTCCTCTTGTGCACAGACATTATACCATAAAGGGATTATCCATTAATCTTGGCTCCATGAGAAATCGTGAATAAGACAGCTTGCTCTCGATCCATTCGCATGCCCGAAATGGTTAATGATTTGAAATCTACGCCAGCCATTTGGGCTCCTCTGACATCAGCGCCTTGTAAATTGGCTTTGGCGAGGATAGCCATAGTCAGATCACTGTCTCTTAAATCAGCTTTTTCCAAATTGGATCCGGAGAAATCTGCTTCATGAAATTTCACCCCGCGCAAATCCTGTCTGATCAATCGGCTATGCCTCAAATTCGTGTAGGACCAATCTCCTCGGTAAATCGTAATTCCATCCAAATTCGCGTTCGAGAAATCCGATCCCATCATTTTACAGTTATCGAATTTGGTAACAAACAGATTGGCACCACTAAAGCTGCAATTTTCAAAAGCGGATTCTTTATGTAGCGAGCCATTTAACGAAGCTCCGCGAAAGTCACATGCAATGAAGCGGCAATGACTGGTATTAATTTCCTCCAAAGAACCGTTTGCAAACGAGCATCCATCAAATGTGCAACTGATCAGCTCGCCGTATCTTAAATCTTGTGTACCAAAGTTAACTCCTGAATAAGTCTGATTCATTTGCTGAAACATGAGATGCCTCCTAAGTGTGGTTATTTTAATATAGCACATGGCAGTCAAGTACCTGCATACCATCCCATGAAAGTCAATCCTATTATTTTTCATAAGAAAAGCGACATCCTCGCTTCAACTAGAAGCTCCCGATGTCGCTTTATTCATGATGTAACAGCTGATCTATGCGTTTCTGTAGTCCCGAGGATTCATTCCTGTATCTCTGGAGAAGATACGCGAGAAATAAAAGGAGTCCGTAAACCCACAGTCCTCCGCGATTTGTTTAACTGGCAGCTTCGTACTTTTCAGCATAAATTTCGCCCGATCCAACCTGATTTTGGTCACATATTCGATTAAACTTAACCCTGTATGCTTCTTAAAAGTAATGGATAAATAACCTGGGGACATTGCGACATAGTCCGCAATTATTTCCCGGGTGATATTTTCTTGATAGTTGGTTCGAATATAAGCTGAAGCCTTCTCAATCATACTTGCTGTTGAACTCTGTTCTAGTTCCCTACTTGCCAGCTCATTCACGGCCTGTACATTATTCAGAAACTCTAGCTTAACCAGCCATTCATAGTTCCTGCTTTTGGACTGCCACAGATGGAACGCTTTGCGAAAAGATTCTTCGATATTTATTTGTCCTATTGGAAAAACATCCCCACAAATCGGCAACTTCGCCGTATTGTCCACGGATAACATTTCGCCATTTTCCCATCGCACCAATCGATACAGAAAATGAAACGAAATAAAACAAACGGGAGACTGGGGATTCATTGTGATTCGCATGTTTACGCCAGGTCGTACTTGAAACAAATGTCCTGCTTGAAGTGGATACTTCTCCCCGTCAATCTCAAGTGTTCCTGCACCTTGATACACGTAAGACAGGGTATGCAATTTGGTTTTATCGCGCAGTAATACATAGTTAAAATCCTCCCAAAATGCCGGATCCCGCTCCACAACATCGATAATTCTTGGTGTGAAGCTCGTCAAAAATTCATCACTCATAACTGATCCGCCTTCTCACGGTATTGACCTGGCGTAATACCTTCATACTTCTTGAATAACCGGTTGAAATAAGGCGGCTGATACCCCACTTGCATCGCAATATCATTAATTTTTTCATCTGTTTCTACTAGCAGCTTCTTAGCTTGATTGAGCCTGAATTGTGTTAAATAGTCAATGAACGTCTGCCCTGTTACTTGTTTAAATCCAAGACTTAGTTTCTTCGAATAGGTGCCATGAAGATCAGCACATCCCTCGAGCGAAATATCTTTGGCATAATTCGTATGAATCGTTTGCAGCACATTCTCAATGAGTTGTTTCAGCTGCATATCTTGTGTGCTGTGCAATCGCGACACATAAGGCTCAATAATATGCTGCTTCATCCAAGCAAGCACCGCTTCTGGCTCCCGTACTTCGGCAAGTTGTTCCCACATATCCAGCCCTTCATTCAAAGCAAGCGGATTGTAGCCCGAAATCATAATCGTATTCAGCATATTGCTGCACAATTGAAGCAGCCCTTGCCGAACACCAAGTTCAATAACCGATTGATTCTTCAATAGACGAAGAAACTCGTCCAATCGCTGCGTTAACTCTTCTTCATTACCTGATCGCAAAGCCTTTAGAAGTAAACTCTCTTCTTCGAAAGGGTACATGATGGCATCATGTCCACCTGGAATTAGTTCATTCACATCAAGAATCTGCTGCTCTTCGCCGAGCTTCCGATAATTCAACGCACTGCGCGCATCATCGAACAGAACAGGAAGTCTTCGCAACTCGGATGTACGTGTACCAACACTTACAGTTACTTCCAATTTAAGTAAACTGTTCAAGGTATGTGCGAGCTCTTCTGCCAAATGAAAAAGACTTGATTGTATGCTTTCTACGGACATATTCGCAGGTTGACGGATGAGTATCCCGAGCGTCATATCCTGAAAATTAACCGTATTCGCCTCCAAGCCCTTCCCCTTCGTTAACTCTTGGGTAATGTTCACGGCGGCAAAGGTAACGAGTTGTTCGTCTCCTTGCGAGAACTTGCCCTCAGATCGATATATGCCATGCATCTGGACGGCTAGCACGGCAAATACACGATCTGAGATCTCCCACCCATACTGTGCCATGCGATCTGCTAATTCATTTTCGCTCAGAAAGGAAAGATGCCCTTGTAACAGTTGGAGGAGGAAATTTTCCCGCAGGGAAGGCAGCTGTTGATCTACCCGCTCCTGCAAAATCTGACTCTCTCGCGATAGATGCTTCCACTCATCCGCGATAGTTGCAAACTCATCTGTTGTCACGGCGGCTCGACCTGGTAAAAGTTGCTGCATCAGTCGTTGGACAGGTTGGTACATGTGGCGGTACGAGTACCACGAAAGGAATAAGGCCAACAGGATTCCGAAGCAGCCGGTCAGTATCATGACACGTGACACCGTCTGGACGGGTTTGGTCATTTGTTCTAGCGGCGTGGCGGCGGCTATGATCCACATATTCTCAATCCGCTTCATCTGACCGTAGGAGACTGAATAAGCTTCGCCATCCCAAGACTCAACAGAGGAAGCATGCTCTGTCTTTTGTCCTTTAACCGATTTCATCAATGTCTGATCAAGCGCGGTTGGCTGATGAATATCCGTTGCACCTAACGAAACGATCCCCCCATCCTGCTGCATGAGAAGGGTCGCTCCAGTCCCTTCCGAATCTAATTCGGCGATTAGCGCATTTAATTGTTTGGCGCTTACATCTATAATCAACGCTGCTTCTGTTTCTACTAGCCCTCCCGGAATACGAACAACTAACGTATAGGGTACGTTCTCTTTACGCGGCGCCAGCCGATTCGTCCAATAGACATCACGCTGATAGGAAGCCAATGCGCGGTACAACTGCTTCTCTTCTATAGACTCGATCCCCGTAATACCCGTACTTTCTTTGATCAGCACTTGCTGCTTGTCCAGATAGAGAGTTACTTCCTGAATGAGTGGGTCTGACGATTTGATCCAAGATAGCGCTTGATAAATCGAACGTGTACTTCGGTAATCTTTGTACAGATCCAAATCCTTATAACTGCTGCTTAAATTTAAATTAAATGACCACTGCGCCATAATAGATTCCAAATGGTTTAAATTCTCATTAATACGCTCCGTTGCGTAGGCGACTTGATTGCGGTGCGTTTTCTGTCCCTCGGCCTCAATCTGCTGTGTGCCCACCACATAGAGAATCATTCCGATAATCGCTGCCGGTAGACAAGCACTTATTATGGCGATGAGAAATCCCTTCCGTTGATAATGCTGTCTCCGCATGCTTTACGCCTCCCTATCAACATTCGATGATTGTCTGACACCCACGCTTTGTCCATCCATCATATAAGAAAAAAAAGCCATCTGCAAAGGGAAAATCATCAAAAACAGGCCAAGAATGAATGTACAATGGCAGGAAATGAGCTTTGCTGAAAAGTGGAAGGCTAGGAAATATCCTAGAATAACTGTCTAATTGTCGGAAATTAGCTCCTTCCCTATAGTAAAGCCAAGAGACCGAAACAACTTCCTCTGGGAAAGGTGAAAATGATGAAAACCGAAACAACACACACAATTCTTTCTCGTGAAAGACAACCCGCATCTCCCCCATCTCTCTCGCAAAGCAGGCGTGTATGGCAGGGGTTGAAACGAGATCGCATGCTGTACCTTATCGCTTCTCCCATGTTGGCCTACTTCCTTATCTTTAAGTATCTTCCAATGTGGGGCGTTCTGATCGCCTTCAAAGATTACTCGCCTTATCTGGGTTTCTGGAACAGTCCATGGGTTGGGTTCCAGCATTTCGAACGTTTTTTCGCGAATGACAGCTTCTTCCTCTTATTGCGTAACACGCTCGCTATCAATTTACTGAACTTGATCTTCTTCTTCCCCTTGCCGATCATACTCGCACTCATGCTGAATGAGGTGCGCAAAGAATGGGTGAAACGCATCATTCAATCCATTATCTATTTGCCGCATTTCTTATCGTGGGTGGTCATTGTCGGGATAACTTACTTGATGCTATCGACTTCGAGCGGTTTCGTGAATAAATTTCTGGAGTCTCTTGGTTATGACAAAATCAATTTCTTAACAAGTCAGGGCTTGTTCTGGGCATTACTTACGCTGCAATCTATCTGGAAAGAAGTAGGCTGGGGGACCGTTATCTTCTTGGCTGCCATTGCATCTGTAGATACCCAACTCTTCGAAGCAGCTCGCATGGATGGAGCAGGGCGACTTCGCCAAATATGGCACGTAACGCTACCTGCAATCCGCAATGTCATTATCATTCTGCTCATTCTCCGCATCGGACATATGATGGATGTCGGGTTTGAGCAAGTCTATCTCATGATGAACGGCGCTGTTTCGGATGTCGCAGATGTGTTCGATACGTATGTCTACCGCAGCGGTATTCAACAAGCACAGTTCAGCTTTAGTACAGCTGTAGGTTTGTTTAAATCTATTGTTGGTGTCATTTTGGTAGTTTTAACGAACCGGCTTGCCAAGAAATTCGGCGATGACGGCATCTATTAGGAGGGCTCATCCATGAATCAACGTACAACAGCCGACAAGTGGTTTGAGGGAAGTATTTTAACTGCATTGATACTGGTGGCTCTAGTCATGTTATTTCCCTTCTACTATATAACTGCTGTCTCTTTCACATCACCGATTGAATACTTACAGAAAACCATCGTTATCTTTCCGGAAAAATGGACACTGGACTCCTATCGCTATCTGTTTTCCAATAATGTTTTTATCCAGGCTGCTGGTGTCAGCACCTTCCTAGCCACGGTTGGTACCGCCTTAAGCTTGATCATTACATCTGCCGGCGCATATGCCTTGTCTAGAAAACGTCTTCAAGGCCGAAGAGTGCTGCTTATCTTAATCTTGATGACAACCCTATTTAATCCGGGGATCATCCCACCTTATCTCGTTGTTAGAGATTTACATCTGATCAACACCATCTGGGCACTTATTTTACCCGTGCTGACAAGTGGTTGGTATGTCATCTTAATGAAAGGCTTCTTTGACAGTATCCCCGATGAGCTTGAAGAAGCGGCCAAGATTGATGGCGCAACGGATATGGGCGTTTGGTTCCGAATTATTTTACCCTTATCCTTACCCTCGCTTGCCGCATTTGGACTCTTCTATGCCGTCGCTTACTGGAACACATTCTTCTCTGCAGTACTGTATATCACCAAGCCCGATCTGCGGCCCTTGCAAATTGTGCTTCAACAGCTCCTTATTGATTCCTCATCCTCTTCATCTGGAGAGATTGCAAATAGTATGGCTGGGGAAATTGCCATTCCGACAGATACGCTGAAGATGGCCGCTGTCGTCATCGCGACAGTTCCTATTCTACTCGTGTACCCGCTGCTTCAGAAACATTTTGCTAAAGGAGTGATGGTCGGTTCTATTAAGGGGTAACGATATGAGGAATGTATCTCGATTTCAGGCAGGTTTATAAGTTCAATGAGAAATTGTATGATAACCATGGGAGGTTGATTCATTTGAACACGAACAAACATCTATTTACAAAAAGCACCGTGATCGGCTTGATCGCAGCCTTAACTCTCACAGCTTGCAGCTCCGGACAAGAAGCAACAACGGATAAGAAAGCCGAAGCTACGAGTAACGAGCCTATCAAGATTTCCATGTTTACGAATCAACAGGGGGCTCAGGCCGTTGACCCATCGAATCCTATTTTGCAAGAAATAGAGAAGAAAACCAATGCGAAGCTGAGTATCACTTGGGTACCCGTAAACACCTACTCGGAGAAAACGAAGGTCATGCTTGCTTCCGGCGATTTATCCGATCTTACTTTAGTGATGAATGTCTTTGATTCACAGGTTGTCCAAATGGCGACTTCCGGCGCTTTCTGGGACATTACGCCATACATTAAAGATTATAAGACCTTAAGTGCGATGCCCGCTGTGGTTTGGGACAATGCCAAAATTAAAGGAAAAAATTACGGTATCCCCCGTCCTCGTCCGTTAGAAGGAGCTTGGGGCGTACACGTCCGTAAAGATTGGTTAGATAAGCTGGGTATGAAGGTCCCCGAAACAATGGATGAGATGTATGCCGTGTTGAAAGCTTTCACTGAAAAAGATCCAGATGGTAACGGTAAAGCGGATACCATTGGGATCACAGGTCAAGTTGATGCGGATGGCATGGGCTTGTACGGATGGATAGAGGACGTATTTAACAACAATAATGGCTATTGGAAGCTTTCCAATAATCAAATTACGATTGCTTCCTTAGAACCATCGGAACGTAAGGCATTGGAATGGCTCAAGAAAGCGTATGACGAGAAAGTACTTACGCAAGACTTCGCCGTGATTAAGAATTCCCAAGCGCGTGAGCAATACATGGGTGGCAAAGCTGGTGTACTCGGTTCTGCCCTTAATCCACAATGGCTCTACACAGATGCGATGCGCAAAATTGATCCGAAAGCAGATTCATTGCCACTCACTTATTTGATGACACCAGACGGTAATAAATTTGCCGCACAAGATCCGGGGAACTTCGGTATGTACGTCATTCCGAAAACGGTGCCTGAAGCTAAAATGAAACAACTCTTGGGCTTTATGGATAAAATATTATCCGATGATGTTGCAGATATCGCCGCTTATGGCATTCTTGACAAGCATTATACGATTAAGGATGGATTTAAACAGGCGACTGAACAAGCCAAAGTGGACAATATTCCTGACGTTTCTAATAATTTGCTACAGATTGCTCAGAAGTACGATAAATACACACGTGCTTACTACAACGGTATTCCCAAAGAGTTCTATGATCGCAGCAAGAAGATTATTGATGACCGTGGCGCTTTCAGCAAACCGAATGTTGCTTACGGCCTCATTTCACAAACCAACTTAACGAGCGGTCCTGAATTGAACAAGAAAATTTTGGATATGAAAATCAAGGTGATTATGGGCAAGGAATCCTTAGCCGCTTGGGATGAATTCGTTGTCAAAACGAAGACCGATCCAACGTTTCAGAAAATTGTGCAAGAAATGACGGAAGCTTATAAAAATAAATAACAGCTGGACATCTAAACAGACCTAACCAGGTACAATCGTACCTGGTTAGGTCTGTTTTATGGTTTCATGGATGCAGCTGTGAATGGGGCAGGCAAAAGTGCAAAAGAGCATCCTTTTTTACCCAAATGACTTCTCTGGGTAAATGCGTGCGAAAATGCAACACTTTCTGCTATCAGAGCTCATTTCCGGTGTTTATCGGTGCAAAAGGTTGCACTTTTGCACGCATTCATCTACATTCAGCTGTTTTACTCGAAAATCAGTGTACTTTAGCATCTTTGACCATTTACGCATACACTCGCCGCGTAACCTTCACAACCGCGGGAGGCTGGTGTGTCTGGCTTAAAAGGACCCTGACTCAGAATCCATTCTCCTCAGCGTATCTTCCCCAGTGTGGACTACGCCCATCGATATCGATGAAGCCGTAATCGTCGGACAAAGACCAAGAACTAAGCAGTTGCCCGGATTTCTCCGCTACATTCGGATCTGCAGCGAGTGCTACTATCCCCTGAGCAACGAAGTATGGGGTCTCGGACTGTAGGAAATGGATGTCCTGCTCCGCAGCATCCCGCCAATTCTCCTCCTGCACGCCGAAATACGCCAACATCGCTTCCGAACGAAGGAAACCCGGCGTTACTGCAAGAGCTGTCACACCGTGTGGTTTCAGATCTGCCGCCATCCCCTGCGCCAAGTGGGAAACTCCGATTTTGGCCAAGCTATAATATAAGTTACCGCGATAGTGATAACCGACGCCATCTGTAATTTCTACAATTAGCCCAGCTTTGCGTTCAACCATCAAAGGAGCAGCATAGTAGGCAGTCATGATATGAGAATGGACAGCTTGTTTCTGAATCAACAACCCGTTTGTGAGAGAGGACTCCCAGAAGCCTTTGCCCCACTCGGTAAGCGGGTCACCTCCCCAGAGATCATTCACGAGAATATCCAGTCTCCCAGGTTGCTCACTCTTAATTCGATTGAACAATGCAACAACTTCCTCTTCCTTCGTATGATCCACGCAGACTGCGATGCCTTCGCCCCCTGCCTTGGTAACAAGTTCTGCGGTTTCCTCAATCGTTTCCGGTCGGTTCATCGGCGATCGCTTCGCCCTCGTCGAACGTCCTGTCACATAAACTGTTGCTCCAGCGCGGCCGAGTTCGACCGCAATCGCGCGTCCCGCTCCTCGAGTCGCTCCTGCGACTAAGGCAATTTGATTACGTAATGGTTGATTTTTCGTTGTCATGAAAACAACTCCTTCAATTTATAGATAGTAGACTGTAATATCATAGCTTTAGTCTTATTGTAGCCAATGAATCATGTCACCTGTTGTCATATATGTGTGTTAGAATCAAATTACAAAGGGGGATGCAGATGAGAGCGGATCGGTTATTGCAAATAATGATGCTTTTGCAAGCTCGCGGCGGCATGACAACTCGAGCGTTAGCCGCAAGACTCGAAGTCTCGGAACGGACCATTCATCGGGATATGGAAGCGCTAAGCACAGCGGGAGTTCCCGTCTATGCGGAACGCGGATCTGCAGGTGGATGGCGGCTAATGGAAGGATATCGAGCGGATTGGGCAGGGTTGCACAAAGAAGAGTTGCTGGCATTACTAGCCGCTGAGCCCCATCGACATTTAACCGATCTAGGTTTCGGAGATGCTTATGAAGCGGCGGTTTTGAAAGTGCTCGCTTCACTTTCTCCTTCGTTGCGCCGCGATGCCGATTATATGCGCCAACGGGTTTATGTGGATGCAGCCGGCTGGCATCAAAATGTCGAAGAACTACCATGGTTATCCCTCCTGCAAGAGGCTGTATGGGAAGACCGAAAACTGCGACTGCTTTACGCCTCAGGTGGAGACTCAGCAGCAAGCGAACGCGTTGTGAGCCCTCTCGGGCTTGTCCTCAAGGGTTCTCTCTGGTATCTCGTCGCAGGTAGTGACGAGCAAGAATCCCGCACCTATCGTGTTTCACGCATCCAGGATGCTTCCTTACTGGATGAGCCGGTGGTGCGCCCGGATCATTTCAACCTCGCTGCTTATTGGCAGCGTTCGGTCGACCTGTTCCGCAGTGGACTTCCACACTATGCGGCTCAAGCACTTGTCCATCCGAGCGTCTCCACTCGGCTTGAGATGGCCCGCTTCGTTCGCGTAGTCGCATGGCACGAGAGACATGAAGACGAAGCCAGCTCGGCAAGCGCCACCGCGGTCTGGCGCAAAGCAGAGCTGCAGTTCAATACGCTGAGCTCCGCATGCGAAATTCTGCTTGGCTTTGGGACGATGGTCCGTGTCTTGGAACCATTGGAGCTCCGCGAAGCACTGCTAGAGGCAGCGAACAACATTGCTTCTATGTATAGCGGCAAGTGAAACTCACAATGAGTTTATTTGCCGCCTTGTGTGAAAGACTCATTCCAACCTTTTCCTTCCCTCTTCTCCCCATCGCAGAGCTTTCTCAACCAAGTGATTGATGCGATTTTCTTTCACTTGTTGGTATTGATCATTCGGATACGACGCTAATATATCCAGCTTGAGTTGACCGTATTTTTCAGCTTCAGTCGGGTGATGCATCAAATAGGCCTTAAAATCCAAATAGGTCAGTATCCTTGAATCCCCCTTCTGGTAAATATGAACGTGATGTGTTCGCTGTAACTCCCCTTTAGTGAAGTACCTTCTATTAGGAATGCCGTTCTCTCCTCTTACTCGGTATCCGGCTTGGATCATTTGCTCGTTATATACATTCACTTGTTCAATATCTTTCACAATGATCAAAATGTCGATAATCGATTTAGCATAACCAATTGATGGCACTGAGGTACTTCCAACATGATGGATATCAACAAGTTCTGTTTGAAAAATTTCCCGTAAAACTTCGGATTCTATCTCAAATTGTAGGTGCCATTCTTTTGTCCAAGGTGAAATCGACCATTGCCTCTTCAATTCATTTACTCCCCCTTACTTTTACATAACAAAAAGGAGCGAATGCCGTAGGCAAGCTCCTCCACTACCGTATCTTGATAGCGATCCTATTTGACTTCCTTTTGATAAGTAACCGTTCCGAAATCACCACATATATCAAGAAATACGCCATTCATATCAAATATCTCTTTATCTTCTTCTAAATAAGCAAGGACCTTTCTCCTTAACGATGTATCCGGTTTCGCATCCTTTACTTCGGTCAATTCATTGAATACAAAATTCCATAAAAAGCGCACCGAACCCGCCGTCGGATAGAGATAGAACTGCTCTTGGAATCGGACGATATTGCTAGTAGGCGGTAACATTTCCCTAAGTTGTGGCGTAAAAAGCCATGTATGGCATGCCATACCTTTATATTGGACTTCTGGAAAATACGTAGCATAAAATTCCTTGGCTTGTATGTAGGTGTCTTTGATTTGTTCCATATCAAAAGCCGTATCTCTCGGGATATGAATCTCAAGCATCGTATCTTCCTTGTCTAATACTTTTTCCCATTCATCCCGCTTAAGCTTCACGGGTTCGTTTAAGCCTTTGCCATCAGGCGTAATTGGATTTCCAATGAAATAATCTTCGGTTTCCTCATATTCCGTCACAAATCCATCCATAGTCTTCTCTTTATTGCAAACACCTTGCTTATCACCATTTGCTCTTAGTTCCATGCCTGCACCGCATAGAAGCAATAAACGATCTTCTTTCGCATTGTAAAAGCCTTTAACGATCCCAGAAAAATTCGTTGCAATAAATTGCATACCACCAATCCGAAACATTCTGGCCTCCAGATGCCTCCAGATCCAACTGAAATTTCTAATGGCATAATATCCGACTAAATTGTAGGCATTTTGAACCCATACACCGATATCCCTTAAGGTTTCTACAAATAACTCTTCACTCAGTCCTCTTTCGGCATACTTCTGCTCGGCAAGAGGCAGTCTTTGTAGTGCTGCATGCAAATAAAATAGGGAAGCCGAATTTCCGAGTACTTCTTCTACATAAGAATCTATAGCCAGCGGTTCCCAAACGGTCGTCCAATAGCCACTCTCAATATTATTCTTATAAAATTCCTTATAAATATCCAAAAGTTTTGGATCATTATTTATTTGATCTACGATATTCATCAAGATTTCGGTTGCGCCTTCGGGCATCAGAATTTTCCGGCAGTACTGCTGTGTGATTTCTTTTGATAACAATAAAAATTCCATTCCTAGACTCCTTTCAAATTAAACAAAGCCTCAAGCCCATCGCCAATACTGTCTCCAATTATAACCTATTGTCTTGAAAGAAAGTAATATCAACTATTGCCTACACCGCGGGCTTTTATTTCGTAACCATTCGTCCAAGCTTTTATTAGACTTTGCAACTCATTTACTGTGTCGTTAATAAACAATGTAACCATGGCATCCGTGATATAGATCGGTATAATACCAGGCTCATTTCCTTCATTTCTAAGATTCTGAATGATGTGTACCCGATACTGAGTTATTTCTTCGGAAGTAAGTAAATTAGGAACTGAATATTCCCTAGCTTTTAGCAAAGAATCGAAAATCTTTTTTGAACAAGCTTCATTCCTATACAAATTATAATCAATTTGACAAACCTCTATATTGTATCGACTTTTAATTGATTCGTTCAGTCCGTCTATCACAGGTTTAATTTTATCGACATAATCATTCCAAACCGTCTCTGTCCATCTTAAATCAGCATACAGATGTGAGACATATCCAAGTATAAATTGATTAGTATCGTGGTCATCGTGCGTTATGTGTCGTTTACAAAAATCAGAGAAAGTTTGAAGATTGGGCATCGTGCCGTCATCCTCACACAAATGAGTTCTACCTTTATCTTGCCTAGTCGTATTCGCCCTCATATGAATAGCATCAGGGGCGATACTTCCCAACAAAAATTCTGGTGATGGATCATGATCAAAACATTTTTCCGCAATACTAAAATGTACCATTGGCCAAGGCAAGATTGATCACTCCAAGTATCAGTTTCACAACATTCAAGCATCATAAAGACGCCAGAAAGTGGAAATTAGTACAGATGTGCTTGTATTATCGCTTTGTACGTGGGAACTGACTATATTACCGCTAGTATTTGATTTTTATGATGATTGTCGTGATCGTTAAATTCATGAATGATGTACAGCAGTGAATAGGGTGTGCTCGTGTGAGGGCAATTTTCTATTCCATTAACGGTAACATGTTTAGCAACAACATCGGTCTCTGCTAACAAAATGTCAACGAGCTTATGACGCGTTTGCTTGAATTTATCGAGCAAGTGATCTTTTGAAATCCCCGATCTGGCATATTCATAAGCTGATCTGTTGAACGAATCGAAATCCGGAAACGTCATACCTTCACCATTTGTAATTGCCGGGATAATCGTCGAGATTAAGTAAGAATCCCAGTTTTGAAGATGCGAAACGATTTCTCCTATAGATGCTTTTCCTTCAGGAATAGGCTGTAACCACATACTCTCGGGGACTTCGTGTAACGTATCTGTCCAGTTTGTAAATTGTTTATACCGAAAAATCGTATTTGTACCCAAGTTAATCATATTGGAATCTCCATTTCATTGTGGACTGCTAACCCATTTCAATAATACCGAATATATGTTCGTTAGTGAAGAGTTTTCCAAATTTTTCGGCTCACATGCTGTGATTTTTATTTATCCAGGAAGTCCACATAAAATGGATGATTTTCTTCATTTAAACAAAGCTCTATTCTCTGCCTGAAATTTAGAAAAGTCACCATCTCCAATGCTTTTTCAATTGGGAAAAAGCCTACTTCGAGAGACTCAGGGCTTGTTGCTAACTCTCCTCCGATCGGCTTACCTAAAAACAACGTGTTACAAATAGACTGACTTAGATTTTGAAATACACCACAAAATTTGGTTACCTCGATATCAATACCGCTCTCTTCCTTCGTTTCCCTTATTGCTGCTTGTTTCAAGGATTCCCCTAATTCAACCACGCCACCTGGCATTTCCCAACCTCGCTCAGGGCCTTTGATTAATAAAATTTCGTTATGCTCATTCCGTACAATTGCTGCTGCAGAGAGAAAATGTTTTGGTGCCATCT
The DNA here is from genome assembly GCF_927798215.1 of Paenibacillus allorhizoplanae. Taxonomy (NCBI): domain Bacteria; kingdom Bacillati; phylum Bacillota; class Bacilli; order Caryophanales; family Paenibacillaceae; genus Paenibacillus; species Paenibacillus allorhizoplanae. The sequence goes on from NZ_CAKMMW010000001.1 coordinate 169,847, forward strand.
CAGAGACCTCCTCATTTATCTTTGTTGAGACCTACGTTTCCTAATCATCAGAATTCCCGAAATCAAGTACATAAATGAAGTAAGACCAAACATTTTAAACATACTCGGGGTCATTGCAGTATATAGACTTATAGGAAGTGACCACAAAAATGCTATAAACATTAGGGAAGGCCTTTTAATAACAGACCCTAGCAGTGCTACACAAGCTGGAATAAAAAGCGTAATTAATGTAATAAACAAAACGTCATTTTCGACACGTTCATGGGTGTAAGGATTGAACAAAGCGAATATTATCCAAAGGATCATAGAACCCGTTGAAGCGAGTAAACCAATGAGTATCGTTAGTTTCATTTCACATTTTCCTCCACGATAAAATCTTATTGCAAGTCTTCAATAAAAATATTGGTCAACCTTTTGGTTATCCTTAATAATCAAAGACTTGAATTTATCCTGACGGAACATATTTAATATCTTCGGCTTGCTCTTCTTTTCGAATCCATTATTCCATTCAAACATCTTCATGAAAATTTTAAAAGTTGGTGTATAATTCGCTTTTTCGACCCCAAACTTTTGCAAAATAAATCTTTTTATTATCCTAATGATTCTTACTAGATACGGAGTGTCTAGGAAAATGATTAATTCGGCATTCTGGAAGCATCTCGAAACCCAATCATGATTATGAGCACCTTCTACGATCCATCGGTCGGAAGAGATTATTTCGGCTAAAAGATCATCTCTTTCTTCGTCAGATCTTCTTATATCTTTATCTTCATGCCTTTTCCAAACCACGTTATCTAATTCATAGTAGGGTATGCTGTATTTTCGCGACAAATTTCTAGCAAGGGTGGTTTTGCCGCTTCCGACTGAACCTATGATATGTATTTTCTTCGGAATATTCATGTTCAAATGGATCCCTCCACTTTTTGCAAAAGTTGATTTCCCTTAATTCTGCTCCATATATTTCAAATAAAATAGTACTCCTGCTCTATCAATACTCGAGAATTGTAGGGGATCATCTTTCATTAATTGTCTTAATTCATCTACGGAAATCCACCTAGGATTATTCGTTTCATCACCTGATTGTAGTAACTCACCTTGTACTTTACAACGGAAGTAAACACCGACCGAATCAAAGGGTCCTTTAATGGTCTGATAAGCCCCAAATGGTTGTATACATTCCACTTCAAAACTGGGATCGATACCAACAGTATCAATCCTAGTATTCTCACCCTCAATTTCGACTACATCAAGTCCCGTCTCTTCCTTAACTTCCCTAATAAGTGCTATTACCAATGATTCGTATTGATCAATTCTCCCTCCAGGAAGTTCAATCCGTTGAGATTCACAAGGTTTATTTCGTGTCTGAACAACGATCTCGATTGATCCATTAATGGTTCTTTCAATAATTGCGCGAGAATTAACTAAAAACATACGTCATCACAGCACCTTTCTTTTTCTACTATTAAAATTTCTAGATTATCCCAATAATCCCTCCCCCTACATGAAGTTAATCCCACTACCGTTTCTCGCAAACAAAATATTGGAGTCAATTTAAGCATTCATTTGCCCAAATTTCGCAATGAAAACGATTTCGTTAACCCTCAAAATAAAGATGAGATCCATATCGAGGACTATCGAAGGAGTTCCATCCCCATGACGAATCCTAAAAAGTTAAATTTATTTGCTATTACATGGCCTTTATTTATTGAATCGTCACTTCTCGTGTTTATGCGAACCTCTGATACGTTCATCGTCAGTCATGTGTCGGATGAAGCCGTCGCCGCGGTAGGCGTCAGCAACCAGCTTATTATCTTTTTATTCTTGCTGCTCCAGGTGGTTTCAACCGGTTCAGCCATCGTCATTTCTCAATATTTGGGTGCAAATAAACTTAGAGATGTCAAGAAGTTTGCCGCTGGGGCCATCTCGCTTAATTGTATATTCGGCTTCTTCATAAGTGTATGTATCGTTTGCTTCAGCAAACAGCTGCTGCAGCCCTTTGGCTTGCAACCAGCGACACTGGAGCAGGCGCGCATCTTCCTATCGATCGTTGGTTGTTCCTTATTTATTCAAGCCATCAATCTGACCATTTCGGCCATTACTCAGGTGCATGGTTATACGAGATACACAATGACGGTCAGCTTGGGAATCAATCTCGTCAATTTGACCGGCAGTATTTTATTTATTTTCGGTCCTCTCGGCTTTCCAAAGCTCGGCATACCAGGTGTCGCCATATCAGCCGTATTCAGCCAATTACTCGGACTAGTTATTTATAGCATAATTTTAACCAAAATCGTTCGATTGAACTTATCCTTCCGTGACTTTTACAAAGCGAGATTCGCAGAAATAAAAAAGATATTAACCATCGGTATTCCCACTGCCGGGAGCCAGCTCATATACTCCATCAGTCAACTGATGACGACCTATTTTATCACTCAACTAGGTGCTGAGATGCTTTCCACTCGGATTTACACCCAAAATATCATGACGTTCATCATGGTACTGGCCATTTCCTTGGGACGCGGGACGCAAATCATCATTGGTCGATTGGTGGGTGCAGGAGAAAAGGAAGAGGCCTACAAGCAATTGTTTCGTAGTTTGATACTTAGTTTATTTCTATCACTTGCCGCGGTTACGTTGACCGTTTTGTTCAGAAAACAATTGATCGGTATGTTTACGGACAACGTCGATATTATCACATTAGGTGCGTTTTTATTGACCTACGGTTTCCTTCTAGAGCCTGTACGCTGTTTAAATATTGTTATTGGAGAAGCTCTTCGAGCCACTGGTGACGCGAGATTTCTTCTCTTTGTCGGTTCAAGTGTCATATTGGGACTGTGCGTCCCGCTAACTTATTGGATAGGTGTCCATTTGGGGTACGGGTTGGTAGGGATGTGGTGCGTTTTCATCATGGATGAAGGGGTGAGAGGACTTCTGTTATTATTACGCTGGAGAAGCAGAGCATGGGAGAAGAAAGTATTGGTGAGTAGAGAGGAAATGGCTTAGTTTGCAGAAAATCTACATTAGTCTGCTTAAGAAAAGGCAACCAATCCGCCTGGACTGGCTGCCTTTCATATTTTTATTGAATTCTCGTTTCTCGTTACCAAAGCTTGAATCTGAGCAAATGATCGGTCAAATGTTCTTTCTTTAAAATTTCAACCTGCTTGTTCCCTATTAGATCGAAATGTGGAAATTCTTCACGAAAATGTATGTAAGCTGGATTTAAACCATTCGCCAAGCACCATTCCTTCAATCTTTCTAGATCACAGCAGCCCACCTTCGTGATCGTCTTCACTCCTGGAAAACGAGGCTCTACCCAATAATGCGTCAAAAAGGCAATTTTCCCCTGTGAGCATTTGCTTTTCCATTCATTCAGTTCATGTCTGGATATTCCGAAAGCCATGTCATCTATCTCCTATTCGGTGCAGATGTCCGATGTAAAACCGCTTATATACTGATTTTCTCTCAGATACAACTCAAGAGAATCTTAAAGTGGCTAAACGCTCTTCCAAAATTACACGCAGTTCATCAGGAATCCGCTCGAACTCAACCCCTTGCCCCAAAAACAATAGCCAATCCGCATAATACACCAGTGCCTCAACATCGGTCACATCCAACTGAACATTGAAAATCCCGCTCGACTGAAACATCCCAGTTAAAGACAAAATTATCCCAGGCGGGTGCATACGCTTAAAGCGTTGAATCCCAATCGTATCAAGTTTCACAACAAGATTGGATTCACGTGCACGAAGCAGTTTCTTGTTTAAAATCTCTTGTTCAGTCCACTTCATCTCCTGCTCAGAAATTGCTGAATCCCGCAGCATCTCAACAGGTAGATAAGTAAACTCATCCGTATCAAAATTATACACCTCGACCAGCCACTGAGCGTTGGAGTTAAATATATGAAGCAAATAAACGTCCAGTAACTGTGGCCAGCCAAGACTCAGCTCATAAGTCACACGTAAATGTTTATCCCGCACAGCAAGCGAAATCAGCTGGTTTAGCTCTGCAGGCGCCGCGTCATCGAGCTCCAAAAGATGCGGATTGGCGGGATTCGTATTTTCGAAAAGCAAGATATTATTCAGCTCGATCAGCTCATCTTGCTGGGTTTGCGATGCGATGCCGATAAGTTTCTCAGTGATTGAACGGCGATTTTGCAGATAAGGAAGCTGTGAATTCTTCGAAGCGATAAAGCTGATAAAAATCGCCTTCAGCTCATCTGGCGTGAAGCGGGCGGCTGGCAAATATTGATTTTGCATGACAAAGTATCCACCACCGCGCCCAAGCTCGGACGTCAGCGGAAAACCCATCGCCTGAATCTCGTTTATGTCGCGGATCGCCGTCGCGCGGGAAATCTTGAACTCTCGTTGAATCTCGGCAATCGTAAAATGTGCGCGGTTATTAATGTAACGCATAATCAGGTTCACTCGTTCTGTTTTCTTCATGATTTTATTATATCAAAAATGTAGCATAAAATGTCAGCACTGACGGTTTTACATTTTTGCTTTCCAATAATAAGTATCAATTTTTGATACATTTGACGAATAGAATCAGTCTTGTAAAGATTAAATACCACAAAGGAGAGAACAATATGTCTAACTACTCAATCAACACAATCTCAGAAAACTACAAAATGACTGCTTTCGGTGTTTCATTTGACGACTACAACGACTGGGCAGGTAATGCAGCAAAAACGGCAGCGAAAAAAGCTGAAATCACTGAAAACGGCAAGCTTGCTGAACTTCTCGCACTCGCTGACGGGCAAGAATATCAAATCAACTACAACCTCGACCGCAAGCCTTGGCGCGGCTTCGGCGTCATGGGTGAGTTCAACGTGGAAGGCGCGGTTGTCCTTGATTTCCTCGCTGGCGATTATCTCGTCGTGCCTGGTACAGGCGCTGACAAAGACCGCCTTGCTGACGAAATCACAGGCAAAGTTTTCGGCGGCCTGATCCAAGAAATCACAGAATACAAATACGTTGGACCTGGTAACTCAACGTTCGTTAAAGCAAATGAAACAGGTGAATTCTACGGCGAAATGTGGCTTCGTGTAAATAAAGTCGAAAAAAACTAATCCTTGTCAAATCCACCAGAAGTTATATCGATTAAAGGAGCATGCACATGGCAGAATACACACTTGAACACAAAAAATCATTCACATTGACCGCTTATGGTTTTTCAATCCAGTCGAATTTTCAAGACATGCCAGCTTTGCAAAAAGAGAAAACCGAATTTTGGGACAGACTCAAGGCAGACGGTCGTTTTAATAAGCTCAAAGGCGCGGCAAAAGATGATCGCGAATGGTCAGTCAATGAGGTTTATCAAGGAAAACCGTGGAATTATTTCGCTGTAGAAGCTGGCAAATCAGTGGCTGACGCAACGCGCATCATCGAGTTTCCAGAGAGCGAGTACATCGTGGTCGCAGGGAATGGCGACAAGGAAACTTTGTTTGATAAGCTGACTTACCGTGCTTTTGGCGAAGTCCTGGCCAAAATCACAGATTATGCTTACATTGGTGGTCCAAATGCGACTTATCGCAAAGATAACGGCGACGGCACTTTCTACGGCGAATTTTGGGTGCCTGTAGTTAAAAAATAAGGGAATTTATGAAAAATACGACAAAATTATCTCCACAAATGGAAAAGAACCTTGTTAAATCAAGGTTCTTTTTGTGATCTTTATGTCGTTGTACTTTTTTAAATGCCAACCCACCCGCATTATTCTAACGGCTGACTCACCAGCATGCCTATTTATTATTTAGTTGTTCCGCCAAACCGATTAGAAGTCCTTCATTTCCACGAATGTAGCAGAGTCGATACGAGTTCTCGTACTGAACCATTTCTCCAACGAGCTGTGCACCATGCTTAGTGATGAGTCTGGATACCAATTCGTCAATGTCTTCAACAGTGAACATAACGCGTAAATAACCGAGGGCATTTACAGGAGCAGTTCGGTGATCTGAAATAGTAGGTGGGGTGAGAAATCGCGAAAGTTCAATACGACTGTGGCCATCTGGGGTAACCATCATAGCGATTTCTACACACTGTGTACCCAGCCCGGTTACGCGACCAGCCCATTCACCTTCGACAGTAGCTCGCCCTTCGAGCTTCAAGCCAATTTCCTCGAAGAAAGAGATTGCGTCTTCAAGGGATTCTACAACGATGCCAACATTGTCCATTCTTAGTAATTTGTTTTTTGCCATAGTTTTATCTCCTTATGTGTACCAATTTATTACCTGATCAACTTCATATTTATTCTATCAAGAATTACCGATTCCTTCCAAACGATTAACATCTTGTCACAGTACCGTAATAAGATCGTTTGTTAAAAAACTTATATTTCAACAAGGAATGGAAATCCTGACTAGAGAACAGATAATGAAGTCCAAATCTAGGAGGAAACCATGGGAAGAATTGTTCATTTCGAAATTCACGTTAATGATATAGAACGTGCCAAAACATTTTACGGAGAGATCTTCGGTTGGGTATTTGAGGATTGGAGCCAGTATGCCGGCATGCCTTATTTCGGTGCCGTCACTGGCGATGCGGGGGAAATGGGCATCAATGGTGCGCTCATGCAGCGGCGTGGCCCTGCTCCAGATCCCGGCCAGCCATTGAACGGTTTCGCGTGCACCATCGGCGTCGGAGACTACGACGCTGCGGAAGTGGCAATTCTCCGTCTCGGCGGCACCATCGCTATACCGAAATACGCGCTTCCCGGCATGGCATGGCAGGGATATTATATCGATACAGAAGGAAACATTTTCGGCATTCATCAACCGGATAAGAATGCCGGTTAAGAATGAAAAAAAGCTGCCAGCCGATTTTTCGGAGCAGCCTTTTTCTCTTCAATCTATGAATTTCATCTTCTCATATCGATCAATGATTTCTGCTATCGCATTAATGTTGATCGGCTTGCTGATGTAGGCATCCATACCTTCAGACAAATATTTCTCACTGTCGCCTTTAATGGCGTGAGCTGTCACTGCCACAATATACGGGCGCTTCTTACCGTTTAACATGTCATTAATTAATTTCGTCGCCGTTAATCCATCCATCCAAGGCATTTGAATATCCATAAAGATGATATCATAAGGATAACGCTTAACAGCTTCCACGGCTTCTTTTCCGTTATGTACTAAGGTCGTTTTGTGCCCCAGTTTCTCTAACATTTTCTTTATCACAACTTGATTCACTTCATTGTCTTCAGCAATTAAAATTTTCAATGATTGTTCCGTTGAATTTTCGACAATGTCATTATTCTGGGACCACCTATCATACTGCGATGAGTCAAAATGATTGGATTGGACCCGCAAGTTGGCCGTGAACAGGAATGTTGATCCTTTTTGATCTTTGGAAGCTTCATGCCAGATTTCACCGTCCATGAGCTCAACAAGCTTTTTACAGATAGCTAATCCTAATCCGGTCCCCTCTGTTCTCCGAGTCATAAAATGATCAACTTGATAAAAAGGGTCAAATAAATGACCTGCCTGTTCCTTCGGTACACCGATACCTGTATCCTTGATTGCAAATTGAAGACGTACGGAATTCAGGTCATGTGACACCGTATCAACACTGATCGAAATCGAACCGTTAGGAGTGAATTTGATGGCATTGCTGAGTAAGTTCATCAATACTTGTCTCAACTTCGTAATATCTCCGTAAACCAAGCTAGGAACCTTAGGACAGACCGATGTCGTGATCTCCAGATTTTTTTCAAGAGCTTTAGACATGACCAAATTAAGCGTTTCTGATAAAATATCTGTCACATTCAAAGGTTCTTCCATTAATTCGGTCTTGCCGGATTCGATTTTGGAGAAATCCAGAATATCGTTGATAATCATGAGCAGCGTAGCGCCACTCTTTTTAATAATTTGTACATATTCGATCTGCTCTTCATCTAATTCCGTCTCTAAAAGTACATCCGTCATACCGATAACCCCGTTCATAGGCGTACGGATTTCATGACTCATCATGGCTAAAAACTCGCTTTTAGCTTTATTCGTCTTTTCAGCGGCTTCTTTCTCAATGATCAACTTCTTCTGTTCCGTCATGTCTTTCGCTATGATGTAAAAGCCCATAGTCTGAGACTGGATGATAATTGGAGCTAGCGTCACCAACACTTCAACGGAATAACCATCCTTGTGTTGAATGAAAGTAATGTCTTTTTCAACTTTTTCAATTTCCAAATGATCGTTTAAAGCCAAAAGCAAATGCGTTGAACTTTTTTCGCCAATTAATTTGGACAATCCACTACCAATTAGCTCTTCAATGAGATATCCGGTCGTCTGTTGCACCATATTATTGCCATTGATTATAATGCCGTCCAAACCAAAAGAAATAATAGCATCATGGTTGTATTTCTTTAACGACGTATACCGTTCGATACTTTCTTGCAGCTTTAGTTCCGCTAGCTTGTTCTTGGTTACATCGATAAATTGGGTAATAAAATACAAAGGCTTCCCATCGATCTCATCACGAACTAATGAAACATATACGGAGGTCCAAACAACATTACCATTTTTATTAAAATACCGATTTTCTAATTGAAATGAAGGGATGGCGCCACTCAATAATTCGGTTAGTAAACCCTTAGACTTGTTACAATCGTCAGGATGTCGAATATCTTCAAGTGAATGGTTCATGAATTCTTCTTCTGTATAGCCGAAAATGCTGCAAACCGCCGGGTTAACATTCATCCATTTGCGATCCAGAGAGATTAAAGCGATCCCAATCGGAGCATTTTTATATAAGTGTCCAAATAAGGCTTCGGGGTCAAATAACTTTAGATCCTGCATTCATGCATTCCTCCTTTAGACTTAACGCAACAGCTCCCTCTTGTTTTTCCCTTGGCAGCTACTCCTATATTACCATAAAATGAGTACCTATCCGTTAGCTTAATCTACGTAGATCTATCTAGTACCTCAAATCCCCACACCCTATGAGCATAAGGAGGAGCAATAATAACCCAAGTAGGATCATGTTTTTCATTCTAATAGCCTCCTCCAGCTGCTGGACGCACTCGACCCAAAATAACGCAATATTAATGGACGGTTCCTAAAAATGATACAAACAGCTCTTTCTTCTTGTGGTATTCAGGGGAATCAGAGGGTAATAATCCACATGCATACTCTATAACTACTTTTCGACCCAACAGCGTTTTTTCTGAGGTTTTAACACCACAATCTTTGCAGTTAAACCCACATCCGTCCTGTACGTTTTTCCACTGGTCATTAAAAGCATTTATAGCCCTCTGTTTTGCAAAACTTTCAGTTACCCACGGTGAAAATAAAAGCCCTGAGACGATAAGAATAACTCCCGCCACGATAAATTTTATTTTTTTCACTGATTCACCCCTTACGTTATCTGACGTATTCGCTATGGATTTGTTTCGCTCATAATTAACATTCCTGCACGTTAACTTAAACAGCAGCAGCCATGGACGAGAAAATAATGTCCTAGACTGCTGCTGTTTTATTCCAATGCCTCTATACTCAACCGACCCTCTATCTCACCAGGCAGTCTTATTTCTAACGTACCGTCGGATAGACTAGTCACCTTTATTTCTTGACCATTCCATAAAACCCTATATTGGTGCCCGAAATTCATACAAGCAATTATTGTATGCTCATGGGTTGAATCCCCAAAATAACGGATCTCCGCATACAAGGAGGTATTGCCTTTGGAAAATTCGGAAGTACTCACCCAAACGTCATATCCACAGGTCAATGTGCCTGGACGATAGTAGGCAGCAAACCAGTTCAGCACGGGTGTGGACAAGCCTCCGAAATGATGCCATCCAGCGCCTCTACCCGATTGGACAATAAAATGCTCGTAACAATTGTAGGTTTGCTCAGCTTCTTTCTTCCATAGACCTAAAGCAGTATATGCTATTCGATGTGCTCCTTCTGACCTGCCATGACTGAGCATCGCCTTCCACATAAACCATTGATGCGGCATCCATACCGCACCGTTCCAATAACCGTCAGCCCGGTAATATGGTGCGCTTTGGTCAACTGTTGATAAGCCAATTGGACTCCATAGTCGGGAGGGATCTTGCAGATAATCTAGGAGCCGGTCTTCCTGCTCCTTGGAGGTAATTCCCGCTACCAGTGGATATGCCCCGTCAAGTCCCATATTATAATTGTGACCACTCTCGTGACGCAAAAGTCCTGTAGGGTTACCCTGCTGATCGTGAACCACATAACCAAAATACCCAGCTTCTTCATCCCAGCTATTTTGCTGAATGGAGCTACTGAAGGAGGCAATATCATTATCGTATTCCTTCACATGATCCTGCAAACGACCAATAGCAGTTGCTGCCATCTTTAGAATCTTGGCAATACGGATCCCATGGCAAGAATTAGATATCGGTGCAACCTCTGCCCTTAACTTTTGCTTATGGACATGTACTTGTGGCGGGTAGTCATCCCAACCTCCTGAGTTGTAGAAATAATCCCAGGTTTTGAGCAACCCAGATTGAAGCGTACGTGTAGCGGAGCCTTCACTTTTACCCGCATAGAACAAATAATATTGGCGAAGCCTTGGATAAAAATGCTCTAGCAGTTCCTTTGATTGTGTTTTGTTCCAAAGCTCAAGAAATAAATAGTGCTGTACTGGAACCATGCTGCCATGGTGTATGAAAGCTGCCTGGGTATCCCCAGGGTCCGTCATATAAGCGTTCAAGCATTCAATCGCGCGCTGTGTATCGAGCTGGGCCAAACCAAGCCCTACGAACCCGGAGTCCCATGTGTACAGGCAATCCCACCAACGACCAGGCGTATAGTGCCGAATATAACTACGCTTTGTGTATACGGGATACACGATATTCGTTAAGAGAGTTGCTGACAACAGTTGCTGGCTAAATGCAAATTGCTTACCTTCAGGTTGAACTTCATGCTCAAAGGCAGCAATCTTAGATTCACCCTCTACAAATGCATTCAGATATTGAGGACTCTCCACATTCCAGTCCACAATCACTCGATTGACCTCATCCAATGATCCAGAGGTTACCATTCCATATAGCGTTTTCTCACTTTGCGCGCTGAGCGGAATTGGCCGTAGATACACATTAGTGAAATGACCCTCACCTTCACCTTTGAGTATGGGATGAACATGATGATGGACATTATGCCTCATGAAACGATCCAGCTCATCAGTATGATATTGCTTGATCTCATAATCCTCAAACTGCCATAACATGCCGTAAACATGATCTATGCCCTCATATTGTAGAATTAAGCTGTTGGGTACTGGGCCTTGTATGAGTTCTGGGTGAACGTTAGTAGAAACAAGGTTAAACTTAACTAGGTCCTTTTGTGCTCGCTCCACCAAGAAAATACCATCCAATTCCAAGTGCCTAGAGCCCTCGCTTTGAGCAATGAGATCGAGCCTGAGCGTCCCTGGTAAACATCTGCCAATATTGACTTCGACTACCTCGGCCTTACCTGTACCCAGGAGCTCTACGCTGCCAGCCCAATGACCTGCGATTGAGAACCTGACGGACTCTCCCTTTGGTAATCTAAACCTCAATCCTAGCTCTGCATCGCTTAGCGTTTGAGATAGGTTTATCTGATACGAAACTTGATCGCCTTTTTCCTGTGCAAAGCCCATGCCAATTCCTGATCCTTTAACAAATTGCTCTGCTCGCACTTCTGCACGATACAAACCATCGTACACAAGACGATCCGTTATCCTTGGCGTCGCAAATACGAGATCCTCATAATCCAATGCATCGAGCCATACCGCTCCTTCTGGATGCTCAACCTCAACGATTTGTAGAACCTTGCCGTGGGAATGCACCTGAGGCAAGTGAAGTGATGCCATCCAGTGGAGAACTAAATTCTGCTCCGCTTCGGTTCGATTAACCAGCTTACAACGGATAAGTCGAATATCAGCCCCTGCCGATGCATAAGCGATATCTGCATAAACTTGATCCTTCCATTCCAGCTCATGGCGATGAGAATAGTAGCTAAGATCTGGAGATGCCTCCCAAGGGTGATAGCCCGACTCCCACATGACACTTGGAATATCTACTTTGCGCCTATAAAATCCTGGAAACACGCTAAGATCAAACCGGATACCTTGTTCACTATTTGCAATATGGGAAATCCCCATATATTTCTTAGTAAAGGGCCCCCATGACGGGAGCCCCTTTTGATCATGTGTGCCAACCAAATTTTGCATGATAGATTATCTCCTCATTATTTATGAGTGCTCTTATACCAATCTGTTGCTTCCTTGATCGCTTGGTCTCCACCCCTCTTCTTCCAATCCTCAACGAATTTATCAAAAGAGTCTACAGGTTCTTTACCCGTGATAATCTTGGCAGCAGTTTCTAGCCACAAGCCATCTCTTGCGAGCTCAGGACGCGTTTGCATAGTTGGTAGCGAAGGCATGCCCAGCGCATCATTTTTACGACCTTCTTTGGAAGCAACATCCATTCCTTTAAGCACCATGTCTCCAGCTGGACGATTTTTCATAAACTCGGCATCCGTCAAATGAAGTGGACCTACCATCCGCAACCAAGTTAAATGCATTTCTTCACGGTAAATGTCTTCCTGCTTCTCCGGATACTTATATTTCATTTTGCCGTTTTCTAGCGTATAGTCCTTGCCTTCAAGTCCGTAAGTAAGGAACTTCTGTGCTTCGTCACTATAGAACCAATCCAAGAACTTGATCACGTTTTCCGGATTTTTGGTCGTCTTAGGAACAACCCATACGTTCCCGCCTACCGTCGATCCAATACTATGGCCACCTTTCCCATCTGGACCTACTGGGGATTGGATGACTTCAAGTTGAGCACTTGACGTTCCTGTCTTAACCTCTGCTGACCATTTGTCAGCAAGGCGCGGAGCATGTGTCCATAAACCTACAATGCCTTGTGCTTTAATTTTCGCATCCCATACTGGCGCTTTTTGTACGAACACCTCATTATCTAAAAGCTTCTCTTCATACATCTTCCGGTAAGTTGCTAGTGCCTGCTTCATCTGTGGACGTATAAGGTTAGGGATCAATTGTCCATTCTCAAACTTCCAATCGAGAGGAAGTGCGTCATAGGCTCCAAAGAACGCTTCTGTAAACGCTAACTTTTCACGACCAGAATACGGAATTTCATCATTTTTGCCATTACCGTTAGGATCCTTATCACGGAATGCCCGCAGCATATCTAGATATTCGTCTACCGTTTTCGGTGCCTTTAATCCCAGCTTATCTAGCCAATCCTTGCGGACCATCATGACACTGCCGTTTGGAGTCGCGTTTACAGAAGGGATCCCGTAGATTTTTCCGTCTTTACTAACACTTGCGAATTCCCAAGCTTCTTTTGAAATATTTTTTTTCAGGTTCGGACCATATTTGTCGATCAGGTCGTTTAGAGGAATAATTACTCCTGTATCCACAGCAGGTGCTACTTCCGGTTTATTAATACCATGTGTTTGCAATAGATCCGGCAGATCTCCGCCAGCAAAAAGCAGTGTTAATTTCTGATCAAATTCACGGTGTGGTATGAGCTCAAGCGTCACATCAGATTTGGAAATCTCACGAAGCTTCTTCGTGTACTCATCTTCATTAATGTTTGGAGATCCTTCGATGTACTGCAGGCCTTCCGTACCAATGCCTACTTTGAACTTAGCCGGCTTACTGATGCTCTGTGTTGAACCGGGTGTCGGTGCTGCATTGTCGTTAGAAGAGCAGCCTACCATTGTCCCTACTACCGTTACTGCTAAAGCAACCTTTGTCCATTTTCTGTTCATCTGACCTTCTCCTTTTTTTTTGAACTTTTGTCATCGTTTTTATCTTTAACCCTTCACAGAACCAAGCATCGCACCTTTAATAAAATGCTTTTGGACAAGAGGGTAGACAAACAAAATAGGAAGTGTCGCTACCATGATGGTTGCCATTTTAATACCCTCCGCTGACTGCAAAGTTAGGCTGACACTTTGAGCGACCCCTTGTGTATCGCCATCAACTAATAACTGCCTTAACTTCACTTGCAAAGGGTAAAGCGCGGGGTTACGGATGAACATAATAGCACTAAAGTAACCATTCCAGTGTCCGACTGCGTAAAATAACCCAACTGTGCTAAGGGACGGCAGTGATAAAGGCAGCACCACGCTCCACCAAGTGCGATATTCGCCGGCACCATCGATTTTGGCGGCATCCACCAACCCCTCAGGGATTTGCCGAAAGAACGATACCATGATGATCAAGTTAAACGCACTGATCGTCCCCGGGATAATGAGTGCCCATAGCGAATTGAGCATGCCTAATGATTTGACAAGTAGATATCCCGGTATAATTGGCACTTGAAAAATCATAGTAAAAACAACTAAAAGTAATATGAAAGAGCGGCCCTTAAGTTCGTTTTTGGCTAAGGCGTATGCCATTAACGATGTGAAGAATAGATTAATGGCCGTGCCCCCCACTGTCAGCAGCACCGTGACGCCGAAGGATTTCCAAATCGCCATATTTTTGAGGACGCCCACATAATTAATCAATGTAAACTCAACGGGAAAAATGGTAACTTTTCCTTGAGAAAGTGCTGATCCTGAGCTTAAGGAGCCTGCTACGATATGTAGAAATGGAAGAAGCATGGCGGCACTTGTAAGGATGAGTAACGTATAGTTAAGGAAAGCAAAAGCTTCTCGTGAGAAAGTTGGTTTTTTCGTCATTTGAGAGCCTCCCTCCTTTTAATAAATTGAATTGCCGGTTGTTTTTTTACTTAGCTGATTCGCTCCTACGACTAAAATGAGACCTATTACGGATTTGAACAGCCCGATTGCCGTTGTATAGCTATATTGACCACCTAGCAAGCCTACACGGTAAATATAAGTGTCAATGATCTCACCTGTCGACGTGACGAGTGGATTCATCAGCATGTACACTTGTTCAAAGCCGAGATCGAGAATGTGCCCGATCCTTAATAGCAGGAGCACCATAATCGTAGGCAGTAAGGACGGTAGAGTAATACTGAACACTTGCCTTAATTTGCTTGCTCCATCCACCTCGGCAGATTCATATAACTCTGGGTTAATCCCTGCAAGTGCGGCGAGATAAATGATCGTGCCCCAGCCAACTTCTTTCCATATTCCCGAAGTCACGACAATTGTGCGAAAATAATTAGGCTCTTGCATGAAGAAGATCTTCTCTCTGCCCAGCATGTGAAGAACATCATTGAGCATGCCCGAGGACGGGGATAGAAAGTTAATGACAAGCCCGCCGACAATGACCCAAGATAGGAAGTGAGGCAGGTACAGCACGGTTTGCACAACTTTTTTGAAAGCCATCTTTCTGACTTCATTCATTAGAAGTGCCAAAATGATCGGAGCCGGAAATCCGAAGAAAAGCTGATATATACTTATTAAGAACGTATTCTTGGTCACCGTCAGAAACTCCGGATACGTAAATAAGTTGATAAAATGCTTCATACCAACGAATTTGCTGCTCAAAATCCCTGTAAACACACTATAGTCCTGAAAAGCTATAATGATGCCAGCTAAAGGAACGTATTTGAATAAGATAAAGAAAAGAAGTCCAGGAAGTACCATCGAATAGATCTGCCAATATTTAACGACATACAGCTTGGGCTTTACTGTTGGCCGTCCCGTTAATCCAGCTGATCCTGTCACAATTCTCTCTTTACTGACATTCATTGCTTCATTTCTCCTCTCCATGCGCATGTGCTAGGCTTGCTGTGATGTAACTTTATTGTATACGGTTACAAATGCATTAACCATGTGATCTCTTGCGAAAGTTGTGTTTTTATATTCTAATTGGTTACGCTTTCAAATCAAAAAGACCATTCTGGCAAGAACGGTCTCCTTTTGTCCAGTTAGTTACATAATAACTAGGAACCTGTCACCCTTTTTTTGTATTCATTAGGTGACAAGCCATAATATTTCTTGAATGTTTTCGTAAAATGCGGATAATCCTCATAACCAACCGCCAGAGCAGCCTCGGAGGCTCTGACTCCAGGAGCCTTCAGCAATTCCTTAACCTTCTCCATACGCAGTTTGATAACGTAATCGGTGAAACTTAGCCCTAGCTCATCTTTAAAACAGCGGCTGAAATAAGACAAGGACATCCCTGACTTCTCTGCCGCTTTCTGCAAGGAGATATCCTCTTGGAAATAATTCAAAACAATATAATCGATAGCCTTCGCAATCGATTGTCGCTGCCCCCAATTTCTGGAAGCTCTAACCTTCTCCGCCAAATCTTTCAGGCTGCCTCTTGCTTGCACGAGCCATCCCTCCAGCGGCATTTCATTGCCCTCTGTCAGAAAGGGCTTGCTCGACTCGGACATTCCGCCGCCTGAGCGATGCAGGAGTTCAGCCTCGACCATGGTCAGCAGATCTTCCGTACAACTTCGAGCGACCTCATCAGAAACACCTTCTTCCCTAAGCTTCTGAACCATTTCTTTCATAAGCTGTAGTGCCTCTTCTTCGTTTAACAACCACAGTTGCTCTGATACAGCTTCACTTCGAGCTTTGGATTGCTTCACCCATTGGCTTCGGCCAGTTGCTACCTTATGTCTTTCTTTGAATCTGCCGTCAATGTCAGAGAGCAGTTCATACAGCTGCTCCTCCTTAAGTGGCTTGAGCAAGTAATCGGTAACGTCTTGCCGCAGCGCCTGTTGCGCATAAGCAAAGTCACCATACCCGGAAATGATAATGATTTCCATGTCCCGTTTCCTTCTACGCACCTCTCGAATCAACTCCAAGCCATCCATGACTGGCATAGAGATATCGGTAATCAGTAGGTCAGGACGCAGCTTCTCACAAAGTGCCAGCGCCTCCATGCCATCATCAGCTTCACCGATTACTTCAAAGCCATAGGGGCTTTCGGCGATGAGCTTACACAAACTGCGTTTAATCATAATCTCGTCGTCTACAATGAGCACCTTATACATGGTCAGCCTCCTTACTTGTGAGTTGCATATTTAAGCATCAGCTCTACAACGGTTCCCGTCTCATCCGATTTGGCAATGTAAAGACCAAAGGGAGATCCAAAAGAGAGGCGAATTCGCTGATGAACATTCCATAGTCCTATCGACTCCGAGGAGCCATCTGTTATTACTGCTGAATCTCTTCGAAAATTAACATCATTGTTATTGAATGCTTGATTATACTCATTTCTTAGCATATTATCCATACCCTTGCCCTGATCTATAATCCGAAGCAAATAGCCATCTTCTGAACGTTCACCTGTTAGGCCAATATACGTAGGCTTAATTCTATGTCGTTCATAACCGTGCTTAAAGGCATTTTCCACAAGAGGTTGAATCATAAGGCGGAGCGCTAATACATTAAGGTGATCCTCATCGTGAAACTTTAGTTCTACTCGAAGCGTTTTAAATCTCTCCTGCTGAATTTCAAGGTAGGTGCTAATATAACGAAGCTCATCCTTAAGTGTCACCGTCTGCTGAGGATGACCAATACTATATCGAAAAATATCAGCTAAGGAGGTTGCCATTCGACTAATAGGTTTGACTCCCTCAATAATCGCATACGAATTCATAATTTCTAGTGTGTTGTATAAAAAATGCGGATTAATCTGAGACTGCATGACCAGAAGTGCCGACTCTCGTTGGCGGAGTTCCATCTCGATCTCTTTCTGCCTAGAATGCTGGATCTCATCAATCAGTCTTCGAATTTCTCCAACCATTCGGTTAAAACTTCGATTTAAGCCTCCAATTTCGTCGTTGCGTTTCTCTGGCGCTCGGACATTTAAGTCCCCCTCTTCCGCCCGGCGCATCAACCGCCGCAAATGCGACAGCGATTGAGTAAGATACACAGAGAAGCCTCCCACCAAGAATAAGGCCAAACTTACAAGCAACAACCCGACCCAAACCGTTACATTACGCCAGCGAACAAGATCGCCATTAAGTTCATTCAGCGGCACCTCAGAAATAAGTGTCCACTTGGTCAACGAAGAACGTTCGGTGAGGATCAGCTTTTTGGTGCCGTTAATCGTTACAACCGAGTTCCCACTTGGCTCTTCTTGTGTTAAACGTATGTTTTGCTCGTTGACGGCCTTTCCCCACTTTTCCTTGTCTGGATGGTAAACGACCTTACCGTCTTGGTCCATAATCCATACAAACCCGCTCTGTCCGAGTTTAATTTTTTCGCATATTTTAATAATTTCGTTCATTTTCAAATGCAAAACAAGCAGTCCTGCTGACTGATACGACAAGGTATCTACAAATCTTCGGGTAATCGTCAGCACAGTTGTAGTATCTATCACGGACAACCCCGTAATCTTGTAATTCTGCTCTCCCGTCAGCGCATCCTTATACAGATCATAGCTAGCCTGTGCAGCAATGGCATTATAGCTCGAGGCCACTGTACCGCCCTTGGTTACGATTGATACCCCATATATATCCGGGCGTCCAAATAGAATCGTGGGAAACAACTCATCGGATATTTTTTTACTTATAGCAAATCGTTCATATTGATCGTTCGGATCCAGTTTCATAAACGTTTGAATTTGGGGATGCAGCAGTAATGGATAGGTAACACGCTGCAAATCCTCAAAATAAGAATCAAGCTGCTCATTGATTTGCCGTACCAACTGCTCACTATAGCCTATTGCATTCTTCTCAATACTTTCGGTGGAGCTTGTATACCACAAAGTACCGAAGGCAAGTAAGGGAACGCATAGGAAAAATAAAATAATACATACAAGTTTAGCATTAATGGTCAGCACTTTCTGTTTAATCATGGGCAGTCTCATCTCCAAACCGTGATTCCTTATTCATAGTTGTAAACGATTTATTTGGTAATTACAATCATAAATGTTTTAATTTCGTAGGGTTTAATTTCAAAACGAAGCGCTTCCCCATAGTTAGGCTCCTCTAAAGGCCGCTCCATCAGGTCGCATTCTTGCCAAGAAATGATCTTCATTGCGCTTTCCAGAACAATCTCATTGCGCGCACCTGTATATTCATGAAGACGCAGGATCAATACATCTTGATCCTCTGCCTTCTTCACAGCATCCACAATCACATGTCCACCCGTAGCTTTGAACAGGGACAAAGCCTCCCAGGTATGAGCCGCTCCTGGTGTAATGCGAAGCGGATTATTTAAATCCCAAGCAGCCTCGACGGTACCGCCTTCAAGCCAATCTCCTCGATGCGGAAATAATGCATAGGTGAAAATATGCTCACCTAAATCTGCTGTCGGGTCTGGAACCATCGCCGACTTAATAAGCGTTAAGCGCATAACATTGTCTTTAATGTCATAGCCATATTTACAATCGTTAAGCAAACTAACTCCATAACCGCGTTCTGACAAATCAGCCCACTGTTGGCCAACTGTCTCGTAACGCGCATAATCCCAGCTCGTATTCCAATGCGTTGGCCGCTTCACGTTACCAAATTGAATGTCAAAGGTGGCTTCCGTACTGCGCACCTTTACCGGGAAGGCCACTTTAAGCAGTTGTCGACGCTCCTGCCAATCAACCTTCGTATCGAAGTCGATTCTTCGGCTGTCGGCATATACGATCAACTGTTGCGAAATGGTCGATCTCCCATAAAGCCACTCAAAACAAAGGATTGCACGAAACGGGCCGCTTTCAACTAGACGAACCGATTGGAGATCTCCGATCAATCGCATTTTTTGCTGATAAAACAAATCAATTTCCCAGGCTTCATGACGTCCCTTCGGCTTATCCTCGAACACTTGAAACACATTGCCGGATTCGCCTTCAGCGAGCACTTCACGGTTCTCACTCTTGTCATAAATCCGTGTAAGGTGACCGGCGGAATCCCACTCAAGCTTGTAAAAAGGGGTAGACAGCCAGTCGTCACCATGTTCGAAGACATCCTTATGATCATCTTGAAGAGCAGAAGGGCTAGTCGTATAGTAAATGGTGCAGTAACCCATAGACGGAATTTGTCTAACAGGGATCAACCACTGATCACCCGAAAGAGTGGCGTCGAGCTTGTTGCCTTCATGGTCAGTCCAAAATCCCATTGTGGGCAGTGAATCGCTTGACAGCGCTACAACCCCATCACGATCCCAAAGAGCGCTATTGAATACCAAGTAGCTCTTGTTACCGTCAAGCTCTCTCTTTGGATCAGCCATAGCGTCTGCAGCACGATTCCAGACGCGATGACCAAGCTCGAATGCTTCCGCATATTCCAACCTACAATCTTCATACACCTCACGAATGGAAGAGCCTGGGATAATATCATGAAACTGATTACGCAAAATAATTTTCCAACCATCTGCCAGTTCCGATTGTCCATATTCCGTCCAATCGGAACGAAGCACGCTGTTCAAAGCACTTAACCATTCTGTCTCCCGGTATAAAAGCTCTAGCTTGCGATTCGCCCGCTTATTGTATGCTTGACTCGTGTAAGTACCGCGATGCAGTTCCAGGTAAAGCTCTCCATCCCATGTATGCACATATTGATCTGTTTGATCGACCGTTTTCTTTAGTTGTTCAAAATAAGTATCCGCCCGACCTGTCGTCACCTTCGGCACTCCTGGCATGTTCTCAAGTCTGCGTCGCATTTCGAGCATTTCGCGGTTCACACCACCTCCACCATCCCCATAACCATAGGAAAGCAGTAACGATTGATTAAGCTCCTTATTGCGATAAGCTTCCCAAATCCCTTGTATAGAATGAGGCGTCACCTTTCCGTTGTATGTATAGAAGAAGGCCCCCTCATTACCACCTGGGTCAGGTGTTGTAATGAAATGAGTGAGTACCTCACTACCATCAATTCCTCTCCATTGGAAGGTGTCATGGGGCATCCGATTGTATTGGTTCCAGCTGATTTTGGTCGTCATGAACATATCGATTCCAAATTTCCGCAAAATTTGAGGAAGCGCCCAGCTATAACCGAACACATCCGGAAGCCACAAATATTTGCAATCAACACCGAATTCTTCTTTGAAGAATCGCATCCCGTACATCATCTGTCTAACGAGTGATTCACCCGACGTTAGGTTGCAATCGGCCTCAAGCCACATTGCGCCCCCGGCCTCCCAGCGTCCCTCTTTCACCCTCATTCGGATTCGTTCGTAAATTTCCGGATAGTCCGATTTTATATATTCATAAAGCTGAGGCTGGGTTTGCAAAAAAACATATTCCGGATATTGCTCCATCAGACGGAGTACAGTCGAGAACGATCTAGCTGCCTTTTCACGTGTATGCTTTAAGCGCCATAGCCAAGCTACGTCAATATGCGTGTGACCAATGCAATGCACCGTTACGGGGTGCCGATTCGTTAAAAGCGCAAGTTCACTTTGCAGTATATCTCTTGCCTCTGAAATTGAGGTGTAGAAATCCTCAGAGCCAGGATAAGACCAATCAATCTGCAGAAAGGCACGATCTAGCGCCTTCGATAAATCGTGATAGTCTGGTGTATTCTCGTTTAGTCCTCTTACCGTATCTAAAGCTGCGCGAGCAGTAAAGAAAAGATCATCAGCTGCTTCATCCAACCAACCTAAACGCGCTAGGCGCAGTGTATTTTCTATAGGAGCTTCAGGAGCATACCCATTCAAGCCGGACCAAAGCCGGAATTGAAGGCTCACACTCGTTCCGATCAACTCGGGAGTGAAGAACACCTCCTCGTGATTGGAATCCACACCTTGATAGGGCTTGCCGTTCACAAATAGCAAGGACTCAAAACCACTGTTGTGGCCTCCTCCAGTCTGACCGAAATCAAATCGTCCGAGCACTTTACGTCCTTCCCATGCTGAAGGAATCTCTACATCTATCCTTAGCCAAACGTAATAATCACGTCCGGTCCAACGATCTCCTAGGCTCACTTCTTCCCACTGTCCATCGCATGAAGGGTAGGATCCCACTATTCCCTCATGATCCACCTGTTTGCGAATATCTGTCAGCGTTTTTTCCTCACGATACCTGTAACCGCTTAACTCCTTTAGTCTTGCCTCCAGCTTCTCCATGATCCAAAACATGCCTATTCCCCCTATAACACGTGTTATGTAAGATAATAAAAAAGGGTAGGTCTACCTGCTCCTACCTGTCATTACACTATCCCTCATCGATAGCTTGGCTGGTACCCATTCCTTTTCCTTGCTTTCAATCCATTTCTTTCCCTCAATGTACTCGATAATACGGCTTGCAGCTGCTCTGCCCATGTCTGGGTAGGGAACCTCTACAGCGCTTAATGCGGGAACCAAGAATGCATTAACGCTTTCTGTGTTATCTGCTGCCATAATATGCACATCTTCACCGATGCGTAGACCCAGCTTATTGGCGGCACGGTATATATATATGGCCCCTCTCGACCAATTGGAAATGATAGCAACAGGCTTAGGCAGCATCTCCAGCCATTTCTCCCAAACCTTAGGTGCATATAGCCAAGACTCTTCCTGGAGCAATTCTATAGAAACCTCGCACCTGTGTTGGCTCATCCACTCCCGATAACCTTGCAGTCGTTCACGGTCTCCCCAATTCGGCCTATACTCAGACCCTTTGTATACTCCCAGATAAACTGGAGGCAACTTAGTTAGCGCCCACATGGCGTTCAGGGCGTCATGCACACTTTGCTTATAATCCATGAGGATCGAAGTCGTTCTCGAGCTCTCTGGGTATCCTTCAACCGAAATGAAGGGAACTTGCTGATCGTTCAGCTCCTTCTCCCAACTCTCGTCAGCGTAGCCTGTCGTGTCTTTGGTCACGATGCCGTCAATTCGCTTTTGCATGAAGAGCTCGATCAGCTCAGTTCGGTTTTCCACACCGCATAAAAGGACGTGGTACCCTCTCTCTTTGCAGGCTTCCTGAAGCCCTTGCAGCATTTGTGTAAACATCGGGTTACTTAAATCCCCATGCACTCCGATACAGTAACTTCGACCGGTTCTCATCCCCTTTGCCTGTGCATCAACCCGATAGTTCAGCTCCTCAATTGCGTCCAGAACCGCTTTTCGCTTCTCTTCGCCAACTCCGATACCGGGCGTGTTGTTAAGAACCGCTGACACAATACTTCTGGACACTCCTGCACGTCTAGCGACGTCAAAACTCGTTACGCGCTTTGCCATTCAATCACCTTCTCCAGAACAAAATAACACGTGTTATAACGCGTGTCAATATTCATTTATGGGATTGCAATGGTTGAGAAATTCATATTAAATCAGGTAATTCTCAATTAGTTTCTTTATTAAAGAACAATGTTTGTTCAACCATTCATTCCTTGACTGAAATTGACTTAGGATGTAATTGAAGTTCTGCTCGATATTTTTACCAGAATAATGTTGGCCTATGTAAATATGAAGTACTGCAATATGATAAATTCGAGTCAAAATTTCCAGTTGATTTATCTCTTGATATGTACATTTTCGAAATTTAGAGTAGCCTTTTATAAATGCTTCCGCCATATCCCATGATCCGTTTGTCAGTTGTATGACGTGATTAAGAGAGATGGTAAATTCCATAAAACTAATATCATGTGATGTAAAATCAAAATCTAAAACACCATGGATTTTATTCTCTTTTGAGAGTAAGTTGTAGATTAACACATCATGATGAACTAGTTGCTTAGGCAAATCCATCCATACAAGTTTCTTCTGTTCTACGAAAGAGATCATTTCTTCATAAAAATTAAGGGCTGCTTGAGAAATTTCAAAGGGTGGGACCTTCATAAAAGTTGATACAGCAGAATAATTGGCTAAAGGATGCAGACTATAAAATTCAGTAAAGGGAACCCCACGATAATTACAATCTATCGTGCATTGACTTAGTGCAGAACTAACTTCACCGACAATTGAGCCAAACTCAGTAGCTTGTTGAATACTGATTATCTCTGGAACAGCACCTTCAACAAATGAAACGATTGCACCTAATGTTCCATCGGACAAGCGTACAAACTGTTCTCTTGCATTCGTATATAAAAAAATGGGCACAACAAATGAAAGATTCTGTTTACTCAGACACGTTGTTACTTGTGCTTCAAATTTAATACTCTCTACATTTTTTGTATGACGATTGTAGTTTCGAATCACATATTTTTCGTCATTCAGTATCATAATTTTCGTTATGTTCGTAAGACCGAATGGTACCGACTCGATCTCGTACAATGTATTCTCAAAGTAATTACGTACGATTTCATCAATAATGTCTTGCATGATAATCCTCCATTCGTTAACTCAATGAGCACAAGCTTATGTTAAAATGTTCTTAACTCAACAGACTACCAAACACAGGATGGTGATCAATATGAAGATTGATGATCTAAACAAATTGATTGAACGGCGCGAAGAAGGACGAGCTAAACAAGATCAAGCGATCTTAGGCGAGGTTCGTGCGCATTTATTAGAGCTATTGTCAAATTATCCAGATAATGCGGAGCTCAACTACCAAACTGGAATCGCACATGACAATTCTGGTTTAGGTCGACAGGCTATACCCTATTATGTACGAGCAATTGAATTAGGCTTGTCTGGACCTGATCTAGAAAGATGCCTAATGGGACTAGGTAGTACATATCGCTACTGGGGGAACTATGAAGAAGCGGTGAATACGTTGCGCAGAGGCGCGAGGGAATTTCCGGAGAACAGGGCAATTCAGGTGTTCCTCGCCATGGCGCTGTACAATAGCCAGAACTACAAAGAAAGTGTCCAACTTTTGGTAAACACTCTAATGGAAACTACCTCCGACGAAAAGCTGCATTATTTTAAACGCGGGATATTGGCTTATAATGAAGACCTTGATGAAACTGCTGAATGAATTATCGGTTAATTAAGAAAACGGCAGCTAACTCGCAAACTGCCGTTTCGTATGTTTAAAAAACTTTGTTGCTAGACTTCAATCCAGAAATTTGGCAAAGCGTTCCGTGATTTGGATGCCTCTATGCCAATCCGTTCCTCCGTCTTCAATCGTCCAGCACGCCTCCAACACACCTCGTGCCACACCCCACATCGCGATGCGACGAGGGTCAAGACCAAGACGATCGGCCATTTTTTCTACTCGGTTATGTAGCACTTGCTCGCAGTCACCACCCCGATCCTCGTAGTTAAGTAGATACTGGATGGTATCAAAATGGATATCACCGATGATTCCTTTGGGGTCAATGACAGCCCATTTCTCTTCGCCTTGGCGAAGAATGTTATCATGATGCAGATCGCCATGCAGCAAGAAATTCTCACTCGTGGTCGCGATGAGATACTCCAGACATTCTTCGGCATTCTCCACCCAGCTCGGAGGCAATGGTCCGTCAACTTCCATGTCTTTGATTCGCTCTCGGTATCGCTCAATTGCCGCAAAATGCTGCTTCATTGAAGGGTACTCACTACCCTTTGGTGGCGGAAGGTGAAGGCTGCGAAATACTTCACAAAAGATATCTGTTGCAAGTGCATCATTCTCAATTGTCGATAAAGGTATGCCTGGCTCGGCACTCTCCAGTAGTGCAACTCCCCTTTCCTCATCTGCATCAAGCACTTGAATCGCCCCTCGGCCTTCAAACGCGCGAAGAACACTAACTTCTCTAGCTAGCTCACTTTTCTTGTAAGATAATTTAAGGACGACTCGCTTACCATCTTTGCGCGTTGCGCGGAGCACGAAGTTATAAGATAAATTAGAAAAAGGAACTTCAGGGCTAAAGTCGAAGCGGCTTGCACAGTCGGCGATTAGCCTGAGCAGCGCCTCTGACCAGGCGACACCTTGTTCACCGTGAAGTTCGTGCATTCTTTTCATAAATGTATGTGGGATCGCAATCATGCCGGAAAGGCTCCTTTCAAGTTAATGATGTGTACTAGTTTTCAGCCTACAAAACAAAATCGTTATAAATACCCAACAGATGGCACCCATCATATACGGTAAAAGTCTAAAATTATAATTTATCACATCATCCATTCCTAGAAGAACTTTAATGGGAAATTGAATGTTTGAAAGTAAGTTAGCGTATACTTGGTAATTTCCTTCTGTTACTCCCTTTTTCCATCCTATTTCGTCAATGAACCAAGCCATAAGTGTGAATAGTGTATACAATGATAATGAAGCAATGCACCATTTTAAATATCTCATTAAAATGAACTCCTTACTTATAGCTCGTTAATTATGCCTTTCCTTAATTCTATTAAATCATTAACAGCAATTGATTACATCAACAAATCTCTCAATTGCAACAGCAACACCTCAAATAATCCTAACACTTCCAAATATAACCTAATTTTAGGAGAGATAATGACTCCATTTATAATTAATTGGCCAGTTCAACGAGTAGTCGTAGGGTTCGTATGATTCACAATATTTTTAATGACTTTGTATAGAATAAAATAACTTTATAAACTGAATATATACACGCCCTTTTCCCCCAATTCACATAGAAAAGCTGCGTAGAATTAAATTCTACGCAGTATCTCATCGCCTCTCAATATTCATATTGTATGAATGATATCCAGATTGCTGTGGCTTATTAGGACTCCGCCATTTGCAAGAGCTCACTAACCGTTACAAGTTGATAACCTTGTGCGGTTAATTCCTTTGCCAAAATTCGAACAGCCTCTATCGTTTGAGAACGATCTCCAAAGCCATCATGAAAGAGTAAGATGCTCCCGCATCCGACTTGTTCTCGGGTTACCTCAAGAATGTGGTCTACGCCCGGCATCTCCCAATCCCTTGTGCCTCCGTTATTGGATCCAATGACAGGATAGCCCATTTTGTCAGTAATCGACTGAATCTCCTCGTTGAAATCCAAGTAAGGTGGACGCATGACAACTGGCTTAGTTCCTGTTACCTGTGTAATCAAACTGTCTGTAACAAGTAGTTCTCGCTCACATTCCTCCAAGCTAATTTTGGTCATAAAAGGATGAGAGTACGTATGATTCCCAATTTCATGTTGCCTGATATGCACATCGAGCGCAGTCTCGGGATAAAGTTCGATTTGTTTTCCCATCATAAAAAAAGTAGCACGACCGGAAACCTCATCGAAAATATCTAGCAATTGAGGCGTATACTCAGGGTTAGGGCCATCATCAAATGTAAAAGCAACAGCTTTCTGTGTTGTTGAAACTTGTTGAATGATATTCATGCGTTTAGCCCCCTATTAATTTGATCTCTGAATTTCGTTCGATACAGTTGCTCGATTCATGCAGTTGCAGTTATGGCAATACCAGCTTCAACTCTCCGAATGCAGAAGTGCTCGACCAGTTATTGGATGTTCCTGCCCATACGGTCTGGCTAACTCGACCGTTACCATCATCCTCGTCATTGTTCGCTACGTCGAAGCCAATCATCATCCCCGCTGATGGCGTAATGCCAAGTGAACTCCACGGAATTGCCATCTCCACACTGTATCCAGTTGATATCGTGGCCCATGCATGCTGCACGCCGTTCATGAGGCTTCGAGCCTCATACAGAGCGGAGTCGTTCCAACCTTTGATAAATTGCCGGTCATAGCTGTCATAGGTTGCGCCTTGGTTATGATTACCGTCCATATAAATCTCGACGGAATCGTCGGAGTAAGGCTCCGCCGAATTGTTATACAGATTTCCGTCGGTGACGATAACCCCGACGTACAAGTACGTATCATCCCATAATACCCCAAATTGCGTCGTATTGTTAGAGGTGCCGATTACGTTCTTATTCGCTAGTTTCGTAATGGACCAAGCTGCTTCGTTCAGTGAGCCATCGACTTGGATGGTGGCAGTCGTTTTGGTAACAGGGATCAGCGTGTAGGACGCATCCATCGTGACACTGACAGCGGTACTCGCCGCTGACACATTGTTTTCCGCGTCTTTTGCTTTTACCGTAAAGCTATAGCTGGTTCCCGGCGTTAGCCCAGTAACCGTATAAGTCGTTGAAGTCACCGTTGCAACTAGATTTCCGGCGCTATAAATCTCGTATCCGGTAACGCCAACGTTGTCAGTTGAAGCCGTCCAAGACAATACTGCAGTTCGGTCCGTGTGTGAAGGCGATGCCAAATTCAATGGAACTGTAGGCGGCTGCGTATCCCCAATGGAGACCGTGGAAAGCTGCAGGCTTCCGAATGCGGACGTATTCGTCCAGTTGTTGTTCGTTCCGGCCCATATCAGCTGGCTTTCCCTACCGGATCCGGTGTCGGTGTCATTGTTCGCGACGTCAAAGCCAATAGTCATTCCGGCTGATGGTGTAAGGCCGAGCGTACTCCAAGGAATCGCCAGTTCGACGCTGTATCCGCCTGAAATCGGAGCCCATCCATGCAGCACTCCGTTTGGCATCACTCTCTGCAGCCAGAGCGTGCTGTCGTTCCAACCCTTGACATACTGCTGGTCATAGCTGTCATAAGTTGCTCCTTTATTGTTGTTGCTATCGATATAGATTTCGATGGAGTCATCATAATAAGGCTGCACAGATGTATTATACAGATTACCATCAATGACTTTGACGCCTACATACAAATAAGTATTGTCCCAGAGCGAGCTGAATTCCGCCGTATTGTTCGGAGTGCCAATAATCGGTTTCTTTAATTGCTTGAACGTGGACCACACTTGTTCGTCCAGAGATCCGTTAACGGTAATGGCGGTAATGGATTTTTTTGCTTGAAACAGGTACGGGTCTGTCGTAACGCTCAGCGAGGCGCTCGCTCCGGATACATTTCCTGCCGCATCCCTTGCCTTTACGCTGAAAATGTAACTGGTATTCGCCGCTAAGTTGGTTGCGGAATACGTGCTGGACGTAACGGTTCCTATCAAAGCTGAACCTTGATACACCTCGTATTGGGTTACACCGGTATTGTCCGAGGATGTATCCCAAGTCAAATCTGCCGTGGTCTCGTTTTTGGACAATAAGCGCAAATTTCCAGGAGCCATCGGCGGTGTGAAATCATGATCATGAACGACTTTCACATTATCAAACTCAACACTCGTTTTGAAGGCATATAGACCTATTTTTCCCGAGGCATGACTTATATCCGTAACGGTTAATTCCTTAAACCCATTCACATATAATTCGAGTGTGCTGTTGTTTAATACCGCAGTGAACGAGTAAACTTCATTCGTCGTCATCGTATAACTTTTCTGAGTCAGGATCGTGACGGTTCCGTTCACCGATTTGCCAATCTGCAGCTTGCCTGCTTTGATTCGGAAATAGTAAAAATTGTTCAGATCTTGATAGCGAGCCGTTATACCAGCTGCTAGGTCGATATCATTCTGGGTAAGTTTGATATTCGTTTCCACGCTATAGTTGGAATATGAGCTGGTATCCACAGTGCTGAACGCATTCGTCGAAAGCCAAGAAGCTTGCTTGTAAACCTTGGACCCGCCTGATGTTACGACAGACCATGTACCGTTCGCAGGCGTCCAACCATTCGCCACTCCATCCTGAAAATCGTCGCTGAAGGCAAGCGTGCCTGGGCCTGTCGCAGTCGTCGCAGCCAGTGAGTTGCTAGATATTGAGGTACTGCCTGCACCGTCTACGGAACGAACGGTAACCGTGTACGTTCGGTCGGGCAGCAGTCCCGTGAGTGTATACGTCGTGCCTGAGGTAGTAGCTACCTGCTTGGAACCTACGTAAAGGTTATATCCGACTACGCCAGAGAGATTGGATGGCGGACTCCAACTCATGCTGAGGCTCGTGAGCGTCGCCGATGTTGTTGTCAGATTCGTCGGCGGCGCCGGCGGAGGTGCCGTCGTCACACTCAGTGCATTGCTCACAGCCGAGAGGTTGCCCGCTCCATCTTTGGCTTTCACTGTAAACGAATAGGTTGTGCTAGGGGTTAAGCCGTTTACGGTATAGTTTGTACTCGAAAGCGTTGTCGTGGCACCGACATAGACGCCTCCGTTGTAAATGTTGTACCCAGCTACACCAGTGTTATCGGTTGAAGCTGTCCATGAGAGGTTAACGCTTGTAGATGTATGTGATAGAGATGACAGGTTCGAAGGAGCTGTCGGCGGCTCCGTATCGGTTCCTTCGCTCATCAAAGTGTCGCCGTAAAAAACACCGGTTCCGTTTGTTCCGATATAAACGCGCCCCCATGTTTGACGGTCGCCCTCCATCGTATTGGCTTCAGCGCCAATCGCCGGATCGATGACGTCAATCTTCACCCAGGTTGTGCCAAAATCATCGGATCGGAAAATACCCACGGAATTGTCAACCTTACCATATACGAAGACTGTAGGATTTGAAGAGCCAAGCTTATTTTTACCAAATGCGAACAATGTTGCTTGCTGCACATTCGGCAGCTGCGTCCAAGAATCGCCGGAGTTGCTGGAACGCCAGAGTCCTCCCCCATCTAGGCTGACCCACACTTCGCCCGCCTTACCTGGAGCTGCCTTGACACTGAAATACGCGGGCGTTTTCGCCGGTATTATCGGCATCGTAGATGCAACCGTCCAAGACGCCCCTCCGTCTGTACTGCGGAATAATTTCCACGTGTTACGTTCCAACAGATAGAACGTATTGCTATTGACGCGGTCGGACGCCAGCGGCTGGTACCAGACCCAGAAATCGTGAACGGTTCCGGATGGCGCTCCTGTTCCCGGTGTCCATGATTGTCCACGATCAGTTGAATATAACGGACTTCCGTGCTGCGGGACCCAGACCATCGTTTCGCTGCCGGCCGATACGGCGATGCGGCCCGCGATTCCAGGCGGATTGGGAAATGCCGTCCAGGTTGCCCCGTTGTTGGTGCTGTAGCCGCCGCCCCCTGAGCCGGCATAACGGGTGGAACCGACCCGAGCGATGAAGTTCGGATTACTCTCTTGAAAATCGATGGAAACCGTATCGCCCAGTGACGGACTACCTAATTTGCTGCTTGGATACGTCGTGAGCGAGGTATGACGCATACCATCAACATCCGCATGCCCGCTAAGCAGCGGTGCACCGATCGGCGTACTGCGTAAGGCGAACGTCACCACTTCCTCGTGGCCCTCTTCGTACGTATACCAGTGAGACGGACTTGCCGTTATATCATCTGTGCGCCATGTGCCGTAAAAGTCGGTTAACCATACCCGATTTGGAAAATGAGGATCGATGGTCAAGGTCGAAGTATTAGCAGCAAACCAGTTACTCGTCCACCAGGGAACATTCTGATGTTTGACGAAGGTGATTTGCGACCAATTCACGCCTCCATTGGTCGACCGGTAGATCGGCGCCGGCGTGTTCGAACCATCTTCTATGGCTGTCATCACGATGTTCGGGTTTGTAGGGTCTACCGTAATGCCGTTGTATCTCCCTACCGCCGGAGGCGAAATGTCGGTCCATACGCCGTTTGCAAACTTAGTGACGCCAGTTTCATAAGTGACATATAGGGTGCCGCCATCCGCCAGAACAGCCCGACGTGGAGTAAGCGGGCTTCCATTCATCAGCGTCCATGTTGTTCCCCCATTCACACTCTGGTAGATACCGGTGCCTTTGACCCCGACATAGATGGTTTGTGTCGAAATGCCGGGAGATCCTGTACTCTTATCAAATAATACGAAATTGAGTCCAGTCGGAGCGGCACCGATGCTCGGGAAGTTAGTAACTTGCTCCCATGAGCCTACGCTGGCCCCCGATGTGCTTTTCCACATCCCGTCATAACGAGTTCCCATATAAATGATTTGACTATTATTGGGGTCTACCGCAAGCCGTTCACCCAAATCTCGTCCTGACCCGTTGCCATAATGCCTGGGAGCAAACCCGGTTGACGTCCAAGTGGCTCCCCGGTCTGTTGATTTCAGAATATCTGAAGGAGCTCCTACATAGTCGAACTTGCCCGCTGCAACGTAAACCACATTCGGGTCCGCCGGATCAAGGGCGATGCTGTCAATGCCGTACAGATTGTATTTTTCTCTTGGAAGCGCATTCAATAGTGGAATCCACTTCTGATTAACCGAGTCCCACCGTAAGGCCCCGCCAACGTCGGTACGAATATAGACGAGATTCGGCTCAGTTGGATGAATGGCGATCCCGGTTACAAATCCGCCGCCGCCGATTCGCACATTCTGCCAATTGTAAGGCTCTTGTTGAGCGGCATTGACGGAAGAAGCGGATACTAGAAGCATACCGATCAGAAAGAAGAACATCATGAAACCGAGCAATTTCCACCTTTTCGAAAATTCCAAAGCAATCATCCCTTTTCCCTCCCATAATGGTGTTCATCTTGCTTTTCTTGCAGCATTCACCCCCTCTCATCTTACTTGTACTCGCCTGAAAAGGCACAGCAGATGCGGCAGTCTGCACCGCCTAAGCGAATTCGTCAGCCTGCCGCACTGTTTTATTTACGAGTTGTTGCGTACCATGTGTTGATTTCGTCGTAGCTCGTTTGGCCGCCGGCTTTTTTGAATTTTTCCGTGAATGCGTCGAATCCGGTAAGCTGCTCGCCGCCAACAATAATCTTGACCGCATAATCGTTGACCATTTGGTTAAGCTGTGCATTTTCCTTGGAGTAATTCGGGAAGTAAGGCGCTAATCCCAGCGGATTCTGCTTGAACACTTCTGGCTTCTGCAACTTGTTTAGAAACTCCCAGCCCTTGTAGAGACGATCATCTTTGCGGACGCGAGCCTGCCAGTAGATCGGATATTTGGTTTCGTCGATACCGGTCAAATAGTTGCTGGCAGATCCTCGCTCGTCATTGAAAATAGGCAAAACCGGGTAATAATTCCCGTCTTTCACTGTATGGTGCGTGCCTTCTACACCAATTGCCATGTTTTTGAACGTATCCGGTTCCAACTTGGCGTCCATCCATTTGATCGCATCTTCCGGATGTTTAGAAGCTTTCGGAATAAACGTCAACCTATCGAATCCCGATGATTGTGCCAGACCTGCCTTGCCGTCTTTGCCCGTCAGCGCAGGTATGTACGCATAGGTGGCGCCTGGGAAATTTTTCTTCAGCGCATCGTCAATCGCCGGAATGTCGGCCCAATGCAACACAATGGCGCCCGCCTTACCATTCGTAAACTTCTCCTTCACGGTTGCGTCCTTGTTAATGGCA
The DNA here is from genome assembly GCF_927798215.1 of Paenibacillus allorhizoplanae. Taxonomy (NCBI): domain Bacteria; kingdom Bacillati; phylum Bacillota; class Bacilli; order Caryophanales; family Paenibacillaceae; genus Paenibacillus; species Paenibacillus allorhizoplanae. Next base: position 202,707 of record NZ_CAKMMW010000001.1, read on the forward strand.
AACTCTTGATCAAGTAGCCCTTGTTTGTAAAGATCCGACATATAGGTCAGATATTCCTTAAACGCAGGATTCATCGCGCGGGGAACCAGCTTACCGCTTACATCGTTCCAATCATTGACCATACCGAAGGCGCCGACGAGGTTGTCGACCAATGGATTGTCGCCCTTAATAGACATCGGAATATTTTTAGCTCCGTTACCACCAGGATCCTTCTCCTTGAACGCCTTGAGTACAACCGACAGTTCATCAAGCGTTGTCGGGACTTTCAGACCCAGCTTATCCAACCAATCCTTGCGGATCATTAGACTCGTGCCGACTGATTCAAGGGTTCGCGTCGGAATGGCATAGATTTTACCATCGACTTTGGCCATTTCAAGTGTATCTTTGGACAACGATGCTTTGATGTTCTTACCGTACTTCTCAATAAGCGGAGTTAGATCAACCAGTGCTCCTTTTTTCGCATAGTCGGCATAAATCGCTTTAGAGCTGCTGTCCCCTGCTGTTGAGACGATGTCGTAAGGTTCGGAGGAAGCAATCAGCAGATTGAGTTTATCCTCCGGTTTATCGACCGGAAGTGCTTCGTAATTGACTTTGTACCCAGTCTTCTCTTCCAGCATCGTGGCGATTGGGTCTTTAGCGAAGTTAGGGCCCAATCGCATAAGCGCTTTCAGTTCAGGCTTGGGGCCGGCAGTCGCTGGCTGTGTGGACGGGGACGAGGTTGGGGAGCTGCTTTTCTCACCTTCGTTACTTGCGCCACAAGCGGTAAGCAGCATTAGGCTGACTGCGACAGGGAGCGCAGCCCATTTCATCGTTTTCTTCATTTTTTAAACCCTCCTATATATGTTGTGAAATTTATCATTAAGCAGCGGTGTATTCCGCCGGCGTTAATGCAGCATTAGCCTTTGACGGAACCAATCAATACACCCTTAATAAAATACTTCTGAAGGAACGGATATACGAGAAGGATCGGCACGGTAGATGCGACAACGGTAGCGGCACGGATACTTTCCGGTGACATATTCATCAGATCGTCTGCCGACTTGTTGAGCGCGTTCGCCGTATCGTTCTCCATCACGATATCGCGCAGATACAGTTGAAGCGTTTTCAATAATGGATCGCTAATGTAAAGCATCGGACTGAAGTAATCGTTCCAAAAGCCGACAGCATAGAACAAGGCGATCGCAGCGAGTACAGGCATACTGAGCGGTAAAATGATGCGGAACAAAATCATATACGTTTTTGCTCCATCCATCCGCGCCGATTCTTCAAGTGCTTCGGGAAGACCTTCATAATAGCTCTTGATGACCAGCATATTGAAAACACTGATCATGGCAGGCAAAATGAGCGACCATAAATTGTTTAGCAAATGCAGCTCACGAATTAACAGGTAATTCGGAATAAGTCCTCCGTTAAATAGCATGGTGAAAACGAACAATACCATGATTCCCGAGATACCGGGCAAATGCCGCTTAGATAGCGGATAAGCTGTAATGGCGGTCACCAATATACTCAATAGTGTCCCAACTACAGTCACGATAACCGAAATGACGAATGCCCGGCCAAATGCGTAGGAGGTGGCGACTTTTACGAGCGTATCTAGTTGAAAGCCTACCGGAAGCAGATTCACCCGTCCCGATACAAGCGCCCAGTCCGAGCTGACGGATTTGGAGAACACGTGGATCATCGGCAATAAGGTAATCAGGCCTAACACGATCATGAAGCCATAGACGAAACTATCTAATACCCAGTCGTTGAATGTTCTTTTCCGGATTTGCATGCCAGGCCTCCTTACCATATTCCGCGGTTCAGCGTTTTTTTGCTGAGCCAGTTGCCGGAGATGATGAGAATAAAGCCGACGACCGAATTGAAAAGGCCGACCGCGGTGCTGAAGCTGTAATCCATCTTGCCAAGACCCATCCGATAGACGAAGGTACCGATGACGTCGCCGGAGGCATATACGGTAGGGTTATACATCGTCAGGATCTGTTCTGTGCCAGCATCCAGCACCATACCAAGGCGGAGAATGAGCATCAGGATAATCGTCGGCACAATGCCGGGAAGCGAAATATGCCACATCTGCTGCAGGCGATTCGCTCCGTCGATAGAAGCCGCCTCGTACTGCTCCTGCTCGACACTCGCTAAGGCAGCGATGAAGATGATCGCATTCCAGCCGATCTCCTTCCAGCCTGCCGTGAACACGACGACACTTCTAAATACGTGGTTGTCCATAAAAAATCGTATGGATTCGCCGCCGAACCATTGGATGACGGTATTGACTAGTCCGTCAGAAGGGGACAAGATCGTCATGAACAAGCCAGAGATAATGACCCAGGACAAGAAGTGAGGCATGTAGATAATCGTCTGGATGGTCCGTTTGAACGCTGGGAACCGAATTTCGTTCAGCAGAAGAGCGATCAGGATGGGTATCGGGAACAGCAACACAATCTTGTAAATACTGATGAGCAATGTATTCGTGAACACTTGTATAAATTCTGCCGATTGCATGAGCTTTCGGAACTGCTCAAATCCAACCCATTGGCTTCCTCTGATCCCGTCAAAAATGTTGAAGTCCTGAAAAGCGATTAAGACTCCGTACATCGGCGTGTATTTGAACAATAGCAGTAGAAGCAGCCCAGGCACCAGCAGTACATAAGTATCGAGGTTCCGCCATACCCTTCGCCATCTGCCTTCACGCTTGCGAGAAAATTTGGTCTCCCCTGCCTTTCCATTCAAATGTGTGATGATTTCGCTCATATTGTGGTTGCACCTCCTGCACTTATGGCTTTATTGTACCTACAGGAGAGTGCGTCATGTAGAGGGCAATCCGACACTTTCTAGGTGTATCCTACTTAATTTCCTCCTCTTTCATTGCCTTGAGACGAACGATCACAACAGTGCCTTCGCCTAGACGGGAACTGACCGTTAGTCCATATTCGGAACCAGCCATAAGCTTGATTCGCTCGTTCACATTGTATAGACCATACGAGCTTCCGTTTCCTTCAGCATGCAGCAAATGGCGCGAAGTAGACAACAGACTGGAAGCTAGCTGCTCCTCCATGCCAATCCCATTATCTTTGATGGTAATCTCAAGCACTTCTCCACTCCGCTTCGCGTGAATGTTAATGATTCCGATTTTGCCTTTATTTTTGCGTATGCCGTGCAGCAGCGCATTCTCAACGATGGGTTGCAGCGTCAGCTTCGGAATGACGCACCGGCTCGCCTCGGGATCCGCTTTAATGAAGAACTCGAATGTGGAAGGGAACCGGTTCTGCTGAATCTCTAAGTAGACTCTCGCGAGCTCCAATTCATCCGTTACGCAGACATGATCCTTCCCTTTGTTCAGGCTGAGCCGGAAATAATCAGACAGACTTTCGATCATATGGCTGATATCGTCGGCATCACGGGAAATCGCTAGCCAATTAATCGTATCCAGCGTATTGTAGAGAAAGTGCGGATTGATCTGTGCCTGCAGCGCGCGAAGTTCAGCCTCTCGCTCCAGCATTTTCGAACGGTAAGCCTCCTCCATCAAATCCTTCACGCGATGCACCAAATGATCGACAACTCGTTCAAGCAGCCGAAAGTCGCCCCCCGGCTCCTCCAGCCCTTCAACACCTTCCGTGCGGATCGTCTTGACGACCGATTTGATTCGCCGGTTCATCCCGTTAATAACGAACGCCAATAACATGAACACGAGAATCAAAAACATGATCGTCATGCCAACGACCGTTGCGATGCCAGACCACTGACTTAACGTGGTTGTGCGATGCGTCAGGCCAGTCTTGGGCACCTCTAGCACGAGACGCCAATCCGCAGCTCGGATGGGTGCACGTACTTCAAACACCTCTACACCGTTTTCAGACCGTTTGATGATTCCTTCATCAGATTCACTCTCTAGGGCAGTCTTTGTGCCGATTACCGATTGCTCCGCGCTGTAAATGATGGTTCCACTGCGATCCAGGATATATACACGACTTTGGGCTGGAAAATTAAGCTCGGAGATAATTTCAGTTAGCATCTTCTCGGGAACGTCAAGCATAAGCACACCAAGACTCTGATCAAAATTTCGCGGATGTCTCAGCAATCGAGCACAGGAAAGAATCCGTGCAGGTCCCGAGTCCAGATAGTTTTCTTCGTAGATGCCCGTCCACACGATACTGCCGCCAGCGTTCATGACCTCATTGTTCCATGGGCGATCTTTCAAGCTATCTAGCGGAAAAAGATTCAATAAATCGAATCCGTATAAATTCCCCGGATCAGTAAAAACACGCGCCCTGACAATGTCTGGTGCCGTTTGAACCGATTCGAGCAAATTGCGCAGCTCCTTTGACTGAGCGATGCGCTCGATAATTGGAAAAGCGGGATCCAAATTTTCATACAGTTTATTATTCATAAATATAGAATTGGATGAATTCTGCACATAGTTGAGCCGCGAGCTTAAATTAATACCTGCCTGTTTCAATGTCTGCTGCATGGTCTGGGTCACCTCCTCCTGCAAAATCCTGGAGGACTGTTCATAATACACGAACAACATCATACATACCGGCAGGAAAATCATCAGACCGTAGGCGAGCATCCACCTCCTGGCCGCTACAACGCCTTCCCACAAATTAGAGGGACGGATCCTTCTTTTTTGCAAAACCCCTCTCACGGGATCAACTCCTTTTGAATGCTAAACACTTCTTCTCCTATTGTTGGTCCCGATAAGCGCTTGGCGTAAGTCCGGTCATCTTCTTGAACAGCTTGCTGAAATAGCTTGGATCCGTATAGCCGACTAGCTCGCACACTTCGTAGAACTTGATGCGAGGATCTACCAGCAATTCCTTCGCTTTCGCAATACGGACTTTCATCAAATATTCGTAAATCGTCTCGCCAGTCTCCTGCTTGAACAATAAGCTGACGTAAGTTTGACTGAGATAAACGTAAGCGGCGATCTCCGCGATGGCCAAGTTTTTGGCGTAATTATCGGCAATAAACTTCTGAATCTGTTCGATTACATTACTCGATCGTCCGCTCCGCTTCTCCTGAATCCAGCAGCATATGCTGTATAGGTAATCGCTTACAAAGGTTTTTAACTCGGCCATCGTTTCCAGCTTCAGGAGTCGATCAAGCGCCCAAGCTTCCTCCTCTTCTTTCTCACGGGTTAGCAAATTAAGGTCAAGCAGCAACCTGCCGGCGAGCGCGATCATTTGCAGTCCTACCTGCCGGCCGTACTTAAAGCCGTCCTTGCGAATTTGCGCCAGCGGCTCGAGAATGCTTTCCATTTCCAACTCCAATTGTTGCTTTTCCCCCGATTTCAGCACGGATACCAGTCGCTCACTCTGACTACTATCGAACCGAATCGGACTGGCAGCTCCAACTTCTAAACTGTCCATCGTGATCACTTGATTCTTACCCATGTACCACTTTTGATCCGCCGCATCGCGTGCATGCCGAAAAGACGCTGGAAGCATCCGGATAGTATCGGCACGTTCGCCTACTCCAATCGTAACGCTGATATTCAGCCAGCGCTTCAGATTGTCGCGAATCTCCTCTGCCAGCAAAAGCAGCGTTGCTTCCGGGTCCTTCATCGGATCATCAAGGACTAATAGTCCAACGAATTCAGCAGCTCTGTTCTCAAATGCATACCCATGCAGGTACTGATCAATCAGTTCTTGAACGACGTTCAAGAGTGAGTACGACAACAACTGCTTGTCCCTCTCCGAACGACTACCTAGAACCTCCCTTGCATCGTCAATGGTTATAACGAGTACGAGATATGGCGTTTCAAGCGGCAGTTCCAGATTGAGAAATGCCGCTCTTTCCCGCAGCACCTCTGGCTTTGCGTCCCCGTCTTGGATCAATGCCATCAAAAATTTCTCCCTAAGCAGTGGCATACTCTGGGTCAATTTGACCTCCATGTCTTTAAGGCGTTGCCGCTCCTTCTCTTCCGAACGCAAGTCTCTCACGACACCTTCAATAACCTTTTGGAGCTCAGTTCGTTTGACTGGTTTGAAAATATAATCGGCAGCATGAACCTGCAAAGCCGAACGCAAAAGGTTGGCTTCATTGTGGCCACTGATAAATACGATTTTCGTCTCAGGGAGCCGTTCTCGAATCTCCCTAGACATTTGGATCCCGTCCATTACCGGCATCATCACATCTGTCAGTACGATATCGGGCTTTACTCGCTCGATCAGCTCCAGCCCCGTATCTCCATCGTCCGCTGTTCCGGCGAGAACAATCCCATAGTCGCTCCACTGGACGAATTTACTGAGCCCTCCCCGGACGGCAGGTTCATCGTCGACAATGACCAGTTTATACATAATTTCAGTCTCCTTATTAGAAATTCGCAGAACGATATCGAATAAAAATTAACTTCTATTATAAGAGTTTTTCGGTAAATACTGCAGGGGGAATCCTACTATTTCTAGTCTGATATGACTGAATATACGATCTTTTTTGCAGGTCAGCTCGTTTACATGGAAAAGGCAGCTGATCGTCAACGACCAGCTACCTCCGTGTCTATATTTAACAATCGTTCATCGTATGAGGATCTATCATCTAAGTAGCACTTTCCCCTGTCGGCTTGTATCAATCGCAGCATGAACACCTTTGCCCCTTCGTTATTCCTTTATCTATTTCAGTAGTTTAAATATCTCATTATGTGCTGCACACTACATTCATACATAATAAAGGAGCACTGCTGTATAACAGGCTCCTCATTCTCATTATTTCTCCCAAAGCTCGATTAATCGACCATCAGGATCTTCTATCCAAACAAACTTTCCATAATCACTACTTTCTTTTTTCTTGGCAAGAGGCACACCAATTTCCTCAAGATGTTTAATAGTCTCGTCTAGATTATCTACTTGGAAGTTTAACATCACTTGTTGATCTGTTGGAAAATAACTGTCATTCTCGGCAAAGAAAGAAAAGATCGTCTCATTTCCTAATTGAGGTTTTATTATAGTCCCATTCCAATTTTCTATTTCAAGCTTCAACACTTCACAGTACCATTTTCTTATTACTTCAAGATTCTTAGTTCTCCAAAATATGCCTCCGAAACCTTTTATCATCGTATCTAACTCCTATCTGTCATTAAATTTTTTAACTAATAAGATTACATTAGATATTCGAGCTATACATTTAAGTTCCTTTTTTGACTATTCTGGAATTCAATGTAATCTTCATTATTCCAATTTGATATGAAGAACTTCATTTCATTACCGCATGAACTCTCGCTCCACAAATCTCACTTCCGAGCGCTGCCTTTGCTCGAGCTCCCCGTAGGCCTGAATCACTGTATTTTTGCTACAGCTGAACGCTTCCGCCCCTTCTCGAATGGATGGCAGCTTGTCCCCCGCCCTCCGCTTTCCGTTTTTCATCTCCTGCAGAAGCTGTTCTACAACCCTTTCATACAGCGCCACTAACGTGGATAGCAGCGGGACAACTGCCAAGAGGTCACGCTGGAAGCCTTGAAGTACCTCCGCATTTTGTAATAAGTGATATCCGCAAGTTCATCTGGGGATTGCGGTTAATAATCAATAAAAAGGATGCCGTATCTTTCCCAGCATCCTTTTTACCATAGAGACTATCTCCTTAAATCAAACTCTTCATGCCTCGCAGCCACTCATAAAAACCATCATCAAAGAACAGATCAGGGATATATGTCTGCGTATAATTGCAATTAGGGCAAAGAAGAACCAACCCTTGTTCAAGTACCTTAGGGTATAATTTCTCGTGCTTACTGTTATTACCACAAGTGAGTGGGCGAACTCCATCTGCCTGCTGGTAATCCTTAATACGTTGCTTGATATCCTCTTGGTCCATTATTATCCCCTTTATTAGTTGAGCCGATCGTTACGGTTATAATTATACACGATCTACTCATTCACAACACCAGAATAATCTAAGCGTTGTCATCTCTGATAATCTCTTAAAACTATTAAAAAAATCCACTTATTCACTAGTATCTATGTACAATCAATTGTTAATATTTTCCTTATACTATATAGATTTAATATCTTTTTTTAGGAGGTGTTCATTTTGTCAAAGCGTTCACTAGTCGAAAGTGTATTGTCCCTACTTGATATCGAAGATATTGAGAAGCTCAAAGCGGAGTATTTTAATGGTAAAGAAGAAAAATTATCATTTAATGATGCTCAGAATGAAGAAGAAAGAGAAGAAATGCTAGAAGAGTGGTTAGACAGCATCAAATGGAAATTTGTAGAGGAGTTAAAGATTGAACTGTACGACGGAACTAAATATTCAATCAAATTTGTTGACTAAAAGGTACCTATATGAAACAAATTCACGTTATTGATTACAGAGATGGCATAATTGGTCATCTCTTTTTGTTTTTTAAAAAAATATCTGACAGCACCTTCCGCACTTTAAATTATTTACCTTGTCACCAGACAAGCTTCGTTACACATCCAGCAAGTCGTTAAAAATGCCTCGGAACTGATCAGCCACTGATACAGCGCCTTCCTCCAGCTCTTCGTTACTGAAATAATAACGGTGATGAGACTCATCCCTATCCAGCATTTCTGCTAAAAGTCCGCTAAAACCACGCGCTCTGCGGTCAAATTCCAGGAGGACCTCAACTCCGTTTTCATCCGGGTAGAATACCAGCTCCAGCTCTTCAACGGAGCGGCGATATTCGCCATTTTGATAGGGTACAAATTCAAAATTCTGAATAAATGGCAGGTAATAATTAGGTTGTGGAAAGTATTCGTTTTCTGCTTTATGTAAATGAAAGCCCAATTCCTCCAACGCTTCAAAAATGACAGATGTATGCGGATGAGCCAATACTTCAATATTATCACGATCTGATGGATCAACCGCGTTGTCAATATCCATGCCTGTACGAATCCAGATCTTGCTTACGCCAATAGAAATCGGTGTCTCATGCGGCAGCACGAATTGAAAAGGAATTTCGATCGATTCTCCCGGTTCAAAAACAAAACTCTCCCCCAACAGGATGTTGGCTATCACGACAGTTTCACTCACAATATGATTCGGATCGCTATCAGAGGGCGAGGGCTTGCGGTATTCTGTCATAATTTGAAAATAGATTTTGTCTTCTTAAAAAAAGACATAATTATTCCTCTCCTTTATTATTTTTATTTCCCGAACCGAAACCGATTACATATCCATCTAAATCTTGAACCGAAAAATCTTTCCAAGTACCCCAATCGTACGTTGTCTCTTTAGGTTCTGAAACAATAATTGCCCCATTGGTTTTAAGCTCTATGAATAAAGCGTCCAACTCATCATGATTTTTTATATAAGCATATGTATTCCAAGTCCCTTTGTTAGGTCTAACATCTTCTATATTGGTTGCTTGAATTAACTTAAATCCTAATCCAAAATTATCTCGAATAGCCCAAAACTCGTTTACTTCGCATCCAAGGGCATCTTCATAGTACTTCTTAGACTTTTCATAATTGGATACCAACAAGACTGTAAGCGAACTCTCAATCTTCGTTTTGATAATTCCCATATGTATCACTCCCTTGGATATTGGAAAATCCACCCATATAAACAATAACGAATGTACGTTCGTTTGTAAAGAGCCTTTTCTCTTAAAAATAGTTCATTTGCCAGTTTCCATACCGTCTTGTCCTGCATTATATGAAAGGATGCATAATACGGGAGGAAAACTACTATGGCGGTTATTTTCAAACAAGTAGGAGGTACGGCAATATTCTCCGCGGATGCCGAAGTCAGAACGAAAGATGGTATCTTGGAGGTAAGCTTCGTTGAAACCCAGCGCACACCCAAGGGTGACATGAATGGGGTTTTGCAAATCAACGAGAATAGCGAAGGTCTGGCTCTAGTTTTTGGCAAGCTGAAGAAAGAACTAGATGCATTCAAATATAAAAAAACGGCTACGCTAAGACTACCTTGCTTTCTTCGGCTCCCTCTATGTCGCATTACAGAAACCCAATATATAATTGCCTGCAGGTTGAGGGGTAGACCCGCAATAGAATGCTTGCGTGAAGGCGAAGCCATCTATAGAAATTGCAAGGGCAACTGCTGATTTCAATAAATCTTGCCCGTTAGAAGTCAACAAGCTGCCAATGATATTGGCAGCTTGTTGTTGTGCTCTCGTTTAAGAATGAGGCACCATCATAAATGATTATAAGTTCAGGACTGAATACCTTATGGTTGCTTCAATGGGACAAGCATGATTACTATATCGATAATATAAATAATAATTCGTTTATATAATGACACGTAGACTTCACTTTGCTGAATCTTTTCCATAGTTCCCCCTATTAGCCTTCCACCTTAAAATCAAGGATTCACAGACATCTCTAGAAAATAGGCGACTACGACTTCACGAAATTCCTGTGCAGCCCGGGAAATGTATCTACTTTTGTGCCATAATAAAGCAATTTCCCGCACCAATTCATGATCTTCAATGTGTAGATAGGCGATCTGTTCCCGTGAGTTTCTTGCAGAACTTGGTAAGAAGGCAATGCCGATCTCAGCTTCCACAAGCGCGCTTAATCTGGCAGGTTCATTCCCCTCATACACATACTTGGGTTCAAATCCAACCGAATTACATATAGAGTCAACTAAATCGCGGGTACCATAGCCTTTCTTTACACCGACAAATGATTCATTTCTAAGCTCGCTTAAGGACACGCTGGTTCTGCCTGCCAATCGGTGCCCCAAAGGAACAGCTAATAGGATTGGGTCCTTGCACACGATTTGACATTCGATGTCATCCCCTTGAACCGGCGGTGAGGACAAGCAAAAATCGACCTCCCCACGATGAAGCAGCGTCACCATTTCCTGCGTGGACAGCATTTGTACATGAAATTGGAGATGGGGCCGCTTTTTCCTGAACGCTCGCAGGATATTGGGCAAGGTACTTGCGGCAGTAACTGCCAATTCGAGGGCGCCATGTTCCGGACTGGATAAATCGCTTAACTCCTGCTTCCCCTGTTCCAATTCAAATAAAGCTCTTTCAGCACGCTGTAGGAATCTGCTTCCGAACTCATTCAATCGCAGATTCCTTCCGATTCGGTCGAAGAGCGGAACACCTAAATCCTCTTCCAAGCGTTGAATCGTTTTACTCAGAGACGATTGCGTAACATGTAAACTCTGCGCGGCCTCCGTCATATGTTCCAATCGAGCCACCGTGATGAAATATTGCAATTGAAGTAGTTCCATTTTGCAACGCCGCCTCCGACTCATTCCTTCTAATCAATGAAATCATAACATAAAAGTCATTGGAATAAATAATGAAATTCAAGTACGATGACATCAGTAAACAGGGGGTGTCAGACATGAATAGTCGCAGCAAATGGTTGTTGATTTCAGTTGGATTGGGGGTGCTGCTGAACCCGTTAAATTCTTCGATGATTGCTGTTGCAATAGCAAGGCTGCAAAATGTGTACCAACTTGCATTCACAGAGGTGTCCTGGATCATATTTGTATTCTACTTAGCGAGTGCTGTCGCGCAGCCTGTGATGGGAAAGGCAAGTGATTTATTCGGTCGCAAGAAAATATTTCTTGCTGGGCTGATGATCGCCTTCATTGCTTCCTTATTAGCTCCGCTATCGCCCTACTTCGGATTGCTCCTCGTGTTACGCATCATACAAGCGATAGGAACAAGCATGATGGTTGCGGTTGGCATGGCCATTGTGCGGATTCATATAACGGAGAAACAAGCGGTTGCTCTATCCGTCATGTCCATTTTCCTATCCGGAGCTGCAGCACTTGGCCCTTTCATAGGAGGGATCCTGATTCACTGGTGGGACTGGCAGGCAATCTTCCTCATCAATATTCCGTTCGTGGTGGCGAGCTTTCTACTCGCGTGGAGGTTCATCCCCAATGACCAACAGGCAACATCTCTTACACACGAACTATCTTTTCGAAAATGGATAGCATTGATCGATGCGTCTGGGATTCTGCTGTTCACAGTTGGGCTAGTTGGGCTGCTCGTTGGCGTACTGTCAGCCAAATCAGTCGGACACATCTCCATGATGCATGTCATCGTCGGGCTGATTGGCCTCGTTTCACTGGGGGCTTTCGTACGCCATGAGTTAAGAACGACAACTCCCTTTATACCTCTGCGCACATTCGCCAAATATCCGGCAATGACAAGGGTCAATATCGAATTCATGCTCGTTAACGTACTATTTTACTCCCTCTTTTTCGGGCTTCCGTCCTATTTGCAGATGGTACGCCATGTCAGTGAATTCCACACTGGGCTTCTCATGTTAAGCCTAGGCTTATGTTCACTCATCGTATCTCCCTTAGCAGGCCGATGGATTGATAAATCAGGACCACGGCCAGCCTTGCTGCTATCCGCGATCCTGATGGCACTTGGGTCCATATGGATCGTGACATGGCAACCAACTTCTCCGATGGTCAGTGTATGTCTAGCTTTAGCCGCGTTCGGAGTTAGCAATGGCTTGAACAATGTCGGAATGCAAGCCGCTTTGTTCCAAAGCTCACCGAAAGAAATGATCGGGGTAGCCTCCGGATTGTTTAATACATCCCGATATTTGGGCACCATTCTCTCTTCTTTATTGATCAGCATCGTAATGGGAGATACGTTCAGCGCGGGTGGTTTGCGAATACTCGGGATTATTCTCACAGTGATTGCCATGTGTCTACTATTAATGAATCGGAGACGCTTGGCCTCCAAACCATTGGAAGCATCTATGAATTCGTAAACGTTGTTTGTGAAGGCTGAAAAGGCTTGCCCGCTATGTCCTAGAACATAACAGGCAAACCTTTTCCCTATTCAAGAAGCTGTAGTTTCAATTCTTTCACATTGCCTGTATAGCCTTCTGGCATCCGAACATGAACAGTCACACTTGCCGGATAACTGACGGTAATTTCCATCGTTTTACTGGCTTCGTTCACCGTCCAGGACACATCGATTCGTCCCCCTGCTGGATGTGGAACGCTCCCTTTCGCCCATGTCAATCCACTCAGTGCTGGCGCAACTTCGATCTCTGACCATCCGGGTGCAAGACTTCTCACACCTAGCACTTCCCTGCCCAAGAAATATGCGGGGGCCGAAGACCAGGCATGACAATGACTACGGGTAAGCATGTTCGGATTCGCACGATTTTCAAGGAAATTCGGATATTGTTCCCAACATGTTGTCGCTCCATTGCGAATCATCATCCCATAGTTATGGCGAATATCCGCTAGCACGAGATCAACTTCTCCCAACTTCGCTAGTGCTTCATAATAGAAGAACGACATAAAGGGACTACCAATTTGTACAAAATGAGACGGCGGAGACACGAGGTAGCTGTCGATCTTCTGCTTTCGGTTACCGAACGCTACGCCAGTTAATGAGGCGACTACCTGTGTCTGCATACTCACAACTTGCGAGCGTCTTCCATCCGCATGTATGCAATCGATATACGCCAATGCATCCTCATTCCACAAATGGTTATTGATGGCTGTTTCCAGTCGCAGTGCCGCATTTTCCAATAAAGCAACTCCCTGCTGATCGCCTGAAATGCGTGCCATTCGTGCGCCAACTCTTAACGTATGGACTAGAAACATATTTTGGTGGGTGACAATGCCGTCATTCGGCTGATCAATCGGTGACCAGTCGAGTAAATTCCAGCCTTTGATCGCAAAAAGTCCTTGATCATTGATGTTCGTCAAATAATGCTCGAGTGTAAATCGGATATGTCCATACATCTCCGAAGCAAATGCTTCATCCGCAGTCTGCTCATAGTATTCTGCACAAGCAATCGCCCAGAAGAACGTCCAATTAGGAATCACACTGCTCCACCCGCTAGGCACTTGGTCCGCGAACAACGGGGTTTGATGCTTAGAACCTGGGACAAGCCTTAAACAGCGTTTGATAATATCTTGTACGCCATATAAATAGTTACTTACCAACGCTTCATTCCGGCTGTCTCCAACCCAGAATACCTGCTCAAAAGCGGGACAATCTACGAAAGTATCCTCCATACACACCTTCGTTGTGTGACGGGATATTTCCCAAATATCATTCAAGAGTTCGTCCGAACACGTGAATTGCCCAACTTCCGCAACGGGATAATTACTCTGAATCATCGTGACGTTGTAGAGTTTGATTGGCTGCTTAGCTCCTCTTACAGTCATAGACACATAACGAAAACCTCTCCGAATCGGTGTTTCATAGCGCTGACGGCCCGCCTTGCACACATAGCGAAGCGTATGGTCAAGTCCAAACATGTCCTGTCTGTACTCACCAGCCATATACTCGAAGCCATACCAATCTAAGATATCACCCTCATTGGCTTCCACCTCGAAGGCCAAATAACCAGAATATTCTTTCCCTAAATCAAACAACACTTCCGTATCGTATCCTTCGAAAACAGGTACGCTAGCTGCTTCCGCGTTTGGAATAATCGCATTTTGCAGCTGGGGAGGAACTGCGTAGCGAATGTTTTCTTTTCTCCATACACTTAATGCAAATACATCTACCTCAGACACGTACTTAGGGTTTAGAGGTTGAATCCAATCCTTGTACACGCTTAAATCTTCCACAGTTCTTACGTTGTCGTGCAGCTCTAGGTAGATCGGATGTTCCGACTCCAATTCACGAACACGTTGATGATCGATTAACTCAACAGCATCGAAAGGTCCGATTCTGAGCCAAGAAGATTCCTGATGTTCTCGGTAGCTTGCTGGCGCCTGGAAGGAGACAACTTGCTCTTCCTCCGCGTATAAGCCAATCTGTAGCTTGCCTGTATGAATATGACTGGACACATCAATGAGGAGCAGATTATCTCCTGCTTGAAGATCAACATCCACATATCGTTCTGGTGCTGAACCATAAATTTGATTACCCTCGATCCACTCTCCGTTTAGCGATAGGGCTTTGAAACATTCTCCGCTTTGAAGAAAACCAATCGTTACCTTGCCAGCCTTACTGGACACAAGGGATGTCGCTGTGTAACCGAGGAAATGAATGCGATTCGCGTGAACCTCGCTTCCGTCAATCCAACCGTTTCGGATATCTAGTGTCGCTGTCACCTGAAACGTCTTGATCTTCGCGAGGGATTCGACTCGAACCGGCGTTATGATTTCTTCCGTCAAAAGAGGAATATCACGCGGCTTTACCACCGTCCACGGTTCCATGCCAACAGGCCCAAGCACGACCGATTGCATCCAGTTTACAGGGTCATATTCCTTTTCCATCCATGATGAATCCCAGAGACTTGCATCTATATATTCGGCAAAAGCATGCTGACAAGATGCTCTCGATGCACGTGGATGATGTCCCACATGCTCAGATGTCTGCCATGTCGCATCTGTCGCTGCGATCACATTCCCCTCGGAATCGTTCAATTCCGCTAGTAAGCCGCCGCGCCCCCTTACGTAGTAGAAGGTTGAAACACCGAAATGCATGACGAGAACAGCTACAGTGTTCATTTCGCCTGGTTTTAATAAATGACCGATTTCATACGTATCGTAGGCTAATTCAAAAGGCCAAGAGCGAACCGGCCCTCTCCCCACCTGGGTGCCATTTACCGTGAGCACATATCTTGAATCCGCAGTAATTCTCAGCGAAGCTGTAGGATTACTTAGCCCCTCGCTGTGCGGAACTTCGAACGATTTGCGAAAACATCTCCATTCATTCCGCGGACTTTCTTCCCCATCTCCCCAAATCCACTGGGCTTGCCAATTCGTCATTGTCATCGCGTTAGCGTCCTCCTTACGTTCCTATCTCTTCTTTAATTATAAAAAAAGGGAGGAGCAATGTTATCGGTTGATTACGACATACACTAGGTATATGATGACATTATCCTAAACGAAGTAAAGGAGTTCCTATGCGCAGACCTGATATGCACGTTGAGAAAGGCGAAGAGTTTTTTGAGAATGGATTTGCTATATTTGTCAATAAAGTTTACGAACATTTCGATCTCCCTGAACATCTGCATGATTTCTATGAAATCAGCTATGTATGGGAAGGGAGCGGCTTTCACTATATAGGAGATCAGACGATCCGCGTCAGCAAAGGCGATTTATTTTTCATTCCAATTGGCATCTCTCATATCTTCCGCCCCTCCTCTCCTCATCCGAATAAGCCGCTGCGAATAGGCAACTGCATCTTCGACGCATCGCTATTTCATTTTCTTACGTCCATTCTGCCAGAGCAGTACCACATGTACAGGTTCAATGATCTGGCCCAGCATGGCGGTCAATGGCTGCAAATGAGAGAACAATCGGGAGAATTCGAACAAGTGATGTCATCTCTATTAAGTGAATTCCAACAGAAGCGGACTGGCTACGAAACCATGATGTGCGGATTACTCCTCCAGCTGCTCATCGTCATGGGACGCACCATAGAACACGAAGAAGCTTCATCCTCTCCCAATCAAGACAGAATGGAAGCTGTCCTGAGGTCGATTCGAAGCCGATTAGCTGACAAGATTACCTTAGCTAGCTTAGCTAAAGAGGTGGGAATTGGTACAAGACAAATACAACGCATTATTACCGAACATACAGGTGCGTCCTTTTCGGAGCTGATCTCTCATGAGCGAATCAACCAAAGCTGCCGTCTATTGGCTGATCCTTCCAATCGCGTCCTATCCATTGCAGATATCGCCGCAGCCGTTGGGATTCAGGATCCAAAGAGGTTCTATCGACTATTTAAAGAGAAAACAGGTGTAACACCGGCTACGTATCGCAGGAGGAATTGAAGGTTATAACCTATATGTTACATCCTCTTATGTCATCCCCTAGTCTGCTTTACTTTCACCCATTGCCCCTTCGCATAACTATCCAATATGGCTTCAGTAATCAACATAGAGCAGTGCCCATCCTCAAAGGTCGCAAAGTTAGCCTGCTCTGTTAACGGGTCTTTCCCTTCCCTAAGGAAAGAATAGAAGTGCAACATCATATGCTTGACCGAGTCTGGCCAGCCTTCGTTATGCCCCCCAGGATGATGGATGGTTGAACGTGCTTCTTGTAAAAAGAGGGCTGGGTCAGCCAATAGCACTTCATTAGCTTGGTCTCGATGGCCGATCCACAACTTTTCGGCTTCTTCTTGGTTCCAAAATGCAGACTTTTTGCTGCCGTTTAGTTCAAAGCTAAGCTTATTCTTCCTTCCCGCACTCACTTGTGAAACGGAAAAGGCGCCTTTGGCCCCATCATCAAAGCGAAGTAGAACAGATGCATAGTCTTCCGTTACAATGGCGGCATCCTCATAGTCAACCGCTGTGCCCCCTTGAGAAGCATATGTCGTTACTTGGTGAATAGGTTTTTTCCTGATCGGAATGACCGTTGCCAAATCGGCAAATACTTCAACCACTTTTTTACCTGTGACATATTGAATGGTATCGCACCAGTGAGAGCCAATATCTGCAACAGCTCTAGATGTACCGCCAATTTCCGGAGCAAGTCGCCAATTATAGTCGGTTTCATAGAGCAACCAGTCCTGCAGATAACTGCCATGAATAAGATGAATAGGCCCCAGATCATCCCGTTGAATCATAGAGGCAAGCTGCCGTAGAATTGGGAATTGTCTATAATTGAAATTGACGCCATGTACAATACCCTTGGATTTCGCTAGAGCCACTAGCTCCGCAGACTCTACACTTGAGATCGCCAGGGGCTTCTCTGACAAAATATGCTTGCCAGCTAAGATAGCCTCCTTATTAATTTGAAAATGAAGATAATTAGGTGTGCAGTTGTGTACAACCTCGATGTCCGGATTCTGTAGCAGTTCTCGATAATCTCCGTAAGCTTTGGGAATGCCTAACTGCTGAGCTTTCTTCTCGGCTGAAGCGAGATTAGATTCCGCGATAGCCACAACTTCGACGAATCCCAGCCTTCTTATCGCTTCGATATGAGCAGGTCCGATAAATCCTGTTCCAATAATGCCTACAGTAATTTTACGCATAAGTTCCTCCTCTCAGCAGTTAACATTTCAATATTTAAACGTTTAGATTTTATTGCGCGAAAGCGCATCCATGATCATTTTGAAAATAACAAGATCTTGCTTATAATCCTCTGGGGTCGTCTTCGGTGTTAAATCCTGCGTAATGATGTCGTACAGGTATTGCAGCTCTAAGGTGTACGAGTCTGTCCAAGTAGGACGAATCACAGATTCAGTATAGGCTTCGCCGACCGTTTCATGCACATGGAGCTTCGTAGGAAGATGGCGAATATAGGGTGTATCGTATTGAACACGGACAGATTTATGCGTCGCATATACTTCCAAATGAGCATCGAAGCGTCCCTGACCGTCTGTGCCCGTTTCGAACGTAACTGCAAACTGATCGTAATCGAAGATCGCCGTCAAAAATAAACTGCCATTGTTCGTTACTTTAGCACCAACGATCCCTTTGGGCATACCAAGCGCTTCGCGCATAGCGGAAAGATCATGGCTAGATAGGCCGCAAAGTAGGCGATATAACTGACCATTTGGCGAATCCGCGTCTACACCCGTGGCGTCCTTCACTAATTTCTCACTTCTATGACGTTTATCCGCCTTTAACGCTTCCGGAATATCATCAAAGGAAACGACATGACTCGTTGGCTTAACGAATAAGCGGTTGGGTCCAATGATATCCCTTACTCTCGCATATTGGATATTCTCAAAGCCACCAATTTGCTTTACCGCTTCCACGAAGGATGCCGCGTATCTGCGCATATAGCCAACCATGATTTTCACCCCATTGCGGTGTTGAGCTTCGATAATGGCGTCAGCTTCGCTCTCCGTCAAACACATCGGCTTCTCGATTAACACATGCTTCTTATGATTAGCTGCTGCAATCGCACATTCTGCATGGTATTCATCACTATTCAACACGAAAACGATATCCAGATCCGGTTGCTTGACTAGCTCCGCAGCGTCTGTGTATAGGTTTTCTACGTTATATCTGTCACCTAAATGAGCTACTAGCTTTGGCGAAATATCGCATAAAGCTGCGATGCGGAACTGTTTAGGAAGCGTTTCTAGTACAGGTAAATGAATCACTTGCGCGACTTCTCCAAGACCGATAATGCCGACGTTTAACGTTTTCGCTGTCATACGTATATCTCTCCTTAGAATAATGGGATTTCCGATGATATAATCTAAACGTTTAGATTTCATGATAAAAGCGATACAGTTAGTTCTTATCCGCCTTTTGGGGAGATGGAGCTTTCGCGAACGACCACTGTCATCGGGAATGTAATTTTTCGTGTGATGGATAGCCCATCGGGTTGTTCAATTTGTTCAATGAGTGCCGCAACCACTGAGCCTGCCATCTCACCAATCGGTTGCTTAACTGTCGTTATGGCTGGACTATAGAGCGCAGCCATAGCAATATCATCAAACCCTGCGACAGCCACGTCATGAGGAACGCGAAGTCCCGATTCCTGCAACGCTTTGATCGCACCTATGGCAATCAGATCATTCGCGCCAAATAATGCCGTGAATTCACACTTGTTCGCGACTAGCTGCTTCATTGTTTGATAGCCGTACTGACTGAAATTGTGTACTTCCTCGGATTTCCCGTTTCTTACAAGCGCTTCATCGACTGGTATTTCTGCGATAGCTAACGCATTCCGATAGCCCAACTCGCGTCCAATACCGGTTGACATCGATCCGATGTAGGCAATTTTCGTGTGACCTTGTTGAATGAGATGTTCCACGACTTCTCTGGAGCTGTTCAAATTATCTCCCCAAACGGAAGTGACATCCTTATGGATCGGTGCAATCGAAACGAGTGGAATCCTACGATCCATAAACATCTGAATGTAGTGGTCATCAGGATCACTCACGATTCGCCCACCTAGAATAACCCCATCCACGTTTCTTTCCAGCAGCGAGTTGATCGTAAGCTCAGCCGACTTCATCCCTGCGGTGCAAATCATCAGCGTATAACCCCGAAGAATAAGTTCTTCTTGAATTTGTTCAGCAAGCTCCGCCCAGTACTCGTTCGTCAGAAGCGGTACGATTAAGCCAACCGTCCTTGTCTTCTTTTTAATCATCGTTCGTGCAGCTTGGTCTGGGACATAATTCAATTTCTGAATCGCTAGCAGAACGCGTTCTTTCGTATTCTTCTTCACCTTATCGATCCCATTGACGACGAAAGAAACCGTGGCAGTAGATACCTTCGCCTCTCTGGCTACATCCTTGATGGTAGCTTTCATTCACTCACACCTCAACAAATTCTAAACGTTTAGATTATGGTCGCACATTCTTCATTTGAAGTCAATGATGAGTTTGAAAGTAAGCGCCAAATATCTCCCAGCTTTTGCACTAGTTACAACTTAAAACAACCCTCAACTTGCAGACAAGGTGGGGCTGTTTGATGCATAAATTTGACTGAGAAGTCGATTTTCGACGGCTCGGAGGGGAATAGATGCAAAGGTGCTACTGAGCCTGCGATTTCGGACGTCTCGCGCGAGCATTTCGTTAATTCAGCTAATTTGTTTGACTGAGAAGTCGATTTTCGACGGCTCGGAGGGGAATAAGTGCGAAGGAGGCTACGGAGCCTGCGATTTCGGACGTCTCGCGCGAGCATTTCGACAATTCAGCTAATTTGTTTGACTGTGAAGTCGATTTTCGACGTCTCGGAGGGGAATTGGTGCAAAGGTGCTACTGAGCCTGCGATTTCGGACGTCTCGCGCGAGCATTTCGTCAATTTAGCTAATTTGTTTGACTGAGAAGTCGATTTTCGACGTCTCGGAGGGGAATAGATGCAAAGGTGCTACTGAGCCTGCGATTTCGGACGTCTCGTGCGAGCATTTCGTCAATTCGTAATCGCCAAACTGCCTTCAACTTGGTAACAAGGTGGGGGCTGTTTGACGCTTAGGGTTGTACTTTTGCACTTTTTCACGCTTCACAGCTGTATGCACGACATCAGCAAGGTGATTTTGAAGTTATAATCCTTCGCCAAATCCATGTCCCGTCTTCGAATAGGCAATCTCTGGTCCCACGTCGAACGTCGAACTAACTTCCATGGAAACGCCGAACGTATCCGCAACAACTCATTTAATGGAAGTTACGATACGTTTTAGATCCCCATACGTCATGCGAACAGGATCTTCAATATAGGGATGCGCGATGCGTGGATCGTTCTGATCCTGCTCGTGGCTGAAGCAATCCTCAGACAATTTCCAACCCTGCATGCCCAAAACATTCTTGAATGAATAGATGAACCCTCCGATGATGTTCTTCCCCTGTTTCATGACCAGAGAAAGGATAATCGTAGATGCGTTTCGGACAAGTCAGGCGATTATATGCCGCATAGACCGTGTCTGGCATGCAGATCATATCCTTCCACCCTACGGACATTAACACGGGAACTTGGATGCGGTGAGCCAGATTTACAATGTCAAAATAGGATAACGTCGCTAACACCCCTTCCAGTTTGTCAGGGTGCCGTTTGACCAAATTAGCGATCTCTGATAAGGAACCCGTCGAGTTCAACACCCCATACTCCAAGTGGCACATATTCGGAATACTGGCGGCCACCGCGGTAACCTTCGAACTTAGCGCACCAGCTAATAAGGCCATCCCGCCTCCTTGACTCGTGCCAACTGCAGCGATCCGACTCGTATCAATTTCAGGTTGAAGATAGGCAACCTCTACCGCTCGTACGACATCCGTTGCTAGCCCCATGTAATAGCTATTTTCTTTATCCAACACGTTTCTTGACACCCATCCATGAGCAGAACCGCATTGATCTTGCATATGATTGCCCGTCTCTCCGGTCTGACCTCTGGCATCAATCGCCAGCACGACGTAACCAAGCAGAAGCCATGTGGCATGCCGCTCTGGCAATCCCTTATCTCCCCCATAGCCGGGAAAAACAATAACACATGGCGGCTTCTCTGAAACTGGAGCACCCTCACGCATACGTTCAGGAACGAGGAACCAGGCATGGATTGGCGTCCCATCATGACCGAGATACGTCAGTTTATCGATCTTCACTGCTGGAAATAACGAGGGGTACTGCTCTCTTCGAATATCGAGCGGGAGCTTTCCAAGCTGTTCCAACTTATTGTCCCAGTAGGCATCGATGGCTACCGAATCCAACGTGATCTCTGCCTGATAGTTGGCTAACTCTTTTTTTCGCTTCGCGATGACCGTCATTTGTCAAATGATCCTCCCTCTATTGCGGCTTATAGGTGATCAGCATTTGATCGACCATCATTTTGAATATCGTCAAATCCTGCTTATAGTCTTCCGGTGTCGTCTTCAGGCTCTTATCCTGCGTGATGGATTCATGAAAAATTTCCATTTCGATGGTGTAAGGATCTTTAAACGTCGGCCGATGGACCCGCTCCTCGTAAGCTTCTCCAACCGTTTCACCTACATGTAAGGTCGTTGGCAAATGCCGGATATAAGGTGTGTTGTACTGTATTTTCAACTGTTTCGTGGATCCGAACACCTCGATATGGGCATCGAAACGTCGGTTCTGATCTAGACCCGTTTCATACGTCGCGTAGAAGCCATCGTATTCGAAAGTAGCTGCCATACACGAACCCCCTTGCCATTGCACAGCGGAAACGACGCGATTCGGGACACCAATAAGCTCGCGCATTGCTGAAATATCATGTGAACCTAAGCCAAGCAGCAACGAATAGGCATTATAGATCTCCTGCGGAACCTCACCAATCGCTTGCTTCATTAATCGTTGAGAGATGGTTTTGCGTTCGATAGCCGCTTCAGACGGAATGTCTGTAAAGCGATGAACAGTGCTTGTTTGATTCGTAAAAAAATGATTCATCCCAATAATGCCACGAATTACCGCATATTGAATGCGCCCCATATCTCTGACATCCTGGGCCGCCTGTGTAAATGCCGGTGCATACCGGCGCATATAGCCAACCATGACCTTCACACCATGTTCATCTCGTGCTTTTATGATGGCGTCTGCCTCTTGTTGGGTCATCGTCATCGGTTTTTCAATAAACACATGTTTCTTCTGGCCGATTGCAGCAATCGCACATGTCGTATGATACTCGTTGCTATTTAAGATAAAAATAGCGTCAAGATCCGACTGCTTAACGAGCTCCAATGCATCTGTGTACTGCTGGTGGACACCATATCGAGAACCTGCCCACTGCACTAAACCGGGAGATATATCACAGATCGCAGCTATTTCATAACATTCGCTTAGTGATTCTAGGATCGGCAAATGAATTATTTGAGCAACCTCACCAAGCCCAATGACCCCAACTTTGAGTTTCTTCATGTCAATAACCTACCTCCGATTAACTTCGTAAATTGAACGCTACTTCCACTACAACTAGTAATCGATTGTGGAAGAGCGGCATCTACCTGAACAGTACGATAGTTGAGCGTCGGTGTATATTTCAATTTGCGTCGATTACTTCGAATCGATGTGCAATCCCCTTACAAGAACACTGCAAAATAAGCCGAAATCTTCAAAATCAGTTTTAATAGCCTTCTATTTCACTATCCTCATCAAACCCTGAGTCAGGACGGACCACCCCGTCTTCGGCGTGGTCCATGCTATCATTTATGCTTTGACACTATCATTTGACACTTACTGTACGCTTCGTACATTCACATCATCTAAATAGAAAGAATCGGTTGCCGCTGGATTATCGGTGTAAACCAATAGGACGACATCGGTCACTGTCCCTGTTTCACTAATGGTGTAATTCCCTTGCACCTGCGTCCAAGCTGAGGTACTCAGGCCAGCACTTGTCAGCATGGTCACTTGCTTCTGTACCCCATTCAACTTATACTGGATGCCCAATCGCAAGAATTCTCCAGCTGTTGACCCCGTGGCCAATTTGGCCCAAGCGGAATAGATATACGCCGCGCCTTTGACCACAGGCAGTGGGAATTGAAGGCTGCCATAGCCATTCGACTTCGTGATTTTGACTGATTGTGCACCGGTATGATGCTCGGCAGTCGAAAGCAACTGGCTAATTTGCCAACCTGTGTAATGGGTCGCTGCGTCTTCGAAACCAGGATCCGTAATGAAATCCGGCCTTACTTCCACATCATCCAGATAAAACGCTTCTGACAAAGCAGGATTATCCGTGTAAATAAGCAACCTCACATCGCTGACTAATCCAGTTTCATTAATCGTATACGTACTGGACGCTTGTGCCCAAGCAGTCGTCGTCAATGCAGCACTAGATGTCAGGATGACCTGTTTCTGCACCCCGTCCAAATTGTATTGAAGTCCCAGCTTTAACACTTGCCCCGCCGTAGATCCCGTTGCCAGTTTACCCCAAGCGGAATAATAAAATGGTTTGCCATTCACCACATCAAGTGGCATGTTTAGACTGCCGTAAGCGTTCGTCTTCGTAAGCTTCAAGGAATGTGTGCCTGTATGCATCTGGGCATTGCTTAACTGCGGCGTGACTTCCCAGCCTGAATAATGCATGTAGGTGTCTTCAAAGCTTGGATCAACAACTTGATTCGCGCCAACCGCAATGCCTGAGCTATCGACAGCTCGAATGCTGTCAATGCTAAATGTTCCCGTGGTGGTCATCAAATCGAAACGAATTTGACGGATCGTCCCTGTCCACGCCGCATTTTCAAACATGGGGATATGATAAAGTGTCTGATTACCGCCATTTGACCCAATGTAGAATTGCACAGATTTCGCTTCATCCCAAGTCGTATCACTATTCGTGATAAAATAAATGACGCCTGACCCTTCCGCGCTGCTAATCATTCGGATATCCAAATAAGATGCATCACTTGCAGCAAGCCCCAGCATATCACCCGAAACGATGCCTGGATCGGTCCCGGTTGACGTTCCACTATACGAGCCGCCAGCAACTGTTAGACCGCTAATCTGCTTCACATCTGTCCAGCCCTCACTGTTTCCTGCTGTGTTAAATTCCCATGACTTCGAATAGGTTCCGGTCAGAGCTGGTTTCTGCCAAACCTCACTGACGACCCGATCCGTTGGATAAAGGACATTGATCCGATTCTTCTGCGTGAGTGTTGGCACCGTGTCGGTATGTGCTCCCCCTGTGGTAAAGGTGCTTCGAATCGTGTCCATATAGTCAAAACCGTGCAATCCCGTTGGCATGAGGAAATGACCTTCACCAAATTCATTCCAATTGTCAAGCATAATCATGCTCTTACCGAGAGAGCCAGCTGGCAAAGATGGAATGAACGTGTTCTTCGCCCAGTTCGCTAACGTGTTAAACTCGGTCACCGACGTCCAATACCCGCTCTTACCGAGCCATGGGAAGTCGTCACGCCCCATGCTGAGTGTCGGAATCACATCGAGAATACCTGTGTTCTTCTGGTCATTCATGACCTTCTCTTGCAGATTAATATGCGAATTCACACCGCCGAAGTTATACGCATAGACAGAATCAAACCCTGCTGTATTCAAATTATTTAACGAGGTAGAATCCGTGGAACTAGTCGGTGTAATCAGAATTAAATCCGTAAACCCAGCAGCTTGCACCGCTGTACGTAAGTAAGTGATCTCATTCGTAGCAGCCGTCAGACTGCCGAAATCGCGAATCAAACCGTCCAGCTTATAGATGGAGAGGACCGGTTTATTGCCAATTTTCAAATACCTAGGATCCTTGAAATAATATTCAATCCAATACGGCACGATATTGTTCTCAAAATCAGCCGCTCCTGACGAGAATGAACTCGTATTCTCCCACATAATCGTAAAATTCATTTGATTGCTGTACTTGGCATTGAAGAATCCGTCGTGAAGTGCACTCCCTAAGTAAGGGTCTTTAATTGGCAAGCCTTCGTTGCCCCGTGGACGGAACCAGCAATAATTCTCAAAATTGACGCCATGCTCCACCTTCCACTTGATCTCCCAATCGGCAGTCTCAGGACTTCCTTCGTCATAGAAACCGAGCAGCGGCGTGCGCTCCGGATAAGGGTTTATCGCGTCCCAACCTAGATGCGTGCCTTCTCGCCACATGGAGCAAGATTGCACCCCAATTTGATACGTAGGGGATGAAACTTTCACTGGAGTAGGCACATAGTCTCCTGGGAGTGGATAGTCCTTGTATAGCCCAATATCGTCCACCCACATCAATTTGTTCGTACCATTAGGCGCAAAGAAACGAATCGTATCGATGCTCGTAATGGCTGTCGTGAATGCGGCATTCGTAACTAGCAGCTTTCCATTAAGATAGATGTCGGCTTTATCCGTTGACGGATGCACCTTGACCATGAAGGCATACCAGACATTGGCTTTGTAATTGTAAAAGGGGACTGAAGTGCCTGAGCCGTTGACATAATTGAACTGTCCACTGGCGGTTGTCAACTTGACAGCGCTTGAACTGCCGCTTTTTAATTCGAAGACCATGCCGTCCGCTTTCGTTGGAATCAAGACTTTGAATTGGAAAATCTCATCATCACTAAGCGCGGAGACGGTTTTGGATAAGGCCACACCACTTGTGGATGCAGATCCATCCAATTTCAGACTGTATACGTCTGGGCTCGTGGCACTCTTGTTCTGCTCGACAGCGATAACACCACCCGAATTAGTCGCCGTCCAATCCGCAGGCACATTCGTCATCGTGGAAATGAATTTCTCATTCACTGAATAGCCTTTGTAAATCTGAATTGGCGTGATGTAGACGTCACCCGTAGATGCTCCACCTGTTTGCATATACATGCCGTTCAGTTGACTAACGCTTTGAGTGAAATTCGCAGCGCTGGCCTTTAGTACGCCGTTCACATAGACATCCGTCTTGTCGGTATCGATGTTCGCGACAACCTTAAAGCCATATTCCGTATTAGCGGTGTAGGTCAGTAAGTTTTGCGCGCCTGAGGACGTATTCAGTACGAACTGATTAGAGCTCGTGGAGATACTTACGGCTGCAGTTGTATCGCTGCGCAACTGCCACCCAAGCCCATCAATGATCGCGCCAGGCTTGAAACGAAATTCCCAGACGACAATGCCGGATGTTTGCGTAACGAATGTATGATACATCGTCACCGGAAGCGTGGAGCTGGTATCGCTGAGCTTCATGTAGTTGTTGTAGGAGTACGTCATACTGCCGCCGCTTTGGTTCACATCCCAACCGGTCGCCGTGTATGTCGCATCTGGCTTGGCTTGTAGGAAGGAGAAGTTCTCATCCAACAAGTAACCGACCTGAACTGGCCCCCCTTCTGCTTTCACCGCTGTTGAGAATAAAGAAGAAAGAAGGAATATACTCATGACAACCGCACAGATGAGAACCACTCTTGTCAAGATTGATCTTATCAACATCATAATCTCCTCTCGTAATGAAAATAACTCCTTTGCTTACGTTGTTCCGAGCGAGTCGATGCCATCGTAGGTGAAGGAGTGTTAGGTAGGTTTTATCTCGGCCATCTATGTGTAGATGGGGGTAATGCAGGAAAAGACACATGAGGCTCAAGTTGATACCAATAAGCCACTGATGAAATATCATCTGATCGTTCAAACAGCCCCTTACTATCGTGACCGATCACTTGGATCGTGACCTTGAGATCACTTTGGAAACGAATGGGATCAGGCAAATGCCAACGATACAACCCATGCATGGGAACTTTACTCCCATATTCACGATCTATTTTGGCGGAATCCTTGTAGTATTTGTACCCGAGAAAAGGCGTTGAATACGACTCAGGTTCTGTCTCGCCCGCAAAACACCAGGCACCTCCAACGTAATCCTCGGTTCCCGTTCCACAAATGGTTGGCCAATCCGTGTCTCCATCTAGGAAGAACTTGATCTCGCCTTCCCCCCACCAATTCCGCTCCAACGTAGCCCAAGCCAGATAGGTGCCAATATAATGCCCGGCGCCTTCCACACCATCCAGAATCGTAAAGTCCTGCCCCAGTTCCGTCTGGCGCATCCTTCGCCATTGTGCATGAAAATACGCTGCATTCGCAGGCAATTCATCGACCAATGTGTAATTGAATGTATAGAAAAAACCATGAATATCTTCCGTATGTTGGTTCTCGATGGTGATTCTCGCGGATTTGTGGAACGGCATCGAGAAATAACTATTCATGCCGCCAGTTGGATTCACGGAGATTGGCATTGAATTGACATTCGTCCTAATCCCAAAGCCATTACAGAAGAAATCTCCTAAAGGTACTTCCACAGATGGCGCGTCTTCATCATCCCAATACATGCGAATCACTAGGTCACGCAGGATATAGCTGCCTTCCTGAGCACGATGGTGAAGTTTATCTGTGACCGTTACCCAGAAATGCTGTAGAACACCAGGCCCTTGTATGTTGGCTATTGTGACCGTTTCACCTGCCTGAATAGCAATACAAGGACGCCCTTTGCGGCCGATGCCAAGATGGTTTGCTGCTTGCCCTCCTTGCCCTTTATCACCGTTCGGATTCTCAGGCGAGATGGAACGACTTCGGGCATTCGTTACAAGTGAAGCGGCGGCTAACTCACTTCCATTGCCTGATTGTAGGTTCATAGGTAACACCTCTTTACATGGAGTGACTTCACGCGAAATCTGTGCCTTTCTTCACTTCGTCGATGATACGAACAACTTCAAGCGCTTCTTCCATCCGAATTGGAAAAGGCTGATCAAGCCGATAAGCGGCATACAACTCATCCCAAATATTGAAGGTTTGAGATGGTTTCACTGGTATACGCTTTTCGATCCATACCAACTGTTCGCTGGATTCATAAGTGCCCGTCTTGCCGAACGCTTCTCCAGGTGTTCCCGGATTAGCTACCAATTTAGCAAGCGGCACATCAGGATCCAAGTAGCGAAGATGAATGTCGTTATCAGTTAGCGAAAGGGCTCCTTTCGTTCCATACACCATATAAGTAGGTGAGTTGATTGCGATTCCGCCGCTTATCTCCAAATCAACAATACGCCCGTTTTCTCCAGCCATAATAATTTTCAAATGATCTTCTGCATTTCCCGCAGCTACGACATGCTTCAGATCGCTCCACACCTGCTTCACAGGACTTTTCAGTAGCTGTAGCCCATGATCAATAATGTGCGGCCCCCAATTTAACAGCTGCCCGCCGCCATAAGCTTTAATCGTCTGCCAGTCCGCACGGCGCTGATAATTATGCCGCGTGAGACGAATCTGATAGACATCGCCTAGAATACCGCTAGCGATAATTTCACTCACGTGCAGGAAATCAGGATCAAATCGCCGGTTATGACGGATGAAGATACGTCTGCCGCCTGCTTCCGCTGCCTTGCAAAGCTCGAGCGCTTCTTCATAGGTTTGTGCAAACGGTTTTTCGATCTGAATATCCTTGCCTGCGGCTAACGCGAGCATTCCGTGGGCGTAGTGGTCACTGGAGCGAGTCGCGATATCCACTAACTCGATCTCCGGATCTTGCACCATCTCTTCAATCGTCTCATACGCGCGGATCCCGTTTTCTTCCGCAGTTTGGCGCCGTAAGGCAATCGGATCTGTCACTGCCGTCACGATAAACTGCTCGGGCTTATGTTTCAATTCCCCATAATGGGCATTCCATCCAGCCCGCCCCAGCCCTGCTATACCAACACGAATTGGCTTGATACTTTTTTCTACAGTTGGTTTCTCAACTTGTTTCATCTCTTTTCCCTCCCGAGTGTTGACTTAATTCATACGTCTGGTTTGGTTGCGCTATCATTTTCGGCGACAGAGATGACACCTCCGTTGCTTGAAGCCACCGATGCGATTTCGATGAAAGATTGAAACAGCATCGGTCGCTATGAACGAAGGAACCAAACTAGGAAACCTTTCTTACTTCAACATCATCCAGATAGTACGTATCCATTTGTGCAGGTGCGTCAGTGTAAATAAACATAGCCACATCGGTTACCGTACCGACTTCATTAATCGTATAATTCCCTGTAACTTGCTTCCAACTGGTTGTATCCAGGCCAGGGCTTGACAACATAATAAGCTGCTTCAGTACGCCATTCAGCTTATATTGTATGCCTAATCGCAATACCTTTCCGGATGTTGAATCCGGATTCAATTTGGCCCAAGCTGAATAATGATAAGCTTCACCTTTGGCAATATTGAGCGGAATCTGGAAGCTGCCATAATTATTCGTTTTCGTAATTTGTAAGGCTTGTGCCCCACTATGATGTTCTGTCGTCTTCAATTGTTGCTGAATGCTGTACCCGGAATAATGCGTGATACTGTCTTCAAAACCAGGATCGACGACTAAATTCGGACCTAGCGTTGGCTCAGGATCTGGATTTGGCGGGGGCGTGATTCCCTCAACCGGGTCAACGGTTCGAATATAATCGATGCTAAATGAACCGGGATCATTCAGCATATCTACCCGAATTTGTCGTATCGTTCCTTGCCATCCCGTCTGCTGATACATCGGTATGTTGTACACAAACTGATTCTCGCCATCATGCTCCACATAGAATCTGATCACTTTATTTTCACTCCAAACACCATCTGCTTCAGTAATAAAATAAATCTGTCCACTAGCTCCTAAGCTTGTGGTCATCCCAATTTGGAGATAAGCGGCATCCGCTGCAGCTATTCCCAAATGATCCGCTGAAACAATGCCTGGATCGATGCCTGTTGTCGTACCGGAATAATTCCCTCCCGATACTGTCAAATTGCTAACTTGTTTCGTGGCGCTCCACCCCTCACTATCTCCGTCCACATTAAACTCCCACTGGTCAGAATAATAGGTTGTGATCGGTGGTGCTGGAGGTAGTGGCGGCCACACCACTGGTACGTGTCGATCTGTTGGGTACAGCACGTTAATTCTGTTCGTTTGCGCAAGTGTAGGCTGACTATCGGCGTGATTGCCTCCCATGGTAAAGGTGCTTCGAAGCGCATCCAAATAGTCAAAACCATGCAGACCAGAAGGCATCAGATAATGTCCTTCACCAAACTCATTCCAATTGTCCAGCATAATGACCTTCTTACCTAAACTGGAAGCAGACAAAGAAGGAATAAACGTGTTCTTCGCCCATGTGGC
Organism: Paenibacillus allorhizoplanae; assembly: GCF_927798215.1. NCBI lineage: Bacteria > Bacillati > Bacillota > Bacilli > Caryophanales > Paenibacillaceae > Paenibacillus > Paenibacillus allorhizoplanae. The sequence goes on from NZ_CAKMMW010000001.1 coordinate 233,541, forward strand.
AAGCGATAGAAATTCGCTAGGTGTCGTCCAATAGCCCGGCTTATTGGTCCACGCTGTGTCATCTCGGCCCATGCTGAGCGTAGGTATAATATCAATAATGCCTAAATCCTTCTGCTTAACCATGTTTTGTTCTTGAAGAGCAGCATGCGACTCGAGTGCGCCAAATGAATACGTATAAGCCGCATCAAATCCAGTTGTTTGCAATTCGGTTAATTTCTGAACGTCCGTGCTGTTGCTAACTGTAATAACAATGACATCATCGAATCCGGCCGCTTGCACAGCTAATCGTAAATAATTGATTTCGGCTTGGGCGTTTGCCACGTTACCGAAATCCCGCACCATGCCACTCAACTGATAAATGGAGATGACAGGTTTATTGTCAATTTTTAGATACCGAGGATCTTTGAAATAGTACTCAATCCAATAAGGTACGATATTCGTCCGGAAGTCTTCACTGTTCTTCGAATAGGAGCTGGAGTTCTCCCATGTAATGATAAATTTCATTTTATCGCTGTACTTCGCATTCAAATATCCGTCATGCAGTGCATAACCTAGATACGGATCTTTGATCGGCAAGCCTTCGTTGCCTCGTGGTCGGAACCAGCAGTAGTTCTCGAAAGTGATGCCATGTTCCACCATCCACTTAATTTCCCAATCGGCCGCTTCCGGATTTCCTTCATCATAATAGCCAAGGTAAGGTTTGCGATCTGGGTACGGATTAACGGTATCCCAACCAAGATGGCTTCCTTCTCTCCACATCGAGCAAGATTGAGCCCCGACTTCATAGCCTTCTGATTGTGGCACTACGGGAGCAGGTACATAATCGCTCGGAAGCGGTTTGTCTTCATATAGTTTAATATCATCCAGCCACATTAGCTTGCCGGTACCTGGTGGTGAGTAGAATCGCAATTGCCCGATGCCATTAACCTTGGAGGTACTCGGGATTTTATCCACAAGCAGTTTCCCATTCAAATAGATGTACGATTTATCCTTGTCCGTAATCTTAACCTTGATGGCGTACCAGATATTCGCTTGGTAATCATAGAAGGGAACTTGCTTTCCTCCACGGTTGATATAGTTTAACTTTCCATTCGCCGTAACAAGCTTTAACGCGCTTTTGCCATCACCTTGCAATTCGAAGGTTAAACCATCTGCTTTGGAAGGAATGAGCATCTTGAATTCAAATACCTGATCCTCTGTTTGTATGGGAATCGTTTTAGAGATGCTAACGCCGTTAGCAGAACCTGAACCGTCTAGTTTCAAGCTGTAAATATCGGGGCGTGTCGCGCTTTTGTTTTCTGCGACTTCAATTAAGCCGCCTGTATTCACAATCTGCCAATCCGTTGGCACGTTCGTCATCGTAGAAATGAACGTTTCATTAACGTTGTATCCTTTATATATTTTCACTGGCGTTACAATGACTTCTCCAGTAGAAACCGCACCCGTTTGCATCCAGAATCCGTTGATCTGGTTGGTCGCTTGGGTAAAATCGGCTTGACTGACCTTCAACGCGCCATTGACGTAAATATCTGCTTTATCCGTAGAGATATTGGCTATCACTTTCACACCATATTCCGTATTAGGTGCATAGGTCTGTAAAACTTGTATGCCTGAAGGCGTTTCCAACACAAGATTATTATTGTAAGTCGCTATACTCACGGATGGCGTGTTGTCATTTCGCAGCTGCCATTTCATTCCATCCATGATGGTTGTTGGTTTGAACCGATATTCTAGCGTAACCGTTCCTGCCGTTTGTGTGAGTATCTTATGGAAAAATGTTACGGGAAGCGAAGCACTAGTATCACTAATTTTCATATAGTTGTTGTAGCTGTAAGTCACATTACCTCCATTGCGCTGAATATCCCACCCAGAAGGTTGATAGACGTTGTTTGGAGCCGTAAAGAGGAAAGAGAAATTCTCATCCAGCAAATAGCCAATGTCGACTGGTCCGCCTTCTGCCTCTGCTTTATTGAGGGCAATTGTCATACCGAATAAACAAACTAACAACGGAAGAATGAGTTGAACAACCCATTTCATAGGCATTCTCACAATTTTTACCTCCTTAGTATGTGTTCATAGATACGGCCGATGTGAGCTTCATATTGAAACCCAGACCGGCCGTTGTCCTTGTCTTCCTCACCTACTTTTTGTTGATGGTTTTCCATTCATCCAACTGTTTCTGCATTTCCACCATCACTTTGTCATAACCGGCATCGACATACTTTTTCTTTGCTTGCGCAAGGAAAGCATCGAAATCATTCATTGAACCTGTGATGAGTACAGGATTTACCTCTTTGGCAATTGCGCTTATTTGCGCAATTTCTGCTTTAACCGGATCTGGATTAAACGTGAAGCCAACAATTTTGGAAGCAGTTGCGTTCTTGTTGTTATCTTGCATAACCTTCAGAGCAGCAGTAGAGTTCCAGTTGGAATCCCATTGATCCCAAAGTGGTCCAAGCCAGTTATGCCAGATCGCCCAAGTTTGCTCCGCGCCGGATTTAGCCGTAATGGAAACTTGAGGTGTTCCTGCACCAGACTTAACGGTATAGTTTTTACCCTCGACCCCATAAGCCAATGTATTGGACAAGGTCGGATTCTTCCAAATTTCATTGAGAAGCATAATGGCACGATCTGGATGTTCGGACGTTTTACTAATTACAGCCATCGCACTGGTTATAGCACCTGTTGTAATCAAGGTTTGACCGTACTTCGTTTCAAGTGTCGGGTAACCGAAAAGCGCTGTCGATTTGGAGCCATCTGCGGTATAACCGCCCGAATCCTCCAGAACCGCATATTTTCCTGATTTGGCTTCCGCTATGAAATCAGTTTTGATTGCAGCATCTTTCGCTACATAGCCTTTCTTATAGAAATCGTTCATCGTTCGATAAACGTCTACGTTGTCTTCCGCTTCTAGCGGATTAACCAGTTTACCTGATCTCTCGTCATAAAACACGTTATTTCCTAGATTGTTATAGTGATACAAACTCGTTCCGATCGCCGCCACTTTTCCTGTGACCAACAATGGTGTCATGCTCGGCTCATTCTTTTTAATAATCTCTAAGTATGGCTCAATACTTTTCAACGTTGTAACTTTAGTCGTGTCAAATTTATATTTCTCTGCAATATCCTTCTTAAATACCCAACTATGAGCATCCGAATACGGCGTTTGGCCTGGGATGGCATAAATTTTCCCATCAAACGTTACGGCTTCCCAAGCACGTGGATCGACCTTTTTCTTGATATCAGGACCATATTTATCCAAAAGATCATTTAATGGCAGGATAGAACCCATTTTCACATTGTTCATAAATTTATTCGATCCAGACGTTGAGAAAGCGATATCATATTTCGTGCCCGTTGAGTTCATTAAGCTCATTTTCTGTTCCCAGCTCGCATTGTCAATAAAATTAAAGTGCAAGCTGGCGTTAATGCTTTCTTTCAACATCTTATTTGCAACTGCTTCGACAGCCTCTTGATCTGTTTCGCTGTTAATCGGACTCTGCATATACCAATTCAGATTTACAAATTCCTTGGCAGGTTCCGCTGCTTTTGGTGTTGCTTGAGCGGATGTTGCAGGCGCCGTTGTACTGTTAGGACTAGGAGTGGAAGTGGAGCTGCTGCAAGCGCTTAACACTACAGGTATCGTCAAAACAAGGGGTAAGGTAGTTCCTAACACTTTGAATTTTCTGGTTTTTAGCTGACTCATTTTTAAGTCCCTCCCGTATCATCTTCCATTTACTCTTATCATGCTATATAAAACAGTTACTGCGCAATAGCACAGTAGCTGGGATACTACCCTTTCACCGAACCAACGGTCAAACCGCGGACGAAGAATCTTTGGAAAAAGGGAAATACCACAAGCATCGGACCCGCAGCAAGCACACACATCGCCATGCGAGCACTGAGCGAAGGAACTACCATACCAGGCTTCACGAGTCCATATTGGATGGCCTCCGCACTATTTAAGAATTCCATATTCCGTAGAACTCGGATCAGCAGGTATTGAAGCTTCAGCATATCCTTGCTATCGACATACAACAGAGTCAGCCACCAATCGTTCCAATACTGTAGAACGAAGAACAGTCCGACCGTTGCCAGTGCAGGCAACGATAAAGGCAGCACGAGTTGAATGAAAATTCGCGTCTCGCCCGCTCCATCCATTTTGGCTGATTCAAAGAGAGCGTTCGGTAGCGCTTGCAGAAAACCTTTCATAAGCAGAACAAACCATCCACTGATCAAATAAGGCACAATCAGAGCCAAAATATTGTTCTGCAGACCTAGCCATTTGGAAATTAGGATGTAAGAAGGTACGAGCCCTCCCTTAAAAAGCATCGTGAAGAAAATGAGAAAAGCGAGAATCCCTCGGTACGCATAGTCATGCCGTGAGATGGCAAACGCATAGGAAGTCGTCACCCACAGACCGACAATTGTTCCAATCAACGTGGTTACAATGGTAACTACATACGAATTCAACAACTGCTTCGGCTCGACCAAGATTACCCGATAGGCATCCAGATTAAACTCATTAGGAATGATTGAATAGCCGTTCTGAACAATACTGTTCTCGGACTGAAATGAAGTCGCCACAATAACGAGAAAGGGGTAGAGACATGCCACGCAGACCACGATAAAAATGACATGAATCCATGTTTGTGTGACTGCACTCGTATTTCGTAAAGCCATAGGTTTGCTCATAGTTCATGCTCCTTAGAATAGCGCATTTTCCGCATTGACTCGGCGAACGATGAAGTTCGTCATTAGAACCAATACGAAGCCGACAATGGATTGGAAGAATCCCGCAGCAGACGACATACCGATATCCCCCATATCAATCAATGATCTGTATACGAATGTATCAAGGACGTCCGTAGTCGGATAGAGTAACGTCGAGTTTAACGTGACATTGTAGAACAATCCGAAATCACTGTAGAACATACTTCCGATATGTAGAATCGTTAACATAATGATCATCGGTTTGAGCATCGGTATGGAAATGGAGATCACCTGACGCAATCGGCTTGCGCCATCGATCTTGGCCGCTTCGAAATATTCAGCATCAATTCCCATTAGCGATGCGTAGTAAATGACTGATCCGTAGCCTAACCCCTTCCATACGGCAGCAGCAACAAGGAGTACTGGCCAATACTTCGGTTCGTTGTACCACATGATCGGATCCTTGCCCAAGGCCGTCAACACTTGGTTGAAAACACCATAATCCATATCGAGCAACGCTTTAAAAGCAAACCCTGCCACAACCCAGGAGATAAAATAGGGAACAAACATAATCGTCTGATACACTTTGACAAATTTACGGTTTAGTTCAAACAACAGCAGCGCAAAGCCAACAGAGAAAAACGTTCCGAGCACTATAAAAACCAAATTGTAGAGAATCGTATTTCTTAACACTCGAATTAGAACGTTACCATTAAACAAGAAATCAAAGTTTCGCAATCCCACCCAAGGGCTATTCCAGATCCCTAGATCGAATTGATACTGCTTAAACGGCAACAGTAATCCATACAATGGCACATAATCCAAAATAATAATGAGTATGAGCCCTGGCAAAGCCAGTAAGGATAACCCGCTATTTTTTCTAAAAATCTTAATTGCTCTTTGCATTCGTTCTCACCTCCTACTTGGTTGCCATGTCGCGATTCACAATCAAATCGTAGTTAAAATTGGTGGGATTGTATATTGCAACCTAGGAAAAACTCTTCAAAATCATGCACAAACAGCTGAAAATACAGACTGTGATTGAAGTAAAAGTCTTGTTTTTGGAGCAGTAGATTATTTTAGTAAATTATGGTATATTTACTCCCGTTGCAAAACTTACATAACGGTTGTGAAGCACACGCCGCTTTTCCAAGTTCAGCTCATGCTGGCTCGGGAGGCGGCTTATTTATTTCCAGGGGGCATAGTTCATGAAAATACCGTTTATCAGCTTATATGATACCTATGTCGACAAACATCTTAAGTTACGCACTGGCGAACGGCACCGTCGACTCCTTGAAGGGCTTGGGCACGCAGAGAAACTATTTCTTGAGAAAGTTTGGTTTCCTGCATTTGACCATTTTGAGTTTCTTCATCCTGAGTATGAAGTAAAGGATTTCCGCGATGGCACACGTTTCATCGACTTCGCATTCATACGGCAATCCCTCAAACTTGCCATTGAAATTGATGGCTTTACAACACATGTACAATTAAGCCGTTCTCAATTTGCTGATCAGCTAATCCGCCAGAACCACCTCACCCTAGACGGTTGGAAAATACTACGGTTTACCTATGACGATCTCAAAGATCGCCCACGTATGTGTATACAAATGCTCCAACAATTCATGGGCCGATTCCTTGGTGTTGCTCAAGCTGCATCTATTCCGATGAATGCTCTTGAGAAAGAAATCATTCGATTAGCTCTTTCTAATGATTCACCAATCAAACCATTACACGTTAGTAAACTGCTCGAAATCAGTAATCGGAAGTCATGTCTTATGCTCAAAAGCATGTGCAAAAAGTCCCTTCTCCAGCCTGCAGGAAAAGGAACGTCTTGTGTACGTAGTTACAAATTACATGATTATGCGTTAGGTATTTGGGAAGCTAATCATCATGTGATTTGAAGTCACGAGTTGATTTTACTTTCTCGAGTGCAGTTTTCGGCGGCTCAGAGTGAATGTGAGGATGTTGTGCTTCTGAGACTGCTGTTTTCGACCGCTTGCGTTGGCTTTTCGTTTCTTCGGCTAGTTTGTTTCGCTGAGCGTGCATTTTTCGGCGGCTTGGAGTGAACGTGAGGATGTTGTGCCTCTGAGACGGCTATTTTCGACCGCTCGCGTTGGCTTTTCGTCTCTTTGACTAATTTGTTTCGCTGAGCGTGCAGTTTTCGACGGCTCGGAGTGATTGTGAGGATGATGCGCTTCTGAGACGGCTGTTTTCGACCTCTCGCGTTGGCTTTTCGTTTCTTTGGCTAGTTTGTTTAGCTGAGCGTGCATTTTTCGGCGGCTCGGGGTGAACATGAGGATGATACGCTTCTGAGACTGCTATTTTCGACCGCTCACGTTGGCGTTTCGTCTCATTGACTTGTTTGTTTAGCTGAGCGTGCATTTTTTGGCGGCTAAGAGTGACGTGAGGATGATGTGCGTATGAGACTGCTATTCTCGACCGCTCACGTTGGCATTTCGTCACTTTGACTAGTTTGTTGCGCTGAGCGTGCATTTTTCGGCGCCTCAGAGTGAACGTGAGGATGATGCACTTCTGAGACTGCTATTTTCGACTGCTCACGTTGGCGTTTCGTCTCTTTACTAGTTTGTTTCTCTGAGCGTACATTTTTCGGAGGCTCGGAGTGAACATGAGGATGATGCGCGTATGAGACTGCTATTTTCGAACGCTCACGTTGGCGTTTCGTCTCATATGTAGTTGACGGGGAGCGGGTTGGTTAAGGCGCCCAGCACTTTCAACCGCTGCTTTCACATCGTGCACAGCACATCTAGCCACGCCAGAGGAGGCAATGCACGAAAAAAGACAGAGCGTTAGCCCTGCCTGATTCGCATTTATTTAACTTTTGCCGAACGACACATTAATCCGCTTGATACAGCTTAACTGTCTTCTTCTGTAGGGCGTATTCCCGTGGCGTAACGTGGAACCTTTTCTTAAATAAGCTGAAGAAATAACTTTCGTTCACAAAACCGACCTGTTCCACAATTTCACGCACACTGATTTGTTGATCGACCAGCAGCTCAGCAGCTTTCTCCATCCGCAATTTATTTATATAGTCCGGAATGGAGATATCCATCGACTCTCGGAAGATTTTACTTAGTTGCCTTGCAGAGATTTTCATGGTTGCAGCAATGGAAGGCAGGTTGAGCGATAGATCGCGATAATTCAGATGGATATATTCTTTTATGGCATCGACAATGTAATAATTGTGTTCATTATGCTTGTCAGTACGGTCGTTCGCCATGGCATCCTTCAAAGCAGTCTGTAGCAGATCTCGAATCTCTTCGATGGTTTCCTTCTCGAGGAGGTTCCGACTGATTGCGGAGATCGCCGATGACAAATTCGATGTTGCTGAAAACTTCGTTTCCACGAGTGTATCTTTCACTAAATCCACGAATCGAATCACCGAAACTAAGGCATTATTATAGCTCAAAGCTCCAATCTCGTTGAAAATTTGTTCCAAATGTTCGCCTGTAAGTGAAGCATTTCCTGCTTTCAAAGCGTGCAGAAAAGTCTCCTCCAGGTTGCGATCATAGCTCATTTGCTTATTCTCACTATTTCGCTTAATCAGATCGGACGTGATGATGCTGGAATGACCAAGAATAAAGCGGTACATCGCTTGGTTCAACGATTGATTATACAAGTTAGCTAATTCGTTCAATGCATATACCGTGTCACTCACCATGCAAGAAAATGTGACTTTAAAGTACTGAAAGACATTTTCTTGCACTTCCTGCATTAACGTGTGAATGGTGTGTAAGTAAGCTTGCTCCTCTTCTGGAATGCGAACGATTAACACCACTTGATCATCCATCATATCTAGTCCTTCGTTCGGATATACCCGTCCAACGATTTCAGAAGCGATGTTGCTGATGGCATAACGGATGGTTTCCTGATCTTTGGCATGAAAGTTTTGTTTGAAATCTTTGTATTTGTCAATTTTCAAAATAAGCAGGGCATACGGGCCTTCCAGTGGAAGCACGATGCGCATTTCTGCAAATATAGGCTTCAGCTCGGAACTGCTAAGTGTCAAACCGTCACTTATAATCCGGTTCAACCAATAGTTTTTCATCACATTTTGATACCGAAACTTCTCTTGATTAAAATGCTCCAGCTTCACCATCGATTGTTTATACACGGTTCCTAGATAATTAATTTCATCGATCGTGTCGACCTCTTCCAATTGCGAGTGACCCAATCGGTCCGACATAATCGTGTGAACCAATTTATCGAATGGCTTGTAAATTCTGCGTGAAATACTGAATGACAGGATCAACGCAAGAACAACAAAGATAAGTGTAATGAGTACGATGGTAGTTTTCAGCCGCTCAATGGATTGAAACACCTGATTAACAGGCTGAGTTTTGATCAGTGTTAAGCCTGTTTCTTTCTCGATCACATACGTAACGTAAAGCTTTTCCCCCTCATACTTACTTTGGAAAAATCCATTTTTTTGAGCATCCACATGCGATGTGGCGTATTTCATATATTCATTTTTCAACCACATTTTATATTCGACTTGATCGTTGTTGCTTTCAAGGAATTCACCAGCATCATCCAGCACATACACCCGATCGCCCTTTTTAGGATCAATGGAATTGATCTTTACGATATTATTAATGAGCCACTCGGGTTTGACATTGACGACAACGACCCCATCAGGTTTCGGGTTATTAATCGATGAACTATAAATAAAATACGAGAATACCCGCTCTGGCACCGTTTTCCCGTTCACCAGATTTTGGATATTGCGAATGACGGGTTTCAAAATAGGCAGCATTTGATTAGCATTATAAAAGCCATCTACAAAAGGATCTTTGAAGAAAATGGAACTTCCCACATTATAAAATTGATCTAGATTGCGGTTATAGATACTGACCGAATGGATATATGGATTCGCAGTCACCAAGGAAGTTACAACTGTATTCAATCGGGTGGCGACATCAGCCATATTTTCCGTTTTTGCATACATAATCGAAGCCACATCACCATTTACAAATAGAAATTTGCTAAGGTTTTGGATAGATTCATCCATCACGTCCATATTGTATTCGATCTGATACAAAATTTTCTGATTGGACGAAGACTCATTCCGAAGTAACAGCTTCTGCGTACTTATGTATTCAACCAGAGAAAGAACAAGGACTAGCAGCAGCACCGCCGCGCTAATCCACAATACCATTCTTGCAAAATACGTTTTGGTTCCAAACCATTTTCGCTTCATCAAAATGGCCTTAACCTCCTCGTGTATCCATTAGGTTGATGTAACCGATATGTTCCTGCTACACGTCAATTCCGAGTCGTTTCAATCTCTCCAGACTGATGGCTACACTATCAAATGGATTCCGATCAAAGCAGAAATCCTGCTCCACCGCTCCCCATTCCACGCCAATTTCTCGGCAAGCTGCTAAGATTCCGGCAAAATTCATATTCCCCTCACCGATTTCGGCAACACGCTGCTCTCGGTTATGCGTCACTAACATATCCTTCAAATGAACAACTTTCATCCGTCCATTGAATTTGCGAATCCATTCAACCGGGTCCGCTCCGCCTGCTTGTGCCCAATAGACGTCCAGCTCGAAGTGAAAGGCTTGACTGTCCGAGTTCTCTCTTAAGATGTCCATGCCCGTTTGACCTTCAAATTTGGCAAATTCAAAATCATGATTATGATAGATAAACGTCAATCCCGCTTGTTGCAGCTTTTTCCCAATCTCAGAAGCTTCTCTGGCGAATGCCGCGTAACCTTCTCCGCTACCTTTATATTCGTTAGGTAATCCACCAATTCCTACATACGTACAATCCCAAATGTGATGTTGTTCAATTACGCTATCGATCCGATTAACCAAGTCCGCATAGCTGATATGCGTTGCGCATATTTTCAGACCTTCACGATCGGTCATTTCTTTCAATTCCTTGTGTCCGATCGGTCCCATTCCCGAAATTTGGACGGCATTGTACCCAATTTCCTTTACTTTTTTGAGCGTAGATGCAATATCGTTTGGCGTCTTGAGGTAATCACGAAGCGTATATAATTGTGCTGCAACTTTCATGTCCTTCACCGCTTTCTATTAATTGTGTATATAATGAAATCAATTCTCTACTAAAATAATAGGCCCTTTCGATAATCCAAAAGGCACGATCGTGTAGTCATCACGCCATAAACTCGCTTGCCCTGTCAGCCTGCAATCGTACCAATCGACTTCGCCAGTTCCCCGATACGTCCAGCTCGTCTGGCCAGTGAAGCTTTCTGGACTGACCTTAGTTAGTTCACCACCAATATGGTGATGAGGGCCCAGCATATTACGAAGAGAGTTAGCTAATGTGAGTTGCAAATGATTTTCACCCGCTTGTATAGCTTCTGTCACTTCAAACCTCCAAGGACTGCTGGCGATGGTTCCCAACATTTGGCCGTTCAATTCCGCTGTAAGCGTTATCACATCGGCCCTAGGGAAGGCGAAAAAATATCGCTTGTCGGTCTTCTTTACTGGCAAAGAGAAGCTGCATGAGAGATGAAATTCGCCTGCATAGAAAGGATAGCCTTCAATCGCTAAGTCACCTTTGAACGTCTCTCGTTCTGCCGTCATTACAAAATTAGTAAGCCAGTGAACACGAGGGGTTTCTTGATCTGCCACTTCAGAACTTTCAGCCTCAATACCGAAGTCTCCCGCCACATAGATGCTTTCGATTTCCGTTCCATATCTTAAAACCGCCTGACTGCTATCTAAAATAGGAGCGATGTAATGTAGCATGAGCGTGATGCGATTGGCACCTATCTCTAGGCTATCCGTGATGTTTATTTTACGAAATGAAGCATCTCGATACGATTCGCAATCTTGAATAGGAATGGTTCGTCCATTTACGGCTATGCACTCATACATTTCAGGCTGCTCTACAATAAGAAAGTCTTGTAAGGGGAGAACGGCCACCTCACATGCATAGGCTAGTATAAGCGAGCCGTTATACCCTGTATCCGTAAAGCGCTCATGAATCCCAATGACAGGTTCCAGTTCGCTGTAAGTTTCACCCTCATCGGTTGAATATCTAGCATAATCGAGTGTGAGCAAATTCGGATCTTGACGAATTCCTTTCCATGGCCCTTCCAATGTCAGGATAGGATCGAGTTTCCCTGGCAAATGATAATCGCCTGAAATCGTTGCTCCTCGCGATGCCTCGCCCGTTGTTACGATGAAGGAATGAGCGGGCTCGAGTCTCACATGGAACTTCCCCTCTTCGTCCGCTTTAAGATGATGAGCATGACCAGTTTCAGGATCCCACAGCAGCGCACTTTCAACTGTTTCTTGTAGCTTAAACGCATAATCGATCTCCTGTGCACGGGAAAGGTTAATGAAGTAAACCAGGCTACCACCCTCTAAAGTTCTATGCTGTGTCCATATGGAAGAGACCTCTTCGCCGAACAAACGAATCAATGGTGCAACCGCTTGGGCGAGCGCTGTTTCTAACTGATCCTCTTGAATAGGAATGGCATACGATTTCAGCTTATCCAGGGTAGCCGTATCCTCCTCTCCATCCACATAGGTCGGATATCCACCAACTGTGAGAACTTTACCACCGTTCTGCGTAAAAGCTTCGAGTAAGGTGAGCGTCGATGGTCGGATGGTGCTCATATAAGGCAGCAAGACGATCTTGTAGTGCATTTGGCCAACCTGCAACTGATCCCCCTCGATCTTGCCAATGTCTTGAAGAATTTGTTCATCGCCCAAATCATAATCTCGATGAATTCCCATTAACTGCTCTAGGAGCGTAATGAATTGGGTGTCGCGTTCATTGATGCTAATCGTACTTACCGCATTAATGGAAACAACATCCGCCCCTGGAAGTTCCATGATACAGCTCTCCAGCGGGTGCAAGACCAGCAGCTCGGGTGCAAATTCCCCTAGAGCCGTTACGTAGCAAATCCGCGCCATGTAATCTTCCACCAGCTTATTGTCTTTCCAGTAAGGTTGCTGCGGTGAAATCGTAGGCGGATAATCGCGCTTCCTGCAGCCCTTCATGCTATATAAAGCGAGATGCGGGCAAAAGTGATTGATACCAAGCACAGCGTGCCAGCCAGCGATCCATTTGCGGTCTTCAAAGCTCATATTTTGACCACTGATGCCAAACAATTCAGAGAGCCTGCGCGTCATCCCGTACTGATTGGCGACGCTAGTCAGGCTTTTGGCGGCAATTAGCCCGCCATCAATCCGTAAACCCAAGTGATCAATGCCAGGTTGTTGCATATGACGATACTGAATCATCATATTACCAACATTCAAAATAATGGAACCAAAAGAGTTCTCCCCATTAAAATGACCCGTCCACGTCAATCCCGCCTCCGCACAATATTCGCCAATCTGGCGGCTAAAGCTGTTTTCTAACAGAGCAGATAGGCTCCGATAGTAGTCTAGTCTAACTTTCCTGTACGCACCTGTGTTGTCAAAAAGGGATTGCACGTGCTCCAATATGTCATAGCCATGCTGGCCTTGGAAAAATTCCCTCAACCAAGGCGAGTAGCTGATCATCCCCTGATGGGGAAAGCTGACAGCTCTTGGACTGATCTGGGGTTCATCTGTGAAAATCCCTTTGGCCGTATGCCCAAGATAGGCTTTGTATTTCTCAGCGTAGGGCGCGTAAGAGCAATCGATAAATGACTTTACCATCTCCGGATTCATTAAATCGACCCAACAGGTGCCGTTGTACCACGCATTGCCTAGCGCATCTTTGCAGCTTACATAGATATAGGAATCATCCTCTTGTAACCATTCACAGTTAGGGGGAAGCTCTGTCCCTTTGACCAGTCTAATTAGTGATCTCGCATGATAATCCGAACTTAGGTTAGGAACAATCCCGCCCGCAAAACCGGAAGGCCATTTCTCCTCGTCATAAAACCAAGCCTCAATCCCCAGCTCCTCACACAGTTCACAGGCAGCTTGGATCGCAGCCCACCATTCTTCTCCCAAATATTCCGTCATTAACCCTGTTCGACTATGGAGGTATACCCCTCCAAATCCACCTTCAGCAAACTGCTGCAGTTGTTTTTTTATTTCAGCGGGTTCCAATCGGTCGTTTAAAGACCAGAACGGAATCGAACGGAATTGAGCGGGAGGATTCTGAAACGCCTCAAAATTAATTTCCATTGCGTCTGACATTGCGCTACCTCCTGAGTTGAACCTTGCCCGTAAAGGTGAACCTTCTATTTACCTCTACAGTTATTCTAGGAGGCGCAATTCACAAAGTAAATTGCAATATAGGTAATTCTCTTGGATATGCGACATGCTGCGAAGGTGTATAAATAAAAAACGGTTAAGGCAGGATCAAACTCCCACCTTAACCGTTTTATGTTCATTACAACTCTAGAACTTCTAAATTAATTTGTGTGCGTCCCAAAATATTGAAAATTCCCTTTCGGATACTCAATCCATTGGAAAGGAAGATACGTACTAACTCCTCCACCGAACTAGCCACTTCTTTAACACCAGAATGCCCACTGAGCAAAAGCAGTATATTGAAAAGCATCAGGCATTTGCCAAAATTAGTGAAAAAACTCGCGCAAAAAAGTAAAAATCAGAAAACAGGTCTCTAGACCTATTTTCTGATTTCGCTTTATCAATTCTTATTTGTAATCAATTAATTAAATTCTTTCACCTTACTTATGTAATTCGACAGAAACAATCTAAGCATGAGCCCTCTCTTCATGCCAAAAATCTCCATTTTTCTATCTTGCATGTATCTCACAACATCCGCTTACAACAGTCCCATCCGCCCATTCTAAATAATACGTATACTCTGCTGAAGCGGTTAATCGGACACTGCGTTCCTCAACGTCATACACCAGTTCAGCGAGATGATTCACAGAGTCTAAATGAAGCTTGAAGTACTTCGTGTACACATACCCGCCCACTAGAAGTTTACCCTGTAACGGAAGCTGAATTGGCCTCGGGTGGTCGCTCCTATTTCGCTCTGATTCTACTTTCACTCGGAGTGACTGTTCGGGTCGAATATGCGCTAGATGTCCTTGATCTCCGACACCTGCAAGCTCATCATAACGAACGAGCTGCTCTTTGTTCAATTGCTGCATCTTCTCTATATAATTACGAGAGTGAGTGACAGGCACTCGAATATCCCCATCACCATGGGTGATGTAGATCGGAGTATGCACATTCATAGCCAAGTGCAAGCCACTTCTTGCCTGGTATCGCTCCATATCTTCTTGCGGCGTGCAGCCAATCCAGACATCCATCTCGTCGCGAAATTCTCCTATTTGATCTTGTTCGTACCAAACAGCGTAATCAGACATCCCGTACAAGGCCGACGCTGCTGCAAATAGATCAGGAAACTTGGCTACGGTAGCTAGTACATTACCGCCGCCACCACTTCCGCCTTCCAAGTAAGTAGGCTCCTCAGCGAGCAGCCAGTCTTTGTACACTTGACGAACGAACTGGACGGCATCGTAGATATCAATCAGCTCGAACCCATTACAATCTGCGTTCCCTTGGGAGAAGGCACGCCCACGCATATCCACTTGTACAATCAAATACGAGCTTTCATTAGGGGTATCACGCCGTTGCGGCTTCGGCATACTCATATGCCAGCCGTGCAATTGAATAAGCAGTAGACCCGGATTCTCCGGTTTGATCACATTCATTCCGAGTCGAATTCCTGGAGTAACCGAAGAAGGATATAATCGAAAATCCTGATACGGCGAATAGGCTTCTGTCAAACCTTCCATCTTATCTAATCGTTCGGAGTCCTCGTACTGTGCAAACATGCAGCCACCTCATTTTAATTAAAGTAACACATCATCACACTCTGCTATTCGACACGAGGTAAGTCTTCCCCTTTGGCATGCCTGATACAATAAAATGTGTCTATATAAATAAAGCAAAAGCCGTCCTAAAGTAGAAGAATCTACTTATGGGACAGCCTCATATTCATTCCATTATCATGCCAGAACTATTTACCGCTTTATTTGTCTGAATGAAACCCGTATAACCGCCAGGGCTTGTGTCCGCCGAAGTAGCGCACAACCTTGTCCCTTCCTCCGACCGGACTTACATGGAAATCAGGAACCTCTTCACCTGGGTAGAGAAAAGCCTCTTCACCCTTCTTCAACTCCAGTGATAGTTCATCATGGATAACCATTTCACCAGACACTCGCTCTGTTCCGTCTACGCCGATGATGTTCCATCGAATCCGTCCATGCCAGCCCGTCTTAATCAGACATGCTTCTCCAGCCAAGCTCTTCACCCTGATCCACTGTGTGGCACCATCCTTGCGGACAGCGCTGACCAAGAAGGCGCCTTCCCCTCGTAAGTCATGGAAGGCCAGTTCTGTCCATGCTTCCGGCACAGCTGGAAATACCCGCAGCTTACCGCCCCAGCTCTGAAGCAGCATATCCTGGATCGATTCCGCACCGGCCAGCGGCGTTTCGATCACCGGTCCCGCTTCCTTGTACATCGTATTCGGCTTGATGATGAGCAGCAGCGACTGCAGAAGCCGCATCGCCTCATCTCCCCATCCAAGTACTGCGGCAATCGAGGCCGCTCCGGTCATACTGAAGCCACGCAAATCGCCTTCTTTCGCCAGCCAATGACGCAGAGAAGTTGCGATTAAAGCACGCTCTTCCTCCGTTTCTCCGCTGATTAGATGCAGCGGGAAAATCGCCAGCAAGTGACTAAAGTGACGATGCCCGTAAGCAAGTGGCATTTCGCGCCCCACCATAAAGCCAGTCTCATCGACAGGCAAGGGGACCAAACGCGCCAGAATGTCTTCCCATTTCGGATTGAGTGGTTCGCTAATGCTCAACCTCTTGCATATCGCAAGCAAGGTCTCACAGCCCCAGCGCAGCAAGGAAAGATCATAATGACAGTCCGGCACCGTTGTCCGCATGAATGAGCCATATTCGGGAGATATTGTCGGAGGCAGATGCAAGCATCCGTCTTCTCCCTCCTCCAGCAGATGGATATAATAATTCACACTCCGCTTGAGAATCGGAAATAACACTTCCTCCAACATGCCATCATCCATGGTATATCGGTAGTGCCGCCACACGTTATGACAAATCCACGTTAAATTGCCAATCTCATCCTCTACATTCGTCTGCAAGTCGAAGCTGCAGCTTCGTCCTAAACCAGCTGAATCGTGCTGGAAAGGTTCTGGCACATTGCGAATCAGCTGATGTCTATTCGCATGCAGAGAATGAACAAGAGATTCCCCCATCTCCAAACGATTAGCCGTATAAACCGGTGAATAACTCATCTGTACATTCATATTGAACCAGACACCTGGCCAAGGCGTCGATGTCAGCCAAGGACCTTGATTATCAATCAAGGGTTTGTCTACTCGCGTAGCTGAAGCCAACTTATACATTTGTATCCAGTAAAAGCTTTCCAATCGTCCATCCGGCAGCGAAACGAAGCTTTGCTGGTAATAGCGGTGCCACCAATCCCTATGTGCTTGCACCCATTCTTCGAAATTCGCTGCTGAAGCCTGCGCTACCGCCTCTACAGCTTCAGCCTTTGTCGCTTCACTATGCCCCCGTGCAATGGACAGCCAGCAGATACGCCGATTCGGTGAAACCTGCACGTCCTTCCAAGCGGTTACGCAGCCATCTTCGCCCGAATACCGCTGGGTACACACGCGGATGCCATCCTCATCTTCCGTATAGGCTACTTCCGTCTGCGGCACATATTGATTTAAATTCACGCCGTCTGCGTTCTTCAGAACAGGATCGACTTCTGGAAAAGGGTACCATGCAAACCGAGCACCATTTTCTCCATCTGTCGTCTCGATCTCTATGGCGATCACCGGATCAAGACTGTGGACGAGTGAGCGCAGCTTGACCTCTCCGCTTGTTGTCGTCAGCGTAGCCTGCAGTTCAGCGTTCCATAAGCTAATGCGCATCTGTGTGGGATGATAGATCTTCCCTTCCAATTCCAGATCCAGCTCACCAAGCTGAACGCGGGGCGGGAATCCTGGTTTATCCATACGGATGGCCGTGACATCCGTGCGTCCGGTCACCATGCGAAGCACATTTCGCTTACTCGCATGCTCCTCGCCATAAACCATCGTGCCGAGCAAGCCATTGCCGAGGAAAGCTCCTTCGTCCCAGCTAACAGGCTTAACTACCCATTCCATATCGTTATTGGCCATGTAGGCTTCCCAATCGACCTCTAGTTTAACCGCTGAGCTGTTTACTTCTTTCACGCAAAGATCCCTCCTCTATCCTTTGACGGCTCCGATCAGAGCACCTTTCACAAAGTATTTCTGTAAAAATGGATATACGAACAAAATCGGAACCGTCGCAACGATGATCGTCGCATACTTCAAGGTAGCGGCAAGCATGGCGGCATCGTCATCGGAAGCGCCTGAATTGGCATTGGTTTCCCCTTGCAGCAAAATCCCCCGCAGCACTAGCTGTAATGGATAAAGCGAACGCTCCTGCAGGAAAATCATCGCATTAAACCAGGAATTCCAATGGCCAACGCCGTAATACAGCAGCATGACAGCGATAACGGGCATCGAGAGCGGGAGCACAATCCGAAAGAGAATGACGAAGTCGTTCGCTCCATCTATTTTGGCCGATTCCTCAAGTGCATCTGGAATCGCTTCGAATGCCGTCTTCATTAGAATCAGATTAAACGTATTAATGGCAGTTGGAATAATAAGCGACCATAAGGAATCGATTAATCCCACACCTTTGACCGTCAAGTAAAGGGGGATCAACCCGCCACTAAAGAACATTGTAAAAATGATAAACAACATAAGCGGCTTGCGGTACTGCAAGCTCTTTCGCGAGAGCGCGTAAGCCCCGAACGCAGTGAGCGTAATGTTCAGCACCAAGCCCGCTAGTACGACAAACAGCGTATTGCCGTAGCCTCTTACAATCATCGGATTGCGGAATACATTCGTATAAGCATCAAGCGAGAAACCGAGGGGACGCCATAACATGCCCGTATAGCCCATCAAGCTTCCTGCGTCACTAACCGAAGCAAACAGCACATAAATAAGTGGATATACGGTAAGCAGCATCATTAAAATCAGCAGCAAAACATTGAACGTATCAAAACATATTTCTGAAAAGCTCCTCTTGTTTACCATCCTCACGCACACTCCTTTACCACAAGCTTGTATCGTTGAATTTGCGGCTCAACCAGTTGGAGGAAATGAGCAAGGCAAAGTTGATGACCGAGTTAAACAAGCCCACCGCTGAACTGTAACTATAATTGAAGTCCTGCAGACCAACGCGGTACACATAGGAAGAAATGACATCTGCCGTTTCATAAGTACCCGGATTGTACAGCAAAATGATTTTCTCAAAACCGACATTCATCATTTTACCTATGTCGAGAATAAGCAAAATAATGATGATGGGCATAATCCCCGGTAACGTGACGTGCGTCATTTGTTTCCAGCGGCCAGCGCCATCGATTCTAGCTGCCTCGTACTGTTCTTGATCAATTCCGGTTAAAGCCGCCAAGAAAATAATCGTCCCCCATCCGATATTTTGCCAGATCCCGGAAGTCACATAGACAGAACGGAACAGACTTGGTTCTAGCAAGAACGTCGAGCGTTCCCCTCCGAAAAAGGCAATGATATCGTTGATAACTCCATCGCTGGTTGTAAAATCTTTCAATATCCCGCAAATGACAATCAAAGAAATAAAATGCGGCATGTAAGTAACGGTCTGGACCAATCTTTTAAACATAGCATGTCTTAATTCGTTCAGTAAAAGGGCCAAAATAATAGGCGCCGGGAATCCGAACAACAACTGGTAGAAGCTGATCAGAACCGTATTCTTAATCGTACGCCAGAAGTAGGCTCCGTTGAAAAAATTAATAAAATGCTCGAACCCAACCCAGTCGCTCCCCCAAATACCGATCCTTGGAGAGTAATCCTTGAAAGCGATCAAGGCGCCATACATCGGCGCATAATGAAAGACGACATAATACAGCAGAACAGGCAGCAACATTACATAAAGCAGTTTGTTTTTACGTATATCCAGCAATAACCCGAAACGAAATACTTTTCGTTTGTCTTCAATGGCTGTAACTGGCTTCGTTTTGGAAATCATGGTGTTCATCGCATCACCTTCTCCTGCCACGGCCCTATTCTTGCGGAAGATCGGAACAATACGCTCCTACTCCCGCAAGATTTTGCCGTAAACTAATTATCGCTTATTGTATCGATCTAGAGCTTGTTGATAAATTTGGGTCACCTTGTCGATCCCCATTTCATTAATCCGTTTGACATAGTCATCGAATTTGCTGATCGGCTCTTTGCCCATGACAAATTTCACGAACATTTCTTCTTTATAGCTCGTAATCGCTGTACTCAATTTTGCCAGCTCTTTGCTTTCTTCTGTTGTCGGCGTCAAGAAAGGAGGCATCACATGCTTAGCAGCGTCCGTTTGCTCCCAAATCTTGACAGCGTCATCTTGCTCTTTGTACGTATTGAAGCTCTTCCGGCTGTCACCCAAGAACGGACCGTTTGGCTTCGTATACTGGGATACCATTTGCTGCAGGCTGAATTTCGGATCTTTGGTGATTTTATCAGTAAACGTAGGCACGCCATTGTTCATCGTATAACTTTCGCCTTCAATACCGAAGTTGAAGAGTAATGCGCCCTTCTCGCCAAACGCATAATCCATCCACTTGACAGCCAGCTCCGCATGTTTGGAATCCCCTGCAACAGCTTTACTTACAGCTGGGTTGTATTTAAAGTCACGTTGACCGATGAAAGCACGTTCGCCTTTGTTCAACGTCGGGTATGGAGCAGCCACTAGCTGGTAGTTCGGGTTCGTCTTCTTGCCCGTATCCATCCATTTACCCACAGCGCTGAGTAGGCCAACTGTCGCTCCGGAAGCGTTGCTCAGTAATTTCGTATCCTGCGATTTGGAATCTGTATTCAACGCGAAATCCTTATCCAGCAAACCTTCCGCATACCATTTGTTCAGCAGAGTCAAAGCATCTTTGAATTGAGGGTCGATCGGCCCGTATTTCACCTTGCCTTGATCATCAACGTAGAAACGGTTGGCTGTTTTATAAGCGCCAATGAAAGCATCCTGAATATTCAATTCATTGCTGTATTGAGCGGTCAAAGCTGCGGAAGCTCCTTTTTTCTCCTTAAACGCTTTCAATACGGTGTACCATTCATCAATTGTTGTAGGCACTTTGAGGTTCATCTCATCCAGCCAGTCTTTGCGAAGCATCGGTCCGCGGAAAACCAGGCCATTGTCCGGACGAATCATTGGAAAAGCGTAGTAGGTGCCGTTGTCCGTTTTAATCATTTTGTCCAGTTCTTTATCCTGTTGCAACAGCTTCTTCAAATTAGGTGCATTCTTATCGATCAAGTCGTTAAGAGGAAGGATGACCTTGTCGGCAATCGCCTTCTCCGGTCCACCTGGATACGCAGCCGTTCCGCCGCCGCCCCAATTATATTCAATCACATCCGGTAGATTGTTCGAAGCGATCAGCAAGTTGAATTGTTCCTTCGATTGACCGTCAGCAGGATGCGTATACTTGACCTTAACGCCGGTTTCGCTCTCCAATCGCTTGCCAAATGGGGAATCGCCAAGGTTAGGAAATAACGTTGTCAAGTTCGGGTTAATTTGCTCCCAAGATGTTAGTGTTTCTTGCGTAGCAATTGGATATTTGCCTGCTGCGGCAGTTGGTGCTGTCGTTGTAGTAGCTCCCGTTTCACTTGGAGACTTCGTTGCCTCTTTGGAACATGCGGCGAACATACTGGAAGCGACCACAACGCTTAGTGCCAGGCTAATGGATTTTCTTTTTGAACGACTGCTCATGTGGAATCCCCCTCATATTTTCTAGTGCGATTGATTTCGTTGTAGCACTGTAACTTCAGTATGGCTGGTAAAGCACCCTTTTGAATATCGTCAAAACTGCAAATCCCTATTTAAAATCCATAGAAAGCAATCATCAGAATCCAAAATCACTGTGCAAAAAATGAAAAGTCGCGCAAGCAAGCTTGTACGACTCCATGTCAAACAGTAACGTATCACTTTAGTTCTTTATATTTCCCTGGCGTAATGCCCTCAAATTTCTTGAAGGTTCGATTAAACGTATTGATATCCGCATACCCAACTTTCCGGGCAATCTCCATAATGGAGAGCGATTGTTCGCTTAGCAGCTTCTTGGCCTCTTCCAACCGTGTTCGACTAATAAAATCAAGCAGTGCATCCCCGGTTTGTGCCTTAAATTGTTTGGATAAATAAGAAGGTGTGATTCCGAACTTCTCTCCAATCATCGAAATGTTTAAATTATCTTCCGCGTAATTGGCTTTCACAAATGAAATTACAAGCTCGCCAAGCGGACTGTAATCCTGTTTACGCTCAGCTTGGATGGACTGGCAGACCTGCTCAAGAATCGAGAGGATTTCCCCTTTCATTTCTTTCATCGTTTCGCAGCCGAAAAGTCGTTCCACAGGATGAAACTGTTCGATAAAGGACGCTTTATTGCTTTGCGAGCCGATTTCATTCATCGTTTTCAACATCGTGCTAGCCAAATCAAACATGAGACACTTGCCGAGTGGGACGGACAACACCGCATTAGATGCATTTGTTTCTATAATTTGCTCAATGATGGAGCTCGACTTCTCATAATCGCCTGTTTTGACAAAATTAATTAATTGCTGCTCCACATGCAACGGGTAATAATAATTTCCGGCCTGGTGGGCAGCTTCGGAACTCGGTAATTCATCGTATCGAATGATCGCTCCGCCTCCTATAACAAGTCGATAAGCCATCGCCGACAGCGCTTCTTGATAGGCCCCGGCAATCCCGAACAACTCGGTATGAATTCCGCTAATCGACACTGTCAAATGGACATGGAAATGGTCAAGCAAGAACAATTTCACCTGTTCAGCAACCTGCCGCAGGTCCTCGGGGTCCTGCCCCATGCCGAAATTAAAAATACAAGCCTGCATATCATCAATTTCAGTTACGTAACCTCGATGCTGGCTGCCGATTACTTCTTCTACAACATTCATCAGGATGAACTGCATCAACTTCACCTTTTGCGGATCAACGGTGACATCGTCCTGGAACTTGCCAAAATGATCGATATGGAATAAGAGTACTGCAAAATGATCGGAAGACAATCGAATATCGTGCGCTGAGAGCGATTCATGTACAGGAATATCCTGTTCCAGGTTCCCCTTTAGAAGCCCCTGCAGAAAATGCGAACGAATGGCATCGCGGTGCTGATGCAAACGGCGATCAACCTGCTCTTTCTCGGCGAATGTATTGTTGAGCGCATCTTGCAGGAAGCCGTACTCATTCGTGCCCTCGGCAAATGAAATCCCTGCTTTCATTGAGAAGCTGCGGATGAGAAGATTAATCGGATTGTAATTTTTGCGTAGGAACAAGAACGTGACCACCCCGCCTAGCAGAAGGCTGAGCAAAATGCTAGCATAAACAAGCCTTTTCATATATCTCATCTTGTCATCAAAGCGCTCAGCAGGAATCATCGACATGTATTTCCAGCCTGTCCTAGCTGACGTGGTATAGGATACAGCAACCTGTTCCCCGGCTACATCCCCATAGAAGAGTCCATTTTCACCAGTAAATTTGTCATAGGTAAGAAATTGCGGCCTTTGCTCAAGACCACTAGAAGCAACTAGTCGGTTTTCTTTATCCAGCAACGCCACAGATGTCGCTTCAGATGGCGGAAGATTGGCAAGCAGTTTCGTATCTTTCATTACAAATAGGAGCACCGCTCCTGGCTGATCGCGATTCGCCAATGAAACGGATTTGGCAAATAAAACAGCTTTGTACGAATTGTCATTCTCTTTCATCGTCACTGGCATATAGGTCTGGACATAGCGAGCGTCTAGAAACGACTTCCATGCGTCATAACCTCTCAAGGTTTGTCCGTCTAACATCTGAAACAATTGGCGGCCATCCGTCCGATTACGGGTCGATATAACCGTATCACTATTTTTGTAATACAGATAAATTTGTTCTATGAACTCATTCGCTGTCTGATACACCCGCAAATCATTCGAAATGGTGACTAAATCGTAATAATCGTTATCCGAAAGCGGCAGTGAGGTATTGATAAACGCATTTACCTGTTTATTGAGGGATATTTCCAGACTTAATCGCTCAATACCTCCCAAACTGTTATCTATCGCCAATTCCATCTGCTTCAATGCGTTCGTGTTGGCACGATTTACTTCCGATTCGACCACATGCCAGGAAGCCGCGTAAAGAATTCCGCTGATGATGATTGGGACGAGCAGCACGGAAATATAAGAAGTAAACCAAGTAAACATTACGCTGCGTTTATTAAACCGGATCCGATTAAACTTCATTAGCACTAACCCCTTATCCCCATTTGTAACTGTTTTCATATATTATAGCGAAAATAGAGGAACTCGTCTCGGTTTTAAGTCCCTCATATCCAAAGCAGCGGCTGCTTAATGGCCATATTCCGCCTCAGTTCATCTTCTTTCGGTTTTTGATCTAATTTATGCCATAAGGCCATTAGCCTATCAGAATCATAAGCCAACCCTGCAAGCAGTAAAAATGACATAGCTACAGGCCATTGCGCATCATATTCGACATCTCGGCCATAGGGCCAAGTTTGCTTATTTTCTATATAGGGTAATAAAAAGTTGATCCCTTTCTCTATCCCTCTGCCATCCGACAGTTGAAATTCCCACAAATTATCGTTAGGTGTGGAAAGAAGATGCGTAAGCGTAACGAAATTATCGAGAGTAAAAAGGGAGTAGGCATACGGCTTCGTACGGGACAATTCCCGTGGAAAACTGCCATCTGCAGCCATCTGCTCGACCAGTAGTTTGGTCTTGTATTGTTCTCTGCACCAATCCAACATCGGTTGTTGACCGGTTAACCGCGCGAATGCGGCCGCCTGCACATACCAGCATACCCCATGATTGTTTGGTTCGTTTCTCTCTTCTACCCCTTGTGGATGCTCATTCATCCATTTCAAGTAATCTGCGAACCATACGGAAACATTTTGTAGGACGAGAGAATCTGCTAAGGACATAGGACTACGTTGTAGAATCTGAACAGCTGCTGCCACATCAATCAAATGCAGCGTATCAATTACACCGATCCCTCTCCCGTCGCATACGCCAGGCACAGCTTGCGCGTAAAGCAGATGCGGATTCATTCGTGTGCTCTCATTGACAAAGAATGCGTCTAGCAGCCGAACCGCGTGGGACGCGTAATGCGGCTCACCTGTTATCCGAAATGCGGCAGCCAGACAAGCAACACGAGATCGCATTCGGCGAAGGAGGATCCGATGTGCATGAAAATTATTTGGATTACTCTCGCCATCACGGCGTACATACGGCAATCCATCTGGCGTATCGGGATTTGGCCACCAATAATCGCCGTTTGAATAATAGTCATGAGCATTTCCCGGGCTATGCAGAGCTCTCTCATCCGTAATCTGTACAGGAAAAGTCGTCAGGTAGGCATCAGCCTGTTGGATTATCGCTGTCAGATCAACATATAAACTCCAATGTTCTTTAATTATTTGGCCAAAATGTTCCATCTTTAAATTCTCCCTTCATATATGCAAACAAAGCACTAAATGCAGCAGGCCAGGTCCCAAAAAAAACGGGATGCCAGGCCTACTGCATATGATCTACCCTTTATGTGTAATTGTGCATGAGATATGAGATTAAAATGGTGTTATCGATCCAATAACCGCATAATAATCGTTACCGCTTCCGCTCTCGTTGCTCCAGCTAACGGCTCGAACATATTTTGCTCACGTCCAGTTACTAGCCCTAGGGAAACAGCTTGCGAAATGGCTGGCAATGCCCAAGCTGGAATTTGGGAAATGTCGCTAAATGACACTTGAGATGAAACTCCCCCTTGTTGATTATAAGCCCTTATTAGCATAGCAACCATTTCTGTTCGGTTGATCGGTTTATTAGGCCGCAAAGACTCGTCTTCATAGCCTTGCAGAATGCCCGCTTTCAGCGCTGCCCCCAATTCGCCGACTGCCCAGGCTGGTATGTCTGCCCCATCGGCAAACTTAGTTGCTGACGTTTCGGCCTTCAAACCAAGAGCTCGAACCAGCATAGCAGCAAATTGCATTCTCGTCATGGGCTCGTCAGGTTTGAAGCTGCCATCTGCGTAACCGTTCACGATGCCTTTGGCAGCTGCGCGAGAGATAACCTCCGACGCCCAGTGATTCGGCACATCAGCGAATGATTGCTGTTTGGACGGATCTGTAGGAATTACAGGCGGTTTGCTCGGTTCCGGTATTGGCTTCGGCGTTGGTGTTGGTACAGGCACCGGGGTAGACCCAGATGTGGATCCCGATGAAGATGAACCACTTGCCGGTGGACGCTGAGCCAGTATCGTGTATGTTTTATGTGCACCAGAAGGCATTGTCACATCCAACAGAACTACACTGCCGTTAACAGCAATGGCGAGTGGTCTGCTCTCGCTGCCGCTGAGAACGGACTGCAGCGTTCCGCCGTCTACGCTCACATGAATTGCCGCCCCCTGACCGATGGAAGTCGGCGTCAAAGTCAAGCTGTTGATCCCCGTTGGGACCATCACCGTGTAGTAAGTGATCTCCGAACTGAATGCCGGTGAGATCGTCAGATTCGAACTGATTTGAAGGCCGCTTAAAGCCGGCTTCTCCTCTTCCACCGGCACGTTCCGTCCTGCAGTTGGCCCAACATCGGCCGATGTTAGCGGCCGTTGTGTCAGCTCGCCTACAGGTACATATTCATCCGCACCGACGTCAACGGTATTGGTCCGTCTTTGACCGTCCATATCATCCCTCGGCAGGTATGGGCCTTGGGCTGCATCGATCGCTGGACTTAATGGCGATAAGCGGATCAATCCGTCGATGCCACGAACCAGCTTCAAATCACCTTTGTACGTGGCGTTTACAACAGTCGCAGCTGCTGACACAGCCGCAAGGCCATCAGTCATGTTGCCGGCATAGGTCGGTCTGCCATCAACCGTAATTTTACTGGTCTCATTAAATATGGTTCCCGCATTGCTGAAGATCACATTATTATACACTTGCGTCCCAGTCGGCTCGAATGTCCGTTTGTCCATTTTCAGCGCGGAAGCTTTGCTGGCTAAATTAACAATCGTATTATTAAAAATCTGTACGTTATATTGCCGCCAATGTCCGCGAAGCAATTCCGTCTGTCTTTCCTCTGACAAGCTCCGGAGTGGAGCCACCTCATTCACGCCGATCCCCCAGTGGATCATCGGATTCGCGCTGCCATCCGGTCCCGCATCCTCCGTGCCGCCATCAACTGTAATGGCATCGTCAGTCAAGCCTTCCATGTAATTGTTATATATTTGATGATCATTCCCATAAATACGGAATCCACTGGTACCTTCTTTTTTCCCGTCTGCAATAATAAAGTTACCATAGAAGCTGTTACGATGACCATGCCGAGCCACCAAGCCTCCAAAGGAATTCAGAATCGTGTTGTACCGAATCGTATTGTCGCTGCTTTTCACCGACACGATCTCATCTTCGCCGTTCAAACCATCGAATAGGTTGTATTGCACAGTCACATGCCCAGGTACCAGAGACAATCCCGAAAGTCCGAGACGAATCGCTTCCATCCCATTGGAGACCCTTGGACCCATATCGTGGAAATAATTGTACTCAATCACGTCGTATTGCGAAACCATATCTTTGCCATCGTACGTAATTGCAGCGCCAAAGCCGGTCTTCGGTCCAATATCGTTGTAAGCAATCCGGTTATGACTGCCGTTGCCCTCTACTCGGATATAGTGCCGATCCGTCCCACCATCCGTTTGCAGCGTAGAGCCCGGTGTATGCGACGTTTCTCCTGTATAGACGGCGTTGTTGGCGTTATATTCGCTGCCATAACGGCAGCTGTTCTCCACACCGATGACGCACCAGATGATCTTATTCACACCGTTCTCAGTTTTTGAGAAACGGTATCTCTGCCCCGTTTCATCCAAAGCAAACGTGTTGCGCAGGATGGAGACATTGTTAGTGTCATACAGTTCTACACCAGGGTGTAACCCTTTCAAAGTGCCTAAAAAATTTATGTCAACAATACCTCGACTTTTCAACGAATCTTCGCTATTCTCCGACCCGCCGCCGGAGTGGAACGTAAGCCCTTCCACGCTGACGTAGCTGGCATTGTGGATATACATATAGCTGTCCCCAGCGATAATCGCCTTCCCTTGCTCCACAGCCACCACCCGAATCGGTTGCGCAGCCGTTCCGTGCTTATCCTTCATGATGAATGCCCCTTGCTGCTCATAGGTACCATTCTGCAATTCAATTGTCGTCCCTGGCGTAGCTTGATCGAGCGCAGCCTGCAACTCGCTTGCGGTATTCACACGAACAACTTGAACTGGCGGAAGCGGATCTACCGGTTTATCCCCCGCTTGCGGCGGCCCAGTTGGCCCTGTTGGCTCGTTCACTTCCGGAGGTGTTCCCGTGTATAGTTCAACTTCGGTTATACTATTCCAACTGCTTGAGCTTCCTGACGCATTATTGCCATACCCAACTAACCTCAAGTAGCGATAAGCTGCTGGCTGACTAAATACATAAGGCTGTAAAATGCTTTCGCCAGCGCGCAGTGACCGGCTAAGTCGCTTGGGCAACAGAACCGTCGATTGCTGGAAATCCGCCTGATTCGAGCCTAAAATTTCAAAGGAGGACAGACGATCGACCGCATTCAGAAAAGCAATGTTCATATACGTCACTGTCTCCGACTGCCCCATATCGAACTGCAGCCACTCCCCTTGCCCCGAAGCCGACCAACGCACATCGCCATCCCAGATCCCGTCCACGACATTGGCCGGAATATTCGTTGTGTTCGGTTGGTACGAACTGCCGGTCACCGTGGTAGCGTTCATCGGAATACGGCCGTTCGTTCCTTTGGCCGACAACCGATACGCTTGCAAGGCATATGTATTCATCGAGCTGCCGCTGGATGAGTTCACCTTTATTTTATTAATTCCAGGCGTCATGGCAATCTGGTTCATATCGCCCACCGGCTGGTTCGTCACCGCATTGTTCGTCAGCGTCGCATCCACGGAAATCCCTGCGTCCGCTTGCGGATTCAAGCGGATCGTATCGGCATCCTCAGGAACTGTTACCTCATAACCGTCTAGCTTGGTCGGTGAGAAAGAGGGTGTCATCCCCAGATGCTGACTGCCCGCCCAAACGTCCAAGGCAGATAGCTGAATGTCTGGCAATTTCTCTGCAAAGGTAAAATACGAACCATTGGCAAGCGTCGCATCCGCTGCATAGTACGTTTCCCCATGCAGGTTAACCTGGGTTAAAGGCAGAGACACGGCATCGCTGAAATCACCGCTGCTGCTCGTTAACAAAAGCCCGCCTGACGGAAGCATCCCTAGCGGAAATGCGACCTGCACAGCGCCAACATTACCGGTGTTCTGAGCCTTCCAAATTCGTGTCGATCGCTTAAAGCCTGTGCCGTAAGGAATAGAAGGCGCCGTGCTCTTATTATCTCCCCAGAGCAGATACTGTTTATCGCTGAGCGATTGTTTTGCGCTGATGATGATTTGCGATGCTGTCGGATCTTCACTGCTTCGGCTCGTATCCAGAGCTAACGCGCCATCCTCGTCCTTGGCAATTCCCGCTACATTATTGTTAAATGCCGCGTTAAGCGTGGACGGCCATACTACTTGCGGAGACACCCCTGCCGAAACGTAATCCTTCCCTTTCAGCGGCGTTCCGAATTTGAGGGCCATATATGTTTGTACTTGCTGATGCTGCATAGCTGTCAGCGCATCATTAAATACAATCAACTCGCCTAGTTGTCCGTCGTAACCGGAACCACCGCTGAGTGCAGAGCCAATTGTCATCGGATTGCTCCCGACTCCTTTCATCGGAAGACGTGAAGATGTTGAAGTCGCATACGATTGACCGTCAAGCGTAACGGATTGGTAGACGTTTCCTGTCACTGGCTGCGAATCAAATTGAAACCCCCAACTGTTATATTGACGAAGAGGGACGCTATACCCTGTTGTAAGACGTGGATTGCTACCCGAGGCGAGATCACCCGCATCCCACAAAATTTGGGTGTTAGGATTAGAGTAGAAAGGAAGGTACGCCCCCAATTTCCCTTTCCCTTGTAACGTTTCATAGAAAATTTGTGAAGACTTATTCGTTTCCGACAATCCGCCGGCCGTCACATACACACTTGCACGATCTACGACTTCATCTTGTGCGAACAGCCCGTCACCGTCTACTAATATACTGCCGGTGCCTGCTCGGATAAATTGCACCGAAGGCTGGAAATTCAGCGACGGATTTGCTGCCACATATTTAGGCTTCGTCCGGGGACTAGAAGTCCCAACTGTCCCATCATTGATAAAATTATTCCCTTTCGGACTGCTGTCCTTCCAAACGGTCACTTCCCCGCTCCCATTCACGGTCATACTAGCCGGATCTGCTTTTAACCATAATTTCAGCAAGCTCTCATCTACGCCCCCCGGCGTTCCTGCCACAGTACTATCGGCATGCGCTTTGGAGAACCCTGCAGGTAGTCCCGCTAAAGTTAAAGCGCTTGCAAGCAACAAGCTGGCTATCCGTTTTGCATATAAGCTTGATCCTTTCTTCAATTCACCATCACCTCTTCGTTAGGATTGCGCTCTTCGGCAACAGGGCTGATTAGCGTACAAGCAATTACACTCATCATATGGAAACCCTTACAAATAGGAAATCGTCAAAACCCAAACTCATCATCAAAAACTGGAATGGCACTGATCAATATGTAGACTGTACCTGCAAATTAGGGAATCTATGTATTCTGTCTCCCTATTTAATTAAGTTTCCCGGGTTTTAAAATAAGGTATGTATTTCGATATATTGGAATTTACGCGGTTCCTTCTGCGGTTTATCCTTACTACAGGTGGATCTATTCACTGAGCAAGCTATTAAACGATGAGTATGGGAGGAGAATGATTATGTCCATGAAGAGCAAGTATGCCTTACTATCACTCTTGGCGTTCGTACTTTTGTTAGCGGTTACATGGAATCCAACACGAAGTAGTGCTGCTGAACCGCCAACCGGCAAAGTCCGGATCAGCCACAACAATGACGCTTATTTCGCAGAGGTGACATCCATCTCGGATTGGAGCAATGTGAATAATTACAGCAAAAACGCCACGCAAGGCGGAAGTGTTTGGACGATTACGAGCATAGGAAATGGAAAGTATAAAATCGAGGCGGCTGGCAAAGCTTTAACCTTGAACAGTTCCACCGATTGGGATCCGGTAAAAACGGCAGCTTACAGCGGTTGGACCACACAACAGTGGACCATTACGGATCTGGGGAACGGGAATTTCAAGCTGGAATGTAATGGGAAAGCGCTGACCGGAGATACCGCTGGTAACGGAGTTACAGTGAAAAATGTAACGTATAGTGGCTGGACTACGCAGCAATGGAAGCTGACATCGGTGGATACAACGGGGTGGCCCTCAGGTTCATGGAACTGGGTATATCAAAATGTAGACAAGACCACACGTTTGGAAGTTGCATCTCGTGAGAATATTTTGATTATCGGCACCACCATTCATAATGTAAGCAATGATCTAGGTATGCTGATCTCCAATTCCAACCATATTCAAATAAAAAATTCGACTGTGAGGAACATCACCGACAATGGCAATGAATTTGGTATGGGGATGTATTTGTACAGGTCTGATAATATTGTGGTCGACGATTCCGTGATTAAGGAGCTGACCTGGACAGGCACTGACTTTCATGCGCATGCCATACATATTTATGGCGGAAGCAATATCACGGTAAAGAACTCGCAGATCTACAATGTAGACGGCAACGGCATTACGGTAGAAGCCGATAATGCCAACGTGCTCATTGACAATAACGATATTTATAGTACGGGACGCAATCCGTTCTCCTCCAGCGCTCCATACCACGGCATCTATGCGAAGGCTCCAGATATGACCATTCAAAATAATCGCATTCACGACAGTCTTGACGGATCCGCCATTTCGATGCGCAGCACGGGCGTCGTTAAAGGGAATACCCTGTACAACAACAAACACGCATCCATTGCCTACTGGCCGGATTATCCAAAAGGCACCAGCAATAAATTGGATATCATCAATAATATCATCTCGCAAGTTTCCTACACAGCTATCAATTCCAAGGCTTCCGGAATTGCTATCAATTATACGAGCGGCAAGCCTGCTGACAATTATTTCAACAATTTCTACATAGATCATAACCAATTAACCATCACTGACGGAAACAGTTACGGCTTGATCGCTTGTTTTCAAGCGACTGGCACCTGGTCCATCAGCAATGTCCAAGTTACGAATAACACTATGACCGACGGCCGCGTTACTCCTAATTATTTGGACGGTGAATCGTTCATGAGCGTCATATCAGGTAACGTAAATCAATGATAAAAACTACTAGTGAAGTCCAGCGAGGATGTGCGGCTGCGAATTTTGATTAACTGGAAAATATGTAGTTAAAACTGCCTTGTTTGTTCAGATCAGATAAAATAGTCAAAAATAACTACAGGCTATATTATATAAAGGGAAACTTCGCAACCCCTACTGAAAATACGAGGGACAGCGGAAGAATCTGCTGTCCCTCGTAGTAGTTCAGCGTTTATATTGTCCAGGTGTAACCCCTTGCATATCTTTAAAGATTTTGATGAAATATTTCGAGCTTCGAAACCCCGTTTTTTCTGCGATTTCTCTGACTTTCAACCGATCTTCCTCCAGATACTCACAAGCTTTCTTAACCCGCATTTCATTTAGTACATGGATAAAAGTTCGATCGGTACAGCTTTTGAGAATATGATTGACATAGGTGGTACTTAAGGAAACCTCTTCACACAGCTGCTCCAAAGACAAATCCTTCATATAATTCCCTTCCATATAGGCTATGATTCGATGGTAATATCGATATTGTCGCTCCAAAGCTCTCCCTCCTTTACGAAAGAAGCCACAGCCGAGAGATTTCAGCTGTGGCGCATGTCAGTTAATTCATAAACCCAAGATGCTGTAATACCCGCTTCATCATGACAGCAGCTTGAGCCCGCGTTGCTTCCGTGGAAGGCTCGAATGCAGTATCTGTCATACCGCTCATAATGTTCATGTTCAATGCTTCGCCAACAGCTGTGACCGCCCAGTTGGAAATAGCATTTCGATCGGTAAATTGGTTAAGTATGCGTTTACTGTTTACACTTGCTTTCTCTTTCCCATTTACCGTTGCCATTGCTCTAACCATCAGAACGGCTAGCTGCTCACGTGTCAAAGTTTCGTCCGGTTGAAATGTTCCATCTTCGAAGCCGTCGATTAACCTAGCTTTCACAGCTGCCCCGATTGATCCGGCAAACCAATCTCTACTAGAAATATCCGCAAAGCGCAACGCGCTTCGATCCTCCGTAAGGCCAAGCCCCCTTACCAATAAAGTGACAAACTCAGCACGTGTCATACGTCGATCCGGACTAAAAACATCTTTGCTTACGCCGTTCACAATCATCTTAGAAGCCAGCTGTTCGATATCCGCTTTCGCCCAATGCTGTCCAAGATCCATGAACGATTTATTCGTTTCGGCGATCGTGTAGATACTATTTCCATTACGGATAATAGTTACAGTCGTTTGGCCATCCTTGACCTTAAAAGTGGCTGGGACGAAAGTCAGGCTGCCAGTTGCCGGGTCATAGAGTAGAACCGTCGTCTGATCGATGTCCACAGATCCGTCTATAACAACGGAACGGGATACATACGTACTGCCGAAGTTGTCGATAACTTGCGACTTCCCGTTGCCTTCCACGCTGACGTGAAAGTCGACAGGTGCTGCCAGAAGCTTAACCCCGGCAACACGGGAGCTGTCTTCAATGGCCTTGCTCTCCGTGTCATCGACCTGCATGATGGAGACAACGATTTTTAAATCCTTGACATCAGTTCCTAGCGATTTCGCCGCATCTGCCAGCTGAATCGCCTTAACTGGTAATACATAACCGTATTTGCCAGCTTGGATGGAGATAGCCGCCAATGGTGTATTATTGGCGGCTTGAGTAATCGCTGATGCAGGCAGCACTACGCTCATACCCGCATACTCGGCATCCACATGAATCGTAATCATTTGCCGCGATTGTCCCTCGATCCTTTCAAAGGCTTGAGTCAATGTCTCCGAACTGACTTGCAGCTTGATAATCTTGGTACCGTCCGGTCGCGTCTCCGTTTCCCCTTCACCTGTCACTTTCACGCCGTCGACGTCATTCACAAGCACAGGATCGGAATCGGAAGGTGTGACTGGCGTGGTTGGGGCGCTTGGCGCCGAACTTGATTCCTCATCCGGTTCGCCTCCTCCAGCGCTAGGCAGAGGCGTTGTATCCGTGATAGTAACCACAAGCGATACATCAGCCCCTGCGCTGAATTCAAATTCCAGTGCCAAAGAACCTAACATTTGCGCAACAAGATATGCTTTTTTCAAGGTAACCCGGTTGCCGACAACCGAGTAGTCCCTTCCTTCCACTAATGTTGTACTTCCATCACTGATGCTTTCCAGACGGTTGCCATTCAAGGATACCGCTATCGCGATATCCTTGAATTCTGCGCTGTCCACATTTTTATCGAAATTTACTGCAATCGGGTCAATAGAAGCATCATGTACAGTTCTGTCATAGGTGTGAGTAACTACTTCGAGATACGGCTGTTTGTTTGTGTTTTCGCTAGAATATACAAACATTTTCCGCCCAACAAGCACTTCCTGAACAAGCGCCAGATCCAGCGTTGATCCGTTCCTCAGCTGCTCCCTCGCAAAATTTGTAATATCGTAGCTTTTATCAGCTTCTATACTCGTAAATCGATTTTCTCCTGAAATCGCCTTGCCCAGCGACGGCTTGTTTGTATACTTAGCCGAAGCTTCATCCCAGCTAGTGAGAACAGGCTTCACAACGGTGTCGACGAAGGTGCCGCCGGTATCTTCCAATTTTCCTGTCGCATGGAACTTAACCGATTCAATCTCTCCAGCAATACCGCTCAAGTCAAATGTAAAATAAGCTTCCCGGAAATCGTCTCCCCCCGCGTTCTTCACATACAGCTTCGTATCGTTGCCATACGTATCCTCTTGATAAATACCGGAGCGGACAAACGTATCCTTGCCCGGAAACCGTGTCGTTGCCGTCGGATTCGCCGAAGGTACCAGCACTTGCACTTTTGCCGTCTTCGTAACTCCATTCAGATCAACTACAGCTTCAATCTCAGCTGTGCCAGGACTGATTGCCGTGATGGTTCCTGCCGAATCTACAACAGCAACTGTCTCATTACTGCTGGAATACGATACGCCTGCCTGACTTACATCCACCGCACCTTGATCATCCAAGGTTGCGTTCAACACCACAGCTGTGGAGCTTCCAATTCCGAGAACACGGAATTCAGCATCAAATTCTGCCGAATCCAGAACAGGAATCGTAAAGTCAGTGACTTCAGTAGACGGATCGAACGTGAAACTCACGTTATGAGTTTTCCCTGGGTCTATCGTCGTATCCACCTCGAACTTGATCGTCGGAGACAGCTGGAGTACTGTCACTGTACTATCCTTGCTGATCACGCCTATGCCCTGCTTCTTGATCTCGAAGCTGATTTTATTCTGCTTGTGGCTCGGATCAGAAACCGCTAGCTGCAGTTCATTTCCAGCTTCCTTTACCATGAGGGAAGAGGGATCATTCGCTTTTACGCTGCCCAATATCCCTCGCTTCCAGAAATTCATGCCTGTGATGCCCAATGTCGTATCCGTTGCAGCCTGCACATCAGAGGTATTCGATAGGATCGTTACATCTGGTGTCGCACTATAGGCAGCCACATCTGCTGCGTCCTTCTTGGGTAGCTGAATATAGCTGTATGCCGCATCGTGAGGTTGAACATCGTGATTCAACCATAGCGTCATGTAATTCCGCGTATGCCAGATATGGAAGAAGTCGAAGCTAGCCATCGCTTCTATGTTAGTGCCTGTGCCGCTTTGCGCATAGAGCCCCATTTTCACACCCATGTTGAGCCGATCCGTACCGGCCAAGGAGTTCGTAAACGTGTAAAGCGGTTCGCCCCAAGACGCTTCACTTCCGCTGGCATAAACTGTGTACTGGTCGCCGCTCTTGTCAATCTTCAGGAATACATCCCCCGTCACTGCTGTAGGGATAGGGAAGTCAACAGCCTGAGCAATCCCACCGATCTCGTTGACGGCGATAATTCGGCTGCCCTGAGCGGTCATCCCTTTCGCCACGGATACATAATTATCGTCATCCTTGCGAATGATGATACCTGCTTCCTGCCCCTGCTGCGTCGGCGTGAAATCTAACGACGTTGTTAAATAGAAATCTTCCTTAGGAGCTGCGGTCTGGAACAGGTTCGGAGTAGAATTGGCGCCCTCACGCAAGGTTCCCTGCTGTGAAGTAATTTGCAGCTCGGTACCTGTCAGCGTATAATGCGTCCGGTCCTCACGAAGCCATGACCAGTTGGTTGCACGGTTGACACTGTTGAATTCGTCATAGCCAGGGAAGAAGAACTTCTCGTTAATATCTTTCGATTTGCCTTCCCGCTCTTCTCTTAACATCTGAACATCCGAACCACCGGGGAATACGTATCCCCCTGTACCGTCAAGATGAATCCACTGGGTGTCGTCCAGCTGCGTTTGCTGTCCCATGGACGTATGATCAACCGTCCCATTGACAGTTAGCGCATTGTCACCAGTCGCATTCAAGGGACGATTGTCGACAATCGTCTCGATCGGTCTATCGGAGGAACTATTGATGCCTGCGCCTAACGCCACAATTTCATCGTCAAACATAAACCAAGACTTCTTAGCCGAAACATCCATATCCGAATAATGATGTTGTTTGAAGTCCATTCCTGCCGTACCGTATTCACGATCCATCGATACGCCGCCAGTCCAATTGTTTGTCATCAACTCTCCGTCACCTGCAAACTTGCTAATATCCACATAGGGACGGTTGGCGGATGTAGCTGCAGGCCGATTCACATCTCGGTCGACAGTAATACCTGGCAAACGGCTTGGATCTACCGTGGTCCAGAATACAGACAGATAATCCAAGGGATCTAGGTAGAGCTGTGTCATGCCGTCGGCTTCATACCAGCCCTTCAGGTTTTCATTGCTTACAGTCTCATAGTTCGCTATGCGGTCAGAGTGCATCGAGATGCTGTACAGCCAGTCGTTGCCTCTGTGAACCACGTTGTCTTGATTGTAGAAATTAAAGTTGCCACTCGGCGGCGTGTAAGCCTGAACCGTCGGGTCATTTAGAATTTTCTTAGCTTTTTGCATACTCCAGATGGTTGATGTGCTCAGAAAAGATCGGACGCTGGCGTTTTCAATATGGTATTTGATCGCGCTTTTCTGCCTATCCACAAATGGGTTTCCCGCTAGTTCAATCTGTGTCAGCAGCGCATTGACGATGCCATATCCTAAGAAGGTATACTCTCTGGATATTTCCCTGCCGTCGATCGCATTGATGATTTGTCCCTCGTACATGTTGGGGTCGAACGCTTCAAAGTACCAGTCGAAAATATTCGACTTCTGTGGATCTTCATTATCCCATTCGCTGCCGCTTACTAACCATAAGGTATCCGTAATGTCCTGTAGAAGCGCTTTACCGTATCCACCGGCATAAGGGAAATAATCGTGCTGAATGAAGGAACCGTCATCATAGAATCCGTCACCGGACTTCACATTCGGGAACACATCCGTCAATCCTTCGGAGCCCATTTGAATTCTACCGCTGTTCTTTCCAGTAATTCCTCTCAGAATTATAGCCTTGCTGATGTACACGCGGTTTGCCCCCGTGTAAGACGCCGAAGGATCGAACTTATCAATCCCCCGGTTCAACTTATCGATTAGATCAGGATGGGCGCTGTATGGAATCGTCTCGTATAAAAGGATCATGGAGTCATTAATATTGTTGGGCACATTGACCCGCCAATCGAACCAATTGTCATACATGGCGATGTTCTCGTTATAGCGCGTCGCATTGAAACGATCCCAGCTCTCGATAATGTCGTGAAGCATCGCCTCATTTTGATAATAAACCGAACCGTAAGTCGCCCATGCCTTAGACATCGCTCTCAGCCTGGACGATGCTGTCGCCAATTCTACCGACTTGGTCGTTGACGTCAAATCCGCCCACGTGTAGGTC
Source organism: Paenibacillus allorhizoplanae (assembly GCF_927798215.1). Lineage (NCBI taxonomy): Bacteria > Bacillati > Bacillota > Bacilli > Caryophanales > Paenibacillaceae > Paenibacillus > Paenibacillus allorhizoplanae. Next base: position 271,425 of record NZ_CAKMMW010000001.1, read on the forward strand.
GTCATATTCAGCGAGTCCCAGTAGTTTTTGGCATTGCCGTCCAAGGAACGGATAATCAGATTGATATCCGGATCGTTCACATCATACGAATCGTCGGGGTCGTAGCCGGTCAGCTTCTGAGCATACTTGAGTCTCAGCTCATCATACTGATCTTGAGCAACAGGGTACACCCGAATCAACACGGGTGACGACTCTTGCGTAATGCCATCCAGCGAAACAATCGCTTTAATATGGGCCGGTCCCGCATAGACCGCGTTCGCCACACTATTTCCTGCACTCGCGAACGCGAGGCTGCCGCTGTTGCTAACATAGGTAACGTTAGCCTGTGACAGATCCGCCGTAGATCCGTCTTTCATCTTTCCGGATACAGTAAACAAAACGGTTTGTCCTGGCTTCACCATATCCGTGCTAGGAGACAGTATGACCTCCTTCAGAATATTCAGCTCCTCGTAGACGAACGTGTAGCTTGTTCCCGTCGAGAGGTTGCCCGCCATATCTGTTGTCTTCAAAGTGAACGTATAGGACTGTCCAGCATTCAGATTGGCTGCTTGGAAGGCACCATTGCCTTTGGCGACAGTGCCGAGGATCGTGCTCCCATTATAAATGCTCACACCTGCATAATCGGCATCCACTGGATCCGTCCAAGTCAGCGTGTACTCACCGTTAACCAAGCTTCCCGACAGACTAGTAACTTCGGCAGGTGCTGCACCGTCAGCGGTGAGCAAAATGGTAGCCGTCTTTGTGACACCATCCAGTGTGACGGATGCTGTGATATTGGCGGTGCCGTTAGAGACGGCCCTAGCTACACCAACAGAGGGGTTATCAATTACGATATGCGGACTATCGCTCGAATACTGGACGGTCGCGCCGGACAAATTTGCTAGCGTATTCGTATCCAACATCCCCGTTTGTGTGAGGTTTGTCGTCTGGCCCAGCCCGATTGATGATGCGTCGGATTGTAGTGTAACTGTCTTCAAAGCAGGCGTACCGTTAATTACAAGATACGGTTTGGCTTTTTGGCCTGTTGTATCATTAACGCTGGTGGTATGCGATTCAAGTCGGATCAACGCATTCGAGCCCGCTACGGCAAAAGTGGCAATTTTATTCGCAGTAAGCTCACTTTGGATAAAAGCGGTCACGTCTAGGCTTGCCCAAGCAGAACCTGATAGGTTAGGGGGGAATGTCATGGAACCGATTACATTATTCCCGAGACTAGGCTTCGTATTCCAAGTAATCGTGCCCTCATTCCAATTGTCGGCATTCGGTGTATTCACGCCATATACCTTTGCGGTTACCGTGTTAGGTGCAGTTTCAGAGTTTCTACCGTACAAGTACAAAGTAGCCGACGTGATATGCTCGGGATAATTGGTTAGATTAAATTGCAGATAAGCCTCCCTTGTAGCTTCTTTGACGTTCAGGTATTGAGGTTTATTTGCGCCATCCCCACCATTAATCATATTGCTATAATCGGGACTAGAAACCGTTTTCCTCACAAAGTTATCTTGGGAAGCGATTACATTGTATTGCTGGGCAGAAGCTTTCGCGATAGGAACGCCAAGTCCAGCGAACATGCTGATAACAATCGTCAAGGCTAACACAGCAGACAAGCCTCTTCTTGCAAATATTTCCATTGTTAAACCTCTCTTTCTAAAATGGAGAGGCAGCCCATGATCATAGGACTGCCTCTTTGAGAACTCATCATCCGTATCTTATTTTTTTACTTTGGCATACCACTCTCTTGCACGCTTCGTTACTTCTTCACCGCCGGACTTATTCCACTTCTCGACGAATTCATCAAACTTGCTGATCGGGTATTGCCCAAGGATAATCTTAGTCGCGTACTCAACATACAGTGTACGGTTATTAATATCAGCAAAGCCATCATAGATACTTGCAGGCAAACCGTCTCCCGCAATCGTTTTCACGTATTTCTGATTCTCCGCCATGTTTCTTGTATTTTGCCCTAACGCCCATAGACGCTCAGGTGAAGTCGCATTTTTCAACAAATTGGTTTTGTATTCCAACGTATCTAGATCGTTAAACGGCTGGAACAGCTTATTCTCTTGCGTGCTTTTATCTGGGGCGATGGACACTTTTTTGCCGTCCTTCACTTCATGGTGCATACCTTCAGCACCGTAGAATAGATTCTCCCATTTGCTTTTGTCATACAGATTATTCAAAAGCTTCATGGTAGCCATCAGCTTCTTCTGATCCTTATTGTTTTTGACAACCCAGATCGGGCTCCCCATCTTCTTCTGTGTATAGAAACCTTTGAATCCTGGTACTTCTGGAATAGGTAGAACAGAGTAGTCACCCTTCACGTTGGTGTTTTTGAAGATTTTCTCCACATGTCCACCAGCATCCTCAGCCCAGTGATAATAAATGCCTACCTTATCGGAATCGATTTTGCCGTCCCATTGCGCCTTGTTATTCAAAAGGGTCTCTTTATCCAGTAATCCGTCCTTATACAGCTTGGCAATAAACTCCAACGATGCTTTCATATTTGGCGTCACAGCTGCGTAAGTCAACTTCCCATCGTAGATGTCCCAGTCCGGTTTACCTTCGTTCATAGCTACGCCATACATGGCGAACAATTCATCCATCCATGCTGCCTGCTCACGACCGCCTGTCGGAAGTTCATCTTTCTTGCCGTTACCGTTCGGATCCTTATCCCTGAATGCTTCCAGCACTTTGACAAAATCTTCTTGCGTCTTCGGCATCGGCAATCCGACTTTATCCAGCCAATCTTTACGGATCAGTCCGCCCATTCTTCCATAATCCAGCACACCAGGCACATAATAAATGCGACCTTGACCTGTAGGATCGTTAGCCTTCACAATATCCCACACATCTTTGGGAATCGCATTCCATAGATTTGGTGCATATTTGGGAAGGAGGTCCGTCAAATCCGCAATAGCACCATTCTTGGCTAGGCTTGCTTCCATACCTTGTTGTGGAAAGAACATATCTGGCATTTCATTCGCTGCAATTTTCAAATTCAATTGATTCAGGTAAGATGTCCCGCCGTTCCATTCCACATAAGGGTGGATGACACCGACACCGAGTTCCTTTTTATAAAACTCATATAGCTTGCTGCCTTTCTCAATTGGCTTAAATCCGAGATTCGAGTACCAGACTTCAAGATCTACCAGTTCCTCGGTTGCAGCTGTTGCAGATGGGCTCTTGGATTGACTTTGGCTGCCTGTCTCTTCTTTCTTGGCACAGCCGCTGAATACGGATACCGCCATTGCTGCAGTTAACGTAATTACACTAAGCTTCTTCCACGACATTCGTGTATTCCCCCTATATTGGTATTCATATTTAATAGCCCTTGGGGCTTCTAAACCGTGATGGATTACCCTTTCACTGAGCCGATCATGGCTCCTTTGACAAAGTATTTCTGCACGAAAGGATAGACGAGAACAACTGGGATAATGGCAAATACAACAGTAGCAGATTTCAATGTGCGTTCACTATAATTAATATCCATAATGGACTCGACAAAAGGCATTTCATTCGGATCGGTTATAAACTGTCTGATCTTCAACTGGAGCGGAAACCAATCCGGATTCTGGATGAAAAAGAGAGGATGTTGGAATTGGTTCCACACGACAACCCCATAGAATAAAGCCAGTGTCGCCAACACAGCTTTGGATAGCGGAAGCACGAAGTAGAACAACATTCGGAAGTAGCCGCAACCTTCCATAAAAGCCGCTTCCTCCAGTTCCTTCGGGAACTGTTTAAAGAATGTCCTCATAATAATGAGATTAAAAGGACTTAATATATGAGGAATGACCAGCACCAACGGATTGTTATACAAGCCAATGCTTCGTACCGTAAGAAAGTATGGGACGATTGGCGCCTTGAACACCATCGTAATGACCACCGCGACCATGAGAATACCTGCGGGAAGAAATTCTTTTTTAGATAAAGGATACGCTAAGAGTGCAGTGACCAGCAAGGCGAGAAATGTGCTGATAACGGTTGTAAACACTGTCAAGATGAAGGATCTCCACAAGTCCCATCGCGCAAGCAAATATGACCATGAGTCAAACGTGAATCCCTTGGGCCAGATCGTCACTAGGTTTAAATCCACGGCCCGGCTCGAACTGAACGAGATTGAGATGACCGACAGGAGTGGAATCAAGGCAATGACAGAGAAGATACAAAGCAGTACCAAGATTCCATATCCAAACGCCTTTTCACTTCTGGACAAATGCATAATTACCAAAGCCCCCCATCTGAAACTTTCCTGGACAATCGATTAAACGTGTAAACCAGGATAAATCCGATGATTGACTGAAATAATCCAACGGCTGTCGCAAAGCTGTATTGCGCTTGCTGAATACCCGTCCGGAACACATAAGTATCTAGGATATCTCCGGCACTATATGTCATTGGCGTCAACAGGTTATATACATGATCGAAGCCTAGTTCCATAAAATTCCCGATTTCCAATAGAAACAGAACAAGGATCGTCGGAAGCAGCAACGGGAATGTCACATGTTTCATCTGTTTGAATCTCGATGCGCCATCCATCATAGCCGATTCGTACAGCTGCGGATCAATTGAACTGATCGCCGCCATGTAGACGACCGTGCCCCATCCGGCATCTCTCCATAGTCCAGTAAGAACATAGATTGGCCGGAAATACGAACTTTCTTGCATGGCTAAAACTGGATTAAAGCCGAACCAACCGATGACCATATTGAACAATCCACTCATTGCGAACAAATCAAAAGCGATTCCTGCTACGATAACCCATGATAGAAAGTGCGGGATATATAAAGCAGTTTGAATCCCTTTCTTGAGTGCAGCCTTCCTGACCTCATTAATCATCAGGGACAACACGATCGGTACGGGGAATACGAACAGCGTCTTTAATATGCCTAAAATGAGTGTATTGGTAAACACCCGATTGAAATCTGGGTAATCCAGCAAAGTCTTAAAGTGCTTGAAACCAACCCAAGGACTGTCCATAAAGCCTTTAAACACCGAGTAATCCTGAAAAGCGATAAGCGATCCAGTTAATGGAATGTACTTAAAAATAATAATAAAAGCCATACCAGGGATAGCCATCACATAAAGCGGCCAATAGCTTCTTATATTGTGCCAAAGCAATGAGACAGGACGTACTCCCGTTCGCTTTGCCAATTTCTCCTTGCCAGCAACAGACATTGCGCTGTTCATTTGGTTCTCTCCACATCCTTCATGTTTTCTGTCTAATTGAATCCGTTTTCATGATAAAAATATACCTTGATTATAATAAAAGCTCAAAGGGGGGTTTTTAAGTTTACACTAGGGTACTTTTAAGTTTTCTGACAAAAAACACCCCAACTCTCCTAGGCAAGGAAGAAGGGGTGCCACTTTATTCGTTATATTTTACACTTTTTTCTATATTCGGTTGGTGTACAGCCGTTCATCCTTTCGAATAGCTTACTGAAATGAGTTGTATCTGCATAACCGACCATCTGGCAAATTTCATATATTTTCAAGTCCGTCTCTTCTAACAACTCTTTCGCTTTCTTGATACGGATTCCCATCACATAGCTTAAGTAGGTATCCCCCGTCTTTTCCTTAAAAAGCTGGCTCAAATAATAGGGATTAATAAAAAATCTGGCAGATAAGTCCGCCAAGGTGATGTTGCTATTATAATGGACTGCTACGTACTCCTTGATATCGGAAATTACATCTTTTTTCTTCGGCGTACCGCGAATCAATTTATGCTCAATGATACGTTCAGTCGCTTGAATCAACCATAATTTTAAATCTTCCAATGTGTTAAAACGGGATATTTCATCCTGGGAAAGAATGTATTTGCCAAGGGAATCGTTCATCTGTAGTTGCATAAAAGACATTCGTCTCATACTGGATAATAGAATAATCAAGATTTGATGCTGAAGGTCGGCAAGACTCAACCTATTCTCCGCTTCGATGATCCGAAAGATCCGTTCAATGGCGGCGCTACTACCTTCGGTATCCATATCTTCAATGCATTTCTCCAATATGGCCATATCCTCTTCCGATACGATTATGCTGCTGTCGAAAATCCGCTCTGTTTCCTTGTATGGAATGACTGCATTAATGCCCTTAATCAACTTATAACGCAGCGCTTGTTGCGCCTCTTCGAACGAAGTGCTTAATCCGTTCGGCGCTGGGTAAGACCGACCGATCCCCACTGTTACCGAAATCCCCCCGAATTGATTAAACGCTTCTTGCAGTGTTTTCAGATCACGCAACAGATTGGATTCATTGATACTCTTCTCACTCACTATAATGACTGCAAACTGAGATCCTTCGTAACGAAATGCTTGCACCTGATCGTAGTGGCTTAAGTCTTCACTCAATCTGCCTAAGATACGTTCCTCTTGCAACTTGCCTGGTTCACTACCGAACTCCAATAATGCGCATACGCAATGATGACCTGAAACGGGTACATGCAGCAAATTCAATATTTGGCTCTCATGTGTTGCGGAGTTATATCCACTCATCAGAATATCTTTCAGCATTAAGTCATTCCCATGCCGTGCTTGCACATTCTCCATATGGATCTCAGCAATGACTTTGGTTACGCATTCTTCGAGTTCTTCTTCTTCAACAGGCTTGGTGATATAAAACTTTACCCCTAACTCGATCCCTCTTCTAGCATACTCAAATTCAGCATAACCACTTAAGATGATGAACTTGGCCTTACAGCCGGAAGTTGTCAGATTGCGAATCATCTCTAAACCGTCGGCTTGCGGCATTCGGATATCCGTTATAACGATATCCGGTTGCACCTCCTGAACAAGCTTAAAACCCTCGATCCCATTGTGCGCCGTTCCGACCACCTCACAAATGGGCAGATAGCGCCGTACAATGGTTTTCAATCCATCTACGATGCCTTTCTCGTCATCTATAATGACCAGCCTCATATAAACTCCCCCTTTGCGTCAAAGTCTCTCCTTCTTACTCACGTCTGGGTATACGAAATTCAACAACTGTTCCTTCGCCCCGCAAGGAATTCACCGTCATGTCATACCGATCTCCATATTGCAGCTTAATCCGCTCCGCAATATTTCTCAGGCCTATACTCATCCCCGAGGCTTCTATCAAGTCATCCAACTTCAGCTTGTTCGCTTCTGCCTCTGCCAGATTTTTGTTCAGTTCTTCGACTTGTGACGTATCCATACCCTCCCCGTCATCCGAAATTCGAATCCTGAGATCGTTATCATCTGTAATGGTTCCTTCAAGATAAATATTCATAACCTTGCTATAATCGTGAAAACCGTGGTTGATGCTATTCTCAACAATAGGCTGGAATATAAGTGGCAGAATGCGACATTGCAATACTTCTTCGCTCATTTGAACATGTAACTTGAATCGGTCGTCGAATCTAATATTTTGAAGCTTCAAATAGTTCATCGTATAATCGACTTCATTGCTGACCAAGTGAAGACCTGCTTCTTTCCCCAATGACAATCTGAACATACGAGCGAGAATCTTAATCATGCCAGCGATTTCATCTTGTTCCTTTACAAGCGCTTTCATTCTTATGGATTCGAGCGTGTTGTAGAGCATGTGCGGGTTGATTTGGTGCTGAAGCGCAAGAAACTTGGCATGCCTTTGCTTGATTTCTGCCAAATAAACTTCTTCAATAAGCGTCTTAATGGTGATAATCATCTTGTTATAGCTATGTATCAGACTACCGATTTCGTCATTAGAAATTTTCAGCTCAATCGGGTGGTATAGCCCTGCTTCCGCTTGCTTCATGCTTCTTCGAAGATTCATAATTGGTCTAGTAATATAAGAACTCATTGCAATCGAGATCACAATAATAAACAAAAAACTGATGGCAATGACCAGAATGGTCGATACTTTCATATTCCCGATTTTCAGCAGCAATTTATCACGAGGAATTTCCGTTCTAACGACTAGCTGATTAGATACCATACTGCCGGTCAGTACAATCATTTTCTCGTCTTTCTTTTCCATTGCAGGGTTGCTCTGACTAGCAGAGAGCTGTTTCCAGTTTGTCTTACCGCTGGTCAGGTCGGAGTGGTAAACCATTTCTCCCTTTTTGTTACTGACGATAACACGCATATCATAACGATCTCGAGCCACTATAAAATTCTCATTCAGCTTCAGCAAATGGGATGGGTCCATATCAATTAACAGGACGCCGGCGTAAGAACCGTTAGAGTTAAGCAACACTCTGCCGACCGTCAGAACCGCGCCTTCACCTTTATCCTCGTAATAGGACCGGTCGTGCAAAGGTGTGATGAACAACGTCTCCTCCGGATCCATACTCTTCTTATACCAATCCTGCTGTAGCAAAATACTTTCATTCACCACGCTGGAGGTATTGGAGTAATGATAGACATTATTCCCTTTCGTAATCAGCGTCATGTAACTAATTTCCGGCTTGAGTAATGCGATTCTCATTAAAATACGGTTGATCATATTATTATTAACAATCAATTCTGCCATCGGAAGCTTCTCTTCGCCTAAGCGAGACAGGATATCGTTGTCAATCAGAACCGTCTTAGTCACCCTGTCATACTCCTGAAGAAAGTCATTCATCGACGATTCAATCTGCGACGTATACAGCGCAGCAAACTCTTGCGAAGCTTCTTCCAAACTATTAGCTGATTGGTAATAAATGATTGTACTTACAATTAATAGCGGAATGATACAAACGAAGAGATAGCTGGCCAAAAACCTCTGATTCAACTTCATACTCGGCACAATGATATTCAGCCGTTTGATCCATTTCGTTAGGGCCATAGGTATTCCCCTTCGGTATGTTATGGTTGTTTCTCCAATAGTAACATACACGTTCTTGAAGCAACAATACAGGAAAAAGAATGCTACAACGTTGCTAAAAAGCCTTACGATAAATCGTAAGGCCAATCTAATTTCCAACATTCATTTGTAACTTAAGCATAAGTTGTATCATTTTCATTTCTCAAGTACCACAAAAAGTTCGGTAAGGACAGGCTGTTAGCTCAGCTGGATTGGCATAATCAACCTGTTTAGGGGAGTATGCGAAGGGGTTTGACAGAACACGAAGCAACCGCTCCATCACACGATAGTCTCCTTGATTGACCGCTGATGTTAGTGCTTCTTCTACCCGGTGATTACGTGGGATAATGGCTGGATTATGATTCCTCATGAGTTGATGCGAGTATGCTTTGGTTTCATGCTGCCTACTTAATCTAGCCTGCCATCGTTCATACCACTGCCTGAAATCAAATTTGTCATACATCAATGTATCCTCAGGTTTATCCAAAGTTAATGCACGAAACGTATTCGTGTAATCCGCTCGATATGTCTGCATGACATTCAGTAGTCCTTCAATCAGTGATTCATCCTCTGATTCCTCATGACATATCCCCAGTTTGGACCTCATACCCGCGTGCCAATTCGCGTGATACTGCTCAGAAAATTGTGCAATCGCATCCTCGATTAGTTTGGCACCCTGCTTTTCATCGTCATGCAGTAAGGGTAGGAGTGTTTCAGCAAATCTAGTGAGATTCCAAGCAGCCATTTCCGGCTGTTTACCAAAGGCATAGCGGCCCTCCGTGTCTCTGGTGCTGAATACCGTCGTTGGATCATAGGCATCCAAAAAGGCACAAGGACCATAATCAATGGTTTCTCCACTGATGGCTATGTTATCTGTGTTCATGACTCCGTGAACAAAACCAACGAGCTGCCATTTGGCAATTAGTTGCGCTTGGAGCTTAATCACCTCTTGAAGCAGCGCTAGATAGCGATTCTCAGCTCCATCGGCATCTGGGAAATGTCTGGCTAACGTATAATCAGCTAATACTCGGAGCTCTTCCACCGTGCCAAATTGCGAAGCATATTGAAAGGTTGCAAACCGAATATGACTGGCGGCGACACGGGTTAGAATTGCACCTGATTGTTCCGTTTCACGACGGAAAGTTTCACCTGTTGAAACAACCGCTAAACTTCGGGTAGTTGGAATACCTAGTGCACACATAGCTTCACTAATGATATACTCGCGCAGCATCGGTCCAAGTCCCGCTCTCCCATCCAAATAGCGGGAGTATGGCGTTTTACCTGATCCCTTCAGTTGAATATCAACTCGTTCTCCTTGGGGAGTCAACTGCTCACCAAGGAGATGAGCTCTCCCATCCCCTAGCCTGTTAAACTGTCCAAATTGATGCCCAGCATAAGCTTGCGCAATGGACAGCCCTCCATCAGGCATCTGGTTCCCTGCAAATATTGCTAAGCTGTCACTACTTCGCAACGCCCCCTCATCCAACCCCAAGGTTGCACCCAATGGAGCATTCAGTATAACTAACTTCGGAGAGCTCACAGGAGTTGGATTAATCTTGGTATAAAACAATTTAGGCAACCGCGAATAGCTGTTGTCGAAATTCCATCCCGCATCTTTCTTAGCTTGTTTCTCTGACATCATGTCTCCTTCTCCTGTTGCTTTACTGCTAGATTTACAAAGGGTAATGGCAGGCCGTCCAGTGTCCTTCCCTGATTGGCAATAAGGCAGGCTGCTCTTCTTTACACCTTGCGGTTGCCGCTGGGCAGCGCGTGTGGAATCTACAGCCAGAAGGCGGATTCGCAGGAGAAGGGATTTCCCCTTCGATCTCGATCCACGCTCTTTTTTGTGTAGGATCCGTCGAGGGTATAGAAGAAAGCAAACCCTTCGTATAGGGATGGGAAGGATGGAGAAACAGCTCCTCACTAAGTGCAATTTCAACCAATTTCCCCAAGTACATCACACCGATACGATCAGATAGATGGCGAACAATGTTTAAGCCATGGGCGATAAATAAATACGTTAATCCCAGCTTTTTCTGCAAATCCTGCATCAAATTTATGATTTGAGCCTGTACGGATACATCCAATGCAGATACGGCCTCATCCGCGAGGATAAACTTAGGATTGAGCGCGATGGCTCTAGCAATACCAATTCGCTGTCGTTGCCCTCCCGAGAATTCATGAGGGAACCGATCATACACGGAACGATTCAGCCCAACTAACTCCAATAAGTCTTCTACTTTGGCCCGCTTCTCAGTTTTGCTTAACGATTCATGGATATCAAAAGGTTCACCAATAATATCGCCAACCTTCCAACGCGGGTTCACAGAACCGTAAGGATCTTGGAAAATGACCTGCATGTCTCGGCGTGCGTCTTGCAGTCCTTTGCTCGAAAGTTTAGATAAATCTTCTCCTTCAAACAGAACCTCTCCCTCGGTTGCCTTCTCCAACTGTAGCAACACCCGGCCTAAGGTAGACTTGCCGCTGCCCGATTCACCAACTAAACCAAATGTCTCGCCCTTTTTAATTGAAAAGGAAACATCTTCAACCGCACGAATGTAGGACTTCGAACGACTGAATGTTCCTTTCCCTATGGGGTAAAATTTACTTAACCCTTTCACCTCGAAAAGCGTCTCATTCGTTAAAATTTGTTCCCCTGCGATAGCGGGAGATCCGTGATCTATGTTGGTATCTATGTTGGTATCTATGTTGGTATCTATGTTGGTATCTATGTTGGTATCTATGTTGGTATCTATCTTCGTTTCTACAATCGCTGCATGTTGCTGCCAATCTGCATGCTCAACTAATTCTTCCGCGTACCAACAGGCAGTCAGACGTTCATTCACGAACCGTAAGGGAGGGCTATCTTTCACGCAGCGTTCGGTCGCAAAAGGGCACCTTGGGTGAAAACGGCAACCCGATGGCAGATCCGATAGATGGGGAATCGTCCCTTCAATGGAGAACAATCGGGATGACCGATTGCTATCCATCGTCGTAATGGATCGAAGTAACCCTCTCGTATAAGGATGATGGGGCTTAGCGAACAATTGCCCGACACTTGCTTGCTCAACGATTTGTCCCGCGTACATCACGATGATTTTGTCTGCCATCTCTGCCGCAATCCCCAAATCATGAGTAATAAGAAGGATGGACATATTGAATTCTTCTTTAAGCTCCTGCAGCAGGTGAAGAATCTGCGCCTGAATCGTTACATCCAGCGCAGTTGTTGGTTCATCCGCAATAAGCAGTTGCGGACTACAGGTGAGCGCCATAGCAATCATTGCACGCTGCAGCATCCCGCCAGAAAGCTCGCCAGGATACTGGTTCATTCGGATTTCCGGTTCCGGGATGCCTACACGCTTTAATAAATACACTGCCCGTTCCCAGGCTTGTTCCCGATTCCCTTGTTTATGCTGAATAATCACTTCGGTAATTTGACTACCTATCGTAAAGACCGGATCGAATGCAGCCATGGGCTCTTGGAAGACCATAGCCATCTTTTTCCCACGTAATGCCCGAAGATCTTTCTGTGACAACGTCGTTAAATCTTCGCCATCGAGAACGATTTGACCACCGGAAATATGACCATTTTCGTAATCGATTAAGCGCATGACGGATTTTGAAGTAACCGATTTACCACTGCCGGATTCTCCGACTAGACAGATGGTTTCACCTACGCCTATTTTCAAAGAGACGTCTTGAATGGCCGTGAACGATCCCTTATTGGTTGTGAATTGTACACTTAATTTGTCAATTTCAAGCAGTTGCTTCAACTTGCGCCGCCTCCTAGCTATGCCCTTCTCTGCTTTGGATCTAGCGAGTCACGTAGTTTATCTCCGATTAAATTAACGGATATGACGAATAACGTGATCGCGAGGCCGGGAAATGTACATATCCACCAAGCCACTGTGAGGTAACCCCGTCCTTGTGAGAGGAGGGATCCCCAATCAGGAATCTCTTTGAGCACGCCTAATCCAAGGAAACTTAGACCTGCACCGACTAGAATGGATGCACCTAAACCGATCGTGGACATGACCAAGAGTGGCGACCAAGCATTCGTTAGGACATGGCGAAAAAATATACGCATGGAAGAAGCGCCTATCGATCGAGAGGCCGTAATGAATGAGCGATTCTTGATGCTCAGAATCTGACCTCGCATGACCCTTGCGTATTGCGGGATGGAAGCAGCTGCAACTGCAAAGATCAGATTAAATAAATGAGGACCAAGAGCAGCAGCTATGGCTAGTGCCAATAGAATACCTGGAATCGTCATAAGCACATCGATAATCCGCATGAAGATCGTGTCAATTACGCCGCCAATGTAGCCAGATAGTGCACCAATGCTTCCTCCAATGATGCCTCCTGCGAGTACAGAGGAGAAACCAATAATGAGAGAATCACGACTGCCATATACGACAAGACTGAACACATCTCTGCCAAAATAGTCCGTTCCAAACAAATGTGATTTACTTGGCGCATGCATAATTTGATCACCGAGCATCGCTGTAGGTGCATACGGAGCAATCCATTGCGGAAAAAGCGCGCAGCCAATAATAAACAAAGCCATAATCGCAGCTAGATAAACTAAAATTTCTGAAGCATTCCATGCTCTGGGTATCTTTGTGATTCGAAGATTCCACTTATGTTTGAGCCAAATCGTTCTCGCAGAAAGAACATCTTTCATCGTCATCTTTCTCCTCTCCACCATGCTTTCATATCCGAACTATTGTGTTCGGCGAACCCGTGGATCTATGAATACATAAGAAATATCAACTAACAAATTTACGATGACGTAAATGATTGCCGAGAAAAATACGACACCTTGCACAACAGGCAAGTCTTTGGACATAATGGCATCTGCGAGAATTCGGCCAATCCCTTGTCTGGAGAAGACGGTTTCGATCACAACGGTTCCTGCCATCAAATCTCCGATGTGAATGCCAATGATCGTGACCGCAGGAATTAAAGCATTGCGAAGTGCATGTCGATACATCACTAATCGTTCCGATAATCCTTTGGCTCGCAGGGTCACAATGAAGTGCTCATTGATGACTTCGAGCATCGAGTTTCGCACCATCCGAACGATAAATCCAGCTCCCACGAATCCGAGTGTAAGTGAAGGAAGGACAAGTGTGATGAATCCCTTTGAACCCATGGCCGGAAACCAGCCTAAAGATACGGAAAAAATAAGGATTAACAGAATGCCGGACCAGAATGTCGGCATGGATATACCGAACAACCCGACAATGCGAGCTAATACATCGATCCATCGATTGCGATGTACGGCTGAAAGAACACCGAGCCCTACACCGATAATCGTGGATATAAGCGTACTAGCTAAAGTGAGTGCCAACGTTGCTGGGAGATGTTTAAGAATTTTGGGCAACACTGGTTCACTGTTTAGTAAAGATTTACCGAAATCCCCATGGATCATGGCCATGAAATAATGTCCAAATTGCACATAGAAGGGTTCATTCAAGCCGAGTTGATGCCTTAAATTTGCAATTGCCTCCGGTGACATGGAGGAAGGATCAATCATGGAAAGCACAGGATCTCCCGGCAGCACATACAAAATACAGAAAACAAGGATTAAGGAACCAAGAATGACCAGCAATGAAACTAGTAGCCGCTCCGTTAATATCCTGCTCATACCAATTAGCTCCCTATAGCATTATTTTTGAATAAACGTATCATTAAAGAGCGGATAACCTAACGAGTCAAATTTCAACCCTTTCACGGTCTTCGATGCGGCTACCGTATAAGGGAACACATAAATAGGAATGATGACCGCATTATCGATAATGGATTTCTGGACTTGTTTATACAGGTCCGCTCTCTTTTTATCATCAGGTTCAATCGCGCCTTGTTCCAGCCACTTATCTACTTGTGGATCTGCAAGTCCTGGAAGCGTTGGTCGAGCTTTCGGATCGCTTGTATGATAGAAGGCATAGAGCGCATTGGGATCCGAGTTCACTTGACTGTTTCCATAGATGTCATAGTCACCTTTAGTATAAACAACATTGGCTGTATCCTTTGTAATTTCTACTTCAACCACAATACCTACTTGTTTTAACTGTTGCTGAATGATGACAGCAATATCATTGCGTTTCTCACGGTTAGGTGATCCATCTACGTAATGCAGAGTAAGCTTCTTGCCATCTTTTACACGAATGCCATCTGTTCCCTTGAGCCAACCGAGTTCATCCAATAATTTGTTCGCTTTCGCAAGATCCGGCTTAACCCCATTTTCTAGGGAAGCATCATAACCGAACACACCAGGAGATAATGGTGACCAAGCACGTGGATATGTCCCCAGATAAAGTGTTTTGACAATTGCATCCACATCAATCGCTGCTTGAAGCGCTTGTCTGGCCTTCACCTCACCCCAAGGCGCTTTTCGTTGATTAATAAATAACGTATAAGGCAATCCATTGGTATTAACTTGGTGAACTTGGATACTGGAATCCGTCTTTAACGAAACAATATTTTGCGGGGGAATCGTCTCACCAGCAAGAACTTGCTTACTTTGAACACTGCCGATCCGAGTCGCTTCTTCCGGAACAATACTAAAGGTGATTTGATCCAAGTATGACTTCCCTTTGTTTTCCACAATCTCCGGCGCCCAGTTGTAATCAGGACCACGCTTAACTTGAATGGAAGCATTCTCTTCCCATTTCACAAATGAGAATGGACCTGAACCAACTGGATTTTTACCAAATTGATCCCCGTATTTCTTCGCCGCTGTTGGTGAAACAATACCAAGTAACGCTTGACTCAGGTTACCTAGAAATGCTCTGGAAGGTGTTTCGAGATTGATTTTTATCGTGAACTCATCGATGACTTCTGAAGATTTATAGGGTTTAAGTAAAGCCACTGAGTTGGCCGCTTTCGTTGCTGGATCAAGAATCCGATCATAATTGTATTTCACAGCCTCGGCATTCAATGGCGTCCCATCATGAAACTTAACGTCTTTCCTTAATTTGAACGTGTAACTAAGACCGTCAGGAGAAACCGTCCATTCGGTTGCCAGCCACGGTTTAATCGAACCATCCGGTAATTGAACAACCAAACTATCATAAATGGTGCGAAGTACCCTTACTGCTACGGCAAGGCCACTGCGATGCGGATCTAGAGAATCAGGGGAAGTTGCCAGCGCATAAGTAAGCTCTCCGCCAACCACCGCTGTTTGTTTGCCCTCTTGCTTAGGACTCACTGATTGTGAGGCATCCGAACTTCCTTTTTCTGCTGAACCACACCCCGTTAATACAAGTGCAATGGCTAACGACAGCGCACTAAACTTAATCCAACCTTTTGATCTATTCATATTCTACTCTCCCCCTTAATTTATCTATCAGATTAGTTACTTACAGTCTCTTTCACATAGCGATTTGCTGGAAAAGGAAGACCCAAATTTCCTCTGAGCGTATCCGACTCATAGTCCGTTCGATAAATGCCACGTTCCTGTAGAATAGGAATGACCAGATCTACAAAATCGCTCAAACCATTCGGAACGCCCGATCCAACAATAAATCCGTCTGCTGCGCCGCTCTCGTACCATTCTTGTATGCGATCTGCTACTTGTATCGGAGTACCAATAAAAAGTGGTCTTGGAGTTGCGGATTGCAAGGCAACTTGTCGAAGGGTTAACCCTTGTTCTTGCGCATTTTGTTTGATGCGATCCGTCGTACTTTGGAAGCTGTTTTTACCCAACTCGCCCAAGTCTGGGAAAGGAGCATCCAGATCATATTGCGTGAAATCGTGATGTTCAAAGAAACGACCTAGATACGCAAGTGCTTCTCCGATCGTCACCAAGTTGGCGACTTCCTGGTATTTACGCTCTGCCTCTTCTTCTGTAACGCCAATGATCGGACCAATACCTGGCATAACGACAATTTCATCGGGATTTCTACCGAAGTTAGCTGCTCTGCCTTTTACATCTTCATAAAAGCGTTTCGCATCCTCCACTGTCGGTTGACCTGTAAAGATCGCATCAGCTTCTTTAGCAGCTAAATTTTTCCCATCCTCCGATGATCCTGCTTGGAAAATAACCGGTCTGCCTTGCTTCGATCTACCGATATTAAGAGGTCCCTGTACGGAGAAAAATTCGCCCTTATGATCCAAACGGTGGAGTTTATCCGGATCGAAGAATACTCCCGATTGTTTATCCCTTGTAAAAGCATCATCCTCCCATGAATCCCATAATCCTTTGGATACCTGTAGATATTCAGATGCAATTCGATAGCGCTTAGGATGATCCGGATGTTCCTCCAGCTTCTTATTGTAGTTTAGTGCTGAGCCCTCCAGTGGGGAAGTGACCACATTCCAACCTGCTCTGCCATCGCTGATATGATCAAGTGAGGAGAATTGTCTCGACACTGTGAAGGGTTCACTGTAAGACGTAGATAGCGTACCTACCAGACCGATCTTAGAAGTTACGGAAGCAAGTGCGGAAAGAATAGTAATCGGCTCAAACCGATTCAAGAAATGGGGAATCGACTTCTCATTGATGAACAATCCGTCAGCGATAAACAGTAAATCAAATTTGCCAGCTTCCGCTTTCTGTGCTTGTTCTTTGTAATACTTGAAATTCACACTGGCATCCACAATCGCATCCGGATGTTTCCATGATGACATATTGCCACCAACTCCATGAATGATAGCCCCAAGTTTTAGTTGTTTTTGTTTCGGCATCCTAATTCCTCCCTTTTTCAATTAACAATAATTCCTATTGGTTTAATTGGGTTTAAGCTTTGTACTTACTGTATCACCGCCAAATGGGACGGTCAATCTTAGATAAAGATGTTCTATTGATGAATAGAATTGTTCTATGTAGCGGTTATTTTCCAATCAAATTCTTTCAATATGTCCAGAAATAAGTGGGAAACATCGAGGCTTGATTCTTTCAATGTAATGAGAATTGTACGCAAAGAGAGACCTCCTAACGCCTGAATATCAATAGGTACAAGCAGTCCTTCTTTCACTTCTTGACGTACACACAGTTCCGGCAGAAAAGAAATCCCCAAGCCTTTGGCCACAAGCTTCTTGGCTGTTTCCAGGTTATCGATTTGGTACTCAATTTGTGGAGGATGATCCAGTGTTGCAAAAAGCCGATGGATCTTCACCCAATCGAGTGATCCACACTCAAAGAACACCAGCGATTCGCGACCTACATCATTAATCGTCAAAGGTTTCTTTTTCACAAAAGGATGGCTAGGATGAACGAAAAGACGGATAGGATCCTCGTAAAAACCCAGAATGTCTACATGGGGATGAGTCACATTTCGAACAAAACCGATATCGATTTCTTTATTGAGAAGCATCTCCAGAATAGCCTCTGTTGGTGCTGTCGTTACTTTAATCTGAAGATGAACATGTTTGTTTTTTATCCATGGAAGAATTTCGGGGATGATATAATTGGAAACAGAAACGGTACAACCGACTCTGAGTTCATTGTAATCCTTATTGACATGTTGGAGCAGTTGCTTCCCCTTCTTATAGGATTGGAGGATTTGCCCCGCAAAGGGAAGAAACTGCTTTCCTTTATCTGTCAGTGTGAAGTTTCTACCTTCTCTCTCGAAGAGTAACGTGTTTAAATCACGTTCCAATGATTGAATTCGGGCTGTTACGGAAGGCTGCGATAAGAACAACGCATCCGCTGCCTTGTTGAAACTGTTATAATGAATGACATAGACGAATGCTTCGATATTTTCAATATTCATTTAAGCATGACTTCCTCTCCGACTTACCTATCATCAAGAACTACGAGAGTACGTTGTATGTAAAGCATCATCCTGATTTTGTAGATAGGTAGATACACCCTCGAACGCTTCCTGTGCATCGATTCCTTCAAGTTGAAGAGCAATGGTCGATTGTTTACGAAGTGACATACTCCAAGATACGATGCCTAGTAAGCCTTTCGCATTCACCTTTTCTCCGTGCGAACCTAAATAAATCTGACTCGTATATTGATTAGCCATGGTCACAAAATTCAACACGCGATCCAGAGTCCAAGGTTGATCCAACGTAAATGTCCAATCTATTTTCATAAGAACTCCTCCTCTAAGCTATTATCGAAAAAAAGAGACACAAACATCCTAATAAGGATGAAGCATCTCCAGTTATCTGGTTGATTCCGATAATTCCGATTAATTTACTTGTATTTAAATTATAGTAAGTCAGACAACCTTTTGTCAACGATCATTTTCGTGAATTTCCATTTTTTCTTAAATGTAAATGACCCTCATCCAAGCATCTTCTGGTCCGTACGCTTCGTATTGACCACCTTCCTCTTCCATGCAGCTCCAAGAAGAGTTAAACCTGTCAGGAGGAATACGAATTGAATGCTCAGCCAGCTCCCCATGAACCCACCTAGTAAGGGGCCAACGACAATGCCGAATTGACTGGATGATTGGTTCAAGCTCACGGCTCTACCGCGGAAATCAGCTTCTGTATATTTGACGATAAGCGCATTCAGCGCTGGAAAAACAGCAGCAAAAAACAAACCATAACTAAAACGAAGAATGCCAAAGCCAATAAGATGATGAACGCCGAGCTGCAGCAGATTGCCAATACCACCGCCTAGCAACCCAATAAACAATACCTTCTCATAACCGATTCGCCCGCCGATAATTCCCCACCGAGGACCCATAATGACCGTGGCTACGCCCACTGCTGAGAATACAATCCCCGAGCTTAGGGTAGCTTTGTCTACACTTCCGCCGATTTGCACGACATAGAGTGTCAGCAGCGGCTCCATAATCATTACTGAAGTAGAGACGAGTAAAGTTAACCCAAATATCCCCATTAGTTTGGAGTTATGCGCCGCATGTTTAAGATCCTTGAAGACACTTATACGAGCTTCATCTTGTCGCTTATGAACTTCTTTCACACCCACAAGCACGATAAGAGCAGAAATTAGCGTAATTAGGCCCGAGGCAACGAAGCACACTCGCAGTCCCATCCAATGACTCAGTACACCTCCAACAAGAGGTCCAATAATTCCTCCAGCTGCCGTTGATGTTGAAATTACACCCAGTGCGTATCCGACGTGCTTCTCCGGTGTATTCGTGCCAACCAAAGCAATGGAAGCAGGGCCAAAGCCTGCCATTAGTCCTTGAAATATCCGAACAAGAATGAAACTGAACAAATCATACACAAAATAATTGGCGAAATGAGCCAAGGCTAAGCCAATACCTGAACGAATTAACATGGGTTTCTTCCCAAACTTATCGGCTAGCGCCCCCCAAAAGGGCGCACATAACCCACTTATCAGAAAACTAATGGAAATGGAAATACCTGACCACATTTCAAGCCTATGCTGAATACCTAGATCATTTTGCAAGAAAATTGGAAAGAACGGTACAGATAGGGTATATGCGATATGGCTAATAAATAAACCCAGCCATAATATATGCAGATTGCGTTTCCAATAGTGTTCCATTTGTCACTCCTTTTGTAACCTCCAAGCATGAAAAGAACCTCACAGGCGATGCTGTAAGGCGCATAACGGGGCTATGGTTCTCTAACTAGCCTAGAATGGAGCGGATGATTTGGATGATAGCTGTCTTTTCCAGCTCACGCGCTTGTGGGCGCTGTTCCTTTAAATAATCAAATAACGCTTTCCTTACGTCTTCATCGACCTCGGAAAGTGCTTTGCCTTCGCCCTCCCATTCGGGGTGGGATGCCCAAAACTCATCGATCCAATCTCGGTTTAAATACGTAACCTGGTCGGGGCGTTCTGAGAAAAATCCTAATTCCTCGCCCGCTCCATTGAAGAATACATAAGTTGGAATATGATTGCGCCCATCTGCGTGCAGGTAAGCGGCAGCAATATCTTGATTGTCTGGGTCTCTTGGTAAAATATGCAGTTTTAATTTACCCGTGACCTGTTCAATTTTTCCGAATAAGGGTAAATTCGCAATCACATCCCCACACCAGTCATGCGCAAGTACTAGTACATCTATGTGCTCGGTAAGCCCATCAAAATAAGTCAGTTCCTGCTCGGTCAATTCATAACGTTCGAAATTCTCATGCAACCTCTCCACATTTACTTTGGCGCCGCTAACAAATTGCTCATACGTTACGGCTTCTTGAAAGGCTTTCGCCCTTCTCTCCTTCGAAATCCCTTCTGCTTTCTGAATGCTCATCGTGACATCCCTCCAGAAATGGTTTTCATATCGTTAAGCCCACTGGTGAATGGTTCCATACTGTACTTGGAATCTCTCGTCGCAAAACGGGTGCAACCTCGGTGGCAAATCGCTCAATCTGTTCGCGCTGCTCCGTTTCGGTCAAGCCATCTACACTGATACTGACAACTTGGTGACCATAAGCATCATAATAGTTCAGGATCTTCTCGATCAATTGATCTGGACTTCCAATTAAAACAGGCCCATTCCTTACATTGTCCTCAAGGTCTTTGAAAGGTGAATTGTTGACCTGTGATGCCGCTGTTGCATGGAAAGCATCGTAATAAGGACGAAAGCGCCCAATAGCTTCTTCTGTGGTATTAGCCAAATACAAGCTTCCAAATCCTGAGCCTACAACAGCCTGTTGCGGATCATGGCCATAATAAGCCAATCGTTCACGATAGTGATCGATTAACGCTTTGTATTTGGCTTGTGGATGGAACGTATTCGAAGAGAAAATCGGTTCACCATATTTCGCAGCCAACTCCGTTGACAATGTACTTGATGCGCTGCCATGCCATACAGGAATAGCAGACTGAAAGGGTCTCGGCTGTGTCGTCACATTATCCAATGGTGAACGGTACTTGCCCTGCCAAGTGACGTTCTCTTCCTTCCACAAACGTTTCAGGAGTGCATATCTCTCCGCAAGGGATTCCCACTGTTCCTCTTCCGTAATGCCAAAAAGCGGATAGTGGCGAGGGTCATTGCCTTTGCCAATAATCATCTCAATTCTTCCGCCTGAGAGATGATCGAGTGTGGCATAATCCTCAGCAACACGGATCGGATCAAGCACACTTAGTACAGTAACCGTTGTTAACAATCGTATACGGGAGGTTCTAGCAGCAATTGCGGTTAGAACGACGGGTGGCGAAGATGAGATAAAAGGTGCACCATGCCGCTCCCCCACACCATAAGCATCAAAGCCCAGTTCTTCAGCAAGGACGGCCTGTTTCAGTACGTTCTCGAATTTCTGATTAGTTGTCAGGGTTTCTCCGCTTACAGCATTCGGTATATTCATCATTAAGCTAAATAAGGCAAACTTCAAGGTCTACATTCTCCTCTCTACCGCCGGGATCAAAACAACGGCACTCTGTATTTATCTCCTTGTTCCGAGTAGAGAATTGCCTCTGAGTTATACAAATCAACTTGCTTTAAAGAGGATTGAATATTCCCTAGCGTTAGTTTATTCGTCTTTAATGCATGCAGCAAAGAAGGGATCTGTTTATGATCCGTACCGATTAAATTCACGTTCACCATTTCTTGATTGAATAGGATATTGGTTTTATTAAATTCAGCCCAACGATCCACTTTATTTAAGCTTGTAAGTTCTAAAGAGTCCAATAATACGCCCATTTACATATCCACTCCTCTTTTTAAAATAAAAAAATAGCATGGATTCAAGGATCCATGCTTCCGGGTGACCAGTCAGCTTTTAATTCCGATTAATTCAATGTGTTTTATAAGTTTTAAATTATCATTGTTTTACTGGAATGTCAACCCAGGAAAATGATCCCCATCTAATTTCAATTTATACCTAGTGAGTTTTAAAAATATTTGTTTATATACGATATCTTGAGTTAATTATAGGTAGTGCGATTTCAACGGTAGTCCCTTGACTAATTTGGCTCTGAATGGACAATTTACCACCATGACCTTCCACAATCCGCTTGCAAACCATGAGTCCTAAACCGGTTCCATTCGCCTTTGTTGTAAAAAATGGCTCACCTAACTGGGCTAACATCTCTTCAGAAATACCTACGCCTTGATCTTTAACACAAATAATTAAGTCTTGATTCATTCGATTTCTACACGATATTTGAATTAATCCCCCACTGTCCATCGACTCTATCGCATTCTTCAACACATTAATTAATACTTGTTTGATTTGGTCAGGTATACAAGTTATGACAGATATGTCTGGGTCCATTTCCAATTGTATTTGAACATTATACAGAAGTGCATGCGGTTGTAAGAAACTAATGACACTTTGAACTAGCTCTATAGCCCTACTCTCTATGTAATGACTTAGATGTGGCTTTGCTAGCATCATAAATTCATTGACAACATAATTGATATGTTCAAGTTCTTCCATCATAACGTCAACATAGTCTGTATTTTTATATTTAAGTAATTGTACAAACCCTTTCAAGGAAGTCAATGGATTACGTATATCATGTGCGATACCAGCAGCCAGTTGACCAATTAAAGCTAATTTTTCAGACCTAATCATCGTTTCTTCGGACTTTTTACGCTCAGTGAGATCACGAATCACACTCTGTACAACAGGAAACCCCAAATTTTTATAAACATAGATAGAAGAAATTTCTACATCAAAAAAAGTGCCATCTAACTTTCGCATCTTTCGCTCAATAAATTCACTGTAGCTATCCATCTCCGAATGCATGACCTGTTGAAGTCGCGCTACAATGAGGTTCCTGTCATTTGGGCAAAAAAATTCATAGATGGATTTTCCTTTGAACTCGTCTGAAGAAGCACCGCCAAATAGTTTACAACAAGCATCATTTACAAACTGGATGATCCCATCCTTATGCAGCGCGATAGGTTCAGGGTTGAGTTTTAGCAATTTTCTAAATTGTTTTTCTCTTTCTAAAAGATCTTCTTCCGCTTTTTTCTTTTCGCTAATATCCCTTTCCACACCAACAAATCCAATGACCAACCCATCTGTATTTTTCACAGGAGACACTGTTACATTTGCGTAAAATGAAGATCCATCTTTTCTAAGTTTCATCGTTTCGAAATTCTTGATGGGCTCGCCGTTTATTAATGATTGATATAGTCTAAACGCATCTTCTTTGTACTCGTCAGGAGTCATCGGCAATACTTGCCCAATAACCTCTTCCCTCGTCCACCCATGCAACTCTTCAAATTTCGTATTTACATCCAACACTACGCCATTTAAATCAACGATTACTATCCCATCCGAGGTTGCGTTCATTAGGGAATTGATTACATATTCTTTTAGACTCACAAGTAATCGTCCCCCATTTATTCAATCGATTTTGGTTCTATTCTTCTTAAATTGATAAAATCCTCTATTAATCGCCCTTAAATTTGAGAGTTTGTACGAATCGACAAAAGCAGACAGCCAATCTACATCACTCGACTGTTCCACGATACAAATAAATTCTGCGAACCAAGAAAAAGGCAGCCGCTCTCACGGCTACCTCTTACATGGTTTCTATTTTTTCCTGAGGAAATTGTACAACGCTTCAGCCGTTTCCTTTCGTAAAGCTATGGAAGAAGGAGAGAATCGTTCGTTCGAGATGCCTGAAAGAATGCCGAGCTCGATCGCCTTATTCACATCTTCTAATGCCCAGGTAGAAATTTCGCTTTGATCTGCATAGTCATCAAGTTTACTCTTGATAGACGTATAGCTGCCATTCAAATACTCATAAGCTCTGACTAATAGGATCGCCATCTGTTCACGTGTCATTTCTGCATTCGGATCGAATGTCTGTTCCGTTACACCTGAGATCAAACCGGCTCGTCTTGCTGCAGCAACATCTTGGGCATACCAGTCATCTGACTGAACATCTTCAAATTCCGAAGTCCATGTTGCCTGCTTCTTCAAATGTAAAGAGCGAACCAACAACGCAGTAAATTGTGCTCTCGTCGTTTTCCCATTGGGGTTAAATTCACCCAACGTTATGCCTTCAATGATATGTTTCGCTGACAATACCTGCACAGCTCGTGAGGCCCAATGTGATTCAGGCATATCATCAAACTTCTTATCATACGCCAGTATAGTGTAAATGCCCGGCTGGTCCGGCATGAATGTAGCTGATTTAGACGAGAGATCAATTGTTCCACCTACGTATTCCCATTTCCCGCTCGTTTTTTCATAACGATATACACCAAGCAGCGCTGGATCCTTACCTGTAGACTCAAATGGGAGAACAATTTCAACTCCGGATTGGAGCTCATTTGCTAACCACGTTTCACCAGCCTCAGACCGTATGCGTAGTGCAAATTCAATAGCTTGACTTGCTAGGTTTACACGAACGGTAGGATCTGTTGCACCTGCCTGCAAAATGGAAGGCTCTAAGATGGGCCGCGCCGTAATATCAAGTATTGTTTGACTACCGTCGCCAACTACTTTCTCCTTCAGTGCTTTGACTACTTCAGGCTGAACAGTAATCTGAGCTGTCACTCCATGAACTTGTAGAGGAACATTCGGAATCTGCTTCGTTGGCACGGAGACTGTAACCTTGTCATGTCCCATTTCTACAGTAGCTTTATCATCTTTCACGATGATGATATCTGGTTTTTCCGTTGGTTCAGGTTTTGTTGCTTCAGGCTCTGTCGAGTCAGGAATTGTTGGATCAGGAACCGTTGTGCCAGGTCCCGTTTCTTCTTTAGGTTCAGGTACCAGTTGCAACGAGATATACTGAGATTTCCCCATCGTATCCTGTACATTTACTTTGAATTTCAACTTCGGACTAAGTTGTTGAATCTCTATTCGAATATCCTTGCTAATCACGCGTTGAGCAGGCTTATCTAACTCAATTTCAATGAATCCATTATTCTCCATGGTTGGATCCGCAACTGAAATCTCATATACACCAGTAATTTTGTTTCCATGCATCATGACGGATGCTTGGCTATTTGACGTTAAGCCGTCAACGGAAGTCATTTTATCCTTCCAGAAATTGAAGCCAGTCATGCCCAGCTTGTTTTCACGAACCGCTTGAACGTCCTGTGAATTAGCCAGAACCGTGTAATCCGGAGACGAAGCATACGCTGAGGTTTCGGTCTTGCTCGCATTAGGCAGGATCGCATATTGATAGCTATCATTGGTTGGATTCGAACCATGATCAAACCACATGGTCAAATAATTATTTTTTAACAGCTCCGTAGGCACCGTTGTTTCAGGCGGATTGCTCAAGCTTGTATCCGAATATCGGCCTTCTTGTTCCGCACGCATTAGTTTAAGTGATTGTGTACCCGGGAAGACGTAGCCAATATCGGCACCAGCCACATTGCCTTGCAAATGAACCCATTCAGGATGATCCAGGGTTTCTTCTCCAAAGAATCCATTCTTTAGTTCCCCATTCACATAAAGTTCATTCGTATTATTTCCAGAGAGCTTGCGCTGTTCTACGATCGACTCGACGGGCTTATTATCTGTACTTGTAATATCCGAACCTAAGGCAATAATTTCGTTGTCAAAAGTAAACCACGACTTATTCGCTTTCAGCTGTGTGCCAATCTGAATTAAATTCATGCCCGTAACACCATATTTACCTAATACCGCGCCACCAGCCCAAGCGTTCGCAGGAGATGATTCCCCATCGCCATATTGGTACTGGTCTGACGTTCTAGGTCTAACAACGACGGTTGTACCTGGTAAACGATACCAATTAAGCGTTGCCCAATAATGATCCGTGTATTGCGATAAATCATTGTTGTACAGATAGGTCATGCCATCACCGGTATACCATCCTTTCGCATTTTCACCATTCGTTAATTCGTAGGTTGCAATTCGCTTCGAACTCTTACTTACGCCAAATAGATAGCCATCCCCTACATGTATGCTGCGAGCCATCGCGTTCATTTCAACATGTTCTGGTAGTTCAGCTAAAGGTTGAATAGCTGGGTCTTCCATCCATTCTTTAATCGTATCCGCCAAATCAAAAGGAAGTTGACTGTATGTCAGCCCTCTAGCCAAAAGAAACTGGAAGTGATATTTAATGAAGCTTTTTAAATAGGCAGCCCTGTCCTCTGAAGCCGTTTGCGCGATACGGGACATACCGATTATAATATTTAGGCCTGATCCATAGGCATCTAAGCCTTTCCTAACGATCGCACGTCCACGTGTCATATCCAAGATCTGACCTTTGTACATAACCGGAGCATATCCTTCTTTCATCCATCGATAAACATGCTCTACCTCAGGAACGACAGGTTGCCAAGTGCTCCCATTCAATAACAGCAACAAATTGCCCATCCCATTAATAAGCACTTCACCATAACTACCTGTATAAGCAATTTTACTATGCTGAATAAATGAACCATCCTCATAGAAACCATCGCCCGTTGTCACATAATCAAACAGTGGCGTCAGTCCATCACGCGCATGAATAAGACGATCATAGTTTTTCTCAACAAGACCCAATCTCGTTTCAATCAACATAATATCTGAACGATTGGCCCCTACCTGTGTAAAAGTAGGTAAACTTACATCGCCAATGTAATGATCGATGCTTGCTGTATTTCTGGCAATTTGCTCTGGCGTCAAATCGTCATACATGAGGATAAGAATATCCGCTAAACGAGTTGGGGTACCGATATCCCAGTTCCACCAATTACCAAATTCAACCCCAGTGTTCGTGTATAAATGATCTAACATCCAATCCATAGCTTGAAGAATGTCTGCCTTTAACGCAGGATTGTTAGTGAGATTAGTCCCCTTCGTTGCATATGACTGTGCCATCGCTTTCAAGCGTGTATAGTGATCGAGTACGAACGTTGAATCCGAAGCGGAAGGCACTAAATCTGTCCATAGCGTCGTACTGGCACCATTCAATTGCAGGCTATCCCAATACAATTGTGCTTTCGCTGCATTGTTATCAATTCTGCTTTTGATCTCACTATTAGTAACATCTAGAGAGTCTTTGCCCGTTATCGTTTCCTTCCAACGAATTCTAAGTTTATCGTATTCTTGCGGATCCTTCAGCACGGGAGCCTTAACTTCAATCGTAGCCGATGCTTGCTTACCATTGGAAGCCGTTGCTGTAATGGTTGCCGTGCCTACTTTCAATGCCCTTGCAAGTCCATCCTCATCAACACGAATAATACTTGAATTATTAGATTGCCATGTTAGCAGCTTGTCGGTTGCGCTAGCTGGCTCAACGGCAGCTTCCAATTGCAAGGTATCATAGTTGGTTATTTGCAATGGCGCATTCGTAAAACTTACACTTGTAAGGGGAATAAACGGTGTTACGGTTACCGATGTATGGCTTGTAAGCGCATTGTTTAATTCCGATGTAGCTGTAATCGTTGCATGGCCTTCACCAATTCCGGTTACGATCCCATTCGTATCTACAGATGCAACACTGGAATCGGATGATTGCCAAATCAGCTTTTTATTCGTCGCGTTATCAGGTTGGAATGTGACCTGTAACGGTAGGGTTTTCCCTTCTACCAAGGAAGCTTGGTTAGGTAAGGTAATGTTGGTCAATAGGACTGGTTTGGTGACGGTTATCGGAATCGTTTTCGTGAATGCGCCCCCATAAGTGCTTACCGTAACGGTCGTGTTGCCCTCCTTTACTGCGCTAACCAAGCCATAAGTGACGGTAGCAACGGTTGGATCGACCACATGCCATAAGAAACGTTGATCAGATGCATCTACTGGTAGGGTAGTTGCCGTGATGGTGGAGCTGGTTGTCTCTGCTAATTCAAGTGCATCAAGCGAGGTAGTTAGACCTGACACGGGTACATAATCCGAGAGTTTTAAATCGTCCACATACCACTCACCCAGCACTCCACTTTTAAAATATTGATACAAATAGATATGTCGGATATTCAACCATGCCGCTGGAAGGGAGGCTTCTCCTAGAAGTTGATCATTTGCAAAGTAACTAATTTTTCTGGAAGCGTTATCAATAAATAGTTTCAAACGGTACCACGTATTGGCTTCATAGTTGGTCAACGCTAGATTATTCGCATCCCTTATTTTCCCAGTGTTATCAAACGAAAGGACAGAAACATTCGTCGTTGCCGAAGCAGGAACGGGCGCATTTAAACTTCTGAATTGAATATCCCTGCGATGCTGGGTACTATTCATATAGACAGAAGCTTCGAATACAAGATTACCCGAAATCCCGGTATTTCCTGCTACGGATCCGCCTAAGTTGTTTCTTCCCGTATTGATGTTTGTTGCATTGGAAACCATCTTGAGACTGTAGTCATCACGCAAGGGAGCTTGTGTCATCATGACATAATCTGTATTCGCAGCCGAATTATAAGTCCCCCAGGCGCCTCCAATCGTACCATTGTAGGTTGTCCCATTGTAAATCTTCGTGTTTTTAACCGTTGCACTTTCATCATAATTCACACTAACATGCACGGTAGCAGCAGCCTTAGACCTTGGCAACCCACCGCCGCCTGGAAACCCAATTGAGAAACATATCGCAACAACCATGACACTAGCTAACCATTTCTTGAATGATAGAACCATACATGACCTCCAGGATCTATAAATTTAGTAACTCTTTGATCAAAAAAGAAGAACGTACATGTTATAAACTGTGCGCCCTTCTAGTTGTCTTCGCCTATTACTTCGTCTTCCGTTCGTACCAGTAACCTGGAATTCCGCGTTCCATACGCATTAACGCTTCCAAATAGTAATAATCGCCCCAAATCATATAGTCATCCAAGCCGCTATTGCCTCTTACATGGTAGGAACCGTGCTTCAGCAAGCCTTCCGCTTCTTCGCCAATGGTTGCATACTGGTTCACAAGTGAATTCATGGTTTGATTCAGTCCCTGCTGGATCCAGCTGCGATCTGCATCGCCTACTTGCAGGAGGTCCATCAGCTCCAGCATTCCGCAGGCCGTGATGGCCGATGCCGAGCTGTCGCGACTCGTATTCGCTTTAATCGGCACGTTGAAATCCCAATAAGCAACATGATCTTCTGGTAAATGATCAAGGAAATAGCTTAACAACCGTTTAGCCGTTTGCAGGAAGGCAGGATCTTTGGTGTAACGGTAGGAAAGTGCGAAGCCGTAGATCCCCCACGCCTGACCTCGCGTCCAAGTTGAGCCATCCGTGTAGCCTTGATGGGTGCCTCCGCCAAGCGGATCTCCTGTCTCCTTGTTAAAATAAAATGTATGATACGAAGAATCATCGCCCCGTACCAGATACCGTCTAGAAAGCTCGGCCTGCTTGTAGGCAACTTCTGCATATTTCGGTAGACCCGTCACTTCGGAAGCCCAATATAACAAAGGCAAATTCAATAAGCAATCAATAATGATGCGTCCACCATTTTTCTCATCGTTTTCTGGACCCCAAGCTTGCAAAAATCCGCCTTGTTCCCGCCATCTGCCTAACAAATGATCCGCCGCTTGTAGAGCCAGATTACGAGCACTCTCGTCCTTCTCTACGATCCATCCAGCTAATGCTGATAGTCCGTACAGGAAACCGATATCGTGATGTTCTAAGCATATTTTCGCTCCCAGCCGCTGTTTAAAATCTGCAATTTGCTGCTTCGCTTCATCTAGGAAGAATGTATCTTGACTGTACTCATAGCTCAGCCAAGTAAGCCCAGTATGAAACCCTTCAATCCAATCTTCATTCGCAGACCATGCATACCGCTTTTCATTGGTGATATGCGGAAAAGTGCCTGGATGCTGCTCCAAGTTCCGGCGAATTTTGCCGATTGCATCTTCAATTGCTTCACGCCACATCGCTGTCATCCTCTCTGTTTGCCCGTTTCCTATTCGTTATTTCAACTCTCATGCCAATTCAAACTTATCATGAGTACGATCTAACCAGCTTTGCAGTTCTTCCTCTAATGTCATAAGAAGCTCCGTCTGTGGCCGCTCACTGAACACAATAGGATTGAGTTGATAAGGGTCCTTCTCATGTTCATACAATAGACGCTGCACTTCTGCGCCAGGCGCATAACCTTTATGCACGACATAGGTGTACTGGCTTGTGCGGATTCCCCGCCAGCCAAATCTCCGATTGTCTAAGCCAGCGGAAGTGAAGAGTTCAATCGCATCCTTCCTTCCGGGGAAGGCGCAGATGAAAGCAGATGAAATATCAGAATGGCTCGTTCCAAGCAGATCACCGGACAGATCGAGTCCTTCAACTGACGCAGGCACGGGGACCCCAGCAAGACCGAGTAACGTAGGCATAATATCCACACTGTTAAAAAGCATATCCGTGCTTCCCTGCCCAATCGTGCCTCTCCAGCTCATCAAACAAGGGATCGCAATGGATTCCTCATGCCAGGAATGCTTGGCCATAAGGCCGTGCGAGCCCATAAGCTCACCGTGATCCGACGAGAGCACGATCAGCGTGTTCTCGGCAAGTCCAAGATCTTGAATTTCCCGATAAATTCGGCCAAACTGCTCATCCATCCCAGACACCGCTGCGAAATAATCACGGGTGTACCTGTGCAAAGCCTCATCCCCACTCTCAAAAGGCTCGCCTGTATGCGCTGCAAGATGCTCCGAACTCACATTCGGACGGAGGTTCAGCTCTCGTCCCTTGTATAGCTCCTTGTAGCGTTCAGGTACCAGCTCGAAGGGACTATGCGGCGGATTCCAAGAGACAAATAACGCAAACGGATCCGTTTGTTCTTTTCCTCGGGCCCGTATAAAGTCCAGCGCCACATCGGTCTCATGCTCCAATGACCATTGGTCGACTTGAATCATCTCCAGCGTGTCTTTCCAATAATGCGGCTTTAGATGATGATCATACGCACCGTACGAATACCAGAAATCAAAGCCGTGCCGTTTGGGACCTGGCGGTGTAAACGCATCCCATTCACGCGCGCCAGATGCAGGCTCTGGACACCCATTCTGCTCAGGTAAATCCAAATGCCATTTACCGATATACCCGGTTTGATACCCCGCAGCCTTCAGCGCATCTCCGATACCTACCTCGTCGGGACTCAGCATAACGTCCGCGCCGATTTTACAGTTCGTATAGACCCCCGTCGATTGCGGATACTTACCCGTCATGAGCGCTGCCCTGTGCGGTGAGCATAATGGCGTACAAGAGAGCGCATGGTTAAATACCAGACTCTCCTGTGCGAACTTGTCGATATTCGGTGTGATCACCGGATCTTCACCAGTAAAACCAACAGCTTGCTTTCGCCATTGATCTGCAAAAATATAAATGATATTGGGCTTCATGTCGGGCTCACCCTTTAACCGCGCCTGCGGAAATCCCTTCGACGAATTGGTCTTGGGCCATAAAGTAAATCAGAATCGTTGGAATAATTGCGCATACCGCCGCTGCCATCAACGGCCCATACTCCGTCGCATGCTCCGATTGGAAATGCTGCATGCCTAGCTGGAGTGTAAACAAGCTATCCGAATTCAAGTAGATTAATGGACCGAGGAAATCGTTCCACGCATGCATGAAGGTAAAGATCGTTAAGCTGGCAATCGCTGGTCGTATTAAGGGTAGAATGACCCGCGAATAAATGCCGAACTCGCTCAGTCCGTCAATTCTGGCCGCTTCTGAGAGTTCCTCCGGAATCGCCATAAAGAACTGTCTGAATAAGAACACACCGAAAGGACTAAAAGCTCCTAGAAGAATCAACGCCCAATGCGAATCGATGAGCCCGATTTTCTTCATTAACATAAACTGCGGAATCATCATGACCTGATACGGCACCATCATCGTCGCCACATATAAGAAGAACAATTTATCCCGTTCAGGAAATTTCACTTTGGCAAACGCATACGCAGCCGTGGAACATGTGATAATTTGCAGCAACGTGGTAAGCACGGCAATTTTGATCGTATTCAAGTAATAGGTGAAGAAAGGAAGTTCCGTCCATACCTTGCTATAATTCGACCAGTAAAAGTGGCTCGGTATCCACTGAATCGGGAAACTGAATATTTCTGCCTCGGACTTCACGGATGCGGAAAGCATCCAAAGGAAAGGAACAACCATGGACAAGGCAACAGCGATAACAACAAGATATAACACTGCTTTTCTCACTACTGCGCCAAGCTGTGGACGCTTCGACAGCCTCATGGTGAACTGACTTGATTCTAATTGCATACTCATGCTGGCTTCTCCTTTCTCTAAAGCAATCCGCTCGTTAGGAATAGTTCACCCAACGTTTTTGTCCTCTAAATTGAATCAACGTAATAATGAGAATAATCGTGAATAGCACATAAGCCATTGCAGAAGCATAGCCATATTCAAATCGTTGGAAGGCCGTGTAATAAATGTCGTAAACCAACATGTGCGTTGAACGACCTGGTCCTCCTTTGGTCAAGACGAACACAAGATCGAACACTTTGAATGAATTGATGATACCCATAATCACCGTGAAGAAAATAACAGGCGATAGCATTGGCACCGTAATTTTGCGTAATTGTGCGACTTTACCTGCACCATCGATTTCAGCCGCTTCATACAGATCCTTAGGAATCCCCTGCAAGCCTGCTAAGTAAAGTACCATGTAGTAACCGATGGAATGCCAGATACTGACGATAATCACAGAAGCCAGTGCCCATTGTGTCGAAGCCAGCCACATTGGCGGATTATCGATTCCGATGCTTCTAAGTATCCCGTTAATGGGACCCATGGTCGGGTTATAAAGCAGCTGCCACACGACGGCTACCGCAATCGTTGCTGTAATGTGCGGCAGGAAAATCGCCGTTCGGAATATTTTAACGCCTCTCAATCCTTTATTGAGGGCGACTGCTGCCAAAATTGCAAGGAACAATGTAACCGGTACCGAAACTGCTGTCATTATTAAACTGTTGAACAGTGAGATACGAAACGTTTCATCCTGCCATAAGTGCGTATAATTCGAAATTCCAGCCCATTTAATTTCGCCAAACCCGTTCCATTCTGTGAAGCTCATAAGGAAGGAAGCACACACTGGCAAGCAAATAAAAATTAAAAATCCAAGTATATTGGGAAGCAAAAATGTATACCCTGTCAACCGATTACGTCGTAATGCTTTGCTTGTAACCTTCATATACTTCACCCCTATTGAAGCAATCGAGCCCCACCTTCATTCGGCGAAGCCCGACTGTTTCTGTTCTATGACTTATTTCTTGCCTGCTTTGTAATCCTTGGCATATTTATCTGCCCATTCAGAAGCAACACGCTGACCGATCTTTTGAATCGCTTGATCAACGGTTTGAGCGCCTGTTAATGCCATTTCGCCTTCTTGCTTGTAGACGCTGTTCACCAGAATGTTTTTCACACCAGGTAGCAAAGGATATTCTGGATATTCCTTTTGTTCCACGAAATAGTGAATGTTCTTAGGCTTCAAGCTACCGTCGCCAATATACGTCTTGCGAATATCATCGTTGATATAGCCAGTGAGGAAGCCTTTGGCTGCGAATTGCTTCGCGCCTTTCACACCGGTCATGAATTGAACCACTTTAAACGCCTCTTCTTTGTGCTTGGAGTTTTTACTGACCATCAAAGATACCGGGGTCGCCAAGCTTGTATTAGCAGCTACGCCTTCTGGATGCGGAACGGGCACAACGTCCCAATCAAAGCTAATTTTCTTCTCTGTTTCTGCTTGTCTAAGCTGTGCCACATGCCAATCGCCGATTAAGTTCATCGCGATATTTCCTTTTTGGAAAGCAGCGTTGTAATGCGCGGACGTTGTAATTTGTTCTGCCCAGCCCATGATGGAGCCGTCTTTTTCCATGTCCATTCGGAATTGAAGCCCCTTCTTGAACGCGGATAAATCTTTATCAATGATTGAAGCGCCAGTTTGAACGCCTTGCATATACCATGTTTGTGCCCATGGATGTACGAATGCTCCATACACTTTGTTCGAGCCATCGCCTTTCGTCATCTTCTTAGCTAGCTCCCGGAAATCGTTCCAAGTCATATCCGCTTTCGGATAAGCAACACCGGCTTGATCGAACAATGTTTTGTTGTAGAACAGCATCCAGTTGGATTTCCGATACGGAAGTCCGAACACTTTATCGTTTACTTTTAACGCATCGTACAACGGGCCAAATCCAGATACATCTACATTTGCTTTTTTGACATAATCATCTAAAGGCTCTAAAATGCCAGTATCCAAGAACACGTCCATCGTCCCGCCGAACAAATCCATATCCTCTCCCGAGGACAGCTGCATGCGAAGCTTCTCGTAATACTGCGCTTGTGGAATCGTTTCAAATTGCACTTGTATATTCGGGTTCTCTTTGCTAAATTCGGCATAAGCCGTTTTAAACGTTTCCAAATCATCTGGAAGTACAGTTGCTTTCAAATTGACTTGTGCCGCTTTGGCATCCGGGGAAGTTGTATTTTTATCTCCCGTCGTTGTCCCAGCGGAGCCGCATCCTGCCAGCAATCCCAACAGCAATGTGCCTGTCACACCAAGCTTCAAACTTTTTTTCATTGGACACTCACCCTTTTTTTGATATGATTTGTTTGCGTTTTCTTAATTTGAATTATACGTAAATGCCAAAAAGTCTAACAGATGAATGTTTTATTCCCCCATTTGGCTGCTGAGAAGGAAGTGATCCGATGCTGTTCGTTACGTTAGTCCTGCTTATTTTCACCATTTTATTCACATATAAAAAGCTAAATCATGCGTCAACCCGCTTCATGTACGGCATTATTATCGGCTGGGTACTTTCATTCGTATCGTTTACGTTATACCTAAGTAAATTCAATTACTACTTCAATGTCATTCACAGTTTCTTTGATTTCAGCCCTGGCACATGGAATTACTTGGTTTTAACCAAGTTTAACCCCAATTGGCTCATTCGCATGCTGAACGTAGGCGTAGGACTGTTCTACTGCTCGCTGCTTGGCTTTGCCATCGCCTTCACCCGCAGTCTTAGCCTTTCAAAGCAGCGGATCATTTATGGCGGCATCTCGCTCTTTTTTATCATCGAGACGGCTTATTATGATCCCGCTTTTCATATTGTACTAAGCCATTGGATCGACAGCCTGCTATTCTTGAACACGATCGAAATTGCCTTAATGAGCCTTCGCTACCTGATACTTTTTGTTGCTTTTGGTGTGCTCATCAACTATTATTTGAATTATCCGAAAATTAGGTTTATCAAAAATTTAACCCTGTATCATGTTCTGCTCTTTATTCCGCTCGTCGTCATCCATCTATTTATTTTCTCATGGGCCCCGAAAGTATTGGTTAAGGAAACGTATTTGAAAGGATATTTCAACTATCTGCAGCCACCCCTTGGCTATCAGTCGATCTTACTACCTGTATTTCCTTTTGCCATTTATTTAACACTAGTCTTGATGATTTACCTGGTGTACAAATTTAACTCGATAGAGAATTACCGCAAAAACCGCGATATTCAAATCAATAAAAGCATCGACACGGCGACGCTCGGAACGCGCGCGTTTACACATGCCCTCAAAAATCATTTGATCGGCATACAGTCCGAAGCAACTTATCTGAAAGAGCGCCATCAGGCGGACAGCGAATCCTTATACAGTCTTGACCTCATCTTACAATCGTCGCAGTCGGCACTCGCCAGTATCAACGAAGCCGCAGATAAGTTGAAAAATATGAACTTGAATCTCCAGCCGATGTCCATCGATATTCCGGTTGAGCAGGCAATTGCTCGGTTAAGTGAACAAGCTATCGGCTGCCAAGTCGACTATTCGCCTGGCACACTCCCAGCTACTAGCTATATTGATCCCGGTCATTTGACCGAAGCCATTTATAACTTACTTCTTAATGCCAGCGAATCCCTGCAGTTCCGCGAGGATGGCCGCATTGTGGTTGAACGCAGCCAGCAGAACGGCTGGGCGCTTATCCGGATTTCCGATAATGGCCCTGGTGTTGCCGAGGAGCATTTGGAGGCGATTTTCGATCCTTTTTTCACCACGAAAGCATCGGTAAACAACTGGGGGATCGGCTTGTCCTACTGTCATAAAATCATCTTAGGCCACGATGGCAAAATTGTCGTAGAAAGCAAGAAAGACGTTGGAACGACCTTTACGGTGTTCCTGCCGATTATCTAAAGAATGGGACAGCTGAAGAAAGGGGAGGACTGCACAATGACACAACAACCTATCCGTATTCTCATCGCCGATGACATGGAAGCCCACCTCAGAAGGCTGGAAAGGACATTCGCCAAACACGATGATTTTGCCTGTGTGGCGCGTGCTTCATCGGGACATGATGCGGTTATTCAAGCAGCGCTGCATCAACCGGATGTGATTCTCATGGATATCGAGATGGAATCTCAATTTGCAGGTATCCAAGCGGCCAAAGTAATTAACGAGAAATACCCGCAGATGAAAATCATCGTACTCACCGTTCACAAGGATGAGAACTTCATTTTCGCAGCCTTCCAGACGGGCATTACGGACTATTTGCTCAAAAATGCTGCCGACGGCGAGATCATGGAAGCCGTGCGCTCCGCCTTCATGAATGCTTCGCCTATCCGCCCGATAATCGCCGAGAAGATACGCGAAGAATTTGCACGCGTGAAGCGAGCTGAGAGCTCCCTGCTGAATATTATTCAGATTATTTCGGAGCTTACCCCCAGCGAATTACAGGTACTAAGACTGTTATGTGAAGGTAAGAAGCGAAAGCAAATCGCCGAAGAACGGTGCGTTGAGTATGAAACGATCAAGAAGCAGATCAATTCTATTCTGAAGAAATTTCAAATGCCAGATTCGACGATGGTGATCCAAACGATTAATGATTTGCGTATTTTCGAGGTCATGAAGAAGCTTTAGAGATACCGCGCGCCCCTTCTGAATCGCAATATCTCCGCACATCGCTGAAGACAAGGAACCTGGTTCCCTTTCACAGCACCGTGGTCCTCGCTGAAGCGATAAAAGAGGATGTCTCGAAAGGTCGATTTAGACCTTGAGACATCCTCTTTTTCGTTAAGAATCTTCCCCTTAGTCC
This sequence comes from Paenibacillus allorhizoplanae, assembly GCF_927798215.1. Taxonomy (NCBI): domain Bacteria; kingdom Bacillati; phylum Bacillota; class Bacilli; order Caryophanales; family Paenibacillaceae; genus Paenibacillus; species Paenibacillus allorhizoplanae. The sequence continues at coordinate 308,985 of NZ_CAKMMW010000001.1, forward strand.
AATGCCCCGTAAATCGCAGCACGCAGTCGCGGATGTATGAAGGGCTCCTGGCTCGGCAGCATCTGCTGCATGTACACAACGGACAGCTCTTCTTTCGGATCAATTAACATGTACGACCCGGCTAGACCAGCCCAACCGAATTCACCCATGGAGCTGTTAATGCCACCAGCAGCTGGATCCATCATGACGCGAACACCTAAACCATAGCCATAACCACGCAATTGCTGCCAATTAAAATCCTTGAGCTGTTGCGGATTTAAGTGATTAGTCGCCATCAATTGAATCGTTTTCGAACTAAGAAGACGCACCCCTTCATGCTCCCCGCCTTTGGCAAGCAGCTGTGCAAACTGGCTGTAATCCCCAATCGTCGAAAGCAGGCCTCCTCCTCCGCTTTCATAGCGGCTTCCAGGTTGATAGCTGGCATCTGTCTTTGTATTAGGTGTCAGCGCGCCGCCTTCTGGACGATCGTAGATGGTGCATAGACGATTTCGCTTATCTTCCGTTATCCGGAATGAGGTGTCGATCATCCCTAACGGATCGAAAATTTCCTTCTGGAAAAACTCACCAACCGTTTGCCCCGTAAGCACTTCAATCAATGCGGTCAGAACATCGTGACTGAAACCATACTTCCAGCGCGTGCCGGGATCGAATTCCAGCGGAATGGTTGCCAATCCTTTGGATAACGCCTGCATGTCCATCGTCTCTCTTTTAACGTTTTCCAACATAGTACGAGTTTGTCTTTCGGTTTCCGTGTCTTCTCCAGGATAGGTAAGCCCAGAAGTCATCGTGAACAGGTCCTTGATCAGGATTGGATTGGTCACAGGAGACAAAGATTTCGTACCATTGTTATCTCGGAATGTCTGTTGATTTTTGAAGGCGGGTAAGTATTCCTCCAATGGATCGTTAAGCAAATAGAGCCCTTTCTCATACAGCATCAGTGCCGCAACGCATGTAATTACTTTCGTCATTGAATAGATCCGGTAGATCGTATCTGGCGTTATCTCTTTCTTCTTCTCTAAATCCGCATAACCTAGGGTTTCTTTATAGATTACTTCTCCTCGCTGCACAACGGTACAGGCGCAGCCCGCTGGTCCCTTTTCCATGATACTCTTAAGAAGTGGCGTCAATCGTTCTTCAAGTCGTTTAGTTGTGTTCATTTGCTATTCCCTCCTAAAATCGATTTTTCGCCTAAATCTGCTCACTTTATTGGACATTCGATAATTACCATATTTTTATTCTAACTTTTATTGGTACTTGCTACAATAAAAAAACCAGCTAACATCCGATTACGGAGGTTAACTGGCAATTGACTTATTTAACATGGCCCTTCGGTTTCTTACCGCTCCATCTTTCATCTACTTTCTCGTTCATCGACTGATACCTTGCATCTACACTAATCCGGTACTGGTTCGTCGTATTTTCAAGGGAACAGTGCATCAAGAACATGCCGAAGATAAGCACATCCCCTGCCTGGAATTCGGTTGTTGCCCACTTACCGCCAAATTTCTCCGTAATGAACAGCGGATCATCTGTATAATGATTCACTCCATCACGATCAGCATCCTTAGAGCCGTAGGACGCTTTCAATTTCTCGAAACGGTGTGAGCCAAGACAGATAGCTAGACCTCCCATCTCATAGGAGATATCACCCAGCGGGGACCATACCGTATACACATTATGTGTTCCTCTCCCCATGTAAACGATATCATAATGCGCCCCTGTGAAATCACCTTTGCCTACAGCTCTCAGCCATTTGTAATGGTAGGTTAAGGATTTGTCACCCAGAAATTCATCAAAGAAGCGCATAATATGTTCGCCATTCAAGACATTCAAGAGTGCAGGCAAATCTTCATTCGTTCCCCCCATGAAAATGGTTTTGCTGCCATCGGCCATCACACCCTCCTCAAGCTGAGTGTCGCGATTTAGCTTGCCCATCTGAGCCATTTTTTCCAAAATGCTTGTACGAGCTTCCAACACCTTGTCCCGATTATGAAATCCGCGAATGAGTAAGTATCCATCCTCTTCCATACGTTCACGCAACGCTCCGATATCATGAAAGATATCATTAGAGTTTCTAAGTTCCTCTAAATGCTGCCCATGCAGCTCTAATTCGCGGTTGCCGACTTTCACCATCATCTTCATCCACACTCCTCCGTGTTTTCTTGCTTGCTTATAGTCTAAGTATAGGGTGAACAGCTTATTTCAACCATGGATAAGCGTTATCATTTCATGTATAATCGTACAATATTGAAGAAGAACAAAGCGAAGGAGCACTCTATGACCTTTATCGATATTCCCTATAAATTAGAAAAGAGAAGTGTTCCTTTCCCTGTATTTCACTCGATCTGGAAGGTGCATGCCGATAATAGCTATGAAGTGTCTAAAAGGGAAGGCTTCGATATGCCAGGTCTATTCCTTACATTTGATGGTAAAGGCAGTATCACAATGGCTAATCAGACGTATGAACTGGATAAAAATACTTTTTTCTTCGTGGAGGACGCTACCCTTGCCATGTACAAATGTCTGAATAACGATTGGAAGTTTTATTTTTTAGATTTCAGTCAACTAGACATGGCCCGCTATCTTCAGCTTCCAGTAGGGGAAGTTACCTCTACAGGCAAAATGGCAGAAGCCATGCAATTGTGCGAACGGATGATTGACGGCTTAATTGCTCAGCCTATTGGCTACGAATATGCGTCAAACATCTTGCTGCAAGAATTGTTACTCTTGTTTACTAGAGAGCATTCCTTGGTTGCTCTTTCTCACCACACCGAGCTCAACCAAATCCTCATCTATATCCATCGAAATTTGGACAAGCAAATTCGCATTGAAGACCTGCTCCAGCTAAGCGGCTGGTCGCGTACGACCTTTTTCACCCGGTTCCGTGCACTGACAGGCTTGTCTCCAACCGATTATCTACTAAAACTAAAGCTAGCGGCTGCGAGAGTTGCTCTCGAAACCACTAGCTTATCGTTGAAAGAAATCGCAGCTAAGCTGCATTTTTATGATGAATTTCACTTTTCCAAGCTATTTAAGAAAGCATTCGATCAATCACCTTCTACGTACCGCAAACTGAAATTAATGGGTACTGAGAGGTAATAGTAAGACTAGTTTAAAATCTTAGTAGCAATCCAAGCAAAATCCGCAATATCGATCACGCCGTCTTGATTAACGTCTGCAGCTTTAATGGAATTCCAGTCCGCATCCGCCGAAGTTGCTCCATAGTGCTTCGCAACAATAGCCAAGTCACCGATACTTACTTTCGTATCGTTGTTTAGATCGCCTGCTGTTCCCGTAATTATTAAAGCTTTGAAGGTTGCAAGGGCAGCATTCAATGCACTCGCAGCTTGTGCAACGTCATCTTGGCTTGCAGATACATTATTAATGACCACAATCGCCGAATTAATGGCCGCAAGTAAATTCGCTTTGGAACCAACTGGATATTGGCCGACGAGTGTGCCTTCCGCTGCCCCATCATGCCATTGCTGAGCCTCCGATATGAGCGCTTGCAACGACGCTTTATCCACATACGCAATGGATATGCCATGCGAAGTGATTGCGAGACTTGTTTCCTCTCCAACGGCGTTGGCGATCAACAACTTTGAAATCGTAATCGTGGTACTCGACGATTCATGAAGTGATTTGGATTTCCAATGAAGCTGCAACAGATCGTCGTTAGCAACTGCTTCTGCATGACCTCCAATTTTGACAACAAGAATTCGAACCTGACCTTCTGTTAGTTTCTTGTCTACAATGGTCAAACCATTACTGACAGATTCCACACCATGGAATTCTACTTTTGCTGGATCATAGGTGAACGTCAAATCCTGAGCTAAGATGTTATCCGCAGTATTGGCCAATCCGTAGTTCAAATCAAACGTGCCTCCAGCCATCACCGTATTCACACCATCGAGTAGAACTTTATTAGGTTCTTCCGATTGAGCTGGTACGACAACGGGCAAGCTCACCGTCACCGCTTTGGTACCATCGGATGTCCGCGTTATTTCCAAAACGAGATTCACTGTGTTCTCCGCACTGGATGGTACAATAGTTCCATCCATGTGAATGATAGCTGGATGATCCGTACTTTTAATTGCAATGGTATAACCGGCTGGAACGTTTGGCAGTGTCAATCTGCCTGCATCCTGTGCAGGAGCTGCTATACTCGTAATTCCAGCAGCAACTTGTGCAGCTGTGGGCGCTTGCGGATTGGTTAAATCATCGACAATTAAATCATCCACAATCAAGACAACATCAATCGCTGATAATTGCGGCTGTGCTGTTTGTTTAACAGACTCAATAGCAATGTAATAATCGTCCTTGGCACCTGTTTCAAAATCTAATACCGCGTTCGCAGTACCTGTTGATTTGATAATGGGTAGCGTAAATCCCGGTATGAGAGATTTACCTGTACCTGTGGCAGTGGATAAAGGTACGCTATACGTCTGACCATTCGATCTTGATTTGGCTGATAGACGATACAGCCCGGCTTTGTTCGCCTCATAATTCATACTGATTTTGTAATGGGTATTTGGCAATAGCTTCAGCGTTGATGGCACAGTTGCCAGTAGTTCAGCAACAAGCGGTGTACTTGCATTTGAAATGAAATCTTGTTCATTTGACTTCAAGGAGAAATTCCCATTAATGACGTACGTCATCGGTTGCGAAATGGTTGGATCGGCAGCTTTCACTGCATCGCTCACCTTCTCAGCCAAATGCGTCTGACCTCCGCTTGATGCCGCTTGAAACATAAATGGTCCATAGCCTTCCGAGACATTTTCGAAGTCTTCGTAGAAGTAATGTGTACCAAAATCTGTTTTGCTTGGGTTTTCCCACAGCTTCACATCATCAAACCACACGTTGGAATTCGCAACGCTTGTTGCATCCGCTTTTAGATAGATCGTTGCTTTCCCGGTAGCATCAGCCGTAAAATCGACTTTCATGCGTTGATAATATGTGTTTTTGAATTTACTAGGCTCTTCTAAGTTCTTAATTTTCGATGAAGTGATGAAATTCGTTACTTCAGGTCCGCCGTAGTTTTTCACGCCAATCGTAACTGTTCTGTCGGACGTACTGCGGGACTTATTTTCGCTGCCATTGGATGTTGAAGCATTATTAATATCTACCCAGACTGAGGCAGAGTAGGTTTTGCCTGCTTGTAAACCATATACAGTCTGCGTGATCGTAGCATCTTCCGCGCCCTTTACTTTCAGGAAGTTATTCTTCAATGAATCATGCTGGGCCGTTACGTTCCCAGCTGTAGCGTTCGCCAAGGAAGATTTCTCCCAGGATGCAAATGCACCGCTATCAAAACCTGGATCCTTCACAGGTCCGCCGAATCCGAAATCGCCAGCTTGCTGCGTATCTGCACCTTGCTCATCCGCTTTGGATTTGTAGATCACATACGGAACATCGATGGTTGTATTACTTATCGTTACGGAACCATTGGCAACTGGCAGCGTACGCTCCCAAACACGTCCTGTATCCGTCAGCTTATACATTTCAATGGAAGACAAGCCGCTCCAGCTGTTTGGCAATTCCCACGTTGTTGAACCACCTTTGGGATTCCAGTAGTAGATCTTGGATTCATTTTGTGGATCCCACGGTAAGAACAATTGGCTTTTTTGATTACTTACATCCAATTGGCCAACACCGATATCTCCCCAGTCTTTATGATTCAGCACATCATATTTGGCAATCGTTTTGCCGTCCTTTTTAAGCGAAGCCGTGCCAATGAGATAGTTCGAATCTGCGCTATCTGCATGGTATTCATCCAAGGAAGCGACGACTCCGCCCCCGAAAACGACTGTTTTATCCATACCAGAAGCATCATGTGTCGTATTAAGAATAGGGAAGTGCTGCATATATTTCGTTAACAAATTATTATTATAAAATAAATCAATTCCGTTCTGAATGTCCGTTCTACCTTGCCAAGTACCAACTCCTGCTTGCAGCATACCTCTTAGCAATACACTGGTATACGGGCTTGGTGCTTGGAACGTATCTTGATATTGGTTTTTAATAAAACGGATAATCTGACTGCCCGGCGTTTTACTAGGATAATAAGGATCGGTTCCCCAGTGGGTCCAAATCACATTTTCCTCCAGGGGTCCAGAGAACTCTGTTGCAAACCAGAAGCCTAATTTGTTCTGAATCACATTAGCAAATTGATTTGCATGCCAACCTGCTCCGCTATATACATCATCGTAAATCATCGCAAGATTGGGAACTTCTTGTTTAAGCTGTGTATACCTTTTCTCCAAATCTCCACCAGCTAAATCTTTGGCTCGATCAGACGGATATGTAGGGTCAACCCAGTCATAGTTCGAGCTTGTGCTGCCCCAATTTTCCGGTTTGGCATAGTAAGCATCTGGATCTTGGCCATCAATGTTGGTATGAACGCCGACTTTCACATTGTATTTTAACCCTTCATCAACAAGCGTGTTAAAATCTTTCAGCCCACCTTCACGAATGCCGAAGTGGCCAGCGAGGTCTGGATGACTGTCGTCATGCCCTTCTGCTTGATATCCTTTTTCCAAAATAAGCTGTCCGAATCCATCGTACAAATTATAAAGCTTCTTGGCGTTATCCAATGTACGTAAGAATGGGTTTTGCGCTAAGCTGTTGAAGTTCATGGCGATATAAGAGACATAATTATTGATTTCGCTTGCGCCGGGAAGGAGATTCTCCGACCAAACACTGCGGAAATCAATCGCTGCATCTTTCCAATCTGCCGTGTGATCATCGTTCCGATCAGGTGAAATAATAATTTTCGATGAGAAATCCAATTTAGGCGGGAATTTGCTGTCATCGATGATATCTCCTCTTGCCTTCCAAACCCCGTTCCACATCGAAAGCTGCTTATTGGTACCATCTTGCTCCGCTGCAATGTTCATGACAATTTTGGCTGGTGTATCTACAACGTCATTCATGATCGCTGCCGCCAATGTGCCATCACTAACAAAACCATACGTTCTTAGCTTACTGTCTACCGTTTGATCTTTTAATTTCGTTCCATAAATGGCGTCATTGGTATAGAACTCATCATTCATCTGATTCCATTCCCCAGTTACCCAAGAGGACGCCCCTTGTGCTTCGGGATTGCTGCTCGACACCGTAACTAACTTATGATTAGGGAATTCCACGGTTCGTACTTTATAACCCGAAGGCTCACTATTGATATGCGTTGCCATATTAACGATATTGCCTGTGACTTTATAAGTCACTGTCATCTTCACTGTGCCTGCTGCAGCTTCTGAGTTATCATCTACGACGGGAACGTCTAATTGATAAACGACCGTATCCCCTGCCGTTTTCGTTGCACTTTGTACCGTTGCAAAGCCGTCATTGCCGTTTATTTTCACATTGTATAGAAAATCGCTTTGACCTTGCAAAGTTGCATTCGGAGCCTCACTTCCATTCCACGTATAACTGCGTATGGTCGGGAAGCGGTTATCCATGGTTACACTCAATTTGTCTGATGCGATCGAAATCGGTTGTAACGCTGTCGGTTGTGGCGGTGTTGGCGGGATATAAGCTTCCTGTGAGATTTGGCTGATCGTTATATTTTTCGATGTGAACCAGCTTCTCAAGCCTACCTTACCTTCGGCAACCGGGAAATCCGCACTTCCACTGACAACCAAACTATCATTCAACCAGACTTTAATGTTTTTGCCGATATATTTAATTTTCAGCGTATAGTCCGTATTGGCTGCTAGATTAGGCCCGCTGGTGGTCAAATCGCCGTAATGCGATGCATCTGTTTGCCAGCCCCAATTTCCGTTCGTATTATAATAAATCATCGCGTAAGGCTGTGATGGTGAGATATATCTGAAAATAAATCCGATACGCCCCGTATCAATATTTGTTCTGAACTTGATGGTGTAAGTACCATCTTGAATCGGCAACGAATCGTTATCATAGATTTCCCCAAACATATTGGTCATGTTCAGCTGATTATTCACGATAGCTGGCGTCGGTGTGTAGGCTGTCCCATCGATTTTATTCCAAGTACCCGTTAAGCCATCGTTATAATTCCGAATGTACGTCGTTGGTTTCGGCGGCGTGTAGACGTCACTTTCTTTATATGTAACTTGCATATCATCCATAAAGGTCGTTAATGTCCCCGTGGAGCTTGCAGTGTAACCCTGACTGCCATTCACAACGGACATCCCCACTTGAGTACCCGTAAAGATTTCTGTACCATCCACGGTAACTGTATAGGTATCCCCTTCATAATCTACACCCACATTGTGTACCACACCTGAACTTAGAGGTTGAGGCGTACTCGTTAAGTTATACGAGACATCTGCACCGTCTTTTTTACCCGTCAATGTCCAATTCCCAGCACTATCGGTTCTAACTGAACTCCAGTTACTCTCATCGACATATCGGAACAACAGTCCAGCCGAGCTATAATTGCCGTCTAGTTGCAGTTTGGTACTGTAGGTTCCGTTAATCGCTAATGGCGATTTACTATCAACAACTTGGCTTGCGCCATTGGTTGTCGTAATTTGTGCAACCTTTCCATTAAAGCCTGATAAAGGTGTTTTGAATGAGTACGTAGGAACGACTGTACTTGCAGCTCCCATTTGTAAGCCCGGCGTTGCGTCATCCGTAAAATTCCTTGTATAGACGACCGCATTCCCCTTATCACTATCCGTCACTTTCACATCATCAATATTTAATGTCTTTGCAGCGAAGTAGGAGCGAAAGCCAACCTTACCACCTGCTGTGGGAAGCTTGCCCCCTGAGGTTGACGTGTACACAAGCGCGCCGTCTAGATAGACTTCGTACGTATCCCCGCTGAATGTCATTTTGAAGGCGTACGTTTTGCCTGGATCCAATTTAATTGTCTTGTTCAGATAAGAACCCCACACTTCACTGCCACCATTATACCCATCCCACAACCAACCGTTCGCGTCACGGGAAACCATCGCATAATGCGTTGGATCCTTATATCTGGCTATGAATCCGAACTGCTCAGAAGCCCCTCCGTCTATGTTCAGCTTGGCTTCAAATGTCCCATTAGCCACATCAGGCATATCGTTAAAATAAAAGATTTCATTGCCGCCGTTCGGATTTTTGGCAGCTAGAAATTGTCCATTCATTTCCGAGTAGGTAGCCCTTGCGCTTACCGCTGTGTCGGACGTTACTGTCCCTTTATCCGAGAGATTGACTTCTGTTCCATCTTCAAAATTGTTCGTGTAAGTCACACTCTGACCACTCGCTGCCAATGCTGTAGCATTGCCAAACATCTGTAACGCACCTGGTAATGGTAATACACTGGTAGCTATGAGTGTAGTTGAAAGAATAATGCTTAATTTACGTCCAGTTGCCCTCATCTTATTACCTCCGATATCAGCCTTTTTATATTGATTCCAGTCCAAATCAACGGATGTTTTGCCATAAGCCGATGCCACAAATGGTCTTACATGTTCCGACAATACTCGACATGATACGACATGTATCATTGAAGACATAATGAATCAAGTGTATCTTCAGCGAAAATACACTTTATCATCCTATACCACTACCCGTTCATCAAACTCTCCCGATACAGCTTCGGACTGTATCCTGTCGTTTTCTTGAACATTCTGCTGAAATGCTCGACATTCAAATACCCGACCGTTTCAGCAATATCCGTAATTTTATTGCCCTTCTTTTTCATTAACCTTTTCGATTCCTCAATGCGTAAATTTGTTAAATATTGGATAAAATTACATCCAACCTCTTTGGTAAACTGCTTACTTAAATACCCTTCGCTAACGCCAACCATATCGCTGATCAACGTGAGGTTGACGTCCTCCATATAATGGAGATCCAGAAATTGCTTCGCTAGTGTGACAACACCGCTATAGTTTGCCTCTGTCGTCATTCCGTGAATGTGTTGAAATAACTGACTACACATGCGATGCAGCCAGGTTTTCGTTTCATCCAATGTCTCCAAACTCTTCATATATTCAAAAGGATGCTGGAGTTCTTCGTCGAGGTCATCCCAACGAATCCCTTTGCGATACAGCAGCCCGCCAAGCTCCCAAAGCAAATCCTCAAACGCGGTGTGGACATCTTGCGGTCTCCAGCCCCATGTTTGCCCAAGCAACAGCTCCATCTGCTCAAATTCCTTAGACCATAACTGGGCGTTACTTTGCTCTAGCAGCTGTGCAATCCCTGCTCCCGTTGATTTCAACGTAACCTGCAGCTTACGGGCATGCTCAATTCCGCTCTCAGCACCGTACTTCCCCAGCTCCATGCAGCTTTCAGGATAGAATACCTTATTAAATCCGGCAAAATAACTCATCGAGGCCAAATGGGCTGCTTGCTGATACAACCGGTACCATACCTTCATGCCGCTTGCTAGATCGCTAATCCCAATCGAGACGGACACATTGACATATTGATTAAGTCGCGTTTGAATCATAGAGAAGGCAGCCTGCACTTTTTCTCGAATCATACTTTCACTTCGTAACGCTGCGAACGAACAAAATAGTACATATTCGGACTGGCTCTTCCCATATAAGAGATGCTTCATTGACGTGGCGTCCAGAACGGTTTGCACGGACTGCATGATAAAGCGCTGCGTATGACTATCTTTTAAGCTTCTCCCCATCCTTGCGCCCTCAGATGAGCCTTGCGAGATGGTAATCACGGCAACCAACTGATTCGATTCTTCAAGCCACTCCGTGATACCAACCCCTGCGGCAGCATAGGCTGATTCATCCTGCTGTGGATTGATGGATATGAGCTGTCGAATGGTTTCACTTTTCCGATCGATCTCTTCATCCGTACGTTCGACGACAGACGTTAACGTCTCCTGCGTTCGAAGTTCATTGAGTGCCTTCAAAACAACAGGAACGAGGTGTTCCTCATCCATATCTGACTTCACGATGAAATCAATTGCGCCAAGCACAAAGGCTTCTCTGACATAACTATACTCACTGTAGGCACTCAGCATGATGGCGACAGGTCTTCGCTTCTGTACAATTGCCGGATGCGCTCGCAGCAGCTCAATGCCGCCCAGTCTGGGCATCTCAATATCAAGCAGCATCAGATCGATATCGCCTTGCTGCTCCAGAATAGCAAGAGCTTCCATGCCATCGCCAGCTTCAATAACCACCTGGATGCCCATACTATCCCAGTCGATCATATGTTGAAGCGCTAGACGAACGAGCGGTTCATCGTCGACAATCATCATTTTAAACAACCTGTCCATCTCCCATCTGTGAAGTTGAATCCTTCGTATTTATCCTTTCACCGCTCCATCCATAAGTCCTTTAAAAATATATTTTTGAAATACGATATAGAAGATGGCACTCGGCAATAAAACGATAATAATACCTGCACAGAGCATAGACAAGTCTGAACTGCGCGTACTCACGAATGAAGTTAAGGAAGTAGCCAGTGTCGCCAATTTCTTGTCAGGCATATATAACTGCTGAACAAAGATATCATTCATAATCGTTACGCTTTTTAAGATCGCAAGCGTTGCCGTTGCAGGTAACAGCAGTGGGAAAATGATCGAACGGAAGATTCGAACATAAGAAGCGCCATCCAGCATAGCACTCTCATCAAGCTGTACCGAAATCTTTTCGAGAAATTGCATGTAAATGTAAATCTGCATAATATCCGTTCCAATATAAATAAGTAGCGGTGCCCCGAGCGTATTATAAACGCCGAGTGTATGCAGGAGTTGAAAGCGAGCAATTTCTGTCGTGTAGGCCGGAATGATCATCGACATCATGAAGAGCAGGAGAATCCACTTTTTCATGCGGAACTGAAACCGATTGAGCACAAACGCGGTCATCGTCCCGAGCAGCATATTGCCAAGCATACTCAACACGACAAGCAGGAATGAGTTCCCCAGCCCGCGAATCATGTTGCCTTCTTTCAGAGCACCTACGTAATTATCGATATGTAGAAAACTCTTCGGAAGCGAGAACGGCGATGTTTCGGCGAGCTCCAAATTCGTTTTAAACGAGCCGAATACGACGAGTAAAATGGGTACGAAAATCAGGATAGCCATCAACGTAAAAAGCACATAGTACACGATATTAGCAGCTACTCGCTGTTTGCTCATTGATCGCGTACGGCTTGGCAACGGCTGCTTTCTCTTTTGTTCAAGTGATAGTGCACGTTCCATGTTAAGCCTCACTCCTGTCTTTCACGATCCATGCTTGCAACGATGAAAAAATGATAATCATGAGCAAGAGAATAACTGCCATCGCTGAGGCCAGACCGTAATTGTTGTAAGTAAATGCCGTTTGGAGTGAAAAGAGTCCAAATGTACTGCTTGCACTGCCTGGACCGCCGTTCGTCATAACAAGCGGAATGTCATATTGCAGAAGGGCTCCAGATACATTCATGAACAAAATAATTTCGATCACGCGTCGGATGCCTGGGAGCGTTACATACCTTTGCTGTTGCCAAAAGTTCGCTCCATCAATTTCAGCCGCTTCATACAGGTCTTTCGGAATGGATTGCAGTCCCGCCAGAAACAACACGATATGCACGCCGCTGTAACGCCATAAAGAAACAACGACCAAGGAATAATTAACAATCTTCGCATCGCTTAGCCAGCTTTGAATCCATGATTCAAGCCCTATTGCTTTCAATAGCTCATTCAATGGACCATTGATCGGGTTATAAATGTAGCTGAACATATAAGCTACCGCGATACCATTAATAATGTAAGGCATCAACACCGAGAAGCGGAAAAACGCGCTCCCTCGCAGTGTTCTTGTTAAGAGTACAGCCATGATGATTTCAAGTGGTATGGCAATCGCATGTAAAACAAAATAGATGACGTTGTTTCGAATGGCATGCCAAGCTTCTGGAAAATCAAACAGCATTTGCTTATAATTGTTCAAGCCAATGTACTTAAAACTTGGGCTATACCCATCCCAGCTAGTAAAGCTGTAGCGAAACAACTGCAAAGTCGGATAGATCAGAAACAAAAGTAAGAGCGCAACGGGTACGAATAGAAACGAAACGATGACGACTTTCTGCTGCATGCGATAATTCATGTAATCACTCCTGTATACAAGAGAGGGCACTATTCTAATCGCTCAGATAGCACCCTCTATTTAATTACCTATTTGTTCGATTCAACCGCTTTCTTCCACTTATTGTTCAGTTCTTTCTCCAAGGTATCGATTGGTTTACCGGAGTATATTTCCTGTGCCGCTTTTTTGAAATCAAATTGTGCCGCACCGCTCACTTTAGCAAAGCCTTCATCCGTAGCTGAGTAAATAAATGGTTTAAACGGATACTTTTCTGTCCATTTGTTAAAGAAAGGAAGGTCTGTGCTCACACCATTGATCGTTGAGAACTGTTGCGCCATATTAATGAAGGATTGGTACACATCTTTACTGAACATCCAGTCGAAGAATGCTTTGGCCTCTTCTACATTTTTACTGTTTTTGTTAATCCCGATATTCATATCGGATACAGTCATAGATGTTAGTGGCTCGCTTTCTGTACTACGGAAAGGAAGTGGGAATACGCCAAGGTCTTCATCCGTTTTTACTTTCGTCGCGTAGTCGCCGTAGTACCATTGACCCGCAGCGATCATTGCCGCTTTTTTAGATTCAAATAACTGTGTGGATTGATCAAAAGATATGGATAGAGCATCCGGTCCTGCCAACTTCTTCGTGGACATTTCTTTGATGATTTTCCCAGCTTTATCAAATGTACTGCCTTCACCGAAAGGCTCTGGCGTCTTAGCCAAATTCGCTAAGTAATTCTCATCCCCAGAGAGGATGTGAGGGCCGAACTCCATGAATGGATAGAACGTCCAGTCTTCCTTACCGCCGATGGCGATTGGTGTATATTTACCATTCGTTTTAATTTTCTCCATCGTGGATAAGAACTCAGGCATCGTTTTCGGCACATCCAAGTTCAACTCTTTAAAGATACTTGGGTGAAAGTAGACAAATTCCGAGAAAGAAACGAGCGGTGCACCTAATATTTTCCCATCAATTCTCGCTGGGAACTTATTATTCTTCGCCCCAACTAAGTCATCGAGTGGAAGAAGGGATTGTTTGTAAATTTGCATATGCGCAGGCTTGAGGTAGAACAGATCTGGTAAATCATTGGCAGCTAATCGTACCTTTAAGTATTGACCGCCGTTATCCGGCACCATCTCAATATCTACGGTCACGTTCGGCTTCAGCTTCGTGTATTCCTTCACTTTGTCTGTCCAAAACTTAAGATCTCCCTTGGCATCCCACATCGCAAGTTTTAACTTAACGGGATCCGCCGGTTTTGGCGTCGCAGCTGCCGCTTTGCTTTCGGCTGGTTTAACGGAAGCTGCTGCAGGTGCTGCCGTGTCCTTGGAGCATCCTGTCAATGCACTCAGCATAACAAGTCCGCCCACTAGCACTGTGCTTACGAATTTACTTTTTCCCATTCTTGAAACCCCTCCAATGAATGTTTCTTTGATTCGGTTGATTGTTTAACCTGTCTTTATCATACACGGGATGAAAACGCATCCAAATGATCTTTTCGGCTATGAAGTTGATCTTTTATGAACTGCTTTAAGCTTCCAACCGAAGTGGTCGCTCTTCTTCCTGATCACGATGAATAATCGGGATTTTCATCGACACTTTCGTTCCTTTGGGCTCATTCGCAGTCAAAATAATACCGTAATCCTCGCCATGGTGCAGCTGAATCCGGTGATGGACATTCGCAACGCCCATGCCAGTAAACGTATGAGGACTGCGCCTAGTGCGGAACTCCTCAAGTTGCTCATCTGTCATCCCCTCGCCATTATCGGAGATTACAATATGTAGACTTCCTTCATAAATGCGTGCTTCTATGACGATTTTCCCACTTGTTTCTTTGCCTGCCATACCGTGTACGATGCTATTTTCCAAAATCGGTTGAAGCAACAACTTGAGCAAATACTTCGATTCTGACTGCGGATCTATGTGCCATTCAACTTCAAATTTGTTCCCGTAACGAATTTCCATGATATACAGGTAATGCTTTAAATTAGCGATTTCATCGGAGAAACGGATAAGCACGCCGCCTCGGTTAAATGAGGAGGATACGAGACGCATCAGAGCATTGGTCATGTTACGGATGTTGTCCGTCCTACTGATCAGTGCCATTAGCTTGATCGCATTCAATGTATTAATAAGAAAGTGCGGATTAATTTGCGACTGCAAGGCAGCGAATTCTGCTTTCCGCTTCGCTTGCTCTTGTTCTTCTCGCTGCCGTAAAAGCAGCTTAATTTGATCAAGCATATGATTGAACGTTCTGCCGAGCGCTGCCATTTCCGCAATTTTGGAAGTCCCAATCTTGGCGTTCAGCTCCCCTTCCATCACAAGGGACATTTTACGAACTAAGACGTGAATAGGCCTCGTTAAACTGTGAACTAAATAAAAGGAGATCAGTAAAAATACAACGATAACCGCGATGGTTGCAAATAGGACGAATTTAAAAATACGTCCATAATTGGCCGTTACCTTACTGTAAGGTATCTCTTGTATGGCTTTCCAGCCTGTATCTCCAACGCTTGCATAAGTTACTAGCATCTGACGATCACTAACCTGATCGATAAAATGTCCTTCTCGCGCACCTCTGATTTGCTCTAGCTTTGCCGGCGTTAAGCTCGATTGGTCCCAATTGTAGCTAGCTGTGACCACTTGACCTTCCTTGCTGACAATGACATAGGTAGAATCATCATTGGGCTGCTGCCTTAAGATCTTATCGAACGCTTCCTCATTAAGTGAAAAATAAATCATTTCGATGTTACTTAGCGTATGATAGTCACTGGGTGCGATCGCCGCTGCCACGGCTAAAGGTACAGTCACACCATATAAGAGTGTTTGCTGAAGACTAAGAAATTGAACATTATCTTTTTGCTGTAGTAATTTCTGGTACCATGCTTCTGAACGCAGCTCCTGCTCGTCCTTGGTCAAGTTCTGCTTGAACGAATACACACCTCCATCTTTATAGAAAAAGTGGATCGCCAGAAGCTGGCTGGACATTGAGTAAGTGTATCTGCTCAGCGCAAGTGTAAGGTCGTTGATATACTTGAATCGGTTGCTCTCATCCGCTTGATGCAAAGATGTAGCTGTTGATAAAATATCTCGATCCACACCGACGGCAGCAGCAGCATATTCGATTTTACTAATCTCCTGCTGGGCTGAATAGGTGACCGCATGGAGTGTTTGCAGGGTTCTCTCCGTTGTTTGCTGTAGCAAATCGCGTTTGTATACTTGAAGAATCATGGTACTGATCGTCACAATCGGAAAGACAACCATGACGACTAACAAGATATGGAGAGTCACTGAAAATGACCATGGTTTAGCAAATAGCTTCAATACCTTCACCCCGTAATTTCAAATACGAAATATGACTTCGTAGACATAGATTCGGTCTAAACAGGGCGATGTCCTTTAATTGTATGTAAGTCGCTTTAGAACAACAACGGCTTCGGCTCGGCTTGCAGATGCCAATGGCGCAAACTCTGAAGCGGTTCTCCCCTCCATGAGTTTATCTCCAACTGCAAGCTTTACGAAGTCTCCTGCCCAGTCACTTACTGTATCTTCATCTTCAAAATGGATCGTATCGTCCATCTTCAAATCCTCCACTTTAATTACATCCGCATAACCCTTAGCTCTGATCAACATCGCTGCCATTTCTTCACGTGTTATGTTTCTCTCAGGAGCAAATTCTGTTGCAGAAACCCCATTAATGAGTCCAGCCGAGTACGCCTTCTTCACATCCCCTTGATACCAACTGCCTGCTGCTACATCGTTGAATGGCAACTGTCCGCCAATATTAACTTTCAAATTTAATGCTTTAGCTAGCAGGGTCGCGAATTGCGCCCTAGTAACTTTCGTATCCGGCGCAAAATGATCATCATCCATTCCCTCTACGATACCTTTATTCACCATCTGCATCACGTCTGTCTTGGCCCAGTGCCCTACAAGATCACTGAAGATTTTACTGAAATCCGCAGCATCCTCCCGAGTAAACAATTGACTTTTCAAATTGTGATCTAAAATTTTCAGGGAAGTCCATTTGATGTTCGATACCCCCGCTTTCTTGGCTCGGAAGGTGATTGTCCCGATATCCAGATTCCCCTTCTCCCCATCAACCTTGCCAACTTTGGTATGCGCAATGGTAACTTCATTATTTCGAATAACTGGCGAGACGGAGAATCCATCTATTTTCGTATCTGATTTGACCACTTCGAGCTTATTGGCATCGAAGCTGAATTTGGCCTCATACGCATATAAATCCTGAATATTATTTCCTTTCAAAGTAATTGTAAATTCACCTGTCGATTCGGTATCTGATGTCATCATAGAAAATTGGGAAGTATTCTCCCCATAAGCAGAAGCTGTCCAAACCAATGCCACACAAAGGTGGCAGATTGCGGTAGCTAGGATTGTTTTTCGTTTCATCCTCACTCATCCTCTCCTATAAAACGACAATATTTGCAAACGTTTACAAGTATAAGATCACCAAATAACACCGGTTACTCAGAAAATTATAGCTTCTGTTGTGGCGCACTTTCATGATCTTTTTTGTCCTAAACATGATTATTTCGGATCATTAAAATTCGCGCGATCTATTCGAATAGTTGAATAATAAGGAATTCATTTTCAACTAGAGCAATATAATTAAGTAAGACAACCATTATTAATACATAAATGGCTTTGGTTTGTACAAAAAATCGTTGATTTTTGCCCAAAGTTCATTGTATATTAATTATAATAATTATTATTTAGAAATTAATTTAATTTGATTGGAGAGGTAGAAATGAACCCAATGGATACTGCTAACTCAGGAAAGTGCCCATTCTCTCATGGAAATGGAAGCGCTACAAGTCACAAATCTAGTGGCACGACGAATAAAAACTGGTGGCCAAATCAGTTGAATTTGAACATTCTCCATCAACATGACCGCAAATCAAACCCTCTTGGCGACGATTTTGATTATGCCGAGGAATTCGGAAAATTAGACTACCCAGCGCTCAAACAAGATCTTCGTGATCTCATGACGAACAGCCAAGATTGGTGGCCAGCCGACTTTGGACATTATGGTCCCTTCTTTATTCGAATGGCTTGGCACTCCGCAGGGACTTATCGTACAGGTGATGGGCGCGGGGGTGCTGGAACCGGCACACAGCGATTTGCTCCACTGAACAGCTGGCCTGATAACGGCAACCTAGATAAAGCTCGTCGACTCCTGTGGCCGATTAAGCAAAAGTATGGCAACAAAATCTCTTGGGCGGACTTGTTCATTCTAACCGGCAATGTGGCTATTGAATCCATGGGCGGCAAAACATTTGGCTTCGGCGGTGGCCGTGCGGACGTGTGGCACCCAGAAGAAGACATCTACTGGGGTGTAGAAACCGAGTGGCTGGGAGATAAGCGTTATACAGGCGATCGCGAGCTTGAGAATCCACTTGCCGCCGTTCAGATGGGACTTATCTATGTGAACCCAGAAGGTCCGAACGGCAAGCCAGATCCACTTGCCAGTGCTCGCGACATTCGCGATACATTTAAACGGATGGGCATGAATGATGAAGAAACAGTTGCTCTCGTAGCTGGCGGACATACCTTCGGTAAAGCACACGGTGCAGGGGATGCTGCGCATGTAGGTGCAGAGCCGGAAGCCGCTGCTATCGAAGCTTTAGGCTTAGGTTGGATCAGCACACACGGCTCCGGTAAAGGTCGCGATACCATCACAAGCGGTATCGAAGGAGCTTGGACAGCAAATCCGACTCAGTGGGATAACGGTTTCTTCGAACTTCTATTCGGGTATGAATGGACACTTACGAAGAGCCCTGCAGGTGCACATCAGTGGACACCAATCAATCCTGCTGAAGAGCATCTCGCGCCAGACGCGGAAGATGCATCTATTCGTGTGAAGACCATCATGACTACGGCAGATATGGCCTTGCGCGTGGATCCAGCATATGAAGCCATTTCTCGTCGTTATTATGAGAATCCAGAAGAATTTGCAGATGCGTTTGCTCGTGCATGGTTTAAACTTACGCACAGGGATATGGGGCCTCTTGCCCGATATCTAGGACCGGAAGTTCCCGAAGAAGTTCTGATCTGGCAAGACGCTGTACCGGCTGTTACATACACATTAACAGACGCTGACGTTGAGGATATTAAAACAAAGATTCTAGCTTCCGGTCTTTCAGTCAGTGAGCTCGTAACGACAGCTTGGGCTTCAGCCAGCACCTTCCGTGGTACGGACATGCGTGGCGGTGCCAACGGTGCTCGCATTCGGCTTGCCCCACAGAATGAATGGGAAGTGAATCAACCGAATCAACTGACCAGAGTGCTTACCATTCTTGAAGGCATTCAAGAAGACCTGGATGTCGAAGTGAGTCTCGCTGATTTGATCGTACTTGGTGGCAGCGCCGCGGTAGAAAAAGCTGCACGTAATGCAGGCTTTCAAGTAACAGTTCCCTTCACTCCTGGACGCGGTGATGCAACAGAAGAACAAACCGATGCAGAAAGCTTCGCCGTGCTAGAGCCCATCGCTGATGGTTTCCGCAACTATCAGAAGAAGCAATATCGTGTAAGCTCAGCAGAGCTATTAGTCGATAAGGCACATCTGCTTAACCTGACTGCACCAGAAATGACAGCCCTTATTGGTGGCATGCGTGTACTAGGTACGAACTTCGGCGGCACCAAACATGGCGTTTTCACCGACCGTGTAGGTACACTCACGAACGACTTCTTTGTTAACTTGCTCGATATGGGCGTACAGTGGAATCCTATCGGTGATGACGTATTTGAAGGACGCGATCGCAAGACAGGTAAAATCGTTCGTTCAGCAACGACAGTTGATCTCGTCTTCGGTTCAAACTCCGTTCTGCGTGCCATTGCAGAAGTTTATGCGCAAGATGATAATAAAGAAAAGTTCGTGCGCGACTTCATAGCTAGCTGGGTCAAGGTCATGAATGCTGATCGATACGACTTGAAATAGTAACTTAACTTCTCCACGTAAAGCAAAGAGTGTCAGCAGAAAATAATGTAATAGACAAATTAAAACAGCGACAGCCAAGGACGAGAAAATAAAGTCCTAGACTGTCGCTGTTTCATTGAACTAAAGTTTTTCGTTAGTTGGACGAAACTGGTTAATGGAGTAACCAACCAATTGCTGTGGGATAAATATTTATTTCCTCAACTGAAGTGCTTTTATCGTTGAGGAAATACCCTCTTGAAACGATGTTGCCACAATCGGACCTATATAACGTTCGTACTTATTGCGGCTTAGCGTCAGCGGTTCTTCAGTTAAGTAAAGCATCTCCACGACTTCTTTCATGACGGGTAGGCCGAGTCCTAGCAAGGATAAGCCTATTTTCTTCAACGGAATAACCGGTTTGACGCTGCCACTTGACGCTTGCGCAATCTTCACAATATCTCGTCCGCTAATCACCCCGGCTCCTGGGATATTCCAATTCTGCTGGTAAGCGAAGTCCCTGCTAGCCAGCTCAACAATCATGGCCGCCGCGTCTGGTAAATAGATAAATTCCCGGGGAATTTGCATGTTGCCGATGTAGAACGCCATCTTGCCGGCAGCAATGGCTTCCAGAGTTGAGCCTAAATACGAGGCCTCATTGGCCGTAGGCCCATAATAATCGGGCAACCGGGCAATCAGAACCTTGACCTTGTTCCACCGCTTGCTAAACAGCATTCGTTCATAGTCCAAACGAACTTTTCCTTTACGAGTATGCGGTTGCTTGGGATGCTCCTCGGTCACCAGGTCGGCCCGTCGCCTGCCGTAAGGATAAATACCATCAATTGCGACGACTCGGGCGGCCATACGCTCCGCCGCCTCCATCACCGACTCACCCAGCGGAATCAGCTTGCTCGCCATCTCGTGGTAAGGAACATTCGCGCAATGAAACCATACGTCCGCTCCTCTTGCTTGGGAAACAATATCGTCGGGTCGCATAGCGTCCCCTACGCCAAGTGTTAGATTCGCGGGGTTGCCTAGCCGATCGGCGAGTTGAACTAATTTCTGGTGCGAACGCCCAAATGCAATCGTGTCAATCCCTCGTTTTACCAGTTCTTCCGTAATCGCGGTTCCCGTTCCGCCGGTTGCTCCAATTACCATTACCTTCATCATTGTCATTACAATATGCCTCCTTCAATTTTTTCAGTTCTGGCAAGTGGATGGCTTCTTCTTGAATCGTCATCGCCTGCATCTGGTCTTTCATCACAATTTTGAGCTCTATTATGATCTATTTCTATAGGTCAGGAAGATTGCCTGACTTGGTTCCCACCCGGTACGGCGTCGTGATGCCTTCGTAATTAATCATCATGCTCATGCCCATCGAGGCATGCTTGAGATCGTGGCAGTGCGCCATCCAGAGGCCCGGATTATTGGCTTCTAACATCAGCTCATAGGTCTCACCTTTCTTTGTTAGGAGTGTATCCAGATACACCGGACTACCTTTCAAGGCAACACTGTCCCTGCTTAGGACGCGAAACACATGCCCATGAATGTGGAAAGGATGATCTCCTCCGCCTTCGTTGGAGACTGTGATGAGAATATGATCTCCATTCTTAACGTCCATCGGAGGAATCTCGTGGAAAGACTTTCCGTTAATGGACTTGGTGAAAAGGGTTTGGCCTAGCTTGAGCTCGAAACGCTGGTCGGGCTCGATATGCAGGGCGGAATCGTTAGGTAATGGCGTGCCGTAATCGACAAATGAGAATAACTGCCCGCCTTCCGAATGCTGCGGTTGGATTCCGCTACCTATCATAATCGGTGAGCTCTCAGGGCTATTAATGACGACTTGGCCAGACTCCGGAACTTTGATGAGAAAATCATAACGCTGTCCAGCACCTACCGGAACAATCGTTCCGTCCAGCTCCCCAGGGTTGTGCAAATCATGTCCATCCATAGCCATGACCCGGAAGGGTGCCCCCTCGACGTCGAATTCCATCGTTTCATTACCTGCATTGATCAACCTAAGTCTGACTTGATCACCCGGTTTGCCCGGAACCGACAGCCCATTCGTGTTTCCGTTCACCAGCATAGTAGAGCCCAGTTGTTGATAGAGGACTGTCGCTTCTAATGTCGAAGGATTAGATTCAGGTTGTTGCTTAGGCTCGATGATCAGCGCGCCCAGAAGCCCTTTGCTAGCCTGAATTGAGCTCATCTGGTGGGAATGGTACCAGTACGTGCCTGGTGTCGTTGCGATAAATGTATACGTAAACTGTCCTCCCGGTGCCACGGCATCCTGAGTGACTCCCGCAATACCATCCTGTGAGCATGGAACCGCGATCCCGTGCCAATGAATCGTAACACCGTCCTCGATGTCCTTGTTATGGAGCGTAACGACAACTCGATCACCCTCCGTAACGCGAAGCTCGGGACCCGGGGACGAGCCGTTGAAGGTCCAGGCGTCGGCCATCTTTCCGTTATCCAACTTCAGTGTCGTCCGTGCCGCTGTCATATCGAACTTGCGTGTTGGACCCGATGATTCCGGCGCCATGATCGCGGCACAGGACACCATGCCTTTTTCGGAAACAGAAGCCGTCATGCTCACCATATGCTCCATGTGCGTCATTCCCGCCATATCAGCCATATTCGCCATGTTGACCTCATCCGGCTTCTGAAGCCGTATCTGCCAAAAATAAGTAGTCACCGCCGCTACGACTATTAGAACCACGATCAAAGATAGGCCGATATTGATCAGTCGTTTTACGCTTTTTCTTTTAGCCAAGAGTATCCCCCCATCAAATAATTAAGCAATCACTAACTTATAATTGGTTACCCCTATTGTTTTACCGATCGAACTAAGAGCGAATCAAATCAGTTGCCTGCCTCGGCTGTTATCTTGAGATTTGCGAGCCAGGCTTCAAGCGAGGATTCGAGTGCTGCTCGCATCCACATTGCCTCCACCATCCACGAGGTTATCTTTCTGCCAAGTTGGCCACTGCTCGATATCAGTCTGGATCCTCTTGATTTCATCACATATATTACTTTTAACTACCTGTGGACTCTTTTGCTACATACTTTTCCAACATGTGCTTAACCGTTAAGACTATCCCCTCTTCATACGAGGTTGGTGATACTCCGTCATATGCCATGCTAGAGGTTCCATAATTCTTGCCGGATCGCTCATAGCTTTCCAGTTTGATCCTCATCTCCGGCTCATACCACTGCAGCAATCGCTGCTGCCACTTTCCGATGGTCTCGAACCGCAGCGCTATCTGAACAACTGAACCCGCAAAGCCAAGGAACTCCGTTTGCGAGATCGAACCATTGCCACAGAGATGCCAATTGCCCCCATACGCGGATTCCGTCGAAGCCAGCTCATGTACATACCTGGCGGCATCATCTATGAATAGATAATCTCGTCTGATGGATGGATCAATGGGCAGCTTGACGGGCTTCCCTTGAACAATTTTGCGAAGCGCGTAATGAATAAGTGTGTTGGAAGCAGCCTCGCCATACAACTCTGGACTGAAGATTCGCATTGAAGTAGGACTGGGGACGTTCGCCGATTCCTTCACGACGACAGGCCGATAGACCCCTTCCACGATTACCAATTTAGCTCCGATTGCTGCGGAGACGCTTCGAACGGCTTCGAGCATCTGGTGCACCTTCTCTGGCTTGTCATCGTAGGTTAAGTAGACTCCGCAGAAAATAACATTCACGCCGTTCGCAGCAACTAGCAGTTCGTCTGGGTTAACGACATCTCCTCTGATTATTCGCAGAAGAGGGGAGGAAATGTTCATCTGCAAGGTTTCCAGCTTCCGTTGCGAGCCGGAATAGGCGATGACTTCGACATTCTCTTCGACCAATCGTTTGACAAGCACCCTTTCCCATCCACTGCCTGCTCTTACTACCATTGCTTTTAACATTCTGATCACTCCTATTATGATTTTTTAAGCTCTATTGCCTTTGCCTTACTTGGTTATTAGCATATAAGGTGTTGGAATATTTTTAATTGATCAATCACTAACTTTAAAAGAGGGCGATTGTCGCACAACCACGAGAACCGCTATTGCCCCGATGAGCGCGAATGCTGCTGCTCCGAGGAACACCCAGGAGAACCCGCCGGTTAACGCTTGCGCTTCGGCTACCCCACCGCCAAGCAAGCGATCGATGCGAGCCGAGGCTACCGTCGTAAGTACCGCGAGTCCGATGGCTCCACCGATCTGCTGACTCGTATTGACTAAGCCGCTAGCTAGCCCCGCTTCATCGTCCGCCACGCCGTGCACTGCTAGCTCCGTTCCAGAGATGAAGGCTCCTCCCAATCCAATTCCCATCAAGATGGATGGGCCTAGCAGATTGACAGCGAACGAAGCGTTGCTAGGTGAAAATGAGAGCCAAATCAGGCCCACGGCCAGCAGAAACAGTGACGCCGCCAGCGTCTTGCGCGTTCCAATGGCCTTGACCACAGCCGGAACGACTCCGGCAATCACGACTAGCGAGCCAGCCAGCGGGAGCTGGGTAAGGCCTGCTTTTAACGCATCATAATGAAGCACTTGCTGCATGTAAACCGAGAGTGCGAAGAACAGTCCTGTCGTTGCTCCTCCGATAAGGAACATGGCCAGATTGCCGCCCGTAACGGACTTGTTGCGGAAGATGCCTAGTGGCATAAGCGGATTCGAAGCGCGCTTTTCGATGAAGATGAACGATCCAAGCAGCACAACCGCCAAGCTTGCGAGAATCAGCGTCTGCGGGGACGTCCAGCCGACCCGATCCGTACCGGAGAGCGCAGCGACTAGTGCTACGATTCCAGTCGTTACCGTAGCGGACCCTGACGCATCCAGACTTACTCGTTCGACGTGCGCCTCCTTGGGAATAAGATAAGGAACCGCCACCAGAACCAAAGCTACTACAGGGACATTCACAAAGAACACTGAAGACCAACCAAGCGAATCTGTCAGCACACCGCCCAACAAAACACCCGCCGCACTACCAATGCCCGCAACCGCACCCCAGATGCCGAGTGCCTTGGCCCGATCACGCGGATTCGTGAACAGCTTCGTAACGAGAGCCAGAGCGGCTGGGGCAAGTAGGGCAGCCGATGCGCCTTGAACCGCTCTCGCCGTAAGCAGCCAAACTCCCGAGGTAGCCAGACCAGCCGCTGCCGACGCAAGTGCGAATCCAGAGACCCCGATCATGAATAACCTACGATGCCCGAAGCGATCCGACAACCTTCCGCCGAGAAGCAGCAAGCCCCCGAAGGGCAATACATAAGCCGTAATGACCCAGCTCAGTGTACTAGTGCTCAGATGAAGCTCCGAGCCGAGAGCGGGAAGCGCAATATTGACGATGGACGCATCCAGCACTACCAAGAATTGCGCGAGGGCCAGCGCGATCAGAGCCCACCACCGATACTTCAACGTGTCAGAACGATTCGCGATTACCAACTGAACCATGGAATTCATAACAATCTCCTCCTGTTATTGATTGATTAATTACTTACTTTTAAAATTTTTATCAGTCTAACCGTTTGTAAGTAGGGCTTTAAATTCATCCAACTTCGTTTACAGCGTGCCTTGATCACCTCGCTGCTTTAATCTGTGATTGATCAATCACTAACTTCTTGATCTCACTATAATAGATTGTTAGTGATTGGTCAATAACTATTTTTTGAGAAAAAATCTCCCCTTATCCTTCCATCAATTCGGGCAGATTAATCGCGACGGCAACATTACACAGTACTCCGCGTGCGAGGAACAGCATTGCCCGCTCTTCAGCATTTTCCATACCGGCATCACGGAACGCCACCAAAATCATATTGCGGATATCCTTATAGGCGTTGCACATCGTTTGTTGGATGGCGTCCTCCCGAATGGTCTGTGCTTGCATCTGCAAAAGCATTTCGTTCTGGTACATCGACTGAATTTTAACATACTCCTGAATAAGTTTCGTCTCAAGCAATTCCGTAGAAGTCGTCTCCACCACCTGGCGGAACGATTCAATTACCCGACTCCAAGATGCCTCCAGCGCGGCTAACAGCAAAGTTTCCTTGGTCGCGAAGAATCGGAATACGTAGGGCTGGGAGATTTTTGCCCGTTCGGCCACCTGTGCCGTCGTAGCACGAAAATAGCCAACTTCCGCGAAGACTTTGATCGCCGCGGAGATGATATCGGATTTGCGATTCACCGATGTTGCTTCGGATTTAGCCATCTTTATTCTCCTCCTATCTGATAGTGATTGATCAATTATAAATCCAGTATACAAAGGCTGCCGCGGCAATGCAACCTTATTAGAAACTTCAATTTCATTGGGAGGCATCCTAACTGATCAATATCGATCAATATCGGTAGCCTCCAAATGTTCATTATTATTCTCTCGTTCCTCGACAGCGTAGTAAATGGATTTACCTTAGTGAGTCACCTTAGAGAAAAACACTTGGATCCTAGAAAGCGCGGCTGTTTATTTTGGGGATGGAACCTCGAAAGTTGGGGCATGTTATGAACTAGCTGTTAATCACCCGGCGGTGCGAGCTTTGGCTCCATTGGATGCCGGGCTAAATTTTAGGGGGTTCTTTTTCATATGGCTGTCTCTTTACAAGCAGAAGTCCGCAAAGAAGCAACAAAATCAGAAATTAAGCAAATGCGTTCCAAAGGGAAGATTCCCGCTGTTGTGTATGGCAAGAACATGGCGAATACGGTCCTAAGCATCGATTTGAAAGAATTGCATGTCGTTCTTCGGCAAAATCCTCATGCCATTATTGATTTGGCTATCTCTGGCAGTACAAAAACTCAACCTGTTATGATTAATGAAATTCAGCGCAATCCGCTGAACCGCGAGTTGTCCCACATCGACTTCCATCAAATTAATATGGATGAGCCGATCAAAACGGTCGTAACGCTGGAATTTATCGGTGATGCTGTGGGTGTGCATGAAGGCGGGATTTTTCAAATTCAGATGCACAACATCGAGATTCGTTGCATGCCGAACCAAGTTCCGACTTCCATTCAAGTGGAAGTATCTAACTTGGGGCTAGGTGACAACCTGCATGTCAGTCAAATTGTAGTGCCCGCCGGCATTGAAATGAAATCCGACCCGAATGATATCGTCGTGACAATTCTGGTGCCTCAGAAGGAAACGGAGACACCAGTGGCTGCGAACCATGAGGAGCGCGTGGGTGAAGCTGAGACGTCCAATGAGGCTGCAACAATAGGACAGCCAAGCTAAGCCAAGTTAACCACAGTGCAAAGAAGCCCTGCGTCAACCGTGAAGGCTTCTTTCGCTATGCCTACTTATGTAATCGGTTAATATAACAAAGGAATTCAAGTGTGAATATGAATATCTAAAGGATGAATTCCTGCGAATAGACGAACTTGCGTGAGGAATTTAAATCCTACCGAAGGGGTTTAATCTATCTTACTTTAAACTTCAATCCCAAACCTTTGGTCGCTTTATTCCGGCTATTCTTAAATAATCTAATAGTTGACCTGAATGGACTGCTTCATGGTAGGCAATTCTCATAAGCATGTCGCCTAATGATCGAATATACCCTACGTCTTTTCTATCAATATTGATTCTTGTTAAATCCTCTTGTGTATAGGATTTTACTGTATGTATAAATTCATTCCGATAGGTTTCTGAAAAGTTGATTTCCTCTTTGATCGTTGTAAAAGTACGAGACTCATAAGGGGATTCATAAGCAGTTAAACTTCCTTCATTCAACAAGGCAAGATGGTAATAATGTTCACTATCTAGGACATGGCGGATCATTTCTTTTATACTCATTGCTTCTGAATCCGGTCTCCAATCCAAAACCTCATGTGGAATACTTTCCCAAATAATCATACTTCTGCGCCTAACCTCACTCAAATTCTGAACTATAGCTTCTATTGCGTTCATAGCTACTTCCTTTCGACTTCAATTTACCCCTACATTATATCAGAACTTACGTTCGTAATACATCTAAAAGATTTTTTACGCCCTCCTAACTGATAGTAAAGTAACTCGGTCAATAACCTAAAAATAGAATAGGCAACCGCCCCACAAGGGTTGGCTGCCTATTTTTGTTGTTATTCCTTCTAGCCTCGGATAATCCAAACGGTCCGCTTTCTATAAGCTCGAACGATAATACCCTGTTACAAATACCCTGTCAGCTTTTTCAGGATTTGCGCTTGCTCGGCCGTCAACTTCCTGCCGCTCAGAACGTTTATCTCAATAGCGAAAGCGTGAAGTATGCCTTCCTTTATTTTCATTTTGCCACGCTTCTCCGCTTCTTGCGCCAGCATCAATTGCTTGCAGAGACCTTCCGCTACCAGCCGGTCTGAGCCCAGGAATTGACGGATGAGTGCGCACATGCCTTCATAAGTGACATCGATCCGGTACGTAAAGACCGCCGCAGATGTATTGCCAGCCCGGTCCGCAGCTGCAGCAGCGATTTCATGATTGCCTGGCTCCAACGTGTAGGCTGGTACCCCTAAGAGCGGTTCCGAGCATGGATTCACAGTCAATCCGGATAAAACATCCGAAGCCATGCAGCTGATATAAACCGCTTGCTGGACGGTATACACAGGCTGGCCGGAGAATTGAACAACGGGTGCCGTCTTGTCGATCCTAACATCAAAAGTCCTGGTTGCTTCCGATAAACTTGAAAAGTTAGTGGCGGCATACGTAACTGAAGTGACCCCCTCTGTCGTGATAGGGAAATGAACCTTATTTCCCTGTACGGTCGTTTTGACGATTGGCTGCGCGCCCTCGGCAGCATACGTGATGTTATACGCGCCGCTTGCCTGAACCGTTACCTCAGCATCATGGTTAACCCAGCCGAATTCATTAGGCTGGGGATCCATGCTGACAGTTGAAACCGGCAGGTAGGTATCTTTCACACTCACAGCGAAGTCATCGTAGTAGGCCGACGAAATGTTGTAACGGCTCGTCACAGCAATGAGACTTGCGCTAACCGCCCCCACTGGCGCTTTGCCTTGAAGCGTCACCTTCTGCCATTGCGCTAACCGGGATTCGTCGAGATGGATCTCAAGGGTTGAGATTGTTGCGTTGTTTTTGTCAAAGAAGCGGAACATGAAGCCTGGTTGGCCCGATTCAATGTAAAGGTTCATGCTCGCTTTGTATTCCTCGCCCTGGTTTACTGGGATCTTCGCGCTCTGCAACGCAACGGATGCCGTTCTTAATTTGTCGGTAATTTTCAAGCTCTTCGTTCCGGAGAAGTGCTGAGCATCACTAATTTCATAGCGGTAATCGGCAGCGGTTGCGAACAGCGAGGTCCATCCGGGAATCGTGCTGCCGCTCACTTGCTCCTCAAATCCGGCATTGCGTACAGCAATAGGAAGGCCTGGCGGCGGCTCCACATATTCACCGTCTACCTCAATCCGGTACAGATTCGTATTCGTCGCTTGATCCGTGAAGTACAAGTTGCCGTCCATACCTAAATCGAACCTGGATGTGTCTGCAAGCGTGCGAAATTCCAGTGTCTCCGGGTCGATCACCGTCAGCTTATTATTAAACAGGACATAGAGCAGACCGTCTTCGGACCAGCGAAGCGGATGATGAGCCCATTGGCTGAAATTGAGGCTAGGATAAATCTTCTTGCTCTTGACAACAGTGTACGTCACCGGATCAATCGCAAATATATACTCATAGGAGGCTCCCCATATGAGGCCGTCGGGCCCTGCCGAGAGATCTCCAATGAAAATCGGCTTTGCTAATCCGGGAACTCGCAGCGGAAACTCGGCGATTTTTTGTTCGGAGGCGACGTCCCACACGAAAATCTTCGCTTCCTCCGCCGTAGGCTCTGAACCAAGACCTCCGCGAATAGTCGTGGAGCCGAATATTTTGCCGTTCAAGTACGCTGTGCTGAGCAAACTTTGATTCTCCACGACATTGCGGTGTACATCGGTTTCCCCGGTAGCCGGGTCATAGACCGTCAGTGAACCGCCCAGCGTACCGTAACCTGAAATCGTGGATATGAACAGCTTACCCTCTGCGCTCGTCATATTCACCAGACGTTCCTGATCGTTCCCAAGCACGGCTAAGCGCTTGGGATTCGTTTCACTCGGTTCGGCGGTCAAATCATACTCATACAACCCGCCCTCCGGGTAAACCCCCATATACACTTTATTTCCTATGGGGTAAACACTGTCCGCCTGGCCGATACTAAAGGGCTTCGCCGTGTTATTCGTCAAATTCACAAGCGAAGAACGTGCCTGAGAGCCTGTCGTTATCAGCTGTGTCGGGGAAACCGCCGCTATTCGGTTTACGACACCCGGGAGACCTGGAATTACCGGAGGCTTCAGAATGACTTGCTTCGTCTCGATATTCATAAACGTGACACCGCCGTCGTACCGTACGGTGACCAATGTTTTGCCTGGCAGCTCAGGGTTCGGGAATTCAGCCCAATCCGCGCCGCGCAAGCCGGTTGTGTACTCCATTCCTGACAGCTCCACTTCGTGGGTGGCGAGATCGAATGTTTTCAGCTTTTTGTCGGACATATAGTAAAGTTTACCGCCTACCGAATCCGTGGCATGCAGCCCTGTCACATTCTCCAGCTCCAGATCCAGCCAGGAGGAGGTTTGCGTATCGTAGATATACGCTTCTCCTGGTATGCCGCTGCCGTCTGTATACCTTGCAAACAAATAGCGGTCGTCGATCGTATCCAAATCATAGACGGTATCGTTCTTCACTGTGAGGGATGCGGCAATATCCGTCTTTTCCCCGGTCGCCAAGTTCACACGAACAATCTGCTTATGGGCCGTTCCGGCATAAATATTGCCGCCTTGATAGGCGATGGAGCGAACGTACTCCTGATCGGTTGCGCCGATGACTCTGCCATAATCTTTCGTCAGCTTCGTACCAGGATCATACTGATACACCTTGCCTCCGGGAAAAGTACCTACATAGACACGGCCTTGCTCATCCGTGGTGATGCTGTTGGGCACAGATTGCCCATCGAACTGGGCCACCTGTACAGGCGTATGGGTCACTGGCGAGTAGCCCCACAATCGGGCTCCACCGCCGTCAGCGGCAAGAAACAGGGTGCCATCAGGAGCGACAGTGTGCGCCCATGAACTTTCCGAAGGTGCGAGCGGAATGCTTCTAAGCAGCTTATAATCCTCGAGATCGATGACGTTAAGATGTCCCGGCTTTCCTTTGCTCGTGGCATACAGCACATAACGCCCCTCTTCCTTCCCGACTGTTCCGTTAAAAACAGCCACTGTATAATTGTTCGGGATGAGCAGCTCCTCCGGGCTCCCGTACGTTTTTTGCGACAAGCGGCTGCCTTCCGCCGAAGCAGCTCCTGTTCCCCAGCTCGCCAATGCGATGAGACAGCACATCATAAGGATAAGAACTCGAAACCTTGCGTTTATCATGACATAGCCTCCTTAAATTCTTTACATGTTTTTAAACACACAGGAATTTGTAAGCGCTTTCAACGCGTACAAGCATAATCCGTGCTCCTTACCTCTCGTTCACCGTAATCAGATTCACAGGCTTATTTGCCGTAAGTCAAAATTGTCCCCATCCTGTCAGCATGCTGTGCGTATCCCTGATAGGCTTCCGCCGCCCGTTCTATCGGGTACTTGTCTGAGATAAGTCCTTGGAGCGAAATCCTCTTCTCCGCAAGCAATCTCATATATTCGCCGATGTTCCGGCCTTCCGTCCAGCGGACGAAGCCGATCGGGTAGTCTTTATTTTCCAATTCATACTGGACATCGTATCTGCCTGGGCCGCCTGCTCTGGATATCAGCACCTGTGCTTCCTTGCCAAACATAAGCCCTCTTGAAAATTCAGTTGATAAATCCCCGACGATAACAATTTTCCCTTTATCCCGTATCAAACGAAGAGCGCTGTTGATTAGTTCCTCTCCAGGCCCTCCCGCACATAAAATGATGCTGTCGGCGCCATGACCATCCGTCAACGCAGCTAACTGCTCTTCCAGTTTTTCCTGACTGTCATAAGCGTCTTCAACTCCACGCTGCCGTAGCAGCTCTGCCCGGTGAGCAAGGATATCGAAGCCCGCAACGCGGAAGGCTGCCGCCGATGCGATTTGGGCGATCAGCTGCCCAAGAATGCCCAGCCCCACGACGACGGCGGATTCTCCAAACCGCAGATCAGCCGTGCGGAGCGCATGAATGGCGATGGCGCCTAGCCCTGCAAAGGCCGCTTCTTCCGGTTGGACATCTGAAGGGACTGCTGCCGTCAGGTTCGTCGGAACCGTCAGCCATTCCGCATGCCGGACATACGGCGCCCCGTAGCAGGCTACACGCTGGCCAACCTGTAGGTGATGTACATATTCGCCCAGCTCCTCAATCACACCAACAGCGCTATACCCTAATAATCCCATCTTTTCGGACGCACGGCGAATGAAGGTCATTTCCGTTCCTGGACTAATGGCGGAATATTCCGTACGTATCTTCACATGCCCTGCGGGAAGTGGACCAGCCTCCAGCTCTGTAATAAGAATGTTCCCTTTTAAAGCCGCAACAGCTTTCACCTTGCTTCTCCTCATTTCCTTCAGCATTCAACCAACCGGCTTCTTGCGAAACTCGCTCGGCGAGATGCCATAATATTTCTTAAAGGTGGTGGTGAATGTGGAGGCATTCAGGTACCCTGTCTTCTCCCCGATTTCGGCCACACTCAACTCGCTATGCTTGAGAAACTCTCTGGCATGCGACAACCTTACCTTGTTCAGATAATCCACATAACCGACACCGAAAGCTTTCTTGAAATAGTTAGAAAAATACTTCGGACTCGTATTCAGCACTTCGGCCATATGATCGAGATACAAGTTCTCCATGTAGTGCAGCTCAATGTACTGGGTAATAAACTCCGGATTCAGCTTGCTTTTTCCTTCTTGAAGCCGTTTGCTGCCGATCCATTCAACGACTGCTTGCAGAGCGTCCGTGATATCCCTGTAGCTATAAGCGTTATCTACCTGCAGGCAAAACGCCATTTCCAGTTGGAAACTCTCCTTGCTGCCGACATGCGAAGTCTCTGCATGTTTCATTAGGTAGTAAAAAATGCTTTTCGCAATATGCGCAAACTGGTGATGGTGAATGCCACGCTCTGTATTTTCGTGAACAATGTCCTGCAAAATGTGCTTGGCATCCTCCGTTTTACCGCTCAGCAGCGTATTCGACAGCTTCTCAATTTTCTCAAATGGAAAGTGAATATGGGATACGTACCGGATTGACTCCAAATCGACGACCGCTCGCTCCGAATTGATGTTCCGGTATATCCGGGCTTTCTGAATATCCTGATAAGCCTCCTGGCAATTGGTCATCTTGGAATCATACAGCTTGCTGACGCTCGCCCAGAGAGCGAGCCCCTGCAGCTCTTCCTTGGCCGCCCGTCTCGTCAAGTTTTCTAGGCATTCGATGACCGCTTTGCGGGCCGAAGGCTGACGAATCGCTACGAGTGCCACAAATTGCAAATGTCCCGTGTAGAAGACTATGGCAGGACCCGCTTCACGGAGCTGATCTTCCAGCATTCCTGCAATATCAGCTACAGGCATACCTGGCTGCGAATCGCCGTCTGAGGGAATCTTAAACTGGATCGCAGTCATCACAAATTGTCTTTCAGGAAAAAAGAAAGCATAGTTCTTCTGCAGCTGCATTTCTAGCTCTCGGGAATATGCGTAACCATCCAGCATCTGCAAGAAAATGCCTCTGCGGAGCTCCTTATCCGCAAAATCCATCTGCGTTCTCAGCGATTCATTCTCCGCTTGCACCTTGACGATACCGCTGTAAATTTTACGGAAATCGTTCCCCTTCACATGGCCTCCGCCAAGTAGTTTCAAAATGTCTTTCACCGGGCGATACAAGTAGACGCTGAGTAGCGCGGACAGCAGAACCGCACTGATGATCGCAGAAATCATGATCATATGATTGGCTGTTTCCACGGAGCCGATATTTTGAAACTGATAAGGAACTTTGTTGATATAAATGAAATCGTTATAATCCGACTTATAGAAGTTATACTCGAAATCTTTGCGGGTCAGGGTCGCTTCTTTGGCAGGATTAAAATAAACCTCATCCAAGATGTCACTAGGATCTTGCGTTTGATCGGTGCTGAGTACAACATTTCGATTGGCGTCGAGCACGACAAGGGATGCGCCAGGGATCATTGATTTGAGATCGATTTGTTTGAGCAACCTTTCCGCATTGAGCAGAACCATCACATTCTTATTGGACAGTCGGACTTTGTTGCCGTCCATCACCGTCATCAGCTGCTGGGTTCTGCGGGTTAAGCCGTCGGTCGAGACTGCGAAATCCGCAATGGGGAACACCGTCAGAGCATGCTTGGAATCGGAAAACATTCTCCAATAATTAGCACTATAGGTGTCATGCTTATACTTTTTATCAAAAAGGACGCTGAAATCGCTTGTTCCCTTGGAAGTAACGGCCAAGTCAAGGCTATCGTAAAATACAATCACATCTTCAACATAATCGATTGATGAGGCAAGCCTGGAAATATGTTCTTGCAGCGTGTAGGCCTTGGACATATCCATGCTCTTATCTTCCGACTCTAGATCGTACGGCAGCCCGTGTACGGTAAAGATCAGATTGTTGACTGCAGCGAAGGAGCTGTCAAACGACTGGATAATATTTTTAATAACAAGCCGGTTGTTCTGGGTCACTTTATCATAAATGCCGGAAATGGAGTTTTTATAGACGATATAGTTGGATACAAACATGATTACGATGACTAACAGCAATGCGAAAAAAATTTGCAGAAGTCCCCTGCTCGCCATTAAACGATGGATAGGCGTCACCTTATCACCTCTTACGATGTTATCCAACTAATATTCCACATTCGTCCCTTCAACCCTTTTCCGAACCGAGCATCACCCCTTTGGCAAAATATTTTTGGGCAAACGGATAAATAAGCAGAACAGGAATCATGGAGAGTACAATCGTCGCATTTTTCATCGCTTGCGGAGCAAGCGCAGCCCGATCGACAAGCCCGGCATCATTCTCAGCGTTGTAGATGAGCATATCTCTCAGAACAACCTGCAGCGGATACATCTCCTTGTCGCTCAAATAAATCATCGGGATGAAGAAGCTGTTCCAATGTCCCATGAAATAAAACAGCCCGATCGAGGCAAGCGCCGGCTTGGAGAGCGGAATGACAATGGAGAACAAAATGCGATAATCAGATGCCCCGTCGATGAGTGCAGCTTCGCGAATTTGACTGGACATGTTCTCATAGAAGCTTTTCAAAATGATAAGCTCCATGGTCCATATCGCATTCGGAATCACAAGCGCCCACACCGTATCTAGAAGCCCAAGCTGCTGCACGACCATATACGTCGGTATGATCCCCGCATTAAAGAACATCGTAATGATGATCATCAGCATAAACCACTTCCGGCCGAAAAACGTGCGCTGGGAAAGCGGATAAGCCGCAACCGCAGTGAAAAGTAAATTAATGAACGTACCGAGCGCTGTATAGTACACGGAATTGAGATAAGCTCTCGGGATTTTATCGTTCTTCAGTACTTCCTTATAGGCATCGAAATTGAACCCTTTCGGAAACAAGAACACTTTGCCCTGTACGACAGCCGATGTATCACTTAAGGAGACGGCCAGCATATACAGCACCGGATAGAGTGTCGCCACGGCTACACCAGAAAGGAGAAGCGCATTCAGAATGGTGAACCAAGTTATTTTGCGGTTTCCTACCATAACCCGTTCCCTCCGATCCTTTTGCTTAAATAGTTGGCTCCCAGCAGCATAATCATCGCAACCAAAGCTTCGAACATCCCAACCGCAGATGCGTAGCTGTAGTTCGATTCCAGCAAGCCCTTCCTATACACATAGGTGGAGAAGACGTCCCCTACCTCGTAAGTCATCGGGTTGTACAGCAGCAATACTTTTTCATAGCCGATCCGAATCATGGAACCTGTTTTCAAAATAAACATGACCAGCAGGGTAGGCAGCAGCCCTGGAAGCGTGATATGGCGCATCATGCCGAATCTGGTTGCTCCATCGACTTTCGCCGCCTCATACAGTGTCGGGTTAATACCGGCTATTGCTGCCAAATAGATGATCGCTTCATATCCGATCTTCTCCCAAATATCCGAGATGACATAGATCGGGCGAAACCAACCCGGATCAATCAGAAAATATTTCTTTGGAAATCCTAGAGCCGCCAGAAATTGATTAAACAGCCCGTTATTCGGAGACAAAAAATCAATAATCATGGAAGAGATGATGACAACGGATAGAAAGGCCGGCAGATAACTCAACGTTTGAACAGATTTCTTGAACCACTGCACTCTTACTTCGTTTAGCAAAATAGCAAGCAGAATGGGAAACGGAAATCCGAAAACAAGTGTGTAAATCCCTAGCAAAAACGTGTTTCTAAACAACATCCAGAAATCTTGATTCGTGAAAAATTGAATAAAATACTTGATTCCCACCCAATCGCTGCCCCATATTCCGGTGAACACGCTATAGTCCTTGAAGGCAATAATTAAACCGTACAGCGGACCGTATCGGAACAGAATATAGAACAGCAAACATGGCGCAAAAAGGATCAGCAGCTGTCTGTCCCGCTTCATGTGCCGAAAGACATCGGCAATCCTTGCCTTCAGCGGCTTCTTGGAGCGTGCCGGAGCTCCCGTCCCTACGATTGGTTGTTGCACAATAACTTCCCTCCAATCCGGATAAGTAGCGCCCTTCGGCCTTGCGGCGTTATCTTTCGAGGGCGCCTTCCCGGTTATCCGTGTTTCGTCTTATTTAGCTGCGTCATACCGCTTCTGCGCATCGTTATAGACTTTCATATAGGCATCCAGACCTTTTTTGGCAATGTTTTTCTTCCATTCTTCCCATTGCTCGCTGCCGTACTTTTTATCCAAAACATACTTGGCGTTAAACTCTTCGGCTGCTTTCTGCAGCGTCGTTTGCAGCTCAGCCAGCGTGGAAATCTCGGCATCGGTGAAATTCAGAATCGGATCAGCCGCTTCCCGTTTATTTCCTTTGAGAATTTTATCCTGAGCCTCTTGTTCTTTCTCCGAGAATTTGTAGTACACGCTGCGGCGGTCCGGCCGGAGATACGCGCTTTCAAGCCACATCGCGTAGCGGTCCTCCAGCACACTGATATCCACGAGCGGCAGATCCTTTAATTCCGGGTACACAGGAATGCCGTCTTTGCCCCATTCGAAGTTAACCCCTTCCACACCCACCGTCATCAATTCACTGCCGGAAGGGCTGGTCAAATAATCCAGCAGCTTCAAAGCCACTTCTTTGTTCTTGTTATTCGCCACTGTCACGCTGAAATCGGATACCTTCGGCAGCGTTCTGACGTTGCCCGTCGGTCCAATCGGATTCGCATACCGCAGATTGTAGTCAGCATTCTTCGATTTAATTTGGTTATAGAACAAATCCAATCTGCCGATCCAATCCCATGTCACGAACGATTTGTCCGTTGTCATCTTCGTTGTCCAAGAATCCTGCGTATCCGTCAGAAATTCAGGATCGATCAGCCCTTCATTGTAAAGCTTCTTCATGAAATCGAGCATTTCTTTATGTTCTGGTTGAATGCTGGCGTACTTCCAGGTTTT
The DNA here is from genome assembly GCF_927798215.1 of Paenibacillus allorhizoplanae. Taxonomy (NCBI): domain Bacteria; kingdom Bacillati; phylum Bacillota; class Bacilli; order Caryophanales; family Paenibacillaceae; genus Paenibacillus; species Paenibacillus allorhizoplanae. Next base: position 346,492 of record NZ_CAKMMW010000001.1, read on the forward strand.
ATCCTTCTCATCGTAGTAAGCCGGATAGCTCTCGCTGCCGAGCCCCCAACCATAGGACCAATCTTTAAAAATATTGACAAGTCCTTTAGACGCGTAAGGGTACGAGTTCGGATACGCTTCCTTTAGTTTTTTGAGCGCTTGATAAAACTCATCTGTATTCGTCCACTCTTTTACACCGAGCTTGTCGAAAATATCCTTTCGATACATAAAACCATGATTGACGTCCCGGTTCAAATTATAGATGGGCCATGTGTAGAGCTTTCCGTTTTCATCGCCGTAGGATTTCACAACCCAGCTGTTTTCTTCCAGGTACAGCTTTTTGAAATTCGGCAGCATATCTGCATAATCGTTAATCGCGACTACCCCTTTTTGCTTCCCGATCTTCTTTAACTCTGCCGGTTTCAACCCGTCGAAAATGTCCGGCAGCTTTCCTGACGCAACGATGACTTTCAGCTTATCCTGATACGTTTGAGGTGAATATGTCTGAAATTCTACTTTGATGCCTGTTCGTTTTAAAATTTCCTGGACAACCAACTTATCTTCTTTAATATTGGTGGAATTACTCGGCAGCATCCAGGTTACCGTAGTTGGTTCATTGACGAGGGGTAACTTCAAACCTCCCGTATCGCCATACTGCTTGGTTGCCGCAGCTGGTGTGCCTGTTGGTGTGCTCGATGCCTGGGTTGGACTTGTCTCATTCTTGACGCCTGCATTCCCGCTGCAGGCAGCCAGAACGGAAGTCATCATGGCGATTCCCGCTACTGCGCTGATCAGCTTCTTTGTCATTTTCGTTCCTCCCTTTATAGCTTGCGTGTTCCATTTTTATAATAAAAGCGCTTTCTACATCCGTAAATAACATGATTTCCATACACTTGTTTTTTTCACTTACGCACGTAAAAAATACCGAGAAACCTTGTCAGATCAAGGCTTCTCAGCATGTAGATAATGCTAAAGGAGTAGAAAATCGTAAAAATGCAATGACAGAAATAATAATGTTCCCGGCTGTATAAATAATTATAAACGGCAGTAACATGCACTTTTTGTGGTGAAATTATATCTTTAGGCAAATCACTTAACACTATTGTTAAAATGTGCTAATATTGTTAATAAGGCGGTGGTTAATAAAGTGCAACAAATCTCTGATTATCTTTTTATGAGTTCTATAATTTTGCTTATATTAACTTTACTTTTTAAAGGCGTAGGCTCTAAGGGTTCTTCTAATTCAATTGGAAATATAGATTTAGCCATGCATGAAAACCATGGTAATGATTTAAAAAGTCAGGACTCGATTTTCAAAAGTATATTTAAATCAGTTTTCGTATGGATTTCAATTTTAGGAATACTTGTTTCAATTCTCTTGTCGAAATTATAAATCCCTACCTAAAAACGACAAAAAAGGCGCTGGTAACAGAAGCGTCTTTTTGTTCGTTAATTAGTTTATTTGTAATAGTATTATAAAACTATATACTCCTTTTATAATAATTTTTCAAAAACCGTATTGAGCTATCGCTCTTAGTTAGCATATTGATATCGTTCGTTCAGAATCAAATAACGCCAAATTTAGTTAGGGCATGGTATATGCCATCTTCACTTGCTCTTTTGGTAACGAAATCTGCCTTTTGTTTTAGACGTTCCTCACCATTGCCCATGGCAATACCGAGGCCAACGAACTCTAACATATCTAAATCATTACCACCATCACCGAAAGCGATAGAATTGCTAACGGCAATGTTGTAATAATCTAGTACTTTTTTGATTGCTTCCGATTTAGATACCACTTGTTTTTCAAGAATGTTTATTACATAACTATGGAAACGTACAAACCGCAGTTGCGGGAAATTATCAATAAATTTCTGAGCTTCACTCTCATCAGCGTACAAACACATACAGTAAATCTCTTCTGAAAGTGCGTCTAACTTTTGGGGATAATGCCTAAGACCAAGGGTCTCTAGTAGTGCACTTCTAACACGATTTTCTTCTACTCCAATTCCGTTCATTGAAATCAAATCTGTAAAATACGAAAGACAATGTCCATTAAGCTCGGCAAAACTTGATAGTTCACGAATAGTTTTTACAGAAATCCCTGACTTATAAATAACATTATTTTTTTCTTTAATAAGTGCTCCATTTGCTGATATTAAAGTATCAATGCCGAGTGCAATTAGTTCTTCGCACAAACTGTGTGGTCTCCCCGTTGCAACAACGACCTTAATACCTTTTTCACAAAGCCTTGTTATAGCCAATTTTGTGCTTTCAGGTATGCTTCTATCCACTTCACTTAATATGGTCCCGTCAACATCAAAAAACACTATCTCATACATGGCTAAAATCCCCCTATATTAAAAACATCTAACTCTAATATACGTTAGTAACCCATAGAGTTCCATGCTTAACTGACTTATCTTGCCCGCAAGTAAAGTCAGGCTGCCTATTGCTGCCGGCAGCCTCCTCTAATATCTATTGAGCTTTAGTAGAACACCTTGTACGGCACGGCTATTTCTCCAACTCATAGCGGGCCGCGATAATGCCCGACTTGAGCGTTCGGCTGGACAGCAGCTTGAGCCTGATTTTCTCACCATCGCCGTGGAATGCCGATTTTCCGCCGCCCAAGATGACCGGACAAATCGTCAGTTGGAATTCGTCGATCAGGCCGAGCTCAAGCAACGTCTTCGCCGCCCCCGGACTACCGAAGATAACGAGATTTTTGCCAGGCTGCTCCTTGAGCCGTTGTACGGAATCCAATCGAGTCCTCCGTTCGAATCCGACGCATACCCGTCCATCGACACATGCATGAACAATACGAGTTTTCTCATGTTTGCTTCTCCTCCGATTTCGAATTTAGTTGTTCGATTTTATGGCATTAAGCCCGTATTTCGTTTTGCTCTTAGGTTCACTATAAATCATTACGTTACATAAGGGGCAAGTGGAAGTTTAGTAGTAAAAAAAGAGACCCGCAGCATGGGCTGGGGGTCTAAGGTTTATTTGTTTTATTCCAGTTGAAATCCGATTCGATGCTGACCAACTTCAGCCCCTAAGCTATTGCGAATTTCATCTGGACACAACTTACGGAGACGCGCAATTGTAGTCTCATCCTGATAGCCAATTTGAGTAAGAATGGCGGCCACGACATACGCCCACTTATCTTCACTTCCATCTGCAACCTTTATAGCAAAAGCCAATCTCTCTCGTTTCAGAGCAAAACAATAGATGCCTTTGGCTCCGCCTTTCGCAACAATATTAGCGTCATTCAACAACGCTGGACAGATGAGCCCTGTTCCAGATACCCAATCCGGACAGCCATTCATTGCTGCGGTCAAGTCCCGCACAGCAGCGGATGTGGCTGTATCCTTAATCAGCTCGGGATGTGCGAGCTTCAGAAACGCTTGCGCCGCATGGTACAAGGGCATCGCATAGACAGGAAGTCCGCAGCCGTCTATACCAAGCTGTATGCGATCGTCCTGAAGGCCTGCCATTTCGCCTATGATCGCTCGAATCTCCTGCTGCAGCGGATGGTCATCCTTTTCATATCCATGAAGCGCGTATTCTTCTGCCTGACATACGGCAAGCATGCCTATGTGCTTCCCTGAACAGTTATGATAGAGCTTCCTTTCCAGATGACCATCATGAAGCATTCGATAATGGCTTGCCGTATGCAGGGGAAAGGATGCCCCGCAAACCAATAGCCCTTCATGCAAACCAAGCTTAACGAGCAACTTTTCTAAAGTATTCACATGAAACGACTGACCTCGATGCGAGGCTGTTAGAATAGCCTGTTCCTCCAAGGTTAGATCATATTTCGTATGAAGCTGTCTGCGAAAAAAGGGAATCGCCTGGAAAGGCTTTGCAGCCGATCGTAAATACGTGACATGATGGGGATCGCCTACCTGATATCGGATAATACCCTGCAGGTCGATCCCAACCACATGTCCCCAAAATTCGCATTCCACTAATTGTCCACGCCATTCTTCCACAAGCAATGCTGCATTCGTCATAAGTAGTTTCGTACCTCTCTATGCCTCATGCCATAACCGCCTTGCATTGTCCATCGCGATCTTCGAAGCTGCCCTGCATTCCTCCATACCTTCAAATTCAATGGTAAGAGAACCGTTGTATCCCGAATCCTTAATGAGCTTCATGATTCGACGCATGTCGATATCTCCTTGACCGACGATCGCGCCTCTTAAATAGTTGCCATTCGCGGTTGTAAACCAAGCACCTTCGCCGGGATGCTCATCGTACGGTCTGAAGTAAAAATCCTTTACATGGATCAGTGAAGCATAGGGCAAATTTTTACGCACACCGATAAGCGGCTGTTCATCTACACACATGAAATTGCCGATATCGAGTGTCGTCTTAAAGTTAGGGCGATTAACCTCCGTTAGAACACGTTGTACACGATCACTTGCCTGTACGCTGAAGCCGTGGTTTTCAATGGTCGTGGTGATCCCGTACTGCGCCGCATAATCGGCAATGAGACGACTTCCTCTTACCATCGCGTGTAAATTCGCTTCGAACCATTGAATCGTCATCTTGTCAGTCGGTAAGGTAAAAGCTGTTACATCATGCCGCATATGTGTCATACCTAGCATATTCACCAAATCAACATGTTGCTTGACTCTTACTATCTCTGCTTCGAAAGCCTCTTCCGACTCCTGGACAAAGTTAGCCGGCATCGAATAATTGGATAGTTCAATGCCAACTTCCTTAGCTTTAGATCGGACTGCGGCTGCTAGCTCGGGCTGGTCAATCAGTGTAAAACCGTAGGGGACGATTTCCATATGTTCGCCGCCTTGATCTGAAATCCACTGAATGACGTCTAGGACTGTCATTTCCCCTGTTTTTAATGCACCCAGTAAGCTATATGTGCTAAGACCGATTTTCAACGCTTATTCACCTCTGCCTCTTATTCGATTTCCAGCGCGATCACCGTATCCATATCGTCTGGTAGTTCGGCGCCGGTCAAATGAATGAAAGCCCCGCTTTCAGTATCCGAATAATGTTCTGCCATCCATGGTGTGGAAACCTTTAGTTCTGAGCCGTCTGCGAGGAGCCTCGCCTTCTTGATTTTCCCTTTAAGCCCCTGGAAATAAATCGGTCCGATGCCTCGATCAAATACGTGGGCATATAGCATATTCCCGTTCTGTGTATAGCGTCCCCATTCAGGCTTCGGTAGTGAAGAAGCTCCACAGCCATAAATACTTTCCCCATTACGCCGCATCCATTCACCAACCGAGGACAAAATTCGAGTGGACTCCGCTGGAATTTCTCCTCTTGCATCTGGTCCGACATTTAGAAGCATATTGCCATTCTTACTGACGCATTCGACTAAAGCACGAACGACCTGTTTCGGTGATTTGTAGGCATAATCCTTCGCATGATAGCCCCAATTGTCGTTGAGTGTAATACAGGCCTCCCAGGGTACATGTAATCCGTTTTCGTCAACAATCCCGCCGGGAGGAACGATTTGCTCAGGAGAATAAAAGTCGCCGGCGTAAACTTCCGGTTCCGACTTTTTAATATCTCCACCGAGCCGATTATCAATAATAATGTCTGGTTGCAGCGAGCGAATCAGGTTTACCAGCTCCGTTGCCCTCCACTTCTCACCTGTCATATCATCGTAGGAGAAGTCAAACCACATTATATCTATTTTACCATAATTTGTTATTAACTCTTTCACTTGTGCATGTAAATAATCCACATAACGCTCGAATTGGATGGACCGGTTTGCATAAGCTTCATTGTCTCTCATCGGATGAATGCGATCCCCATAGGCGGGATAATCATCGTGATGCCAATCAATCAGTGAATAATAAAAGCCGACCTTCAATCCTTCATCGCGAAAGGCTTCTACATATTCCTTGATCAAATCTCGCTGCGCAGGTGTGTTCGTCGCTTTGTAGTCCGTAAACTCGCTGTCAAATAAACAGAAGCCATCATGATGCTTCGTCGTTAGGACAGCATATTGCTGCCCTGCCGCTTTCGCTGCCCTGGCCCAAGCCCGCGGGTCATAGCGGTCCGGTCGAAACTCTCGGAAGTACGGTTCGTACGCCTCATTACTCAGTTTCTCGACACTTCGGACCCACTCCCCCCTAGCGGGGATTGCATACAATCCCCAGTGAATAAACATGCCGAACCTTGCTTCTCGGAACCAATCTGTTCGTTCCCAACGCTTGTTCATGTTTTCCCTCCATTTTGGCGAATCGATATCTGCCATCACTTTTTATACACTTTATCGTAAGCATCCTGATAGATTTTGATAAATTGATCCATGCCGGAATCTTTAAGACCTTTCACATAAGCATCCCAATCTTTGTCAATGCTTTTGGCTCCCATGATGAACTGCAGCATAGACTGTTTGACGTAATCGGTAATAATTGGCTTCAATTGCTTCACTTGATTAGCCTGATCGTTCGTTAAGAAAATATCCGTCGGGAACTCTTCTTTCGGTTGGTGTCCCTCATATAATTCTTTGGTAGCCTTGTACAGACGGGTTTCCAAACCATCCATCGTATAGATGTCTTGGCTTGCTGCATAGGCAGTTTCTCGATATTCGGAGGAACGAAGTCCTGGTCCCATTTGATTCCAATGGTCGTTCTGCACCTGACCTACACCATAAGTCGTTTCTTTCACCTTGAACTTAGCAGCGGTTCCGCGTGTGTTCTTATCATTCGCATCCGCTTTCACCCAGTTGCGGCCTTCTTCCCCGAAGTTGGACAATGTCGTGCCCTCATCCGAGTAGAGATAATCCGCTAGACGAATTGCGGCTTCCGGATTTTTATTTTTATTCGTCACGGCAAACACCGAGTTTCCAATGCCAATGTAGTGAGCCGCGAACGATGCACCATCTGGACCCGTAAGTGGCGCAATTGGATCATAGTCTTTGTGGCGCGTTGCCGTTGGTGAGGCATCTGTGAATTCGCCGAACCAGCCTGCAGGAATCGCACCAGCTATCGCAACACCAGGACTATTCCCTTTTTGGGAAAGCGCATCCGATTTCTGCGTAAAGGCTTCCTTATCAATCAAACCTTCCGCATACAGTTTGTTTAAGAATTGCAGACCTTTTTTGAAGCCTGGTTGGTCGACCGAAGTTGCCAACTTGCCGCTATTAATCATGAAATAATTGTTGTCCGCATTGAAATACACGAACGCATTCATGACGAAAGACTCAATATCCGTATGCCAACCCGTTGGTGAGCCCGTGAACGCAATTTCGTCTGCTTTACCATTCCCATTCGGATCCTTTTCCTTAAACGCTTTTAACATGTTATAGAAATCGTCGGTCGTCTTCGGTGCGCTAAGGCCCAGTTTTTGCAACCATTTCGTATTCACCCACATTTTTCCAGAAAACTGACAGTGGTAGCACTCATTCACGGAAGGTATCGCATAAATGTTGCCATCCGGCGCTGTAATCGCCTTCTGTAAGTACGGAATATCTGTGAACGCTTTCTTAATATTCGGCGCGTATTGATCAATCAACTTGTTTAAAGGGAGAAGGACGCCTTGTTGACCGTATAACAACTGCTCCTCTTTCGTTAAATTACCTTGCATGAAAATATCGGGATAGTCGCCACTTGCTAACAACAACTGCTTTTTCTCATTCAATGCCGCTGTTTCTCCAGGCACTAGCTGCCAGTTCAAATGAATATTCGTCTTACCTTCCAAATATTTGGTGAACCAATTCGTATTCAAATCGGCAATATTCGCAGATTGGGGCGCGAAGGCACTCATAGTAATTTTATTTTTAGCAATCGGAAAGCCAGTTGTGCTAACGTCTTTTCCGCCATCGGAGCTTGCAGTCCCTGTTGGACTAGCACTACCTTGTGGATCATCAGACGTGCAGCCCACTACAGGCAAAGTTATAAATAAAATCAGGACCGCCGATAACCAAGTTTTTCTGGTTCCTTTTTTTACCATGCGTAAACCCTCCTTGTTTTTCCTAGCTATTCAAATTCCATGTGGACACAACCTTAACCAGTCTCCCGGCATCCCTCCCCTCATTATGTACCTGATTTCAACCTTTCAGTGAACCAATCAAAAGTCCTTTCACAAAATGCTTTTGTACAAACGGATATAACATGAGAACAGGCGCGCTCGCCACGACGATCAGTGAATATTTAAGCAGTTCTTTTAACCCTTGCCGATCCGCAAGTTCTTTGACATCCTTAATCATCGTTGGATCAATGGAATTCAAGATCAGAATATTTCGTAAAATAAGCTGCAACGGATACAATTTAGCCGATTTCAAGAAAATTAATGCTTCAAAATAAGAGTTCCAATAACCAATGGCATACATAAGCACGAGAACGGCAATGATCGGTTTAGACAACGGAATGACAATGCGGAGTAGAAACTTAAAATCGCTGCATCCATCTAAATGTGCTGCCTCCGTTAATTCCGAAGGAATTGAGGTTTGAAAAAACGTCCTAGCAAGAATGACCTGCCATACCGAAATGGCGCCTGGAATAATCATTGCCCATCTCGTGTCGAGCAACCCCATTCCTTTAACAGTTAAATAGTAGGGAATTAATCCTCCGTTGAACAGCATTGTAAAAATAAACAGTGCGGTGATGACGTTGCGTCCATAAAAATTTTTGCGCGAAAGCGGGTAAGCCGCTGTTATCGTCAACATCACGCTAAGCAGTGTCCCGAAGAATAGATAGAACAAAGAATTCCCGTAGCCCGTCAGGATTTGCGGATTCTGAAATACGGCTTTGTACCCTCGAAGGGTTGGCTCGACTGGGAACAACCACACCTTGCCTGAGATCACAGCTGACGAGGAGCTGAACGATGAACTAACGATATAAATGAGCGGGTATGCCACAATGATTAAGCAAATAATCAGAAATATATAGACAAAGAACAAATACATTCTGTCGACACTATTTTCGAGAATACGTGTAGGTGCCTTTCTCGCTTTGAGCAGCACGGTTTGCTCGGAATTCACCATCTCATTTACCTCCTACCACAAGCTTGTCTCCGAATTTTTCCTTGCCACATAGTTGACCACAATGAGCAGTAATAAATTGACAACCGAATTAAAAAGTCCGACAGCTGCTGAGAAACTGAAGTTCGCTCCAACCAAGCCCATTTTGTAAACATACGTAGATATGACCTCAGACGCTCCAACATTAATTGCATTTTGCATCAAGTACACCTTTTCGAATCCAACGTTCATGATTTGGCCAGCATTCAGAATAAGTAAGATAACCGCCGTTGGCATGAGGCTGGGTAAGTCGATATTTATCATCCGTTGAAACCGTGATGCACCGTCTACTTTCGCCGCCTCATACAAATGCGGGTCTACCCCTGCCAGAGCGGCAATGTAAATGACCGAGGCATATCCTGTAAACTGCCAGACATCGGAAAGAACATAAACGGTTTTGAAATAAGCCGGCTTTGACATGATATTTTCCGCTGGAAATCCGAATTTATCCGCTAATAGATGAACGAAGCCTAACTGAGGAGAAAGGAACAGCATAATGATCGAAACCATGATAACCGTAGAAATAAAATAAGGAGCGAATGTGACTAACTGTACCGTCCTTTTAAAAATCCCGTTTTTTAGTTCATTCAATGCAAGTGCAAGTATGATCGGTGCCGGAAAGCCAACAAGTAGTGAGTAAAGGCTGAGGAGCGCCGTATTTTTGATTACCCTCCAAAAAATGGGTAGATGGAAAAAGTCCACAAAGTGCTTGAAACCAATCCAATCACTACCCCATATGCCTTTCGTGACCATAAAGTTTTTAAACGCGATTTGAACGCCAACCATCGGTATGTATTTAAAAATGATCAAATAAATAAGCGACGGCAGAATAATCAGATAGAGTTGCCAGTTTTTCTTTACCATTTTAAGTGCTATACTCATGGTACTCCCCCTCGATGCAATGACTATCCGCTTGAAATTAAGCGCTTACAAATTCAATAATAACGGAGCACGGCTCAAAATTATAGTGATCATTTTTAAGCAGGTAGTGTCCGTTTATAAGGTGGTGTGATCCGTGAAATTGAAGCCTGCTTTCAGCTATCAGAACTTGTCGATTGTAAAAAAAATGGCAATAGGCTACATCTTCATCATCTTTATTCCGATTATTTCATTCGGTCTGTTCCTTTATAACCAGAACTACAATAGCTTTCTCGAAGAATACGCGCAAGGCAGACAAAAAATTGTCAATCAAGTCCTTAATAACGTCAATGTAAGTACGGTACAGATCGAATCTGCGTATCAGTTATTTCAAAATAATTCGAACACGATTGCCTATTTAAGCGGGAACTACCGGAGCGATTTTGAACAAGTTTCCAATTTTTTAACTTACATCAGACCTTTGTTTTCTTATATTTTGTCATCTAATCAAATGATTGATGGGATGACGATCTACATGGAGCAGCAAAACGGTATGATTTTCCGACCCGAAATGGCAAGGATGGACGAGTTCAAGTTGGATGAGAGCATTAAGAAGCTTCCGCTAGGTATAGGTAAATGGATAACGTTTACGAGTGACTCCAATCAAGACATCAATCTTCATTATTTTCATAAAATTGGAAATCGGAATTTTGAGCAAGACATCGGACTTCTCGATATCAAGGTGACTTCTAATTTCATAAAACCATTATTGGAATCGCTTAATTTAAACAGCAAAAGTAATCTTTATGTACTTGATCAGGATAATCAGATTATTTCTCATATTCAAAAAATTCCCTTATCCAAAGATTCAGAGATGGCCTTATTGGACCAAGCTTTCCAACCTAATGCCAAATACGCGTATCACACGTTTAATGGAAATAAAATGCTGATTGAATCCTTCTATTCTAACAGCTTGAAACTGCAGTTTGTAATGATGGAGCAAGTAGACACCGTCTTTATTGGGATCAAAAAAAATAAGTATATTCTCGTATTGATTGTCGCTCTCCTATTACTGCTTCTTTCCGGTATCTACTATCTGATCGCCAGTTCGATAACGAAGCGCATTTTGAAGCTTTCCAAGCATATGCGGCAAGTTGACGAAAACCATTTCCCTATCTATCGCGGGGAAATTAATAAAGACGAAGTCGGACATCTGACTTCCTCTTATAATGCGATGATCAGGCGCATGGATGAGTTGGTTAATACCGTCCATCGTTCGGAAATGCTGCGAAAGGAATCGGCCTATCTCATGATGCAGGCACAAATCAAGCCTCATTTTCTATACAATACACTGGAATCGATTCGCATGATCGCAGAAGCCAACGATGACCCTGAAGCAGCTGAGATGTCTTATACGCTTGGTAAGCTATTCCGCTACAGTCTATCTGGAACAAAAAATGAGACTTCGCTCCGAGAAGAAGTGGACAATGTCAAAGACTATATTAAAATTCAGCAAATTAGATTGGCTAACCGCCTCAAAGTAACGTTTGAGATCGAAGCTGTTATCGATAATTTTCAATGTCCCCACTATATGCTTCAGCCGATCATTGAAAATAGTATTGTTCACGGGATTGCGAATGTAAGAAAACAAGGATCACTTTCGATCCGGATTTGGGAAGATTCTACTTTCATGTTCATTAGCGTTGTTGATACGGGCATTGGGATTGAGGAAGAACGCCTTATACTCCTCCAAGGCGTGTTAAACGGCACCATGGATGTCCATCGTTTGCAGAAAAGTGGCGGAGGTCTCGGAATTATGAATGTAAACGAACGTGTGAAAATGTTTTTTGGGGATCGTTCCGGTATTCAACTAGAGAGTAAGCTTCATGAAGGGACGGTATGTTTACTTAAGTTAGCTAAGGGGGCAACATCATGAAGCTGATGGTAGTCGATGATGAACCAATCATCTTAAATGGTATTATCCGTATGATTGAGAAAGCGCATACACCATTTATCGAGATCATCGGCGCTAATGACGGCGTTGATGCCATGCATAAACTAGCGACTTTTCAACCTGATTTGATTCTTACGGATATTCATATGCCTGAAATGGATGGACTCACTCTGATAAAGGAAATACTATCTTTGAACCTTTGCAATAAGTTCGTTATCTTAACTGGCTATGGAGATTTTGCTTATGCCAGACAAGCGCTTCGCTATCAAGTCATCGACTATTTGTTGAAACCGATTAATAAGGAAGAACTCATGAACGTACTTGAGCGAATCGGGAGAACCATTCAGAATGAACAAAAGCAAATCATCGAGCATGACCTACTTCTGCTCAAAGAACATATCCTTTTCAATACGCAATTTGATGACTTGCCGTTTAAACCTGAACAGTTGCAATCTCTGATTCCTCATCCTTATACTACGATAATTGTGATCCAAGCAACCGATCATATACCGCTTTTGACAACCGAAAGCCTCTCAAGTATGGGTACCCATCTAGCACGTATTTTCCAGAAATTGTACACATTCCAATCTCGCTTCTTGCAGCAAATTATCATACTTACGAATAGTGTGCACCTCCCCACCAATGAAGATCTACAGCTTGCATGTGGCGAGTTGTTCGCTACCGAGAAAAAGCAAGGCAGCGGATTATGCATTGGGGTTAGCATACGGAAGAATGATAATGAGCGTATACGTGATCTGTATATTGAGGCTATGGCTGCGATGTTATTCAATCGATACTTCTCCTCCAGCACCATAACCCTCTATAAACCGGAGTCGGCATACATACATCAAAACTTTGATAAACTTGTACAATACATTGAACGTTCAATTGACGAACAGCTTACAATAGAGCAGATTGAGAAGGATGTACAATCCATACTTCCTCATTTCCCAGGCAATACTGAAAGTAATAACAAGCTTCGCGAGCAGTTTCTTATCTGTGTTAGTGTTTACTTGCAAAGTGTTGGCTTAACGCCTGAAGCCATCTGGGGTGAACATGCAGCATCCAAGCTTTTTTTATCGAACAACACGTTACATGCAGATATCCATATCTCGGAGATCATTGCACAGCTTATTCAATATATTCGCACCTCAAACCACCACCAACCGAACATTCATACAATTGATAAAATCGTCGCTTTCGTGGAACAAAATTACAAACTGGATTTATCGCTCGATGCGGTTGCCGATCATGTGCAAATGCACCCTAATTACATCAGCATGTTATTCCGGAAAGAGATGGGACTGACCTTCCTTCATTACTTGCATACCTATCGAATTACCAAAGCAAAACAAATTATGCATGAGAATCCCGATTGGCCGATCAACACGATTGCAGAGCAAGCTGGTTATGAAAACCCACGGCAATTTTTCAAAGTATTTAAAAAATTCGAGAACATTACCCCTGGACAATTCAGACTGGAAAATTCCTCTTTTTGAAGTTCCACACAACGGGACAGATCACTAATGGATCTATCCCGTTCTTATCATCCAATTAAACTATTTATTATTCAAGATAATTTTCTTAGTTCGCATCTGCTTTCCAGTTCTTTTGTAGCTTACGAATATAACAGATTTGACCAATGTGATAGGCATTATGAGTTGAGACGTTTCCGATTATTTCCCACCACTTGGCAGCCACTGGGAAACCTAATACATCACTTTCGACTTTTTCTTCAGTAAGTAGATCTTGCCATTTTAAAAGCACATCTAATAGTCGTTCTTTTAAATCTGTGAATTTTTGATCTTCGGGAATCATAAAACTTCTATTATTATTTCCTATGGAAGGCACAGCATTGACATGAGATTTTTGGTACCTGGTTTGCCAAGTCTCATTCCAATACAGTAAATGCTGCACAATTTCAGCGATACTATTACTATCCTCACTAGGTTTCCAAAACGCTACTTCCTCTGACAAATTATCAACTGCATCAGAAAAAGGTAGGTACCAACTAGGGTCATTAGCATTTGCTAACAACTGATTAGATAAAATATCTTTTACATGAAACATACTTTTCACACTCCTTATGAAAGTTAAGCGGCAGCCGGTACTTTTTCAAGCATTAGCGTTTACTCACCGTGCCCTTAGGGCTGTTCTGTCTCTTTAAGCAGACGGTCCAATGCGTAAGCCGCTATAGCCCCTACAATATATCGGGCCAAATCTGCATATAGGAATCCTTTTCCAAGTATTAGCCCGCCAAATAGAGTGTCTCGTAAGTTGATTATCCATTGTGCTTGGTACAATTGGCTGCATTCGATTACAAAGCAGAACCCAAGACTAATCAGCAGGGCTTTCATAGTTAGCATTCGGATGAATAGTGCACGAACGCCGAAATAAATCATAGCCGCCCAGAGAGCATCACCGAAATGTTTCACCACAAAATCGGGCAGCGCGGAAGTATTCATCCTCGAACCGATCCCAAGCATTATGCATACCAATACGGCTAGAAGGTACTTCACTCTTGTTCTCACAAATTCCCTTCCAATTCAAAAGATTTTTATACAACTCTAAAATGACATGTTTAATTGAAGTTACTGTCTCCAAAAAACAACAAGATATATTAGTAATACCATCATACACCAATCAATTTTCTCTTTGTACCACTCCGTACGAGAGCTGCCATTGTAGTGGCCCATGCCATGCTAAGAATCGCTTATTATTTGCTCAAGAACATGATCATATAAAATAAAAAAGCCGCGTTTTTCGCGACTTTTAATGAGATAATGTTCTTGTCACCCGACATCTGACTAAATGCAACCCATAATCAATTATTTATTGGGTATTGTCGCCTATAGTAATCTGACTGATTCGACATTCAAAGCTACTAGTAAGCGGACTGCAAGCATATACACCCACACTCAACACCTTAGCATCCATATGAAGATGCGCCATTCTCATTTGTAACCAATGCTGCCCATCGAAGGAGTACTCAATTAGAAAATCTTTTCCTTTTTTGTTTATCCGATAATACATCACTGTATTGCTGGAAGAAATATCGGTCGACGCCCAATCCGAATATCCCATGTTGGTAACGACCGAACCCAACCTGCTAAAATCCGAGTTCTCGAACTCGGTGGACACCTTGATCCAATTCTCTTCATTCAACCTTACTAGAAGACCACACTGATCATAGGTGCTTTTTGGAGTAAACTCAAAATAGGCAGTCAATGAAAAATCATTTTCCACTTTCGTCAGAAAGCTGTGTCCGTTATCCTTTTGAAACGCATAGGCGGTTCTTTGCCAAAAATCGGTATTGGGTTTCGTTTGAATCGTTAAGGTTTTATCGGAATCGTACGTGTACGATTGAGGTTCATTCAACCAATAAAACGGATGTAAGTTCGTACTACCTTTATGAATATTTCGCATCATCCTTCTCCGGTTTTCAAAGTATCACATTCTCCGAATCATAGTCATAAACAGGGATGATCTGATCAAACAAGCGATTAAATAACTCATGTTTCTTTTGGAATTTGTCATTGTTCTTAGGCATGAATTTGTGTTTAATGGCAACACATTGATCAACAGCTTTTTCATAACTTGGGAACAATCCATCCGAAACAGCGCCAATCATCGCAGCACCGAGGCAGGCAGCTTCTTCATTTTCAGGAATGGCAACTATATATTCGGTAATATCCGATTTCATTTGCGACCACAACTCCGAACGGGCTCCCCCACCAGTAGATATGATCATGTCTGCCTTAACTCCTACTTGTTCCAAACACTTCATATTTTTCTTTAAAAGATGAACGACACCCTCCATAATAGCCAGGGTAAAATCTAACTTATCATGCTTCAGTTTAATACCATAAAAAACTCCACTCGCATTTGCATTAAAATCCGGTGCATTGACCCCCGTAATATACGGAAGAAAAATAAGCTCGTTCGGGATTTTTTTCTTCTGGAGTTCCACATTCATTTCGCTAAAGGTGCAATCCTCAAGAAAGTTTCCCTTAAACCATTCCAAGCTTATTCCGCCGCTTTCACATACTGGAAGCAAGACATAAGTATCTTTAAAAGGTCCATAGTGATATGGAATCCGCAAATTTCCGAATACCGGTGAATGAACCATTGTTGCTATGGAAAGAACAGTCCCTGTAGATTCGCTAATGATTCCCTCTCGAATGTTGCCTGTTCCAATCATACCAGCAAAATGGTCAAGCGTTCCGACATTGACAGTCGTTTGTGGGTGCAGTCCGAGATCATCGGCCACTGCGCCGGTTATGGCGCCAATGTTCGTACAAGGCTCAATAAGCTGTGGCAGTTGGTCTACAGAAACACCACAGTATGTAATTATTTCCTCCCAATACTGCTTCTTACGGATATCGAAATAATGAGTAAAGTTATATATGGAATATTCACCATATAGCTTTCCAGTAAGACGGAATTGAATATAGTCCTTAAGCATTAAATACTTGGCAACCTGCGAAAAAATATGCGGTTCATGTTTACGAATCCAAAGCATCTTGGTAATGGGCCAAGTAGGAATAATTGCAGGCTGTCCCGTGATCTGAAAGCATGTTTCTTCATTAAAAGCGGCCGTCAGCTCTTCACATTCTTCTTTAGAACGCGTATCAAGCCATGAAATTCCTTTTCGAAGTGGCTTTCCTTCTATATCTACCATAATCAAAGACTCCGCTTGACCTGTTAGGACAATCTGATCTATATGATCGGCACCACTGTAGCTTCTTTCGCAGCATCTTCTAATGGCCGATGAAACCATCTCAAAATACTGCTCCGCATCGAACTCTACCCGATCCCCGTCACTCAGATATTTAACATTCTCCGTTTCAATAAAAAGCAGCTGAAGGCTTTTATTATAAGCAGCCACCTTAATATTAGTTGTCCCAAGATCAATGGAAATGATCCCCAATACACACACCTACTTTACATGATATTCAACATGTCCCATGCAGCCGTCGTTACCTCATGACTTCCAGAGAACTCTAAACTCTTTACATTAAAAACAAGTGTAACCTCCATCGATGCGGAAATCCGCCCCTGTTGTATAAGAACTCATATCTCCTGCAAGATAAACTGCAATTGCTTCCAACTCTTCCGGTTTTCCCATTCTATGTACCGGAATCAATTCTTCCCACTGACTAATCAATGGCGCTAATCCCGGATCATTCAGTGTCATCTCCGTCGCCATATATCCCGGACTGATCGTATTTACACGCACATTTTTATCCGCCCACTCAACAGCCATATTTCTTGACATTGCAATCACACCTGCTTTTGAAGCCGCATAAGAACATTCTTTCTGAGGAACATTTGTAATATGGGCTGACATAGAGGCTGTATTGATAATCGTACCTCCTCCTTGTTTTATCATAACTCTTCCGGCTGCCTGCGCTGTTAAGAAAGTTCCATTTAAGTTTACGTTGATTACCCTGGTCCAATCCTCCAGCGTATCATCTTCTACCGGTACCCCGTGTCCTATCCCTGCATTACAAAATGCTGCATCCAGTCTGCCGAATTCTTTTAGAATCGTCTCAATCATCTCATTTACTTCGTCAGGACTGGTAATATTTGTTTTAATTGCAATCGTTTTATTATTATTTGCCTGTGCAATTTCCTTTGCCGTTTTCTGTGCCTCTTCTAAATCAACATCAACAATAGCAACATCTGCCCCTGCTTCGGAAAGTGCAAATGCAATGCGTTTTCCAATTCCCCTTGCTCCGCCTGTTACAAATGTTTTCTTCCCGTCCAATCTCATTTTTTCTAAAATCCCCATTTTCTTTCCTCCTCTTATTTTGAAATTATCAACTTATTCGCCAATTATTTGCACACGTACCATGCGTGTACGCCCTCTCGTCTGATCCATATCCGAAAAATAGATTCTTCCGAACTCACCTAAAGTCATTTCACCTTCCAAGAGCGGAATTGTCTCTGACCGCCCAACCAAAACAGAACGTAAATGTCCGTCTGTGTTCAGCATCCATTCTGCTTTTTCATCCCTTAATTCCATTGCATTTTTTGTATGTATCGGACCCGGATGCAAGTATTGCCCCTCATACTGACATGTCGGAATAATTTTCTCCAATACATTTATCATATCCTGAAGGATCAACGGAGTGTTCCAATAAGTAACATCCTCTGAATCCTCCTGCAGAAATACACTGCAGCTTGTGTGCTGTGAAAAAACATTAACAAGCCCGTTTTTAATTCCTGATTTTTTTGCACATTCCTGTACTTGTTCTGTAATGTCATCAAAACTTACTCTTCTGTCTGTTTCAATATGTAATACTTCATGAAATACTGCCATACGATTACCTCTCCTATTCTTTTTTTCTTATCTTCCATGCTTCTGCAACAGATGCAATCATTTTTTCCATCATTTCTAATGGCTTCTCTGCCTTAATGATTCCGCTCGTTGAACCCGTGGCATCAGCTCCTGCTCTAATTATTTCGTAAACATCTTTTTCATCAGATATTCCCGCCCCATGCAAAATCAGCATATTAGGATTCACCTGGTGTATGGCATGATTAATTCTTTCTATCTCTTCCATATCCTGAGGGCCGCGTGCGCCCTTTCCTATTAGTGCAGGTGATTCAGCTAAAATAATATCCGGGTTCAGAGATGCTATTGCGGCACCTTCTCCACTGCTTCCAGCACATACTAGAGTTGCCAGACCAACTTCATCTGCTCGTTTTATACTTTGCGTCAGTGCCTCCATTGTTAATGGTTTCTCTGAGTGATTCAGAAGAACACCAACCGCCCCAGCTGCTTTTAACGCTTCAGGTAAAACCGCTCCCACTCCCCTTCCTGGATAAATGGGGTCCATGTGCTGTGCAAATATTTTAATGTATTTGGTTGCCCTTGAGATCGGCTCTATATCTGTATACTGAGCAGAAAAAATGATATCTACTTTATATTTTTCACAGAGTTTGTCAGCCTCTACTGCTAGTTCTACCGCTTCTTTTCCATATAGATATGTCTTAGGCCCAATCTCAAAAAATGGCTTTCTTATTTTAAAATCATTCTTCATTTTCATAACATCACCTATTTATGATCTTCTTTAAAAACTCTGCGGTCTCGGGCAATGTCTTAGATGGATCTCCGCAGGTGCTGCATTCTAAATTGAGAAAGCCATTGTAACCAACCTCTTTCAATGCATCAAAACACGCTTTCCAATCAATTGCTCCGTAGCCCGGAAGTAGACGGTTATTGTCACCTAAATGAACATGTTTAATAGAGTCTTCTGCGTATCTAATGCTTTCAACCATATCCGCCTCTTCTATTGACATATGGAAAAAATCAGCTAAAATTCCGGAGTTATCTATATTTAATTTATCAATTACATCCTTGCAGTCTTTTATGCTGTTTAAATATGGACTTTCATATCTATTAATCCCTTCTAGTAGCATCCTTCCCTTGGTCCCCTTTAGGGGTTTGGCAACTGCTTTGTACATTTCTAGAAACCCCTGCTCTTCCGTTTGTGTCATTTTTGGATAAGGATGAAACAATGGCAGCGGATCCTGCGCACCGTATGCGAATTCAAGCTCTGTGACTGCTCCAATTTCACCACTGATTTCTGCCGCCAGCTTATACATTTCCCTGCTCTTTTTTCTGAGTTCCAAATTGTCATCCATTAAATGACCGTAAATCTTATCTCCAAAGGCAAACTCACACGGGATAATTCCTGTTCTTTCGTGTAATGTAAGTATTTCCTGGTGCAGCTCTTCATTCCATTCACTATAGCTCACAAATATCGCGACGCCATCGTAACCATATTTATATAGTTGTGCGGCCTGCTCAGTCAGATTATTTCCGGGCAGCATTAAATTCGTACATGATATCTTCATTTTGAACCTCCATTTACTACGTTATATTTTTTTACAAAAAAGTGTACGGTACGCCTAGGTTTTTGGCCACTGTCATCAATTCATCGCTGCGTATCACTTGAATGCGGTGGATTTGCGACGTAATTAATGGCAAAAGGCGAACGGCTTCGACGATATTGCTGTTTCAAGTTCGCCTTTTGTCACCAACATAGTCGCACCTTCCAATCCCAGACTGCTATTTTATTATACGCTCAAACTCCGCTTGTAAATTGTCCAGTGTATCCTTAGGGCTAATTTGCTTCGTTACAGCCTTATGAAGCTCTTCCGACATGGCCGAATCCATTTCTCCCCATTCCGAGATTCTAGGGCGTAAATCGCTTATTTTCAGAGCTTCAAGCGTCATTGGCATGTATTCAATCTTGCTGATTTCTGGATCTTTAAAGACAGATTCTCTAGCTGGAATCCCTCCGAGCAACGCCCATTTTTTCTGCGTCTCCTTGGATAAGGCCCATTCGAAGAACTGATAGGCCTCCTTCGGATGTTTGGATTGGGCAGGAATCATGTAAGTCCATGCGCCATAATTGGCTGTTGGACGATCCTTCTCTGGTTGTAGAGCATATCCTATTTTTCCAGCTACTTTGGACTTGGATCCATCGAGCAGGTTAGGAATTTGATCGTTATAGTTAATGGCAGCGAAAGTCAAATCTTGCTGCATCGCTGTCGCCACTTCATCCCATGTGTAATCCACACTGCCTGGTACGGCATAATCAAATAGAGACACATAAAATTTAAGCGCTTCAAGGTTTTTATCGGAATTCATCACAATTTTTCCGTTGTCATAGCCTTTATCGAATATACCGCCACCGTATGCCCATGCCCAACTGAGCCAATCCGCTGATAGTGCCGAGTTCCTTTTGGCCATAATCGACATCCCGTAAAAATTGTGCTCAAGTACCTTGCCCGCCAAAGTTTCACCTTTTTTGCGGGTAAAAAATTGAGCCATATCCTTCATTTGCTGTGGCGTCTTAGGCACACTTAATTCATATCCGAAGCGTTTGAGAAAAGCTTCTTTCTCGGACGAGTTCTCCAACAAGTCTTTACGGAACCACATGAACGTAATTGTAGGATTAGATGGAAACCCGTACATCTTGCCCTTCCAGTTAGCACTTCCATTCCACATTGCAGGAATAATGTCATTCACATCAAAAGCATCTGGTGTTAAAGTCTTGTCATTCAAATAATCATCAATTGACTTGACATAGCCCTTTTCGACCAGCCGACCCAAAAATTCGTAGGGTAAAGATACGGCATCGTAGGACTTCGTGCCGGATGTAAAGTCTAGCATCGTTTTCTGCACAACCATATCGTATGGAGCCTTTTCAAACTCTACCTTAATGCCAGTTTTTTGAGTAAACTCGGGCACCAGACTCTCTAATGCGTCCGTTAATCCTGAGGCCTCAGCAATAAACCGGATCGTCACATTGGCCGCGTCTTTCTGATTCTCCGTTTGTTGTTGCTGATTACAACCGACAGCCGTGATCGTAAACATGGACAACAGGACAACTGCAAGTAATTTTCTTCTAGGCTTCATCTAATTTCCTCCTTGATCGGATTAGTTGTAATGACAGTTGATTAGCTATTTCACAGAACCCGCAGTCATTCCTTTTACCAAATGGCGTTGAACGGCGAGCATAAATATCGCGATCGGTAGTGAAACTACTGTTCCGACAGCACATATCTCCCCCCATAACGTACCATTCGAGCTTATCAGTCCGGGAATGGCGACTGGCAATGTGGCCGTACTTTTTCCTGTTAAAACACTGGCTAGCAAATATTCATTCCAGGAGGTAATAATGCACAGGATGGAGGCAGCGCTAAGTCCTCCGAGCACAAGCGGCATCACGATTCTAAAAAAAACCGCTAAGTTTGAGCACCCGTCTACTACGGCCGCTTCTTCAATTTCTTTGGGAACTGTGTCAAAGAAACTTTTCATCATCCATACCATCAGTGGAATAGTCAAAATAGAGTGGGCAAGCACAGCACCCGTCATTGTATTCATTAAATTCATCTTTACCATTAACACATAGAAAGGAATCGCGATTACGACAGGGGGAAACATTCGGGTAAGCAATGCCATCATAAGTAACAGCCCGTCCCCCCTTGCCTTGGAACGTGATAAAGCATAAGCTCCTGGCACACCTATTACGATCGCTATCCCCGTGGAAGTGGCAGCCAGTTTCACACTGTTCATCAAGTTTTTTAGGAAGGACTTGTGAACAAACGCTTCCGTATAGTTGACAGTCGTAGGGCTAAATACGATTTTTGGGGGAATGGAGAATAGGTCCAGCCTGCCCTTCAACGAGCCGAGTAGCATCCATAAAAAGGGGAACAACGCCAAAATTGATAAAACACATAGTACAATATAGGTCATAAACACTTCTCTCGTTCGGATTCGCCGCATTTCGTAAAATCCCTCCGCTAGGTCTCTTTACTTGTTACTTTCAGAGCTAATAAGCTCATAAGCAACACCATAATCAAAGTAATTACGCCGATGCTGGCGCCGTACCCCATATCCCAATTATGGAAATTTACTTTATAGGTAAACATTTCGACTGACTCCGTACTAGAACCAGGCCCTCCCCCCGTAAGCACCAATAATTCATCGAATATACGGAACAAATCAATTGAACGAAACAGCACAGCGGTAATTAAAATCGGTCTTAATAAAGGCAAGGTAACGTACCATACAGTTTGCAATTTGGAGGCACCTTCCAATTCAATCGCTTCATACGGCTCCACTGGAAGCGCCTGCAAACCAGCTAACAGCAGCAAAACCATATATGGCGTCCAATGCCAAATATCCAATATAATAATAGAGGCAAGAGCAGGTATACGCTGTCCTAGAATAGAACTTCCCAGATCGATACCTATATACTCCAAATACCATGAGACCAAACCGAATCTATCAACCAGCAGCAATCTCCCAATTAGTCCGACTACTATGGGTGCAATGGTCATGGGAAGAAAAATAAACGTTGAAAATATTTTGGTACCTCGCAAATTTTTGGCAAGCAGCCCAGCTATCAAAAAGCCGGCAACCAACTGTGTGGGAATGACGAACAGGATGATCACACATGTAACGCCAAGTGAGCTCCAAAAGTGGGAATCAAGCAATGCCCTTGTATAATTACCCAATCCAATAAACTGGCCATCATATCCCGGTAAAGCGAAGCTGAACTTGCGAAAGCTCAAATTAACGGTATACAGAATTGGAAAACCTGCTACAAGTAGCATAAAGACCCAAACCGGGATTCGAAAATAAAAATTGACTGATTTCTTTATCATTGCATTCTCCTCGCTATCAATTATGCCATTGATTCCTTAGGGCTGTAACTGAGACCGTGAGCTTCCGCAACTGCTGAGTATACGATAATATTGTCTTCATACATATTCACTCCAATAACCCGTGCAGTGAGCGGTTCTCGCTGATCGCATTTTCATAACCCTTATTAACCAGCTGCAGAGCATAAGAACGTGTAGCGTTCATCAACACAAAGGATGAGGTTCTGGTTGCGCCCTCTGCTCAATTTCTCTTTTGGAAAGCCACCCGCCCATCAAATAATCATAATGTTTTTCTTGCTTTTTCATCTGCATGCCTCCCCCTGCCCAATTGGCTCCACCCTATGTTTCCCCCAGTTAAGTCTTAAAGGTTTGTCCTGCGGGATATTTCTATTGTATGAAGTTTTGGTTAAGCGTGAGGTAGGTAATTGGATGGTTAAGGTGTCTTATCTTACTTTATTTCTACTACAAGAGAAGATTAGGAATCTTTGTTGATCACGGATGGAAAAAACAGCTCCACACAGGTACCTTTCTCAGGTTCACTGTCAATTTTCATGCCATATTCTTCTCCGTAATAAAGCTTGATTCGCTGCGTTATGTTTTTTAATCCGTAGCCACCACTATGATTGTCAGCTTCAATAAGCCCCGCTTCCAATTTAGTGACCGTCTCTCGGTCCATACCAGCGCCATCGTCTATAATGCGTATCTTAATGATTTGATCATCCTTAATCCCAATAATGCGGATTACACCCTTCTGGTCGGGCTTTTTTTGAATACCATGAAATATTGCATTTTCAACGATAGGCTGTAGTAAAAGTTTGATCGTACTGTATCTGTAAAGCTCCGGACAAATATCAAAATACGCTTCTATGTCGTCCTCGAATCTGTTTTTCTGAATATCGATGTACGTTTTGATATGCTCGATTTCGTCCTCGATATTGACGACATCCCTTCCCTCATTGAGGGATAACCGGTAAAACCTACTGAGCAACTGAGTCATATGCATAATATCTCGCGCCTTATATTTGAGAGCCATCCAATTGATAGTATCCATCGTATTATACAGAAAATGAGGATTAATCTGCGCCTGAAGCGCCCTCATTTCCGCTTCCTTCTTACTTATCTTCTCCTTGTACACTTCCTTGATCAACGTTCGGTTCCGAGCCACCATGTTATTAAAGGAAATCATCAGACTGCTGATTTCGTCATTATGCTTCACCTTGAGCAGACTATTATCACCCTCTATATCGACCCTTCTCACATACTCAATCAATTGAAATACCCGGCCTGTAACATTTTTGGATAACAGCACGGCCAACAGTATGGACACAAGAAAAATGAAAACAAACGACTGAAGCAGAAACGACATAATGATTCTGTTTTTCTCAACAACACTTTCCAT
Source organism: Paenibacillus allorhizoplanae (assembly GCF_927798215.1). Classification (NCBI taxonomy): domain Bacteria; kingdom Bacillati; phylum Bacillota; class Bacilli; order Caryophanales; family Paenibacillaceae; genus Paenibacillus; species Paenibacillus allorhizoplanae. The sequence continues at coordinate 370,873 of NZ_CAKMMW010000001.1, forward strand.
AGAAATGGCCGAAACAATCTTCATATCAGACGATTCAATACTTTTCACGATAACTAAGGAGTTTATGCCCTTAACAACAGAGCGAACAGACTTCTTTTCATCCAAAATCAAATGCTCAAAGCCCTTTATTTCGTTTATAGATTTACCGATTAACGCGCTATCCTGGTTAGAGAGAATAGTACCACCTGTATTAACAATAAACAGTTTTCCGTTCAGCACTTCCTCTGTAGCTTCAATCACCTTATAAATATCACTTTCTTTTAGATCGATACTGACATATCCAAGCCGACGGTCCAACTGCTCGAAATCATTGAGGACTCGAACACAGGAGATGATATTTTCCTGCCATTCAGGATAAAACTTGTACGGGTACGTGTTAGTCCAAACAATTTTGCCATGCTGTTCATTAACATCCCGATACCATGGAGCATCAGCCACATGCTCCATACTAAGAAGATTAACTTTATTTTTCGAATATACGATCGGGTTATTAAAAAAAATGCGTATTTTAAAAATTTCCTGATTGTAGGGAAAAGACTGAATAATATTAGTGATTGTCATAAAATCTTCCATTCGCTGTTGAAAATCATCTTCCGTAACAGGCCGCTTTAAATACTGTCTAATATCCGGGTTCGCACTGATCGAATCAGAAACCTGTCTAATCCTATCTGTAAGGTTCAACAGGTCTATCGCTACTCTAGACAGTGTGCTTTGCGTATTTTTGACTGCTTCCTCCTGCATGATCTGGGTCGATTTCCAATAATAAATCAGACCTAAGCTTGACGTAACAATAATGTTGATAATAAGAAAGTAAATAATAATCTTCGTTCTCAGACTATAGTTGCCATATTTGAATTTATATAATGATAGCCCAATTTTCATTTTTTTAAATTTCTCCATTAATGTCATTTATACTCCGACGGGTTGACGCCAGTAACTTTCTTGAACAGCTTGCTGAAATACTTAGGGTCCGAATAACCGACATCTAGACAGATTTCATATAATTTGCTTGTGCCTTGTCGCAGCAGCTCTTTAGCTTTTTCAATTCGGATGCGCGTCAAAAAGCCGTTAATCGTTTCCCCCGTCTCTTGTTTAAATAGCAGACAGACATAAGAGGTGGAGAGATACACTTCCTTAGCTATCAGCTCAATGGTTAAATTGTCGGCGTACCTTTGCTCGATCATACTCTTAATAAATTCAATGATTCTATGGGAATGGTGGTCTTGCCCAGCGATGACATAACTGCATACTTTCTTACAGTTAGTCAAAACAAACTGCTTCATATCTTCTATGGTTTCGAGTTTAAACAATTGATTTGTATGATCGTATTCATCCAATAATTGAGCTTCCTGCCTATTGTCCGCATACTCGGCACATATACGTTGAATAACCGCTGTAAACTGCAGACAGACGCTCTGAATATAATTTAGCGAGTACGAACGAGTTAAATGATCGAATACTTCGTCGATCCGGACCTGAGCTTTATCAATATCGCCCGCTTTTAAAGCCTCATAAGCCTGTTCATAAATTTTATACCCGAAGGTTGTCCCCATCTCATTGAGAGCCGAAACCTTGTCGGCATATATAATTTGATTTTTGCCCCTATACAGCTTCTGGTTTACCGCATGCATGGCTCTATAATAAGAAAAGCTTATTTTCTCAACGTCGTTCACCCATTCCCCGATACCGATGGTAACGCTGAGGCCAAGCTCACTGTTCAGGCTGTTCTGGATCGTTTGTGCCAATACACCGGTCCCCTCTGCTACACTCACCCCTTGCGCAGTAGGGGAGGGTATAATGCCAGCTAACTCACACTCTGTTAGTTGAAAAATAATCCCCTTATCATCCATCGCTTTCCGGACAACGTCTAGCATTTCTTTAGAGAGAAGCTTTAATTCAAATGGCTGCTTTTCCGAGCATATCGCTGTATAATCATCAATATTGACAACCAAAACAAGATAATTGGATTCATCGAGAGGCAAATTAATAGATAGATATTTCATCCTTTCGACGATCAAATCCCTTCCACCGACCTCACCCAAAACTAACATAGAAAGAAAATTCCCATGTAACAAAGGGATGCTTTCGCGCACCTTGGCTTCCAATTCTAAGCGGTTCCGTTCGTTTTTTTTCTCCATTTCGCACAGATCTACAGTCTTCTTGATCACACATTCCAACTCGTCTATATCAACAGGCTTTAGGATATAGTCAAAAACGCCTTCCTTAAAGGCGGACTTCATATACTCCATGTCAGAATAGCCTGTAATAAAAATGATTTTTGTTTCGGAGAGGAGCTGTCTCAGCTCCTTGGATAATTCGATACCGTTCATAATAGGCATCCGGATATCTGTCAGAACAATATCAGGTTGTACTTGAAGAGCTAACTCCAGTCCGTCCCTTCCATTCCTTGCTTGACCTGAAATTACGATCCCGTAATCAGCCCAATTGAGACATTCCTTAATGCCCTCAACCGTTTTTCTCTCGTCATCAATAATTATCATTTTTAACAAATGAATCCTCTCCGCTTCGCATGCAATATTAATAAAACTATTTTGCTACAAATGCATTTTTCACAAGTAAATTAGAACTACCCAAATAACCAAAGAGCATAAGTTATATAACATTTAATGTTATACTTTCACAATAAAGTAACCCTAAACTTTCGTCATCTTAAAAAAACACTTATTTTATGTAAACTAATATAACATAATAAATGTTTTTGTACCTATTGATTCTCCTTATTAACTTCATAATTTTGAAATCTACTAGTTGCCGGAGGAGACCGACGATAATCAACTGTGAAGCACCCAAGGAGCTATTATACGGAATCCGGTTCAAAGACTTGAAGCCTTAGGCTATAACGTTCATGGTAGTTAATAGCACAAAGAGACCCACAGCAACGGGCTGAGGGTCGGAGTTTTATATTAAAAAGGGGCGTTTAGAACTTACTTTTTTATTGGACTTCATCGTACGGTAAGCCAATGAAAATTGATGTAATGTTTGAGCTTCCTCTAGATCGGGTATGTAATAATAGGGCTATTAGCTGCTTTTGCAATCATTCAGGAGGTGTTCGAAATGAGTAATTCTATTCAACTATTAGACCGTACCTGTAAATTAAAACAGATGAGAAAGCAAGGGCAGATTCCGGCAGTCGTATACAGCAGCAGAATGAAAAGCGAGCATGTAGCTGTTGAGGATAAAGTAATCCGCGCCGCACTTAAAAGCAATGCGCACGCGATTCTGGAAGTCGTCCTTCCTTCTAAGAAAAAGCATCCCGTGATGATTCATCAAGTTCAAAAGGACAGTTTAAGCGGACAATTGATACATATCGATTTTCTGCAAATCAATATGAAAGAGAAGCTTGATACTGCTGTGGCCGTTCATTTCAGCGGAGAGCCCATCGGCACCAAAGAAGGCGGCATGCTGCAGATTGAGATGCATGAGGTCCTAATTCGCTGTATGCCAAATAAGCTACCAAGTTCATTGGATGTGGATATCAGCAAGCTGAGCATAGGCGACAAATTGCATGTTTCCGACTTGGATGCGGGCAATGATGTAGAAATCTTAACAGATCCTGAAGCAATTCTCGTAACCATTCTGGCTGCTCAGAAGCTAGATGAAACACTTGAGCCTGCAGCCGAAGAATCTCAAGCAGATTCAGATGCCGCTGAAGCGAAAAGCGCAAGGTAGAAGTTTAATCGAAAAATCTATGGTACGCAAGGAGCTTGGCTTATATGCCGGGCTCTTTGTACTTGAACAGCGGAATTACGGCACCTTTTAATCGTTCAGATAACATCTCAGGTATTTGATAATTATGTGTACTTACATAACGTTAATCCCGACTTAAAATGATTCAATTATCCAATCTTGTCATTGTTAGCGATATAATCGCTGATGATGCATTATTTATTTTTTATTAATTCTTCTACTAACACCCCGTTAATCTTCAATCCAGATATATTACAATCGCGTATATCCAAATTTGCTAAATTACAGTTTGTCAGTTGACCATTAGATAAGTCACAATTCACAAAGCTAGTTGGTTTGTAATCGCCATTTGGATTGTAATTACCATCACCCTCCATAGGGAGAACAACATTACGAAATTCAGTGCCAATTAAATGAACATGGTCAAGAACAGCATGACTGAAATTGGCATTTTTGATTTCGGTGCCAGTGAGATTAGCATTTGAAATTCTAAAATCAGACATATTCACATCATTTAGTGCCATGCCTCTCATATTTGCATTATTAATTTGTGTCTTTGTCAAATTAACATTGTCAAAATATAATTCCTCAGCTTTAACCTTTTGAAACCTAGACCCCGAGAGATCAGCCATTTCAAAATCTAAACGTTCAACCTTTAATTCCATCTTAACAAACCTCCAATATTAGTATTAACCAATTGTTCGAAACTTCACTTTTTAATTCCTTTATTTCCCATTTAAACGCGGCGGTCATACAGCAGCCCCGCGGGGTTGATCTTAACGTTAGTCACATAAAAAACCTCCCATTTGGAGGTGAATGAGTTATTTATTTTCATAACGTACTAAGTCGTAGTTCAAAAAAATACTGTACAATTGGATGCTTTAATCTCATCTTCTCGGTCATGTTTAGAATACGTTTTTTTCCAACTCGTCTGTCAACCAAAGCTAGAATATTTAATAAGATATCATTGCTCTCTATGCTTTCCTCTATAGAAATGGATAAAAACTTGTTAGCTATGACGATAAAATTTGATTTACTTAATGATGATTGTGCTGACAAAAGCTCCTTTGCATATTCCGAAATTTTTCTACTTCTTGCTATTACTTTTAAACGTTCCTCAGGAACACTCCCGTTAGTATCTTTTCTGACCGCTTCAATTTCATCAATGCTGATCGGAATCTGGATATCTGAATCATTCTTAATTTCCAACTCTGTCTGATACCATCTGATTAAGGTATCATTCATATTAAGTACTTTCTTTTTATCTACTGCAATATAGCAAAGTCCTGCTTTATCTGGTAAATAGCGGTAGCTGGTTGAAAGGTATTCGACCCTTCCATATAGCGCAGGACTGAGAAAACTCTCCAGTTGTTGTTTCATTTTGCTCCAGGCCATTTCATCCTCCTATATTCTATATTGTAAAAAAAGCCGTTAAAGCTCTCGTTCTATTATCCATAATACAATAACCACCACATCAATCAAAACAACCTTAAACCAATCCTCCCCCTCTATGTCCAGTGATTTCATTCTATGTAGGCATCCATTACCTATTTTAGGGTTTGAGTTAATTATAATTAATCTTTCCCTATTTTGTGGATGATCTTACTGTTATGATACTGTTGCTGCAAAAATAAATCATAACGAGGTGAGGACAATGATAACAAAAAAATATACGTCTTATCCTCATGTTGCTTTTTAGTTATTCTTTTACGAATACATTAGTCCCTGAGGGTAGGATTCACTCTCAGGGCTTTTATATTTAGACAGAAGGAACGTTAAATCTTTCTTGCCGTCTATGACAGCCACTTACGGAGTGGCTGTTATTTTTTTAGGCATTGTTCCCCCGTTATTCACCGCTTCCCAAATATGAAAGGATGATGCTTTATTAAAAGACTCGCTCAATATTTTCGTTCATTACAATCCACTCAATCATCTTACAGTATGATTTATGAAGGTTCGTACTATGAAGATGGAGGGACGATATCTGACCCAACCTATTGGAATAATGACGTTGCCTATTACATTGAACGGACACATAAACTCACACTGGATAAACCATGTATCACCATAAAAATACCTTTTGACCGTCTCAGCTTAGATGAAAATATCGATCAGGTTGTTCTCTCCGATTTTGCACTAAGAGAATGGGTTGATCATATTGAGGCATTAAATAAATTGATTTATAACCGGTCACGTTCTGATAAAGAAAATGGTGCCTTTTATTGTTTTCGTCCAACCAATGTGGTGTTGCAACGTAATGCATCCTTTGTCGAAGTCATCTCGGATAAATGGTATCTATGCTTAATGATTACAGTTCAACTTCCATTCAAGAATAATGATAAAGCTATGCGCATGCTCTGCAAAATGCTTCCAAAAGAAGTGGAGGAGTTAATTGCCAAGTGGGATCACATCAAATTAAATGCTGCCTATGAATTGGTAAAAAAACAAAATAGGATTCGCGAATGGCTGAAATCTAGTAGATATTGTGCGTTTATTGCGAATGGCAGCATATTGCCAAGAAATAATGACAACAGCGGGCCTCTGGTGGGTGCTTTGCCTTTTACAGCCCCGGAAGATATTGAAATTGACATTTGTGGTTTGCGAGGAATGGGAATAAAACATGGCGTAACGGTCATCACTGGCGGTGGTTATTCGGGTAAGAGCACAATGCTGGATGCACTAAATTCGGGGATCTACAATCACTGCATAGGCGACGGACGAGAATTTGTGATTACAGATCAAAGCGCAATGGAAATATCTGCAGAGGAAGGCCGCTCCATAAAAAATATCAATATTACGCCTTTCATCAAATGGATACCCAGTGGTTCGGCTGAACAGTTTTCGACTCACTACGCCTCAGGTTCCACATCTCAAGCCGCAAATATTATGGAGGCCATCAACGTCGGGTGTAAGCTTCTTCTTATTGATGAAGATAGAAGTGCGACGAATTTTATGATTCAAGACATCAAAATGCGTTCCTTAATCAAGCGTGAACCCATTACACCTTTTACGGAACGTGTCAGGGAGCTTTATGAAGCAGTTGGCGTCTCTTCCGTTCTTGTTATTGGAGGTAGCGGTGAATTTTTATCCGTTGCCGATCAAATCATCCTGATGGACAATTTTGTGCCCATAAACGTAACTCAAGAAGCAAAAAAATTATGTGAACACGACAAACCTCGCGAACGTATCTCCCTTACAAAATGGGAGATAGAAAGAAAAATAACCTCCGATCAATTTTCGAGCTATCCACAGGGCAGTGGTACAGAAAAGCTGATGGTATCAACCATGGGATACATCATGATAGGGGATGAACAAGTTGATATCCGAGGGCTATACAATATCACATCTCACGCCCAGCTTGCAGCTATTGCCTTCTTAATTCGAAAAATGGCTGTAAGTAATCAGGACCGCCTCATTTTTCTTCAAGAAAAGTTCGAAAAAGCTCTCGAAGATATGGAGAGAGAAGGCGTGGACATTGTATTTTCTTCCTTTTTTCCTGGTTTTGAAAGATGGCTTGAATTACCAAGAATTAATGAAGTATTATCTGTTATGAACCGAATGAAACATTTGAATTTTATTCAGCTTGAGCCCTCTGAACACTTCTAAATATGACATAACTTTATTTTATCGGATAAAGAGCCGTATATCTCGTGATATACGGCTCTTTACTTTACTATCCACTTATTTGATGATCATGACTGGACTTTGGCTAATGATCCTGATACACGGGATTGCAAGTTTGATTTAAAGAAAAAAACTCCTAATGGGATTCCCCCAATAAGCACCTTATATATTGTTTAATATTGTTGTTTGTTGTTGTTTGTTGTTGCATCTTGTTTAATCGAATGAAAAATCAATTGATAATGCACAATTTATAAGGTAATATCAACTTAAACCTCAGTAAAACAACAACATTCCAGAAAACATACAGATACTATGTTCCTGCATTAGAGATCCAAAACAAGGAGGATTTCACATCTATGTATAAGAAGCAAGCCCTAATTTTCGACTTAGATAACACCTTATTATGGGATGAGAAGAGCATTAACGAGTCGTTTCAGGCTACATGTCGTCAAGCGGCGAGTCAATTCGCTGTAGATGCTGGGAAACTTGAACATGCCGTACGTGAATCGGCAAGTCAGCTGTTTAAAACTTTGGAATTATATGATTGGTTGCATATGATTGATGTGACCGATTTAGAAGCATTATGGGGAGATTTTCACCAAGGGGAACATCCGAATTTTGGCAGAATGCAAGAGTTAGCCCCCCAATACAGACGTGAGGTATGGAGTCAAGGGCTGAACGTACTAGGCATTGATAATCCATCATTAGCTGTCCAACTGGCTCATCAATTCATGGAGGAAAGAAGAAATCGTCCTTATGTTTACGATGACACCTTCAACGTACTTGAGGAATTACGCAAAGACTATAAACTATTGCTAATGACCAATGGCGCACCTGATATTCAACAAGAGAAAATTGATAGTATACCGGGACTTGCTGATTATTTTGATCATATTGTGATTTCTGGCACCTACGGTGTCGGCAAACCGAATCCTGCCATTTATCGCCATGCGCTGGATCTGCTTAGTCTCTCTCCGAGTGAAACGGTAATGATTGGAGATACGCTTATAACAGATATACAAGGGGCGCAGTCCGCCGGTATCACTAACATTTGGATTAACCGCCATCATGTTCCCCCAACACTTCCCATTCAACCAACCTTTGAGGTTCACAGCCTAAGCGAAATCCCACAGCTTTTACTTTCGATTCAACGACAATAGATGACAATCCAATATTAACGATTTGACATGGAAAAACTCAAAGAAAAAACAAACCGGAACCCCTTGTTTGGAGTTCCGGTCTTATACATGTTAAACAACTTCATTCAATCGCACTCAAATCTTCTAAAATATACTACTTCTTGTTAGTTATCGTCAGTGGTGAAATCGTCCAAGCTGTCGATACGCCACGCAGGCCGACACGACCTAGTAGAAACGCATTCGGATCCTTCCACGTCAAGATAGGTTTATGACTATCTTCTGAGAAAACTTCTATGGATGTTCCTTTCAGGTTCACAGAAATGTGGCGGGTTTGTCCAGGTTTAAAAGAAAGAGCGCCCGTTGTCGCTTCCACCGAATTCTCGTAGCTTACTCGCCTTAGCACAACTTTGTCATTCAGCAAAGCAAGCGTGTAGCCCATGAAAGCATCCTTCACCTGATCCTTGAAATCAGATTCGTTCGTAGTCCGCAGCAGGACGCCTACTTCGTCCGACGTTGTTGCTTTGAGTGTTACATCGAAGCTTACGGTATAATCCGTCCAACCGGGGTCCCCGCCAAATCGATTAACTAGGCCGACAGAAGTCGGTCTAATGACCGTCTGCTCTGGCACAGTAACAGTTCGACTCGCTTCCACGTATCGAAGCGTGACTTCTCCCTTCGCTCCATGAAGCGACAGCCATTGTGTTCCTGCTTTCAGCGTGAACTCGCCAAGCGGTACCTTTGTCCACGCTGCATCGTCTGCGAATAAAGACGCATCCAGCTTGATAGACTTGGTGTTTCCGTCGCTTTCAATCGCCAACGTTGAACCTGCCGAACTCTTGGCTGCATTAACGGAAAGCAGATAGCTGCCATCCTCACGAACGTTAATCGGAAAACTGAGGCTATCTTCCTTCTTCGAAAGGACGACAGCATCACTGCCATCCGGCGTTAAGCCAGATTGGATAACTGGACTGCCCGCAACATCAGCATGAACAGCTTCCAATGTACCGGGCAGCGGTTTGATCACATGCCTATCACTACTGCCGTTCGCTTCATCCGAAAAGGCTGTGTAATGCAGCTCAGGCTTCGCCCCTTGCGGCCACCCATAGCCAATTCGGCCAGCTTTCCCAGCCATTGCAGTTTGCTCGATCTTCAGCAGTCCGTCCCAATAAATGATTGTACCCGAGCTGCTTGACTCGATCCGGATCGTATGGACCTTCGCTAGATCCGTCCCTTTCGGCAGCGACTTCGACGCAACAACTGTTTCGGCGCCATTCACACGGTCGATCAGGGAAAGTTCCATTGTCGCTCCATTCACACGCGTTAAACGGTAATTGTCCGCATCCCCATATGCGAATATGGCATCCAGCGAAGAATTCAGCCCGCCACTTTTCGAATCATTCCATCTAAAATTGTATTCAGTAGTGTACAAGTTACCTGTAGCTGCTCTTGTGAGCAAAATCTCCGTACTATCTGCTTGATTCACCTGCTCCCATTTGTCAGCAGATGGAGCACCGCCTGGAACGTCGTGAAACGCCGGCAATCTTGGCGCTTCCTGCAGTGAACCGTGTGTCGGACCGAGAACAGACATCTTGTCACCGTTGAACACGAGCCTGTCCAGGTTCAGTTTGCGAACAGGCGGTCCTTCTGCAGACCGTCCGACTAGGTTATGATAGACCATGTAATACGAATCTAGATCAGGACCCATGACTGTCGCACTGTGGCCAAGACCGTTGAAGTCATTGGCTGTGGAAATCAGAATCGGATTGTTCTCAGGGATTTTATAGGTACCTATCGGAGATTCATGATTGACCCCGTAATTAACACGGTAGCCTTTGCTAAATACGTGATTTCCCGTGTAAGTGATGAAATAGCGCCCGTTACGCTTGATGATCATGGAACCTTCTGTCCAATGTCCGAGCGTAGCGTTCAACTGCTTACCCGGTTCAATTGTATAGGGATCCGTCATCAAGCTTGCCATGATACCGTTCAATTTGGCATGTGTGAAATACCATTGCTCATCATCGTCAATAAACACAGAACCATCGATTGTGAAGCCGAGATTGTCCGTCTTATTCACGAAAGGTCCTGTCGGCTTATCACTTTGCAGAACGTAGTGACCCTTGCCCGCCGGTGACGTATACATATAGAATGCGCCGTTCCAGTAAACGACCTCGGGTGCATACGCACCTTCACTGATCGCCTCCTCGGTTACCAAGCCTTCATAGCGCCAGTTCACAAGATCGTCAGAGCTCCACGCTTTCACACCAACTCTCCGATCCTTCGTGCTGCAATACAAATAATATTTGCCGTCAAACCGGAGAACATACGGATCCCCAATGCCGTAATCTTCCCATTCCTGCTCCAGCCCGAACGGATTCTGGTACGTCTGGCTTAAAGATATCGCCATCCTATCGGTCCCTTTCTTTCCCCAGAGCCGGGGCGTAATCGTCACAATTGCCGAAAGAAGTACACAAGCAACTACCATCCAAATCCATGCCTTTTTAACTTGTCGCATCCAATTATCCTTTATAGCGAGTGATTTCCAGTACATAGACAGACGATGCCTTTAGCTCACAGCTTACTTGGGCGTTCACAACTGGAACGTCAAATACTTCGCAAACTACTGCCTCCGGGTGATGCACATTATTGAAGGCATCCGCATCTTCACCCGTTAATGCTAACAAACGAGCAGTACCCTTCGTAACGAATCCATCCAACAGCACTTCGGTTACGACATTCTCTAAACTCCGATTCACCATGAAGATCGTGAGTGTATCTCCGTCAACACTTTGGCAAGCCACAACGTCCAAATTCGGCAAATCCGTTAACTTTGGAGCAGTAGGTACAAGGGAATTAACACTAAAGTTGCCACATTCGGTATGACTCTGAACGACATAGCCTAAGTCTCTGTTAGCATACATGTTCATGACATAATAGGTTGGTGTGCCATATACGGTTAAGGCGTTCTCCGTTCTGCCCGAGGATTTACCTCGAAACTGATCCGCAAAGAAATCCCCTACTCGAATACATCCCCCAAGCCAGCCATTGACTAAATCGGAGAAGCTGCCGATCTCGATTAGATCACTATTTCGAATAAATTCATTCAAATTCGCTGCATTTGCAGCTGCTGCTTCAAGGGTATGTTCATTGGGAAGTCCCTTGCGAATCGTATTCGGATAGTACATCGTGTTATATTCCGTGATCGCCAATTTCAGATGGGTGTAGCGCGAATCGGAGTTGATCAATTCTCTTACTTTACGAACAGATTCCCGTGTCCATTCTGGATAAGAAAGGATTGCCTTATACCGCTCTTCTTTTGGCGTGCGATCATTCATCCCAAATCGATTGTAGCCGTGATACAAATGCAACGTTACATAATCCATATGCTCTGCAGCTCGCTCCAACAGGATTCGGTTCCAATCCTGCTTATCATCGCCACAAGCAAGCAGCTTAATCTCAGGATCAATGCCCTTCATCGATTGAGCGAATCGCACGTAACGATCTGCGAATTGCTCTGCGCTGCAATGTCCGACCTGCCAAGGTCCCCAGACTTCGTTGCCAATCTCCCAGTACTTCACACCATACGGCTCAACGTGTCCATTCGCAGCCCGTAGTTTCCCCATTGGCGTGTCCAAACCGCCATTACAATACTCAACCCATTCGGCTGCTTCTTCCGGCGTGCCCGAACCATCGTTCACACAAATCAGCGGCTCCACCTGCAAGTCACGGCAAAACTCGATAAACTCATCCGTGCCAAAATACTTGTTGGTCCAGCCTCCCCATGCTTCGTTAATCACACAAGGGCGCTTATTCACAGGGCCAATCGCCTGCTGCCAGTGATAAGCACTAATATAATTTCCTGCAAGCCGCATCATGCCGGCGTTCAAGTCCTTCGTCATATCGACAACTTCCTTGCGAACAAGTCCAACATGGTCAGACGGAAGCAGTGAAATATGATCCAGCCAGAGCATTCCTGTAGAGACATTATCTCTCCAGCGTTCATGCTCCGCAGGAACATATAATCTGAACTCCGCTTGCTCACAAAGTCGACTGACCTTGATACGAGATGCATATTGTTTCCAGTTATGACTCTCGATCTCGATGCGGGTAGCCCCCAGCACTTCTCCACTTGCTGTGTCCACGATCTCTGCTGTAAGGAACTTAATTTCAATAGAAGCTCTAGCATAGAGAGCTAATTCGTAGCCAAGCTGATCTTCTTTTACAGCAATTGCTTGACGAATTCCTGCATAGGCCTCGTCATCGCTATATATACGGATCAGTTGGCTATGCCCGGAGTGATACGTAGCAGCGGGTTCGAGCGCGAACACCGTACTTTTCCCATTCGTAAATGGACGCCAGCTTCCAGACAGCCCTCTATACGTTACATCGTTACTTTCAAAATCCATATCCGATAGCGGATACGCCAACATCGCATCCATATGATCACGAATATCTTCCACAAAATGACCGAATAGATACGGATTAATTTTGTCCTTACCGACTTGATTCGTATTCACTTGAATCTTAGCTTTTGCTTGCATGAACATAACGCTTCCTTCCATTCTTTATCCTTTTAATGAACCAATCATAACGCCTTTCACAAAATGCTTTTGTACAAAAGGGTACATCAGTAATACAGGTAAGCTGGAAATAATAATGACGACATATTTGATGCTTTCAGCCAATAGGATTTTGGATTCAAGTCCTACACTGCTGTCCACCACGTCGGCTTGACTGACCATCAGTACTTCACGCAAGACCAGTTGTAACGGGTATAAATCTTTGCTGCGAATATAAATCAAGGCATTAAAGAAGGAATTCCAGTGTCCTACCGCATAAAATAAGACCATCACCGCCATAATCGGCTTCGATAACGGCAAGATGACATGGGTTAATAACTTCCAGTTGGAACATCCGTCCATATGGGCCGCTTCTTGAATCTCCCAAGGGATGTTGGATTGAAAATAGGTTCTCATCACGATCAAATTATACGTGGCAATTGCGCCTGGAATGACTAATGCCCACATCGTATCCACCATGCCTAAATTTTTTACAAGGAGATAAGACGGGATAAGTCCTCCGCTGAAAAACATGGTTAGCGTGATGATTACCATGAAAATTCCCCGCCCAGGCAAGTCTGGTCTCGACAGCGGGTAGGCCGCTAAAGTCGTCATAATCAAGTTGATAATCGTTCCTACTGCCGTGTACAAAATGGTATTTGCGTATCCGTTCCATATTTGCTCGTTTTGAAAGACGTTCCGATAGGCCTCTAAGGTGATCTGTTTAGGCAGCAAAATCACTTCCCCATTCAAGACCAACGCAGGATCACTGAAGGAGGCACTCACGATAAATAGGAGCGGGTACAGGACCACCACGACGATAAGGAATGCTAGTCCGTTTACCACGGCATCGAATACTTTCTCATCCGACTTCCTTGTCTTGCGTATTTGTTCCTGCATCACAGGTCCCTCCTCACCAAAGACTAGTCTCCGCCTTTTTACGGGCAAAGCGATTCACGAGTAATAATAATGCTAGGTTAATGACAGAGTTAAACAAGCCAATAGCTGCTGTATAGCTGTATTCGCCTTTTAAAATACCTGTCGAGTACACGAAAGTGGAAATCACATCACTGGAATCTAAGTTCAAATTATTTTGCATAAGTAAAATTTTCTCGAAACCGACATTCATGAAATGTCCTACATCTAGAATAAGCAAAATGACGATAACCGGAAGTATGCCTGGGATGGATACGTGCCAAATGCGCCGCATTCGGCTGGCGCCATCCATCTTGGCCGCTTCATACAGCTGCGGATTAACTCCGGCGAGCGCTGCTATATAGATAATCGATTGCCATCCCATATTTTGCCATATATTCGAACTTATGAAGATCGGCTTGAACCACGCTGCCGAATCGAGGAATCGAACCGGATCTCCGCCCAACGCCTCAATAATGGCATTCAAAGGACCGCCACGCGGAGATAAGAACAACATCAGCATCCCTACCATGACGACGATGGAGATGAAATGCGGGATATACGTAATGTTTTGCACAATTTTACTGAATGATTTATTGCGGATTTCGGTAACGATTAGGGCAAGTAGAATAGGGATTGGAAACGCAAACAACAAAGAGAATAAGTTAATCGAGATCGTGTTCCATAACAACCGCCAGAAATAGTAGGATTCTACGAATCGCTGGAAATGATCAAGACCCACCCATGCGCTGCCGCTAATCCCTTTCGCAGGACTGAAGTTTTTAAACGCAATTTGCAAACCATATAAGGGGCCATAATGGAACACAAGGTAGTATACAATGGGAATGAGCAGCATCATGTAGAGATCATAGCGACTACTCAATGTTTTAAAGAGGCTGGAGCGCCTCGATTTGGTTCGAGACGCAACGCCTGCTGTCTTTGCTGTATTGTTCATCTGTAGCCCTCCAGCCGTCAATCCTGCTTATTTTTGCTGTTTGAGGTTATCATAGGCGACCTGATACAGCTTCTGCAGTTCATCCATTTTCATTTTCTTCAACGTATTCTGGAACTCTCCCCATTTATCAAAGCTCAGGGCGCCAGCAATAAATTTCGTGCTTTGCTCTTCGTAATATTTATCAATATCGTTACGAAGTATATTGATCTGTTGCGCTGTTTGCTCATCAAACATAGGCGCTGCATAGCGAATCTTCGGCATGAATGGATCAAGCTTCTTCTGTGCTTCTTGAACTTGCGGTGGATTAATGAAGGAAGCAACCTTATCACTGATCAAATGCGGTGCCCCGCCTCCAGCGTAAGGGGTGATTTTGGATTGATTGCCAGTAGCCAAGAAAGCATCCGTGTAATAAGGAATCCCATTTTTCAACTCATAATTCTCACCCTGACGTCCGAATCGCAGCATGGTGGATCCTTCGTCACCATAGAAATAATCAACCCAACGCATCGTTGCTTCCGGATTCTTATTTACCGATGTGATCGCAAATGCGCCAAAATCTCTCGGTACCGGAGCGGCTAATTGCAGTCTATCGCCATGCGGTCCTTTAAGCGGTGCGATACCGATATATTGATCTTGAACCTTCCCATCCAACATCGGATTGTTCGTCTGATCGAAGAAGAAGCCCGTATTTCCCGTCCCTTGCTTCGTCAGATATTGCGCTTCCTTTTGCGTAAATAGCTCTGTATCCAACAGTTTTTCCGCATAAAGCTTATTCAGATACATCAATAATTCTTTATTCCGGTCGCTACCCATCCAGAGATTAACCTTATCATTCTCTAGGTTAATGTTATAACCTAATTGGAAGTCTAGGCCGAAAGAGCCAGCCATGATCGGTACAATACTGAGGCCATTACGCGCCGTCATTGGAAGTTCGTCCTGTTTACCGTTGCCATTAGGATCTTTATCCCGGAAAGCTTTCAACACCTCGTACAACTCATCCGTCGTCTCTGGTTCCTTCAGATTCAACTTCTTCAACCATGCTTGATTTATCCATTTTTTATCGGTTCTGGCCGAGTTGACACTCACAATACCTGGTAGCGCATAAATATGACCTTCGGGTGTTGTAATAGCGGAACGAATCTCTGGATACGTTTCCATTAATTTTTTTAAGTTAGGTGCGTAAGCTTCTATCAGCTTCTCCAGTGGGATTAATTGACCACCAGAACCATAACGAGTTGCCTCTAAAGGTGTAAGGGCCGAGCGATACATAACATCAGGAAGCTCATTCGAGGCAAACAAAAGGTTCTTCTTTTCAGGGAAACCATCTGTTGGCGCTTCAATAAATTCAACTTGGATATTGCTCATTTTTTCATAGTCCTGGAACACTGGCATATCTTTAAAAGGTCCATTGGACGGCGCGATTCGTGTAAACATTTTTAGCTTCAGCGGCTCTTTAACGATAGGAAAACCTGCTGTAGCAACACCTTTTGGCTCATTCGCCGGGGTTTTACCCTCATTTTCTTTACTAGATGTGTCCGAACTACAAGCGGAAAGTGTCAAACTGGAAATAACTAACGTTGAGAAAAGTACTGTCCCCCAATTTCTTTTCATGCTTTTGTTCCTCCGATCAAGTTGTTTTCTTGCCCTATTTAGAAAGCGTTTTCTAAGGGTTGCTCTCAGTATAAGGAATTATCACTTTCCAGCGATTCAACATTTATGACTTTCCATTCTACTTTTTTGACTGTTTCAGTTGATCCATATACACCTGAGGCGTCATCTCTGTAATACTTTTAAAAACTTTGAAAAAGTAAGTGTAACTTACAAACCCGACCTCACTGCTGATCTGTTTTAACGCATACGTGCCTGACTGCATGAGCATGCAGCTTGTTTGAATACGAACCCGGTTCAAATACTCAGTAAATGTCATTTGCATTTCCTCTTTGAACAGTCTGCTTAAATATGATGCATTCAGATTAAGTGAACTCGCCGTCATGTCCAAGGAAATATTAGAAGCATAGTTGTCAGCTATATATTGCAGTGCTTTCGTTATATGGCGCGAATATGAGCCTCCTACACGCTGTTTCTTGATAGCCTCTACAAGGCGTGCATAGTAGTTTACCATCCAAAGCTCAAGCTCAGAGACACTTCCCATACGTCCAAGTTCTGCCCTTGTGGGGATATGCTCGGTATCTTCTAAAGCAGTCTGCGGATTATGCCGTTTCCATGCCATTTCAACGAGATGAAACAGTTCACTGACTATGATTTGTACGGTCAACCCATACACAGGCTGCCTGCGCAGTTCAGCAAATATCGCTGTAATGAATTGGCTAGCTCGTTCGCCATCCAATTGCTCCAGATAAAGCAGTAGCTGTTTCTGTTCTTTCATGCTTAGAGAAGCTTTCAATATGGATGCGTTTAGATCCTGATCGTGTTGGACGTTCAACTCTTGATTCGCTTTGATGTAGCTTGGACCAACCAGTCGCAAGTTTCCACAAATCGGCCCTATCGCGTAAACGCATTTTAAGTTAAGGAATTTCTCTAAGGAATGCAAGAGCGCACTCATGGCTTGATTCATTTGCGTCGTAACCGCATGTTCACTTCGCTCCTCTGAGGAAAACAAGACGATAAAACGTCCCTCCCCTACATAGCCTACCGTCCGTTTCTGAACATCGCCAATCGCCATCTGCATGACTTCGATTGCTTGAAGCACCAAACGACTCTTTTGTACATCGGTTAAAGACTCCGTCATCAACAGAAAAGGAACGATTTGTACGGCAGCAGATCCATAATTAATTGATTTCCCAAAGAGCTGATTGTCACGTGCATAAACCTGCAGCGCTTCACTAGCATCAACAGTATCTCTTGCCAAATTAGCTACATGCTCGCGAAGAATAACCGGACTTAGGTGTTCAATCATTTTACTTTGCGCGTCTCGAGCTTCTTCACTCTGCAGCTCTTGGACCGCTTTATCGAGAAGTGTCAGCAGAGCTGACGCTTGTAATCTATGTTTGAGCAAGTAATCAATAGCCCCATTCATCAGACAAGTACGAACATAATCATAGTCGTCAAAGCTGCTCAGCATAATCATTTTAACCTTTGGAAATCTTTCCTTGATCTCCCGGCTTAGCTCTACCCCATTCATGATCGGCATGCTCACATCCAAGATCGCGATATGCGGTGTCATTTGTTCCATCATGTCAAGTGCCATAGATCCGTTATACGCCTCACCACATATCGTGAACCCGTGCTTTTCCCAATCCAACATACTCTTCACGTCATGACGCGCCAACGCCTCATCATCGACTAATAATACTTGAAACATCCTTCATCCCTCCTGAGGCAAGTGATTCTTAACCGGCAGTAATGGAAATCTAATCTGCACAGTCGTATGCGTATCGGGTTCACTATAAACAAACACGCCGTATGGTTCCCCAAACAATCGTACAATGCGTTCATGGACATTTTGAACACCCATTCCACTAAACCGTGTATTCGTCTGGACTTTATTCCTTTCAAACAGCGCCTCGATCTGTTCCTGGGACATCCCTTTGCCGTTATCTCTTACTTCGATTCGCAGCTCTTTGTTCTCCTCATAAATCCGAATTAACACCACACCCTCATACCCCGATGCCGATAGTCCATGAAGAATGGCATTTTCCACAAGAGGCTGCAGCATTAACTTCAGAACGCTATGTTGTAACAGCTCTTCATTGTCGACATCAATATTCAGTTGCAGTGGCTCTACATATTTGTATTTTTCAATGGTCACGTAACTGCGGACGTACTGCAATTCTTCTTGCAGCGTAAGAAATTCATTTGTATTCCCAAGAACGCCGCGCATCAGCTCTATTAAAGATTCTGATACCTCTACGATATTCGGCACCCCGTTAATCTTGGCCAAATACTTGACCGTATTCAGTGTGTTATAGAGGAAATGCGGACGTATTTGAGCTTGTAAAACGGCCAATTCCGCTTCACGCTTCTCTTTCTCGGTTGTTACGATCCCTTCAAGTAAACGCTTTAATTCCTCAACCATGCTTTTAAAAACGTGATATAACTGCCCTATTTCATCCTTGGTATGAATCTCGACGGTTGGCAGGGTCAGATTGCCTTCGATGACATGCATCATCATCGAACGCAATCTGCGAATATTTCTTGTTATTCTGGAGGAAACTTGCAGTGTTCCTATGACGATAATTACAAATACAATGATAGCTACTGTGGCTAGTACATTACGAATATGGGTTGTTTCCGTCAAGAGAGACTTCATCGGAACGATTGCCACCGTGGACCATCCTGTATACTCCGATTTCCGAGTGACGACTAGGTAAGATTGCTGGTCAATAATTCTTTCAACCGAACCGTCTGTGCCTGCCAGCTTCTGATTCATTTGAATGATTGTCTCTTTGTCAATTGCACTGTTTTGAGGTTGGTAGATGAACTCGTTTTTTCTGTCTACCACGTACAGCATACTGTCCGATGTTGGTTTGACGTCAAAGATTTTCTTAATGAAATCGTCATTGAGATCGAACATCACCATGCCGATTAAATTCCGGTTATAACGAAGCTCGCGTCCGGTAACGATGGAGTTATTGAAGCCTGTTTGATGAAAATAGGCATGCCCTGAGCCATTTTGAAGTAAAGCATCCATCATTGGTGAGAACAACACATTCTTGTCAAGCCAAGGAGATCCGACGAAAAACACCTTTTGGTTCAACCCTATAACGGCCACACGTGAAATGTAGGATTTATACGCAATCAATGCGGATAAAAATTCCTCGATCCGCTTCTGCTCTTGAAACCACTCGTAGCTTGGTTCCTCGGTTTTACTAAGCAGCGTATCCAGAACTGTTTTATTCGTAGCAACGACCGTATTTAATCGACTAACCTCCTCCAAGCGGAGATTTAATGATTCATCAGCCTGTCGTATACTTTCGGTAACGGAAGTAATTGCATTATTCTTCACGGTTTCTCGCATGTATAAATAAACAATACTTGTCACAGCAACGATGCCAATTAACGTAACCAGACTGAATGCGACAAAGATTTTCCCCTGAATGCTTACCGTAGGCGAAATCAGCTTTTTGATAGAGAACAACTTCATGAACGAGTAGCTCCTTTTCCATGTCATCTAACAAAGAAAAAACATGAATCCAGCCCAATCCAGAGCTTGATTCATGTTTTTATATTACTCACTATAAGGCACGATGCATAGCCCCTCTTCATCATCTTCGACAATAAGAGGGACAATTCCTGGACGCGTCCGGAATGGCGCAGTACGGTCATTGCCAAAAAATGTAGACATCAGTCTGCCGTCATGATCAATAAACATCGTTCCGTGGCCGCCATGTGGAACTGCTAATCGTCTTGGGGTATACGGGCCGTACAGCTCATCCGCTACCGCATACATCAAATCGTAGGTACCATCGACGCGTTTATCACCATTCCATTCTGCCGCACCCAGAATGTACTTACCTTTATATTTCACGATGAAGGCACCCTCGTAGCCTACGCGCTGCCCATCCGAGCATAACAACTTGCGAGGGTCTTCCGCAAAGCCGGTCATATTCGACTTCATCCTGGCAATTTTACCATCCTGCCAAACAAAATACACGTGACCATCCTCGTCTTGGAACAAACTGGAGTCAATATCCGTATTCGTCATTCGGCCCATATCGATATAGGGTCCCTCTGCAAGTCCGGTTATGCTTTTAATCATCCCCGTACCGCCGCCTTGAAGTGAATATGTGATCCAGAATGTATCGTACAGATAGATCATCTCTGGTGCCCACAGACAAGGGTTCTCATAAATGTTGTTCTCCCAAGTGCCATTTTCGGACAAATCCCATACCTTTGCTACATGCTTCCATTCCTTCAAATCTGCCGAGCTCCATACGTGGAGCTGGTTATTTCGATCCCAAAAATTGTGATGCGGCTTATCCGATGTTCCCGTCAAATAATAGGTGCCATCTGGCCCCGTGCTAATATGCGGATCACGAATCGGGAAGTCAGCGATGGGCTTAAGTGTTCCTACCCCACCTTTTTCAAGCCATATGTCCTCACTTGGTCTTATAAATCCTGGACATACCAGGGACATTGGTACCACAGAAGGATAATGCTCGACCAGAGAGTAGCTGCCACATCCCGAAAAAGAGGCATACAACTGATTGTCTATATCCGTAAATAATGAGATTTGACCGCCATGAGGAAGTGCCAAATACCGCCGACTGTAGGGACCATAGATCGATTCACTCACCGCGACAAAGGTATCCACAGCATCGCTCCCCATCCTAGCAAGAGCATCTGCGCAAAACATGTAATAATACCCGTCCCTTTTGTATAAAAAAGCCCCATACGATCCTACCTGCAAATGCTGACTAAACGAGGGATGATCTTCCCTCCCCGCAACCTTCCAAGGCTGTACTTCTACCATTCGAGGTAATTCCACGAGACCTGTCAGGTCCTGCGTCATTCGGGCGATGTTGCCGTTTCCGTAAACCCAATAAACCGCACCGTCATCATCTTCGAACAGCGAAGCATCCTGCCCGTCATCCGTTATTTTCCCCAGATCCCGAAATGGGCCCTGGACAGATGCTGATAAGCTCTGGAGCAATCCCGTGCCGCCTTCTTTTAACCCATAGGTAATCCAGAACGTTCCTTTCACATAGTGGATTTCCGGCGAACAAATACCGTTAGAACCACTACTCGCCTTCTGCCATGTGCCGTCTTGCTCCAAGCTCCATATGTTTGTTGGACCGCTCCATGATGTTAAGTCGGAGGATGTCCACACTTGTATATTTGAGCCATCCGTCGTTCCGGTCAAATAGTATCTATGATCCGGTCCCTTACAAATACTCGCATCACTTAACGAGATATCCAAAATTCGTTCTATGGTTAGGGCTGATTCCGAATAGCCTGTACACGCGGACCATTCCGTCTCAGGATGCGGAGGCTGCATGAGAAAATCACTTTTCATTTCGATGATTCCTTTCATCTACCTAGTTGTGTTTGTACGATAAGTATAGCGTGCTTTGTACAAACGCTTAATAGAGAAAATGGTGTGTAAGGTGAGGAAAAGGGACATCTGACATCAAATAAAGCTGTTGTGCATCATCATGGGTTCTTGGTAAAATTACCGGAAGAAGAAACTACGACAAGACTACTTACCAATGATGAAAGAAGGAACCCCATATACAAGTAATGCTGAATAAACCTGGTAAGTCTGGGCCTATCTATCACCTGCCATTAGTAGGAGAACCTCCTCCTCTAAGTGTGCAGTTCTTGGGAATTAATTATTGTGAAAAGGAATACAGGAATATTCGAACGCTTGCCACGATTACCGTTTTCGGTTTCGTATTGTCAGGCCAAGGCGTTGTTAGGGTTGGTACCCAATCCCATACAGCTTGTGAGGGCGACATATTTATCCTGCCAGCAGGTTGCTACCATGAGGTTACCTCGGACATCCATCATGAGGAGCAATGGAGCTACATCTGGCTGAATATAAGCGGAAACTGGATCCTAAAGATGCTCGAAGCTTATCAATTGCTTCCACATATCGTGACTCGGGACAGCGGGTTAGCGCATTTGTTTCAAGAGGCTATTGAAGCTGCACAGCAGAAATCTGTCGAGGACATGCAAACCGAGCTTCAAATCATACTTATGCGAATGATCGTGGGCCTCTCTGAAATGTTGCGCAAAAGAGGCAATGCCTTAACATCAACCGTACAGGCTATCAAGCAATATCTGGATAACAGCATCCTTCATCCCTTCGACTCGCGAGGGCTCTCCTCCCATATTGGCCTTTCCATGAAGCAAATGAATCGCTTATTTAAACGAGAAGTCGGAACAACCATCTATAATTATGTGATTACGAAGAAAATAGAATCCGCTAAGCTGATGCTGCTCGACACGAGATTAACTATTAGCGATATTGGTTATAAGCTGGGATATGATGATCCGCATTATTTTTCGAACCTATTCCATAGTAAAACCAGTGTGAGACCAAGCGACTTTCGTCGGATATTTAGTCAGAGCGGATAGGTGAGGAGAAGGAGGATCTCCCCTGAAGCTTCAATCCAAAAAAATCCTTTGTTGTTTGTGCTGTTGAATCCGCAACTTCCCGGGCAGTTTTACCAAGGCATGCTGCAACTGTCGCTGCGATGTGCGGAAGAAAAGCGGGCTCATTCCGGCCATCCTGCGGCTTTACGGGCAAATCTCGCGGTGTGAGAAATGGAGCATCTGTTTCAAGCATTAAACGATCTAGCGGTACTTGCTTCACAAGTTCACGCAGATGCTTGCCTCTACGTTCATCGCAGATCCAGCCTGTGATTCCAATGTAAAATCCTAGTTGCAGATATACGTGAAGCTCTTGCAGAGATCCCGTAAAACAATGGACAACGGCCTTATTGATTGAACCGACATACGGCTTCATGATACGAACGAAATCGTAATGAGCTTCTCTCTCATGTAGGAAAAGCGGCATTTGCAGCTCACAGGCCAGCTGAATCTGTTCCTCAAACCATTTCCGCTGTACATCACGAGGTGAAAAATCGCGGTTATAGTCCAGTCCGCATTCTCCAATGGCAACCACTTGAGGCAGTTTCGCCAACTTGCGCAGTTTATCCATCGTGTGATCCTTGCAATTGCGCGTGTCGTGCGGATGGATCCCTGCCGTGGCAAATAATTTCCCAGGAAATTCACCTGCGTATCTGGACGCTTCAGCGCTGCTTCTTAAGCTTGTGCCAGTCAAGAGAAGTGGCGTCACTCCCGCCACAAGCGCTCTTGCAACCACATCTTCGCGGTCTTGATCAAAAGAGCGATGCATTAAATTAACACCAATGTCGATGAGTTGATTAGTCAATTTTGTCTCTATGTTATCCTCTAACATCTCAATCACTTCCTAAATTATAATCATATTTGTTATCACATTTCTCAACTAACCAAAAAGCCAACCCTCACATCCGCATCCTCTTTCATCCATGACAACGTCTGCCCTTTATGCAGATCTGACTTCATCGATTTCACTATCTTCTCGATATCCACGTTTTGCTCATAATGCCATTGAAGTGCAGCGGATACATACAATTCATTTAACTGGGCAAAAGTAAACCCTTCTGTTTGCTTCGCCGTCAAGAGTATCGAGGCTTCACTCACAAGCTTCCCTATCCCCTTTTGTTCCAAATAGATCTGTCTCAGCTCTAGGTCTGGGAGCTTGATTTCGTAAGCACGGTCGAATCTCCCTGCCCGGTTCATCAGTGCCGGATCAATTTGCTCGGGATAATTTGTTGTGCCAATGAGGAATATCCCTTCTTTGGAAGTCGCACCATCCAAAATGTTTAAAAAGTACGACCTTGCACGCTGCGGCATCGCATCGATATCTTCAATCACTAGAATCATCGGCGCCATTTTAGCCGCAGCTTGGAACGCATCTTGAATAGATTCACTGCCCGTGTTCTCCGTTATTTGCCAATAAGCAACAGGAGCCTTCACGCTGCCGGCAATCGATTTGACGAGCGTCGTTTTTCCATTCCCAGGCTTCCCATAGAGAAGAATTCCTCTTTTGTAAGGAAGATCATACTCTTTGAAAAAAGCGCGATCCTCCGTAAAAAACTGATCGATAGCGCGATAAATATCTGTTTTCACTTCGCTCCTCATGATGACCTCTGAACGATCAACCATACGTGTTATTGGCGTCAGTTCTTTTTCCATACCATGAGGTCCATCCGTAAAAACGGTCACTTGTCGACGGTCTAAATCCCTGCGCCGCTGCCGAGCGTGTTCTAGAAAACGTAGTAAACTCGCATCATCGACAGCAAAAACAAAATCCTCTTCTCCGACGCCATTCATCCGAAAGATAGGTACTCTAGCTAAAGCGATTCCCCAGGACGGGTAAGCAAAAACGTTGTTCCGCAGGGTAGGATACGTTCGATATGCCGCTGCATCATTTTCCCCATCGATTCCGAATGCACGTGACTCCATATGATCGAATATCCTAGTGACTAACTGCACATCACTTGACCCTGTCTTCACATCTTGTTCAAGCAGCTCCCAATACTCTTCTTTCCTATCATCACTCAAATAGGGTTCAAAGTCGTGACCATACTTCTTCCCCAACACGTTTTGAATCCGTTCTAATACATAGGCATAGTCCCCATAGGCTTTAAGCGAGTCGCCTTTAGTTCTATTCGGAGCTGTTACTGCCGGTGATTCTTCGTTCATTTCTATGCTCTGTACATGTCTCATTTAGCACCTTTTACTGTCGCCATAGGCTTACATTTAGCTACTACTTCAGCCAAACCCGCTCCGACGACACTTTCAATAATTTGATCAACATCTTTGTAAGCTTGTGGCGATTCATCTAGAATCGACTCTAACGACCTATGATTTACGACAATTTCATCTTCCGTACCCACTCTCATGGAAGAGGCAAATTCATTCAGCGTTATCAATCTTTTCGTCGCACTGCGTGAGCGAATTCGCCCTGCTCCATGACATATGGAGTGAAAGTTGGCTCTGCCACCCGGTGCTCCAACCATAATATAGGAAGCTGTCCCCATTGAACCCGGAATCAGCGCAGGATGACCTGTTGTGAGATAAGGATGTGGGTTATCCGGATGACCTGCCGGAAGCGACCTTGTCGCCCCTTTGCGATGGACAAAATAGGACTTCCCTTCCTGCTTTTCCTCCCATGCATAGTTATGCATAAGATCGTACAACGTGGTCATTTCAAATTTGGAACCAAACACATCTTTACCAGCCTCACGAATGGCATAAGCAATCAGATGGCGATTTACTACCGCATAATTGAGCGCAGAATACATTAGATTTACATAAGTCTGCGCTTCCCGATGTTCCAAAGGTGCAAATAACAGCTTAGGATCGGCCGTTCCTAATCCGTTCATCCGCATCACCTTCAACATATCACTGCTGCAAGTTTGGCTCACAGAGCCACCCCAGGCACGCGAACCCGAGTGAATCATGATGACCACTTGACCATCAAATAGTCCCCAGGCTTCAGCAACCTCTCGGTTCTCTTCCGCAATTTCTATTGACTGAATCTCCGCAAAATGATTCCCATTCCCAAGTGTCCCAAGCTGACGATGTGACCGATGCCAAACATTGCTTGGAAATCGATTCAATGCATTTTCATCCAAGGTAAATTTACTGCTTTCAACATGCGTAAGCGATGTTGCCTTTCGAGGCGTATAACCATCAGGAATATACTTCTTCGGTAGACCATGCAGCCCTTTGGTAACAATGTGTTCCAATCGGATGTCCGAGAAATGGCCGCGTGCGTGATCCTCCACGGGTAAATACTTCTCGATCGTCTTCACCAGCTTGCGGCGCAGCTTCACATCTTTCAGCTCATCCTTATGCAAATTCGTCATATGCACGCGCATGCCACAGCCAATATCACTGCCAACAATAGACGGTGATACATATCCGTTAGCCGTATTCCATACCGCTGTCGTACCTATACAAGTACCAACACCGACATGCACATCAGGCGTATAGCTCATATACACTTGATTTGGAATCTGCAAATTGTTGTTGGCCATCTGAAATACTTGATAATCTAACGCTTTAAATAACTCAGGTCCTGCGTATACATGGACGACTCCCGCTGGGAGCTGGACCTGTTGATAATAATTTTCTTTCATTCGTTTTGTTCCTCTTTTCTTGTTATCTGGACGCAAAAAAGCCATAGACCAACATCGTCTACGGCTTTTTCATGTCAAATTTAAACTAGGCTTACTCCAAGAGTACCTACGT
Source organism: Paenibacillus allorhizoplanae (assembly GCF_927798215.1). Classification (NCBI taxonomy): domain Bacteria; kingdom Bacillati; phylum Bacillota; class Bacilli; order Caryophanales; family Paenibacillaceae; genus Paenibacillus; species Paenibacillus allorhizoplanae. The sequence goes on from NZ_CAKMMW010000001.1 coordinate 397,545, forward strand.
ATTCGTCACAAGTCCGGTTGAGACCGATGGTATGAAGTGCTTTTCAGTTGTCAGGTTATTCATAGAAATTTGATTGCGAATCATATCGTCGGCCTCCTTTCCATTCATTTACAAACATCATACGAGTCAAAGCCAAGAACTGTCAATCCATCAGCGCGGAAAGATTAATTATAGTGATCATGCCTATTAATAAAACTTATCAGTTCTTAGAATGGTTTCTATCTCCAACAAAAGAGTTCAACTGCTCTAATAAGTTGCCTCCACCATGAAAAGAAATCGTCCCGATTTTCTCACAGATCTTCTCCAAGAATTCAAGCTCCTTCAGCCGGAACAGGGTTTGGTTCTCATCCATAAGCTTAGCCGTATTCAACAAGCTTCTCGTAGAAGCCGTCTCCTCGCGCCGCGTAATGAGATTGGCTTGCGCTTTTTTCTCAGCCAACAGAACCGTATTCAGGATATCCTTCATCTCACCTGGCAAAATAATATCCTTCACACCCGCAGACAAGAATTGCACGCCATAATCTAGACTTTTCTCATTTAGGCGTGACAACACGTAGGTAGTAACTTCCTGTTTCATTTTCAGCAAATCATCTAACTTCAAAGTACCGACATACTCACGTAATACAAGCTGCAGCCTAATGTACATTTGCTCTTCAAACGACTTGATTTCAAGCGCTCGAAGTGCGTTCAAAATGCGATATTGGCACACAAAGTTAAGTCGCAGAGTGACCTTATCCTCCGTCATCATTTCTTGCCCTGTCATATCCATTTGCTGTTGACGAAGGTCGACAGTTTTCACAGAGACTCCGATTGGTCCCTTCCAGAAATAATATTTGCCGGGAGCAAGTTCCTTTTGCATGACATGGTTATAATACAATGCTCCACTTTCGTGACTAGCCACATCAAAGGTTTGATAGTAACCAATGAGCTTAGGAATGATAGCTGGATCAATCTCATTGGGCAGTTCAGGATTATGAATGTCTGCCCGAAGATAGGTGTGCTCTTTCAATACATTCCAAAAAGCATATCTTCCAGCTGTCAACAAGCCAACGAATTTGCCATCTTCATAATGCATAACATATTCATTATCTTGAACCTGTATCATATCCAGCTCTTTGATGAGTATGTCGTCATGCATAAACAACTGAAGATCTTTCCCCTTTACATGAAAAGCGTTCATGATATTTAAAATCTCAACATGATCATCCGAAAATGGTGACAGCCGATAAGTGCCAGGTTGTAAGCTTTTATAGTAGCTGCCTTTACGAAAGAGCAGTCCTCGTTCGTCATTGTGTATCGTTACTTTTTTAAACATGTTAAACCTCCTTGAGTGTTAGATCACGTAGTTGGAGTCCTCCTGCGATTAGGGCGGAATTCTGCTTAAGAATACAAGGAATGAAGAATGCCTTTTGAAATGAGTTGGAGATATTGGGTTCTCACTTGTAAACCCTCTATCTTCCCGTTAGTAACAAAAGGTTTTAATCATTCTTGCCATCGGTATCTGCAGATTACAAAGCCGTAGCGCAGTGTGCGATGTCAAAGCCACAGAAGACTCCAATACACGATCAATTAAGAATAATTTTATGCTCGATTAAAAGTCGAGTGCTCTACCACTGAGCTAATCGTTCCACACGATAGGGGATTCGAACCCCTGCACCTGGAGAATGTAAGTCGAAATGAACATTACAGTATACCTACACATAGAGATGTGTGAGCACTGCTGGACGTTTTGAAATCCTAACCAAGGTAAAGTCATCCGTACTTACATCCAAATTTATCTTCGCTTATTTCCCTAAGAACGAACACGGTGAAAGTATGGCGACTGGTAAAATAATGAGAAAAACCGGAACCCCTAGTTTGGAGTTCCGGTCTTATTCACACTTCCTTTGCTGGGCGTTTTAGTAGCACAATCCCATTTACCGGTAGATCGATTACACCATTTACCGTTTCATTCGACTCCAATAACGTGTAATCTCTGTCGTCAAGCGAAATATGTTGAGTTTGTCCACTGAAATTCATGATAAATACATATTCCGTTGAAGTATCTGTTCGCACCTGAACGGTTACACCCTGAGGGAGATACGAATTCATCACTCTAGCAACGCCCGTTTGCTCAATAAGTTTCGAGTAAAAGGCCTGAAGAAAATCCGCCTTCAAACGCGTAGCCATGTGATAAGCTTTACCTTTTCCAAAACGATTAACCGTAAGCGCGGGTTGCCCTGCATAGAAGCTGTCCGTATAGACACCCAGCACCTCAGCGCCTTCGGTATGGATCAGTTCACAGATCTCATGCGACTCGAAAGTGCCCGTTAGTCCCAGTTGATTATCTATTGACATCGATAGGCCATTACGATCGTGATCATATAAGCCTTCAATCTCTTCCGCCCAAATGCCAAGCGTTTTCCGAAGTGGTCCTGGGAAACCACCTAGATGACACAAATCGTGCTCGTTGACAATACCAGACCAATAGGTTGTTACCAACGTTCCGCCTTGCTCTACGAACCTTTCGAGCTTGCGCCCCGTTTCTTCACGACATAGATACAACATAGGCGCAACGATTAGCTTGTATGAAGATAGGTCATCCTCCGAACCAATAACATCGACCGGCACACCTTGTTCCCAGAATGCTTGGTGATGGGCAAGTATGGTTTCCTCATAATGAATGCCCATATTACGCGGTCCTTGTGCGTCTTTCACTGCCCAGCGGTTATCCCAATCGAACAGAATCGCTGTATCCGAAGGCGTCGTAGTGCCTATTACTTCGGAAATATTGGATAAGGTCGCTCCCAACTCTGCTACATCTTTAAACACACGTGTATATTCATGTCCGCAATGGTCAACGACGGCTCCATGGAATTTCTCACTGGATCCTCTGCTTTTACGCCATTGGAAATATTGTACGGAATCCGAGCCATGCGCTACTGCTTGAAGGGAGGACAATCTGTGCATGCCGGGTTGCTTCAGCTTGCTGACCGACTGCCAGTTCGTAAGGCTAGGTGTGCTTTCCATCAGCAGAAACGGCTTCTTCTTCAGCGAGCGGAACAGATCATGGTAGAAAGCAATGGAAGCACCTAATTGACTGTCATTCTGCCCTTCATGCCAAGTTGGATAGGCATCCCAAGAAATTACGTCCAATATTTCAGCAAACTTTCGATAGTCCAGGCCTTCAATTAAATGCATATTTGTTGTAACGGGAAGAGCAGGATTAGATCCCCGAACCACATCAATCTCATGCTTGCAGAAATTTACTGTTTGGTCCGTAACGAATCGCCGCCAATCCAGATTATGCCCATGTACCATATACTCACCATGTGGTGCTGGAGATTCGACCTGTGACCAATCCGTGATCGTATGTGCCCAGAATGAGGTCCACCAAGCCGCATTTAACGCTTCCAGCGAACCGTATTTCTGTTGCAGCCACTCTCGGAAAGCATCCTGACAATACGCACAATGGCAATCTCCACCAAATTCATTCGAAATGTGCCAGCCAATGACCGCTGGATGATTGCCATACCGTTCAGCAAGCTTGGTGTTGATTATCGCGGTCTTTTCCCGATAAATGGGACTGGTAAAGCAATGATTGTGCCTAATGCCATGCAAATTACGTACGCGGTTCGCCTCTACCCTTCTAACTTCTGGATAGCGTTCTGACATCCACGCAGGACGTGCTCCACTAGGTGTTGAAAGCCATGCATAGATGCCATTCTCAGCAAACGTATTCAAAATCCGATCCATCCACTCGAAAGTAAAGGTTCCCTCCGCAGGCTCTAATGCAGCCCAAGCAAAAATACCAATAGCCATCACGTTGCAGCCAGCCAGCTTCATCAGACGAATATCTTCTTCCAACACCTGTGGATTGTGAAGCCATTGGTCTGGATTATAATCAGCGCCGTGCATCAAGACGGGTAGCTTAGGGCTAATTGGATGAAATTTGTGAGTCATTTTCAAATCATCTCTCCTCTATGTTTATCCTCGTATTCTCTTATATATTTTGATTATAGGATAAATAGCTGATAAAATAGTAGAACTTATGAATTAATAAATCGTACAATATGAACATTGGTGGTGAAAATAGGTTGATGCCTTTCCTTTTTGCTGAATTTGCTATGCTCGATAACAAATTGCCCCTCTACGTTTATTGTGTAGGCAGTCATGAGCAAAAGCATCTTCTAAGACCTAATGGGTATCCAGCTCATCAACTTTTCTTAAGCCGACGCGGGAAGGGAATATTTCGTATACAGGGTAGTCGGGATATGGTAATGACGCCTGGAACCATGCTAATCCTTCCCGCTGGTGTACATCATGAATATTTTCCTGATCAAAGTGAGGAAGCTTGGGAACTAGGTTTTGTGGCTTTCAGCGGCTCCATTGCTAGTTCCATTCTCGAGCATCTTGGCAACCACAATCCCACGCTATTAAAGAATAACCAGTTTCAGGAGTATTGGAATAAGCTTGAATCCTTATGGCAGCTTATCAACTTGAATAGCGAAAGTGGTTATTGGGAAGCGTCTAGAAAAATGTATGATTTCCTATTGTCTGTCATTGAAGGACAGTCCGATCAAGAAATAAATCAGCGAATTAAACCAATCGGACATTCCAATGCAGCTTTGCAAGAAGCGATTAAGCTTATTCATGATCACTATAATGAACGCTTGCATTTATCCAACTTGGCAAGAGCAGTCGGATATTCTGTTCAACATTTTCATCGTCTGTTCGTAAGTATTTACGGTATGTCACCCATGCTATATATCCAACAGATCCGAATGCGCCGTTCTATTCAACTATTTGAAGAGAACCCTTCCATTACTGTTGAAAAGGTGGCACAGCAACTGGGTATGGAGACCAGCTATTTTATACGAATTTTTAAACGGACTTATGGCAAGACGCCTAAACAATTTATTAAATATGAATAAAGTTCCGTTCCTTTGAAATTCAAATTTAACAATAGCCCGACCATAGACGAAAATGGCCGGGCTATGGCCAGCAGAGCCGTCCCTGCACAAAACGCGATGATCGCTATACCCCTTAATTTTGCAAGATATATCAAAGTTACACAGACGAGATCCGCGAGTAATTCTTGGTCCATCGCTGAGTTAAATCTGTACCAATAGAAAGCAAAAGGTCAGTCTGCTGAGCAGACTGACCTTTTGTTTCGTAACCAGCCAGCTATAACATCTGATTTCATAAATCGTTGCCGATGGACCTCCCTTCGTCGACTTGCCAGTGTTGCGTCCGATATTCACTAGGACTTTGCCCATATTTAGTACGAAACGCGCGGCAGAAGTAAGGATAGCTGCGGAAACCGGATGCTTCAGCAGCATCCTCAAGCCGCATGTCACTGTACAGAATACGTTCGCTGGCAATGACTAGACGAACCTCAACGGCATATCGCATAGGCGGCATACCAAAAGCTAGCTTAAACATATGGGAGGCGGTTGATGTACTGACGCCATTGCGCGCGGCCAGCTCCTCCAACGTGAGCGCTTCCGTCGCATGCTTTTCAATATATTGCTTAAGCTTATTCGCAATGAAATGTTCCTTGCGGCCGACGCCGGCCAACATTTTAACGACGGACCGCTCAAGCGTCAAGCAAAGCAACTTCGCGCAGCAGGCAATTATTTCTGTGTTGTTCTCATGCAAATTCCGTTTCTCATAAATTAACCTCCGCCACAGACTAAGCAAATCATCATTGACCTCAATGTGAGCGACATCGGTTAAGGTCTGACTGGAGAGCCATTGGTCAACCCATTCCCCCCCACATACCACATAGTAATCCGCACTATCAACAAGGCACTGTTCATCCAGCCCCCTCTCTTCGCCTATGAATAACTGATAGGTGCTTCCTGGTCTGGAAATAATCAAATCGCCGGTACGAATGTGATGTGAAATTCCATTGAGTTCAACACGGCAAGTCCCATTCACTTGCAGCCTCATCAGCACGCCGTCGTTTCTACGATCCAACTGGTTGCGGTGTGGTGCACGATGGTGGGAATAACCCACATGTATATAACGAAATCCGTAATTTTCCATGGTCGCCTCCCTTATTCACTTTCAACTCTTATATTTTAATAAAATGCAAAATAAGTCAACTGATACAAGATCGGACATTCCTCCTGATAAATGCATTTCTTATAATAAATTTGCATGAACGAAATTTGCAAAAAAATTAAATTGGATACGCATGTGTGAGCACATGGAGGAGGATTGAACAATGAGATCAACATATCGAATTGGCATCGCTGGAGCTGGCGGCATTTTCAAAGAGTCGCATTTGAAGGCCTGGCAGGAAAATCAAGAGTGCGAGATCGTCGCCATCTGCGATGTGAATGAAGCACGTGCACACGAAATGGCTGAGTTGTCGGCTGCAAAACTCGTTTACACCGATTATAAGCAAATGATCGCTGATGCGAAATTGGATGCGATTGATATTTGTACGCCAAACCTGTATCACTCGGAAATTGCGATTGCAGCTTTACAAGCGGGGATCCATGTCATCTGCGAGAAGCCGGATGCGGTCTCTCCCGTCGAAGCGCAGAAGATGGCTGATGCTGCAGCCCAAAGCGACAAGCTGCTCATGACGATTCGCAATAATCGATTCCATCCGAACGCCCAATTCCTACAGCAGTATGCAAAAGAAGGCGGTCTTGGTGAGATCTATACCGGACGCTGCGGCTGGATTCGGCGCAGGGGAATCCCCGGCAAGGGCGGTTGGTTTACGACGAAGGAATTATCTGGCGGTGGTCCTTTAATTGATTTAGGCGTTCATTTTATCGATATCGCAGTGTGGGTCATGGGCAATCCCAAGCCGGTCGCCGTCAGCGGAGCCACCTATCGGAAATTTGCCGACAACGATGTATCGGACTCGAAGCATAGCAGCTTTGGCGAGAAGCAGACGGGTGGAACGTTCGATGTGGAAGATTTGGCTGTAGGTTTTATCCGCTTTGACAACGGCGCTACGCTGCAAATCGAGTTCAGCTGGGCTTCCAATATAGAAGAAGAGACTTATTTCGTTGAGCTTCGCGGGACGAAGGCAGGCGCAACTTACCGAAATTTCGAGTTAGGTCTATTTTCAGAAATGAACGGCCAATTAGTGGATACCAAGTCTTCCCGTACCCAAGGGAGACCAGTTAAGATGCATCATGCCAATATTAATCACTTTATCGATTGCTTGGCAGGTCGAGCAGAGCCAATTATTCGGCCGGAACATGGCGTGGAAATGATCCAAATCTTAACCGCAATTTATGAATCAGCAGAAACAGGCCGAGAGGTTCGCCTCTAGGGCCAGGAATGAGAAATGGCGGAACGCATGAACTGCGTTACCGCCATTTTTGTATGAATTATGGAGCTAATCTCACCTCAACATCATCAAAATAAACTTTGAGCAAATGCGTGTACACACCGATCTTCCCTGCCGAGAATGTGCTGTCTGTAGCGGTAAGAATTGGGTTCCCATTCACATAAGCCTGCAGGGTATTTCCTATCGCAGTGAATCGCAGCGTATGGTAGGTGCCTGTGGTAAGCGGCGTGATCGCAGCTGAAATCGCTAAGTCAGTTTGAACGCCATTTTGCAACTTACTGATATAGACTTTCTTTGTAAAGGTGTCATAAGACATACTGTAATAGTTGTTATAGTCAATGAATCTCGCTACTAACCCCATTCTGCCGTTACCTGTCTCCATTTTCCCCTTAGCTTCTACGCTATAGTTGGTCCATGTTGATGTTCCTGCGACTGACTTCGTTCCTCCTTTATCTGCATTATCAGATAAGTAAGCTTTGGAGCCGTATACGTCTGATACTACGGAGTAATTCCCCCAGGAAGAAACGACCGACCACCCAAGCGCGTTACCTGACTCGAAATTATTGGTCAGAAGCGTGCTGTTCGTCGTTACGACGGTTTCACTGCTTGCTTCGGACTGATTGTTTGCCGCATCTAACGCCTTGACCGTGTAGTGATACGTCGTAGCCCGGTTCAACCCCGTATCTTTGTACGTATTCACCGCACCATTAACGGTACCTATTAATTGCTGGTCCCGATAAATAGCATAGCTAGTTACCCCTGTATCATCGGATGATTGTGACCATGACAACGCTACTTCTGTGGATGATAAAGCAGCGGCCGTCAGTCCTGTTGGTGAGGTTGGCGGCGTCAAGTCAGGATGCGGAACGAGATTCACCACAATGTCGTCAAAATAACCTTTTAACAGGTGCGTATATACACCGATCTTCCCAGCTGGAAAAGCATTATCCGTTGCTATGGCAAGCAGTTGCCCATTTACATAACCCTGCAAGGTATTTCCCGACATGGTGAATCTCAACGTATGGTACGTGCCAGCCGCAAGCGGTGTAATCGCAGCTGAAACGGCTAAGTCGGTAATATTACCGTTTTGCACCTTACTAAGGTAAACTTTCTGGGTGTAGCTTTCATAAGTCATACTATAGTAGTTGTTATAGTCAACGAATCTAGCTACAAGTCCAATTCTACCTTTCGTCTGGTCCATTTTAGCCTTGGCTTCTATACGATAGTCGGTCCATGATGATTGCCCTGCAACAGACTTCGTAGCCCCTTTGTCCGTATTGTCGGACAGATAGGCTTTCGTACTGCCGTCCGTTACCACGGCGAACGTTCCCCATGAAGATACGACAGACCACCCATTCGCGCTTCCAGTCTCAAAATTATCTTCTAGCAGCGAGCTTTTTGTCGTTGCGAGTACATTACTAGTTACATTAGAATGATTATTCGCTGGGTCAAATGCTTTCATTGTGTACGCGTAGGTAGTACCAAGACTTAAACCCGTATCAACATAACTCGTGCTCATCCCATTGACTGACGCAATTTCTTGCCCATCTCGATAAATGATATAACCAGCCACACGTTCATTATCTGTAGACGGGGTCCAAGAGAGTGATATTTCATATGAGGAGAGTGGAGTCGCCGTCACATTGGAAGGTATGGAAGGTGCTGTCAAATCTCGGTACGCAACGAGGAAGTTATCATAAGAAACTGGCCCCATAACCCGCTTTACGATTTCTAGTAATTTTGTTAAAAAAGAACCGTTTGAACTTGTGACCCCTTCATTCAAATATCCCTTAATCGCGCTTCCTAGCGTTGCTAACCATTGTTGACTAGCCGCACCAAATGGGAATCCTGCTGGCAGTACAAGATCCTTGGTTAGTATACCTGCGGATCCATTTGCAATCGTGCTATCCGTTGCTGTAACGACTAATTGACCATTGATATAGCCATTCAAGTGATTGCCCGCTACGTCAAACCTAAGTTTGTTCATGACATCTAGCGGCATTGCCAATCCAGAGGTTGATTGGAGAACGATTGTTTGATCATTGTTCTGTCTCTCGATGGATGCCTTGCCAAGAAGTGCATCATAGGTGAAGCTATAATACTTGCCTTGATTCACGTATCTCGCAAGGAGCCCTATCGTATCCTTAAAACTTGTGATGCGAACATCAGATTCGACGAAATAGTCTGTTCCGTAGGTTTGTGAAACAACGGATGTTGATTGTTTTGTCGTCCGGTACACATGGTTGCCATTGCTCTCCGTTTGAATCCCGAAGTTCCCTTTGACCGTCGTCCATTCCGCTGCACCTGACTCGAAATCCGTGGAATACAACGGATCGTATACGAGCTCAAAGGCTAATCCTTCATCCGTGTCCAAGGTAACAGACACTACCTGACCATTCACGGTCACAGGTATTTCCTGAAGACGCGCACCGTTCAGCGCAAGTTTATAAGCTTTAAATCCGCCAGCAGGTTTATTCGTTGTTAACGTGAACTTAGCCCTTTGCTGCTTCACTAAGGTTGGCAGTGTACCTTTGTAGTATTTGATTTCACCAGAAGGCAGCGAAACATACTGTTCCCCTGTAGCTGCTACATCCGTTGTATAGACAAGCAACATACGGTCGCTATCCTTCAGCGCATTCCCGTCCAAGGAGGATGCGAAAAAGGTACCCTTGTCGACATCGCCTGTCACTGTCGTTTGCCCCAGTGCGAACGTATGATTATTCATTGTTCCCGCTGCCGCGATGACTTTCGGCGTATTCACGAAGTAGGTGTCCAGATTGAGATCAAATGTAAGCTCACCGGTATCTGATAGCAGCTTATTCTGACTCAATGCAGCTAACATTTCAGCTTTCTTGTTCGCATCATCCAACGAATGAATGAACAATTCGGCCATCTGTCTATTCGACATCGAAGACGAAATTGGCAGTTTGTTGGCTTCTGGCAGATTGCCGCTAGCAATCTGTTCTGGTGTGTTGTCAGGCGTGATTTTGTACACAGTTAACGGTACATTCGGTTTATCCCCATACACAGACACGGTCTTGAACAGATGCGGAATGTACATCATGTTCGTCAGATACGCGTCGCCTTCTGAGGCTGCTGCCTTATCGCGCGACCACGTGCGATCCCATACGAACACGAATTTCGGACTTGCGGCTTGAATGGCCCCAGTTCGGAATAAAAGCGCCGCTTCTGCCTCCGACATAATAGCAAGCGGATCACCTACAATAGAGAACTCTTCAGGAGCACCTAACTTCATATTTTTATAAGCATCCCCTATATTGACGCCGAAGGAGTATCGGTTCATCATGTCCCAGCCTTGGTAAGCCCCAACTGCGCCATTGAAGATGCCGATGTCTTCACGCCCTTTGACGGGTTGCGTATCCTGAAACTCCGTAAGCACAAATGGTTTGGCATATGGCTGCCTTAATGATAGGGCTGGGTAGTAAGATCCAAAATTCGTATCCGTCGGCCAATCCTTCGGATAATTGGCAATTGTAGTGCTATTGAACGCCATGCTTAGACGAGGCTCCTTGAGCGGATTGTACTGATAGCCACTCCCATTACTGTCCGTAAATCTATTGTTTGAGAATTGGTAATAGGCATGTGTTTCATACACATCCGACGCTTGATCGCGCCAATAGTTCACATTCGGGCTATAAATGTAATTTAATCCGCCAATAGGCGCTTTAACGCCAAGATCCTCTTTCAAATAAGCTCTCATTGCATTTGAGACATGAATGGTTTTATTGGAATAATACGCACTAAGCTGATCCTTAACGTCCCCTGCTGCATCCCAATAATTGCCTGGGAAACTATAGATTTGTGGCTTGTCTATCGATTCCAGATACTGGTTGAAATCCTGCAGCATATAATCGCGCAAAGGCACCTTCATGCCGCTAAGACTCATATTTAGAAGCAAGGACTCATTCCACGGGCTAACACCGATTAGAACGGGATCATGCTTCAAAGGGAGACCCGTATAGGGGTTAACATGGGATAGCCACGTGTCAGCAATCGCTTTCCACATGTCGAGCGCTTGGGGGAGAAGGGGAAGCAAATAAGGTGATTTCGTCCCATCTGCGTATTCGCCAAGTCCCGGTATATTTTTGAAATCATACAGGTGGAAAATGTCAATTGTTACGTAAATCCCCTTAGACTTCAACTTTGCAATAAAATACTCTAATCGATCCAATCGATCCACATGAAGTTGTGGCGTTGTCGATCCATTTTGGATGAAAATGCCTTGTACCCAATCGGCCATTGCATCCTGTGCATGTATTCTAACGGCGTTATAACCTAAACGTGCCAAGCGATCCGCAGTTTGATCCGCATCATCATGTGAGCCGTAGAACATATTCCACGTTATATTGGCTCCGTACAACTTCACCTTTTTTTGCGGGGCTTGCTCAAACGTGTACTCGCCGTCAGCCCCCTGTTGGATGAAGCCATATTTACCTGCTGGTGCATCATTCAATCCTGATAAATCCACGGCACTGCCAGGAACCGTCATCGGCTCTGTATCCATAGGCTTCCATACATCAGCTGCCTGAGCTGTCGGTGCATAGCCTAAGATACCACCACTGCCAATAACAGAGAGTACCATGGTAAAAATAAGCAAAACGGTTAGACGTCTACGGATCGATTTGTACGTCATTATTTAGCTCCTTTAATAGAGATTACAGTCGATCCCTCCATGTTTCCAATGGCACAGTACTAGACTTAAGTCGTCTGTGCTTTATATTTGCGTTGTTTCCCCTATCCCCCCTCTCCATAAAAGTCCGCAAAAAGGCATATGCAAGCGTGTGAAGAAAGCTATCCACTCACGAACGTTGCATATGCCATTGTGCTAGCTTATACCATCAAAGCTTTATTTCTTGATATTCGTCGGCCAAACGAACTGTACACCTAAAGCTTTCTTGGCTTCTTGGAATTTTTTGTTTTGATAGTCCAGCAGCTTTTGAGAGCCAAGTTTTTCTTCTTGATCAATGCCATCTTTGTAGAGTTTCTCTACATCCTCTGGTGCTTTAGCCAGAATCATTTTTGCTCTTGTTTTGACACGAACTTCTTCACGTTTCGCATTGATGCCCGCTTCTTCTGTTCCGCCAAGCGGTGAAGTGGATTCAAAAGCAAGCATGTCGTACGTATATTTACTGAAATAAATATTCGATTTGGTTCTTTCCGTTTCTTGTACACCGTTCACTGGCAATGTGCGTTGAACAGGGACATAGTTAATCAGCCAATCTAACGTGCCATTTCCGTATTTCAATTTCGTTTTCGCTGCATCTTCGCTTCTAGCCTTAATAAACTCATCTGATAATTTAACCTTACCATTCGCATCATAATCCCACGTAATGCCTTTAGGACCATAAGTCACATTCAAACTCATTTCATCGGACGAGAGATAATGCATGAGCTTAATAATGCGATCCTGATTTTTGGCTTTACTGCTAACCATCGTCAGTGTCCAACCTGAGGCTTGAACTGGATCAATAACAGGCTGCTTGCCTTTATCACCGAGAACCGGTCCAACTGAAACGAAGATCGCCTTCGGATCCTTGGCATATAAGGCGTCCCATTTAATCGCCTTGTTTGTAAGCGCAAAGACTGCGCCATTATTCACTTTCTCGGTAAGCTGTGACTGATTCAACGTTTGACTATCTTCTGGCAACAAACCTTCCCGATATAAACGGTTGAGGAACTGATAGGCTTCCAATGTCTCCGGAGTTCTTTCACGATCAACAAGATTTCCTTGTGCATCTTCACGTGGAGCGCCGAAGAAACTGGAGATGACCCAGCTCTCGAAATACGCTGGCACGACGTCGAAGCCATTATATTTCGTCTTAGAATCCTTTACTTTACGCAGCGCTGCAACCAAGCCTTCCTTGGTATTGAAGTCCTCAGGTTTGATGCCAAGCTGATCCATAATATCTTTACGCGCATATAAGCCTTGATTGCTGTAGATGGTATCTCCTGGCTTAAACGTTTCTTTGGCCCAGAAATAGTTGGCATACCCATAGAAATGGCCATCTGGATTACGGAACCAATCCTGCATGGATTTCGCTACATTAAACGATGGATCATGTTTCTTAATCAACTCATCTAGCGGAGCAACCAAGCCGGATTTCTCAAGCACACCTCGCTGCGGTGCACCTTTATCCACGGTAATCATATCCGGGATATCTCCTGATGCGATAAGAGCACTTAATTTATCATCATTTCCTGATGTAAATTCAATGGAAACGCCCGTATCCTCTGTAATTTTCTTATCCAGTAAGTTATTAATTGGATCCCAGTTCTTTTTGTAGGATTCTTGATCGACGAACCAAGTTATCTTGATTGGAGATTTATCATCAGGTTTTGCTGACGCTGCAGCCCCTTCGGATGCCTTAGGCGAAGCAGCCACTTCAGCTCCCTTATCTGCAGAACACCCTACAAGCAAAGTTCCAACTAGCGTTGTGATAAGCCCTATACTAACTAAACTTTTTTTCATTTGCTTTGCCCCCTTTGATATGCGTGAACTAACCTTTCACAGAACCAATAAGCACACCTTTAACAAAATATTTCTGTAAGAATGGATAAATGGCGACGATTGGCGCTGTTGTTGCAACCATCATGGCTAGCTTCAACGTAGCCGAACTAACATGCTTCGCTTCTTCTGGCATAAAGCTCATGGCTTGCTGACTAAATGATTCCCCGTACGAAGCATCTGTCACCATCCGCATGAGTACAAGTTGAACAGGCTCTAAGGATGATTTCGTCGTAAACATCAACGCATCCATATAAGAGTTCCAATGATATACCCCATTAAACAAAGCAATAGCGGCTAAGACAGGCTTCGTCAACGGCAGCACCAACTGCAGCAAAATTCGGTATTCACCGGCCCCATCCATCTTAGCCGACTCGATAATTTGTTCAGGGATCGTTCGAAAGAAGGACATGATAATAATCATATCCCAAACACTGAACAAGGTGGGAATAATATAAACCATAAAATTGTTTAACAGGCCAATTTCTTTATACAGCAAGTAAGTCGGAATAAGTCCACCATAGAAGAACATGGTCGTGAGCATAATCACGAGATATATGTTGCGTCCACTAAGTCCTTTACGAGACATACCGTAGGCAACGAGAGCTGTAAAAGCGATATGCGTGGACATACCGAGCAGCGTTCTGCTAATCGTAATGAAAAATGCATGATAAATGGTCGTATCTGAGAATACAGCTTTATAATTCGCAAGCGTAAACTCCCGAGGCCATAAGTACACGCTTCCTCGCAAGTAATCCAACCCGTCGTTAAAAGAACCAACCAAAGCAAACCAGAACGGAGCCAGCGTTACGAATACAACTGCAGACATAAAAATGATATTACCGATGTCAAACCATTTGTCCCTTCTAGAACGGATATTCATTATGTGTTCCTCCTTACACGCAGGCATCCTCTTAGAACAAGCTATTGTCTGTCACTTTACGAGATACATAATTAGCAGCAAATAACAGAATCAGGGCAACCACTGATTTTGCTAAGCCTACCGCAGTCGAATAGGAATACCTCATTTGCCTCAGGCCTACCTTATAGACATACGTATCGATGGTTTCACTTACATCCAGATTTAGCGGATTCTGCATGACCATAATCTGCTCGAAGCCCGTGTTCAAGATAGAGCTTATCGCAAAAATGAGCATAATCACGACTGTCCCCATAATGGCTGGCAGCGTCACATACCACATCCGCTGAAATCTGCTTGCACCGTCAATCTTGGCTGCATCATACATTTCTTGGTCCACACCGGCTATCGCTGCGATATAAATAATCGCTCCCCAGCCAATCCCTTTCAATATTTCAGCGCTAACCATAATCATCCAGAACAGATGCGGTTTCGCAATGAAATTAATCGGTTCATCAATAATATGCAAACTCGTAAGTAAGAGATTGAGAATCCCATTCGAAGGCGATAGCACTGTCAGCACTAACCCTCCAAAAATAACCCACGAAACAAAATGAGGGAGATAAGAAATCGTTTGTACAAAACTTTTGAATCGTTTCTTATTCAGCTCATTAAGAAAGAGTGCAAACACGATGGGTGCAGGAAACCCAAGAACCAACCCCATAAGATTCATCGCTAGCGTGTTACGCAGTACATTCAAGAAATTCGGATCATTCAGAAATTCCTGGAAATGTGTAAACCCAATCCACGGTGAATTCATCACACCCAAGAAAAGATCGTACTCCTTAAATGCAATTAGAATGCCATACATCGGAATGTACGAGAACACAAGCAGAAACAAAATCCCCGGCCATACCATGCTTTGCAGCGCGAACTGACTCTTGAAACGCAGCCATCTGCCCGTCACTGATAATCGTGGCGACCGAACACGTTGTTTTGCATTTACGGCTCCATCCACTTGACTTACCTCCCCGATTTACTGCCCCTAGTCGTGATAACGAGATGACAGCGTTCTCTATAATGCTAATTCTACTTCTGCTATAGCAAAGCAACTTCGGAAGCATATTCTCACTATACATTTTGAAAGCGCTTATAAAAATATCACCATTTTAGTTTTGATACCTTCATTTGGGCTCTGCCTAGTTAACGAAAGGTATAGCATGCCTTTTGTCGAATACCTCCCTACAAACATCTTTGGAGAAAGAAGGAGTGACGTTGCAACGTGCCTTTAATGCCATGAGTATCAAAAGTAAAGTGACGCTAGCCTTTATTTTTTTCATACTAATCCCCTTCAGTGTGCTTGGACTCTACACGTACAATCAATCACAGCGCTACATGCAAGATCAACTGCTTGCCAATTCACAGACAACCGTTAAACAGATTAAGTATACAATCGAGAATAAAATTGATCTTATTGAAAGCGTTAGCAATAACATTACGTTTAACTACCGCTTGCAACAATTTCTCGGAGAACCGTATTCGTCCGACTCCAATTCTTTAGATACGTATTTCAATTTCGCTGCTCCACTTGTTAACTATGCGATGTTATTCCAGAAAATCAACATCCAGAAAATTTCTATCTATACAAACAATGTTTCGATTCCAGAAGGTTTTGGTTCCTTTTTCTCCGACCAGAAAATTAAAAAAGAGGCATGGTACGATGCCTTTATGTCTTCGGATCAGAAATCTCTCTGGGTGCTGGATACGAAACAGGAAGACGGAAGTGATATTTTCCGCTTTATCCAGAAAATGATCTCTATTGAAGGCTATTATCTAGGAATTACGATGGTTGACGTGCGCTCAGTTGATCTACTTGAACCCGCAGAGGGCCCCAATGTTGTCAATCAGCCTGTCTATATATTGGATGAAAATCAAGGCTACGCCAAGGAATCCGGCTTTTTATACGTCGCTGACTCGTTAAAAGAAGTCCAGCAAGTCATTGTTATGGCGATTCCGCTCCCACCTCTGCTCGGTTCCTTGCAGGTTGTGGCTAACCTAGCTTTTATTCTTACCCTCATTGTTCTATTGTTCGCTTTCTACTTCGTCCTCAAGATGACGCTGAGTAAAATGAAAACGAGCATTAAACAGATGGATCTCGCCATTGAGACAGGGTTTCAGCCCATTCCTATTGTACGGAAGGACGAGTTCGGTGTCATCACCGAGAAATTCAACATTTTGCTGAATAAAATTACCCTGCTGTTAGCCGATATGATCAAAAAAGAGACCATGCACAAGGATGCACAGCTCATCGCACTGCAATCGCAGATTAATCCGCATTTTATCTATAATACGCTCGATATTTTTAGTGCCAAAATGGAAATCGCCGGCCAGTATGATGTGTCCGATGCCATGGCCGACTTTGGTAAAATGATGCGCTATAATATGGACGGTCACGCTAAATTCGCAACGCTCCAAGATGAACTTCGTTATCTCGGGCAGTATATGACGCTTCAGAAGGTGAAATACGGAGACAGTATTCATTTCCGCGTTCATGTACCTAATGAGCTGCTTTCTATTCAGGTCTTAAAGTTTATCCTACAACCGATTGTCGAGAATAGCGTGAAGCATGGCTTCGCTAAGCAGGACACACTCGATATTGATATTTATGCCAGCCAAGAAAGTGATTTATCTATCCGTTTATGTGTTAAAGATAATGGCATTGGCATCGAAGCAGCTCGATTAGAAGAAATCAACGAACAATTCCGTACTTCCGTCTATATGGCCAAAGGTGAGAAAGACCGAGAAAGCATCGGTTTAGGCAACATTAATGAACGATTGAAATTATTCTACGGTGAAAGTTATCCCTTACAAATCAACAGTATCCAAGGCCAATTCGCAGAAACGATACTAACCCTTCCTTATGATGCAAGAAGAAGCGAGGAGAATGACGATGTATACCGTATTAATTATTGATGACGAAGAATTAATTGGAAGCGGTGTGAAAGCCAAATTGGAAAGGGCCAATGTCGCTGGTATACGGGATATTTATGTCGCGAACGGTGGTCTACAGGGACTTACTATGGCTAAAACCTTACAACCCAACATCATTATCACGGACATTCGTATGCCCGAGCTAGATGGCATTCAATTGATTAGAGAGCTAACCCCGCTCCTAACACGCACCAAATTCATTATGTTAAGCGGCTATGGTGATTATCCCTATGTCCGTGAAGCCTTTAAATACGGCGCACAAGACTACTTATTGAAGCCAGCAGCCTCTGATGAGCTCGGCAGGCAAGTACAGTCCGCCATTGTGAGTATTGAGAAAGATACCCTTAACGACAAGCTCGTCGAAAGAAACCAAACGGATGCACGGGCGCTGCTTACTGCTCGATTACCCTTAGTAATCCACGGGTCGAACGTTACTGTGAGCAGTAAAGATTCCGAGTCACAGCAATCACTCGAAGCTTACTTTTTTCATCCGAGGTTCGCCGTTTCCATGCTATCCTTTGATGATATTACCTTTAGCGAAGAACATTTGGATAGGGCAAGTGAATGTTTGGAACGATGTGTTCAGGACGAACATTTAGCCACACATCTACGCTTCCTACCGTTTCATGACGTGCAAGGCTGTGTGTCCCTTGTGTTTAATTATGCTGCATCTGTTTCCTTTGAATCCATTCAAGGTATACTTGGCAATGCCGTTAACCTGCTTAGGAAAGGCAATCTGCGAACGCCTACGGCCTCGATTAGTCAATCTGGGCAAGGCTTGGATGATTTATCACGACTTTACAAACAAGCGCATCACGCGATGTCGGAGCGGATTTTGCGAGAACCAAGCGAGGTTTTCGAGACACTTGAACCAATGGATAGGTCGGATGCTTGGCTGCCTGTCAAAAAGGAAATGGAGGAGTTCAAACAAGCTGCCGAAACCCTGCATGTGGAACGTATCGGCCTCTGGGTTGACCGCCATCTAAGTGATTCTTTACGTACCCAGATGTCTTTGGAGCAGCTCAAGTCCATTTATGACCTGGTGCTTTCTGAAATCCATCGGCATGTCCATGAGCGCTTTCTTTTTGAAGAGACCGAACGCGCAACAGCTTTCGACACCTTTCACACGTTAGGAGAGCTCCGGCATTATTTAAAAAGCTACGCCACAGATACGAAACAGCTGATCTCGGAGCAGGCTAATTTGGGCGAAACCGTTATTACTGTAGCGGAGTCCATCGTACGTGAGCATTACAGCCGCGATCTGCAGCTAGCCGAAGTGGCTAATCGGGTATCGATGAATTACTCGTACTTCAGCAAGCTTTTTAAGGAACGAACCGGCTTAACTTTCACTGCCTATTTAACCAAAGTCCGCATGGAAGAAGCCCAGAAGCTGCTCAAAAACCCCACCTTACGGATCAATGAGATCTCAGAAAAGGTAGGGTATGGCAATCTCTATCACTTCTCGCGTGCTTTCAAAAACTATTTCGGCGTTTCCCCGAAGGAACATCGGAAAACGATGTAAAAGAAACAGCCCCAGTTCCCTGCATAAGGGCACTGGGGCTGTTTTACTAATGATTTAATAACAACGCACTTCATAAATGGCGGCAGATGGATCTCCATTGGTGGCATCGATGACGACACGCAGTCTTTGCGTTTGGACAGGTTGAGCTAGCGTATAACGGCAATGGCGCTGATAATTCTCCTTCACTTGGAGGAGTTCCTGCCACCCACCGTCCATATACGCTTCGATCCGATAATCCTTCGGACATTGCGGGTCACGATAAAACGGCGCATAACCATGATATTCCCATAGAAGACTACCCGGGAATGTGAGCTCAATCTGTCGAATGGATTGTTGATGATCCCATTTCAATTCCAGCCATTGCGGAAGCTCCTCTCTCGCATCCGAACGCCACAGGTTCGTAAAGCGATAAGGCCGCGTTACGCCGCTAAGCACATGCTCAGGGCTGTACGCATGCTGAGGAGGATCCACGCGGAAGCTGCGCGTCGGACCATTCCAATCCCGGCGCATCTTGCCCTCACCCATTTCATACGCACATGTTTGTCCTGGCACAATCCCATCCCCGCAATGCCACGCAATGTGGGGATTTGCTAGTAAATCCAACCGTACATAGGTCCCTGACTTCAAGCCATCCGCCTCGCTCAACTGCACATCCCAATCGATCCATTGATAGGTCCCCGGCTTGATTTGCAGTTCCGTTGTGGCCAGCGCTGGGTTTGCTTCGCAGCGGTAATCCCAGATATGATCCACCGGAATGAGTTTCGCTTCCACGATTTGAGGGGTGTCGCTCGTATTCGTCACACAGACGGATACTCGGTTCAACACTCCCTCCGAAATGGCAATCCATTGTCCTTTACGCTGACGGAGTAGCTCTTCTTGATGACCCAACTTGCCAGATGCTTGTAGCTCCGCCTTCACTTCCGAACCTCTGCACACAGCTTGGCTGCTAGCCGTAACGCGCGCCTTAAGTGCCAGATCCAGCTCATCCTCGTTCGTCGTGTTTAGGAGGAAACAGCCGTCACGCAGCAGCGTTTGCTTCACTTCTTGTATAGCCTGCCCTGGTACGTCCGCGAGTGCTAATCCATGCCTCAATGCAATTGCAGCCGACGTCCCCACGGCCTGCCCTACCAACGCGGTTGTTGCCATTACACGCACCGTACCTAATGCGGCATGCGTCACAGAGATATTCCGACCAGCCATCATCAAATTATCGACATCCTTGGCAATCGTTGACCGCAATGGAATACCATAAGGGCCACAATAGCTTTTCACCATATAGGAGGAGGTTTCATCATAGCCTTCTGAGCTGGCATGCTCACTGGTAGGCGCAAGAAGTCCCCCCGGTGTATGCAGATCAAGAAACCAACCGCCGTACGCAATTTCATCCTCAAATACCGTTCTATTCAGCGGGTCATGTTCCGTCATCAGATATTGACCCATAATTCTGCGGCTTTCTCGTTTGCCTGGCACTTGACCGATCCAATCAATGGCATGATTAGCTGCCAGCTCTTTCGTGAGTGGATCCTTATTCTTAATCCAATCCCAGATGCCTAACACATACCGTGTCAGCTCATGACGAATATCTTCACTTTCATAGATGGTGTGCCAAGGCATGCCGATCTCGATCCACCAATAACCACCGCGCATATCATTCGGGTTTCGACCCTGTTTATAGAAAAAGTCGGGATTATCGAGCTTCGCAGCCCAATCAGGTGCCGTGAACGGAGCCGGGGATCCAAGGTCTTTCGTTTTAAAAAGTAGCGAGCTCCCCATCACATCACCGCTAGCCTGCAGTGGTGCATGCGGTTCGGCGTATTCCTCGCGTCCTTCGGAGCCCATGCGCCATTCACAACCTGCTCGGTCGGCAACAATGCCGTCGCCTGTGCAATCAACGAATACATCCGCAAGGAGCTCGATCTCCATCTCAGCGTTCGCTACATAACCTACGACCGACGCAATCTTGCGCTCACCCGCCATCCGAACATCCAGAATGGACGTATTCAGATAAAAGGTCAAATTCTCTGTTCGCTGCGCCATATCATACATCGTCATATCCCATACGCTATTGGTCCAGCCATTCTCAAAGATGGGCTCATGATTTCGTGCGCGTTCCTCAATCAATAACTCCGATATGATTCCGGTTTCCTTCGCGTAAACATGAAAGGCAGCCGCGCCATGAGGCGTTACTCTGACCTCGGACGAACTGTTTCCTCCGAAGACAGGGCGATCCTGTACCAAACATGTTTTGGCCCCATGTCTAGCCGAAGCTACAGCCGCACAGAAACCCGCCAGTCCACCCCCGCAAACGACAACATCGTACTTCTCCGTTTTTTGCCCATTTCTTCTCATTGAATGACTGCCCTCCGTACGCGAATTCGTGAAGTTATTAACCATTTCTCTTAGTCTCCCTTTATGCAGCCACACCTACTACTCCATAGATGACAGCGTTTTCTTAACCTCCTTTACACTTTATCCTGAATAAGAACGCAATAAAATATCACCGTTTTTGATTTGATGCCTTCATTTTGGCATCACATTATCTAGGCACAAATTTGACAGCATCCGCAATAACAAATCCAGCTGTCCCCGTATTGCTGATGACCACATTTCCTGATGTCCCGGCATTAAATGCGTATCGCCCTATGAAGTTCCATATCCCACCATTGGCCTGCTGATTGACTATTATACTGTCTGGTCCACCAGCATGATTTATAGTGACGGGTACATTATTTGCTCGATTCGTATCCGCATTCCACCACATGTAGACATCATAAGAGCCTGCAGATGCGATATAAGGTGCATACTTAACGCTCTTGGATCCCTTCGCTGTATCCCCGTCATGCAGATAGTCCGCACCCACTCTTTGGCTGCTGTAGGTACTGACCGTCCAAGTCCCCGTCTGAGTTATTCCTGTTGGATGACTGTTATCCATAAGGATTATAGGTTCGTAGGCGCCAATGCTTGGCGGATTACTCCTAACGTTCCTGAAGTAATCCGCTGCTACATCGGTTAAATTATTCTTACCTTTAGCAATACACGGAGAAGTGCCCTGCAGTTTGAAATAGTCGGGTCCAAATGTGCCGCCTACAAGCAATGGATTGCCAATGACATCATTCACATTCGAAGCAACACCAGTAACAGCACTGGACCAGCAATTATTCGAAAAAATTAATCCTGCACTCTGATCAACGTTTTGTAAAGAAACCGTATTCGACTTGAATATATTGTTTTCTATCCTTGTGTTTACATGGCTTGCACCGCCGGTAATGGATATATTCGTACTTGTTGAATCAATAAAAGTGTTACCTGCAATCATGTCATTATCCAAGCGAGTTCCTGTTGCTAATCCCGTGTTCCAATACGCAAAATTCTTGCTATTCCCTTTTAGAAAATTATTTATAATCTTCCTATTGTATCCCGCTGTAAAACTTTGAAAAGGCTCATCCGCTATGGCAATCCCCATACTTGGACTTCCCCCTCTAAAATAAATGGCATTTCCCGTGTTGTATATAAAATTTCGCTGTATGATTACGTCGTGAGCCTTGTCTACATACACTTCCAAAGCATAATTATCATAAATAACGTTATCCTCCAACACCACATCATGCGTGTTATACCATAAGCCAACCCCTTCACCCCAGTTGTGGTAAATGGTGCTGTTCTTAATTGTTCCATAGGCACTGCCTCTGATCATGACAATTAAAGGCCAGTTCATTTCACTTGATAATCTGCTAAAACGTCCAAAATTGGCATTCTCCCACACCCTATTGCCGTCCAAAGTAAAATAATCCACATTCTCTAACTGCACGGCCTCACCACGGTTCTCATGAATATTCGAATTTCGAATGATGATATCATGATATCTGGTTGCCCCCGAGTTACCGGCATAAATTCCAGCACCGTAGGATTGTGTCAATTCAAGACCGTCAATGGTAATATAATTGGCCGTAATACTCATCAGCGGATTCCAGGAAAGCGTGAATTGCTGTCCATTCGTATAGGTCACTCCGTCATTGGTAACGGTAGGTCCCGTATACGTAACAGTTTGAAGACTGAGATTGTGATTCGGGTACGTATTCTGACCAGAAATGACTGGCGTCTCCCCTGAATATGCCTTAATCGTAATTGGGTTACCACTGGTTCCTGAAGTAGTAATACTGATCGTTGATGTAATATTGTACGTTCCGCCTCTCACAATAACCGTGGAACCAGGGCCGGCAACCCCTGCCATATTTACAGCTTGTTGGATCGTAGCAACGGGTTGGCTCAGCGTACCAGGATTACTGTTGTTTCCTGTGTTAGACACATAGTAGGTTGTTGCAGCAGCGCTGACTTCTGTCTGAAGGCAGATTCCCAAGGCAACCAGTATAAGGGACATCACCAAAATCACGATTAACAAGGATCCTTTTCCCATGCTTCTTGTTAACATCATCTAATCTCCTTTTTTGGTCGAAGTAAATTTGAGCGTCTAATGTAACCGTTTACAACATTTCATTTAACTTCCGTTTTTGGCAGTTCTATCACCTCTTTCCTTTGCTGCTTTTATGTAGATGGTTCGGCGTGCCGCCAATTTACCATAATTACGCTTATTTAAAAATACCTTTATTTAACATTGGATACCCTTATTTTAGGTAAATACATGAACTTGAAGACAATCAAAATAATAGGCTCCGCTGTCCTCTGAGGACATGCGTTTATGGTGAAATATAGCCACTAATCATAAAAAAACATCCATCGGAAGCAATCCGAGGATGTCTATTTTTTAAAGCCTAGCCAACGCTGATCCGCAAAACGCATCTACGGGCGAGGTGCCTATGAAGGGCTGTTTGCCTAGCAAACAATTTAGAATCTCCCTTTGAACAATAGCCGAGGCATTATAGCCATTAATCATAGTTGGCATCGTTGGCATCTCATATGAGGTGTACGGGTTACCAAGTGAAATGAATAAGGTTGGTACGTAGGTAGGATACCAAGTAAAGATACCTCCCGCCTCCTCAGGTGACATACGCAGGGAATTCTGCATAAAGCTCGGCGATTTCTGCGTCACATAAATGACCAGATCAATGTCATTCTCTACTTGTTTGAGGTGGTAATCTCTAACCACTTCAAATCCTTCCTTCACCAGCATCTGCTCAAAGCCGCTGCCTCCTGCACCATTCTCTGTGAATAATGAGCCTTCACTCCCAGATGCAATGAGCAGAACTCTCTTATGCTTTTCAGGTGAAATGGGCAGTACGTTTTGCGTGTCCTTCACTAGCGTCACCGAGGTTCGAGCTAATTCTTGGGCTAAATTCACATGCTCCTCTGACCCTACACAAGCTAAATCTTGCAGCGCTGGTCTTTCATGATGCAGCCCCAACGAAGCTTTCAGTGCAAGTACTCTCGTAACCGCTTCATTCAGACGTTCCTCTGTAATAATGCCATCGTTGACTCCTTGAATCATGGCTTCAAAGTCGTATTTGAGATCCGCTGTGAATAGAAACATATCCACACCAGAGGCAATACACTGGGGAACGATTTCATGTCGCGGCCCCCAGCTCGTCATGCCCACCATCGCTGACGCGTCGGAAATGATTAACCCGTTAAAGCCCAGCTCTTCTCTTAGCAGTTTCACATTGAGTTCATAGGAAAGCGACCCTGGCGTATGCTGCTTTCTAACATCATGAATGCCAAGCTCCTCATAGTAAGCGGGAAGCGCAATATGCGCACTCATCACACTTTTTACACCCGCATCAAAAGCGGAACGATACACTCGCCCATAAGTTTCACGCCACTGTTGCATCGGCATGGCGTTTACGGTCAGTACCTTATGCTGATCGCGGTCATCCATGCCATCACCTGGCCAATGTTTCACACAGGCAGCCATTCGACCGGTTTCCTGTACGCCCTCTACAACTGGGATTGCGTACGTTTCTACTACTTCAGGTGTGTCTCCAAAGGCACGCGTATTAACAATCGGATTTTGATAATTATAGTTAATATCCAGCACAGGCCCGAATACCCAGTTAAAGCCGATTGCCGAGCCTTCTACTTCAATGCCTTTACCAAAAGCCTGCGCCAGCTCAGGCTTCCCCGTAGCCGCTACCTGCATGTTCATGCCAAGATTCGTGCCGTCAACGGCTCCGCCAAATCCGCCGGATTCCAAATCTCCGGTCACCAACAACGGCAACTTACTGCGGCTTTGCATATCCGCTATTTTCGCCTGTTGATTAACCTTCGTAGCATCGGGACTAAAAGCGAAGAGATGCACCCCACCGGGTTTAATACTCAATAGATCCTCCGACTCCGGTGAAAATGGCTTCTGAACTACAACAAACAGCTGCCCGACTTTCTCTTCCAAGCTGAGTCCATCTCGCGTTTCCTTCACCCAAGAGACGTCAGACTCTGATAAATAAAATGGTTTTTGACGAAGTTGATCATCTTTCATTTCGTGTACGACCTCCCGTTACAGTAAATACTTTCGAATAAAATACGTAGGTGTACAGCTCCATGCATGGCAATAGCTATTAATTAAATTACTGCCATAGGGCGATAGCTTTTTATCATTGGGGTTGTAGATTTCCCAGAAGCAATCCGCTCCGTCTTTGACCATTTCTCCCCAATACGCTCTCATTTGCTCCAAAGCTTTCTCGGGTCTGCCGCTTTCAAATAAAGCTTCAATTAAATGATGATACATATAGGGTGTTGTCATCCCAATTTCTGGCGGGGATTCGAATAGCCGATCCATTAATTGACCATTTTCCTCCTCGTTCAACACACCTGCCAAAGCCATCCACACCTGAGATGCCCACGAAACCTGCTTAGTTACTCCACTTACAAAAAAGCCTGTTTTCTCATCCCATAAATGCTGAAGCGCGCTGCTTGTCACACGATCAATTTGTTCTGAAATGAATGTTGCTTCTTGATCTTTTTCCAGCTCTTTCGCCAGTCCAAGGCCCCTTTTGAGACAATATAACAAAATGGCTTGAGCGGATGCTTGTTTATTAAGCTCTGGATGCCAATCCGTGAAGCACCACCAGGTTTCATCATCACGCACCAATCCGTATTCATCTAGTCGTTCTAATCCGATCTGTATTTGTTCTAGGGCAACTGGCCATAGTTCTACTAGCGCTTCTCTATCCTTGGACGCCTCATAATAATCGAATAGAATCGCTACGAAAAATAGTGAATAATCATAAAGTCGCGTATCATCGACTAACGGATTAGGCTTTTCAAATACACAAGCTCCAACTGCTCCGTCATCAAGCGTCATACCGCCAAACAAATATAAGCATCGCTTCACCAGATCATGATGATGGAAGGTCTGATAGTTCGCCAAAGCTTGTAGTCTTAAATCGCCAATCCACAGCCTGCGATCCCGCTTCGGTCCATCCTCGAACACCGTTTGCATACAGTCCTGAAGCGTCTTGATGCTGATGGCATCGATGGCTTGTAAGTCTGCTGGAATATTAGCGGGCAGCGGCGTTAATTCCCTCACATCAGCGGAGGTAACCGCCGTACAATGAATATCGGTAAAAGAAACCGTAAACTTACGGGATGTATCGATAATCATCATTTTTACATACCGGAAACAATATCTACGAGGCAGCTTTAGGACTGCAGGAAGCACATCAACATATATCGTCTCTTCCTGCAGCCAGGATTTGCTTAACCAACCATCATAGCTGTCAAAAGGTTCCGCTACCTCACATGGCATCTCACCGAAGATTAGCTTCAGCCCAAGCGGGGCATCTTGTGGACTACCTACTGACTTGATCGAAAGAGAGATATAACCAACTTGATGATCGCCAAAATCCAGAATGAAACTTTCATCCTTACCGAAGGATTTGGATTGTAACGCGGAGATACTCCCCGTTTCTTGCGTTCTCCACCCTTGAAACGCTTCTTCATCCGCTACAACCTCAATGACTGATTTAGGCAAAACAATAGATTCATGCAAGTCGGGAGTGAGCTTTTCCGCCAATTCCACAAACTTTTGATGCATTCCCATAACTCTTCAACACTCCTATCTGATTTTGCGGATACCTTATATGAGAACTAATTCCGCAAGCATCGCATCTATTTGTTTCCGTGTTATGCCTGTCATCGTGTTCTCCCCCAACTGCTTAATCGTCGATTTTCGAACGAAATTAAGAAAGGGACCTTCGAATAAGGATGACATATGTTTTTTGAAAATTACCGTTGCCGCTTCATGATCCAGCACATCATTGATTCTCGAATGTTCATTAAACGTTACGCGGAATAGATCGTTATTCGAATACGTGAATGTGTAATCACCTGATCCTAGAAGGACACGCACGCCTTGCTCGGCTTCACTTATATTTTGAATACCAGGGATCGAGATGTCGAGGGGAAGTCCCCCTTCTTGCACGCTGCCAATTGCTGCTCCTGTCAAAATAACTTCTGCGGTTGTATTAGCGGGAATACGAACTCTCATTTGAATTTGCCCCTGATCCACTTGCCATCCGGATTCGATGCGTCCATATAGGGAGTTATGTGCTGTTTTGGCATAAGCAAGACGATTCCCTCCAAACAACGGCTCGATATGAATGCGTTTGAAGGCCGGCAGAGTAATGTCCATATCCAAGCCAGCTATTTTGCGATACATCCAGTCTCCGATGGCTCCATAAGCGTAATGGTTAAAAGAGTTCATATCATCGCTCCAGAAGGAGCCGTCTGATTTAATGCTGTCCCAATGCTCCCAGATGGTTGTCGCACCCTTCGAGACGGAATACAGCCACCCCGGATAGCTTTCTTGCAGCAGCAGCTTAACCGCTGTTTCGTGATAACCGTTATTCGAAAGCGCGAAGCACAAGTAAGGTGTGCCTACGAAGCCCGTTGATAAATGATAATCATTATCCAGAATCAGTTCATTGAGATCCTTCGCGACTCTTGCACGCACCTCATCTTCGACGAGATTGAAGACGAGCGCAAGGATATGCGCAGTTTGAGTTGGGGCAGCAACGCGTCCATTTTTCGTTATAAATTCATCTCGGAATGCTTGAATTACGCCTTGGTAAAGCTCATCAAAAGCTTGCGCCTCTTCCTCATGTCCTAGCGCTCTTGCGGCATCACGAACAATACGTGTCGAATACGCATAATAAGCCGTTGCAACTAGCGCAACCGGTGTCGCACCGATGTAGCTGTTTTCCTTAGCATCCAACGCAAGCCAATCTCCAAAATGGAAGCCTGTATTCCATAAATATTCCTGATCACCTTGAGATCGGATGTAAGAAATCCATCCTTTCATGCTTTCATATTGTTCAGCAAGGAGACGCTTATCTCCATAATATTGATAAACCGTCCAAGGGCAGATCACCGCAGCGTCTCCCCAAGCAGCTGAATTCTCGCCGCCTACAACATCAGGGACAACAAAGGGAATGCCACCATTAGGTCTTTGTTCCGCTTTCATATCATGCAGCCATTTCGTGAAGAAGGGACCGCCTTGGTAATTAAATAGCGCCGTAGAGATGAAAACCTGAGCATCCCCCGTCCATCCTAAGCGTTCGTCACGCTGTGGACAATCCGTCGGCACGTCAAGGAAATTACCTCGTTGGCCCCAACGAATGTTGCTTTGCAGCTGGTTCACTCGAGCATCCGAGCATTCGAACTCACCTGTTGGCTCCATATCGGTATGCATGACTTCACCGACAAAAGCATCCAGAGGCAGACCATTTTCTTGGCCTGGAAAGCCCTCAACCTTCACATAACGAAACCCCATGAAGCTGAAATAAGGCGCATAGGATTCAGGGCCATTCCCTTTGGCGATATAGGTCACGACCTGCTTCGCTGGACGCAGGTTGCCGAAATAGATATTGCCTTCTTTATCTAAGACTTCAGCATGCTTTAGCTCGATTTGCGTACCCGCAGGTGCAGTTACAGTAAAGCGTACGCGGCCAACCATATTTTGTCCCATATCCAATACATGGTCGCCGGCAGGCGTTACGAAATATGCGATAGGACGTATGATTTCCGTTACACGTGTCGGAGCGTTTTCTTGAGGCACTAGCACATCAAGGCTAACATCCGAACATATCTGTGTAGACGCCCACTCGTCATCTCGGAAATTCACTGAGCTCCAGCCCGCTTGCTCCAAACGCGCGTCATACGTTTCACCATGGTAGATTGTCGAATATTGAATCGCTCCTGTTGAAGCCTTCCACGTGGTATCTGTGACTACAACAGCTTCTGTGCCGTCTTGATATCGAATATGCAGCTGTGCTAGGGCAGCCCGGCGTTCGCCGTATTTAAAGTTTTTATTCTCAAAGCCCATCCCGCTTTTGTACCAGCCATCACCAAGCAGAATGCCAATCCCATTACCATCACGTTGGAGCAGATCCGTTACGTCATAGGTTTGAACCTGCATCCGAGTTGGATAACTCGTCCAGCCTGGCGCCAGCAGCTCATCGGAAACACGAGTGCCATTCACATACAACTCATAGACGCCTGCAGCCGTCGCATATATACGTGCAGACAGGACGTCTCCTCCCACCTCAAACTGCTTGCGAAGCAGAAATGCAGGCTCGGACTGCGGATCCATCTCACTTTCGTGAGGTGTGATCCACTCGGCTTGCCATTTCCCTTGATCTAACAAGCCCATTTCCCACCAAGCAATATCACTCCATGCGGATTCACAGCCCATGTTATCCCATACTTTAACTTTATAGAGGTAACGAGCTCTTGATTGCAGCTCCGGCCCCCCATAAATTATTTGAATCGACTGATCGGATTCTGTATAACCTGTATCCCACACTGGATTCGTAAAATCGCCATCATCATTCGCTACGACGATTTGATACCCTCGCTGCAGCGTGCCGCGGCGATCGGATTCAATTTGCCAACTTAACTGAGGATTCCTCGCTCCAATACCAAGCGGATTCGTTCTATATTCACATTTCAATGCCGTAACCTGTAAATTCCCCATTGTAATCCTCCTCATCAACAGTCCCATGATTAGCCTTTAACTGAGCCTGCTGTCATACCTGCTACAATTTTTTTGTTAAAGAAAATGAATAAGACGAGAGGCGGTAGCGTGATCAGTAAAATATTCATGAATAGCAAATTCCATTGCGTGACAAATTGACTTTGGAAGTTATACAAAGTTAGTTGTACAGTCGCATTCTTGGCTCCCGGAAAGAAATACAGAGGGTTCGTAAAGTCGTTAAAAATCCCGACAGATGACGTGACAATAATCGTTGCCGTTACGGGCTGCAGAAGAGGCAGAATGATTCTATAGAACAGTCCAAATCCGCTGCTTCCATCCACCACAGCAGCTTCATCGACTTCACGCGGAATGCCTGACATAAACCCTTTGTACAACAAGACTCCGAAAGGAAATCCGAGTGCCACCTCTACTAGAACGAGACCTGGCAGCGTTTTGAACAAACCAATACCATTTAAGACCCAGATCGTCGGTACGATGGCTGGCGGTATAATTAATCCTGACAGAACAAGGAAGTTAAGCCATGGCGTCGCGCGATCATTTCTACGCTGCATCACAAAGCCTGCCATCGCACACACAAGAATCAACACGGTAATGGATATGACGGTCAGCAAAGTACTGTTGTAAAATGCCCGCAATAGCATGTAATCCCTGGCGGTGATCACTTCCTTCAGATTATCCCAAAGATGAATTGTGGAAGGCCACGCTAAGTTTAATAAGGAAGATTCTTTCTTGTCTTTCAGTGCATTGACTACGACAAAGTAGAAAGGAATCCAAAAGATAAGAATGGTCAGAAGAATGGCAATGACTTCAATACCTAAGCCTTTTATTTTTCTGCTCATAGTTCCGCCTCTTTTCTGTTCAGGTAGGAATACAGCGGAAGGGCAAGCGCCGTTACCACAATAAATAAGATCACGTTTCCTGCTGTAGCCAGCCCATAATAACCCCCTTGATACTGCTTATAAATAATGGACGCGATAAGGTCAGTCGTAAATCCTGGCCCCCCTTTGGTCATCGCCCAAACAAGGTCGAAGGAGCGCAAGCCACCGATAAAGGAGAGAATGATGACAGAATTCGTTGCCGGTCGGCTTAAAGGTAGAATAATATTCCAGAACTTATGGAATGCGCCTCCGCCATCCATTTCTAGAGCTTCATAATACTCTTGAGGAATAGAGAGAATTCCTGCGATATAGATAACCGTAGCGAAGCCCACACCTTTCCAAACATCCACAAGCGCAACAGACAACAGCGCAATGCGTGTATCGCCTAACCAGTCCGGACCAACAATGCCGATTGCCGCTAAAGCTGTATTGATTAAGCCTTGTGTTGGATGCATCATCATGCTGAATGTGATTCCGACTGCAATGGTACTTAGCAAAGTTGGGAAAAATATGACAGACCGCAGATAGCCCTTGGCTCTTATTTTTGAAGTTAGAAATACGCCTAGCAACAAGCCCAAAACAACTTTTAACACACAAGTTACTACCGCATAAATAAGGGTATTCTTAAATCCGATCAGCAGCGAAGCTTCTTGGAAAAACATTGTAAAGTTATCCAAACCGATAAACGTCCAGCTTGTTAAATTCCATCTTGTTAAACTAAAGAAAAAAGACATAATAGTCGGAAAGATGAAAATCAATAAGTAAATAATGGCTGCAGGAATAAGAAAAGCATATGAGTACGTACGTTTGAATACCTTGGCCACCGAGATCACCCCTAAGTTTAAGAAAAGAGCCGGTCCTGCATGAATTTCGCATCGCCGACTCCCTTCTGATTATTCTTTAATTATTACCAGCCTTGCAAACCTAATTGCTTGGCTTGTTTTTCAACATCTTTATCATAAACTTCTGCGCCTTGTTTACCCGTTTTGATAGCTGCGCCGACTTCCGTTGTAATTTGCGGCAAGCTGGATCCTTTAATTGGGGAAACGAATTCCAAAGCTGGTGCTGTTTTGTTACCGTCAAAATATGGCGTCATATCTTTAACCGCTTGTGCAACGTTATCTGGCAGCTTTGAACCTTTAATCGCATAAGGACCTGATGGCGTGGAAGCAGCCGATTGAGCGGCAACACCATCCATGGATGCGATGAAATCAACGAATTTTTTCGCTTGCTCCGCGTGCTTAGTCGCTTTGTAAATGTAAGCACCGCTTGGCATCCACACCGTCAACCCATTCGTTGCTGCACTATCCCCCGGCTGTGCAAAGAAGCCGATATCCTTCATTTTGTCTGGGAAATTCTGTGCAAGCGCTGGTGTTGCAAAGGATAGCATCGGATATTGAGCACCTTTACCCTCCGCAAGCATCTTCAAGCCCGCATCATATGTCGTTGCTAAGAAATCTTTGTTCATGTACCCTTTTTTCGCAATTTCCTCCAGCTTTTCGAAACTTTTAAGTGCCGCTGGATCCGTCGCATATTTCGCTTTATTCGCTGTATAATCATCCGCAAACTTCGGATTGGCAGCTTGCACATTGTAATAATCCGCTAACACGACCAGTTGTGATGTCCAATCATCTTTGTATGAACCGATGACAGGCGTGATCCCAGCTGCTTTAATTTTCTCACTGTTAGCCATCAATTCTGCCCATGTTTTCGGCACGGAGAGACCGAGGTCAGCATAAATCTTTTTGTTGTAGAACCAACCGCCGGCCATCGTGGAGCCAATCGGGCCCGCATAGACTTTACCTTTCGAAGAGACAGTTGGTTTAAAGGAATCAATCACATTCGCTTGAAAAGGTTCATTTGTTAGGTCAAGTAGATTTTGTTCTGGATTAAGCGCTTGCATAAGTGAACCGCTGTTATAGAAAAACACGTCAGTCATATCTCCAGTAGCTAGACGAGTTTTGACAATGTTATCGCCTTCACCACCGCCTGGGCGTGTTTCTTGTTCAACATGAATGTTCGGATACTTTTTTTCAAATGCCGCGACAATCCCTTTTGCAACATTGACAGAATCCTGTGTATTATCGATTAGAAGTGAGATGGTTACCTTCTCATCTGTTTTTTTGGTACCCGTATCTGTTGCATTCCCTTTTGAATCTTCGGATGATGTGGATGTCGTTCCACAGCCTGCTACCACACTAGCTAATAATACCGAAGTGGACATTGCGGCAACCCATTTTGTTGTCTTTGTACTCATTTTCAAATCCCCCTTAGTCATCTTGGTTAGGATGAATCGATTCCTATGATCAGGCGCGAGTTCGTTTTCCCCGTGCTTTAATCTTAATCGCTTTTCCTAACCCCAGGCAGTGCGTCATTCTTCTGATTGATGTCCGTATTTTTCAGATTCCCGAGGGGTTGGTTAACTGCTCTTTATATTGTCCAGGAGTATATCCCGTGTATTTTTTAAATACTTCAGAGAAGTGTCTATACGTATGGTACCCAACTTTCTCACTCACATCATTCACTTTCAAACCGCGGCTAAGCAGCGTCTTAGCAAGCTCCATGCGAATGCGTGTCACATATTTAATATACGACTCGCCCACTTCCTCCTTAAATAACACGCTGAAATAGGTGGGATTCATGCCAACATGCTCGGCTACCTCCTGCAGCGTGACATCTCGCGTATAGTTTTGCTCCATATAATTACGAGCACGTGTGACGGAGGCATGTCTTGAATGCTCACGAGCATCGATCGTATTTCCAACAATCATTTCAAGTTGACTGCGAAACCATTCCGTCGTTTTCCCTCTTGCTGCCATTTCCCGAAATTCCACATGTGGACGGTAATCTTCAGGAATGTGACTTGCTTTGTCCCCACCTGACTTTCTCGCTTCTTCGAGAGCCAAATAAAGCAGCTTAAGCATCTCATTCGACTTCGCTATCCAATTTTTCCATTTGTATCCATGCAATAAAACGATCAATCTGCTCAAGCATGCCCGCCTTATTACCAGAACGCAAACTCAGAATTATAGCTTCCTCTCGTTCGTTTAAGCCCTCTGGCCGGGTAATCAAATCACCTAAATCTTCAAAACGTACAATCCCTTTTCCCCCCAGAAAATGAGCGGAACGCAGCGCACGAAGCGCTTCTTTAAAGCTATGTGCGGCATCTTTCAGCTCTGCATAAGTCCGACCGCCCCCAACAGAGACGTTAGCTTGCTCGGACTCCAATTGCAGCTGCTCCCAGAACTCAGGGGTTGGCTGCTGGGCATGCACGCATACAAGTAATCTCTCTTGGCCATGACGCAGCGGAATCACCGTACATCCCGTATGCTCAGGAATCTGCAGCCGATCTGATTCTGTCGCCAGAACGGTCACTCCAACAAGGGGATCCGCCCCTGCACCATAAATGTCTCGCCATTTCACTTCCGCTTCTTCGCCGATAAATAGTAAATCGAATGTCGCCTTCTCCAAAAGCTCGCGATGACTGCTGCTTATTTTTGTTTTAAGATCCAGCACTTCTTGCTCCTGGCTGATCTTGTCCATAACCTTGCGAATCGCTTTCTCAATCATTGGAATTGTAATTGGCTTCTCCAAATAATCAGCAACCCCTAGATTGATAGCTCTTTTCACATATTCAAATTCATTAAACCCGCTAAACACAATACATAGTGTCTCCGGTGCTTCCTGCATAATTTCTTCAATCAGCTGGAGTCCATCCATTCCTGGCATCCGAATATCAGTAAAAATAAGCTTGGGCCGATGCTCGCGAAATACTTCGAATGCAGACAGACCGTTGTCAGCCGTTCCAATGAGTTCAATACCAAAGCTTGACCAGTCTATCATTTCACGAAGGCCTTGGAGCACAATATATTCATCATCAAACACTGCGGCCTTAAGCATCTGTATCCCTCTTTTCACCGAATAGTTGAAAACGAATCTGGATCTGAGTGCCTTGATTGACTACACTCGAAATCGTTAATGAACTGGTCGTTCCGTAGCACAAGGTCAATCGTTCACGTACATTTTTCAAACCATATCCTTGTTCCGTCGCATTTAAATCAGCTATTCCTACGCCGTTATCTTCCACAGTAAAAACAAGATATCCATCATCTCTTTTTCCGGTAAGTCGAATCGTACCTTCTCCTACCTTAGGTTCTAAACCATGATAAATGGCATTCTCAACAAGAGGTTGAAGCAGGAGCTTCATAATCTCCATACCCATTATGGCAGGCTCTACTTCTTCCATATATTGAAAGCGATTATGATAGCGAATATTTTGGATCGTCATGTAATGCTCAATATGCTTTAATTCCTTATAAACGGAAATGGTATCTTTCCCTTTATTCAGGCTCAATTTAAAACTTTCCGATAAGGAAATCGCCATCTGAGCGACATCATGATTCTTTTGCAAAGTCGCCATCCAATAGATCGAATCTAACGTGTTATATAAAAAATGCGGCTTAATTTGCGCCTGCAGCGCCCGAAGCTCCGCCTCTCGCTCCTTTAACTGGGAATGAATCAGCCGCTCATTTAATGCTTTATTTTCAGAGACAACGCGTTTAAAGGTTTCCCCAATCGTCCCTACCTCGTCCTGTTCGAACGTCTCTTCGAATTCTCGATCACCTTTGGTCCAATCTACCATCATTTTTTTGATCTGTAGAAGCGGACGAGTAATACTGCCGGATATAAAAATGGAATACAATAGCGCAATAACCCCCATAGAAACAGCAATGAGTGTTGTTATTGTCCTAATTTGATTCGATTGCTTAAGCAGTTCATTCACTTTAATCAGATGAATAAATGTCCAATCGGTCGTTTGGTTCTGGTATTGGCTAATGAGATACCCCTTTTGCTCCAATTGGCGAATAAGAGATGCATTGTCTCCTTCTTTGAGTTCGGCATCGTCGGTTAGACCGTTATTAAACACGACTTTACTTCTTTCAGGAGTATTATCCAGCGCCATGAAACCACCGGCATTACTGTTTTCATTGAAAATATTGGTGAAAATATCCGTTGATATATTCACAACTAATAGACCCATCGTTTGTCCGTTTGGACTTGATGCATCGCGAAATAATTTGACTGTGGAAAATGAATTCTTCGAATGATCGAGTACATCATAGCCAAGAAAAACAACTTTACCCTGATCTTGTAAAGCACTCTGATACCAATCGGTTTGCCGGATGAGCTTAATTTTGTCTGGCTGTTCATAAACCCCTGCATCATCAGAGCGTCCAGCACAGAATGTCTTGAATTCCAAATTAAATACACAGATGGAGTTTACAAATTTGGTATCAAATTGATTGTTATTAATCGCTTTTTGCAGCTTATTGGAGGTCCATTCACTTGTCGATTCAGGTTCAGTGCTATTCGCAGTGTTGCTGCTCGACAAAACCTCCCGCACCTCATTGTTCACCACGATCGAACGATTCATATTAATAATGCTACGAAATAATAAATCCGCCACTTCACTTGACGTTTCTAAATGATTTTCATAGGTTTGCGCATTCGTTTCCATCAGTGTGTTCTTGGCAATATCGAAAGACATATATCCTACAATCATAATTGGAGGCAAAGAGATAACGATCATTGCAACGAGAAACCGACTTCGAAGCCGCTGTAAACGGAATTTCGATACGAGATACCGCAATCTGTTTTTCATATTGTGCATCCCCCATCCCTTGTTGTATGTATCATGAAATAACCTGAGAGCTATACAGGTATTATAACTAGATCAACCCTAATTACATAATGTGCTTATTTTTTGGGTGAGTGTCCGTTTTTTTTGGAAAGGGTATCGAGACGCCTTGCTTCGAATGACAAAAAGAAGTTTTCAGTTAATTTCCCCCACTTCCTTATGTGGATTGTCCCTCTCTCTCGATCAAAGCCGAGAATGTAAAGATTCTATCTCTCAGGGATAGTTATGTGTATTTTAAAGGATAACAACCAGAAGACATATTTTTTGAAACAACTACGTAAATGCACAATAAAATAAGCCCGTGCACTCACTAAAGTGCACAGGCTTATTTCTATATCACGCCTTTTTGGTTAGTTGCAAGAAACGCTCCAGCATGGTCGCCGCTTGCGCGCGCGTAGCCGGCACCGCTGGAGACAGTAATTCGCCATCGAGACCGTTTACTAATCCGCTTTGCAGCGCTGCGGCCATCTCTGGTCGCGCCCATACGATGCTGCTGCTGTCTTTGAACTTCGCAAGAAGTCTTCTGTCTCCTGTTAAGTCATTGTCTCGATGCTTCAGGTATTAGATTAGGGCTGTATAGTTATGGGAATATTCGACTTATGTAAACGAACTGTTAATCTTAACTTCACGTGCTGCTGCGAAATCGCCAAATCCCCCGTTATAGCGGGGCGAAACCTAGGAAAATAGCGTTCGCAGCAGGCGAGTAATTTCAATTTTTCTTCATCCACTTTATATTCAGCTTACATACATCATGCATAATAGACATTATCGACTCTACTTGAAAAGGCGGCTTGTAATGAAATGACTTCACTTGTACCCGATGCACGGAACACATCGAACCAATTAGGCTCAGCTAAGTCTTCCCTTGAAAAATTAGCCTATCAACAAATTCGCGAGAATATAATCAATGGTCATTTCCTGCCAAGCACACTGCTTTCGGAAAATGAGCTGGCTGAGCAACTCGGCATGAGCCGCACGCCAATTCGAGCAGCGATTTCCCTCTTAGAGACAGAGGGATTCGTCGAATCGATTCGAGGACGCGGAGTCTTCGTAAAGGAGATCTCGTTTCGGGAGTTTCACGACATGTTCGAATTCCTGGCCTCGATGCAGCTGTACAGCCTCGAAATCGCTGCGTTCAGGAAGCTCAGCTTTAATCTGCCTGAGCTGGAATACCTTCTCGCAAGACAGCTGAGTGCTTCGGAAGCGGACGACTACCGCACCTATTACGAATGCGGCCTTCTCTTTATTGAAACCATGCTGCTACCTCTAAAGAATGCGAACATGCTGCATGTTCTCGAGCAAATTAAAGGGAAATATATGTTCAAAATTATTTCCTACCGCAAGCTGCATGTCCACACGTTGCCGAAACCGCAGCAATCGGTAGAATTCAATCAACGCATCTATGATGCGCTTGCAGCAGGAGATTTGGACGAAGCGAAGAGAATCATTCTAGAGCTCATCGAACAGACACGTCAGCAATTTCAGTCTTTTGGGATTTAATACAGGTCAAGGGTAACGAAAAGCCTGTGCGTACCGAATCTCGGTCTCGCACAGGCTTTTCAATCGTAAATATAACGATTCCATCAAGATGGCCTCGAATCTGTCATAAAGACGATCAACATCTTCCTTGTGACATTTACTATGATGTCGCGAGCGACCCTAGAATTGGAAATCATCAAGCATTTTTCTAGTAAAAAAGAGCTCCGATACCTGCAGTTATTCAAATGAAATATTAGGAAATAATTATGAGATCATTTGCTAATAATAGATAAAGTTACTAACCGCGGGGTGTTAATGATATGAATCAGAATAGGAAAATAAACCAGACGCTCATGAAACCTGATGCCCCTTCACTTTTCCTAGAACCAGGAGATCTCGAATTTTTAATAACGCAGATTCAAGTACACTTATCCTATACAGAAGACCTTAATGTTCATCAACTCGTATTTAACAATCAACAGTGTGCTTTGGTTTATTTGGAATCGCTTGTCAACCAAGAGTTTATTCAAACCAGTATTATTAATCCCCTCTTGGCCTCAAATACGAATGATGCCGATGTCGAACAAATCGTAACTACCATGGAAATCACCAAATCTTCCGATGTGATCATAATTGGCAAGGGTTTACTACATGGATCCTGCATCATGGTCATGGAGAATGAGTCCATAGCAAACCTGATGTTCGTCGGACAAACTCAGGGTCGATCCATTCAAGAACCAAAATCAGAACAAATCATTCAGGGATCACATGAAGGCTTCATTGAGCGTATCAGTACAAATATTAATTTGCTTCGAAATCGTATCAAGAGCCCTAAGTTAACGGTAAAGTACTTTACCATAGGTCATCTCACCAATACGAAAGTAGCCCTGATCTTCATGGATCAGGTTGCTGATCCAGCCATTGTAGCCGAATGTGAAAGGCGGATACGATCCATCGATCTGGATTATCTGTATTCCGTTTCTGCTATAGACGAGTCGATCGAGGAGCATCCGTTTTCGCCATTTCCGCAGTCCATGCAGACCGAGAGACCGGACCGCGCGGTTTCGTACTTAATGGAGGGGAGAATAACGATTATCGTTGACGGGAGTCCCAGTGTTTTGGTGCTTCCTATCACGTTTTTCGCTTTCTATCAGTCCCCTGACGATTACAACAATCGCTGGATTACAGGAACTTTTTTCCGCTTCATTCGATTAATAAGCTTTATATTGGCCATCTCTTTACCCGCCATTTATATTGCTACCGTGTCGTTCAACTCTGAAGTGCTGCCTATTGGCATCCTCTATTCCGTTAAGGTCTCGTTAACTTATGTACCATTACCACCCATTTTGGAAGCGATCATGATGCAACTCATACTTGAACTGCTGAAAGAAGCTTCCATTCGATTACCCACGCCGATTGCTCAAACCATTGGTATTGTCGGGGGGTTAGTTATCGGTACAGCTGTAGTCGAAGCGCATTTGGTTTCACATACCATGATCGTTGTCATTGGATTGACGGCAATTGCCTCTTTCGCTACGCCGATTAATGAGCTGGGAACTAGCTTGCGGATTTTAGGCTTTCCAACCATGCTTGCCGCTTCCTTGTTTGGCTTTTTCGGCATTTCCATCATGATGATGGTCATCTTTATTCACCTTTGTAAATTAGAGACATTAGGTGTCCCTTATTTCGAACCGTTCGGACCTTACCTCGGCAAGAAACGCCTAAAAGACATTTTTATCAGTCTCCCTAGCTGGAAATTGAATAAAATCCCAAAAAATAAAGAACCAGGAACGGTCAAACATTCATTCTTCGTGAGGTGGAAGCGTCCTTGAATGCAACAATCAGTAGATCCCATTTGTTTTTTTTGATCATCAAGACGCAAATCGGGATCGGCCTCCTGTCCTTGCCTTCGAAGATTCAAAGCACGGCGAAAGGGGATGCCTGGATCTCCGTTCTTATTGCCGGCCTGGCTATACAGTTCATACTTCTCGTATACTGGCGTCTGCTCGTGAAGTTTCCCAATCAAACGCTAAGGGACATTACAATTCGAGTGTTAGGCCGCTATTTAGGGAAAGCTCTTAACTTCATCTACTTTGTTTTCTTTATAGCCATCGCGGGTTACGCGAGTGCGCTCTATACACAATTGATCAAAACATGGATGCTTTCGCTTACACCAAGTTGGGTCATCCTTCTGCTTATTATAGGCACCAGTGTTTATTTAGCCCTAGAAAGCTTAAGCATCATTGCCAGATTTTTCATCTTAACGGCTGTCCTTTTTATCTTTTTGTTTCTGATCAGTTTGTTGAATTTTACGAATGATGTGCAGCTTTCAAACATTTTACCCGTAGGTCAATCAGGTGTGAAACATATTTTACTGGGAAGTGAAAAGACGTTCTTCTCCATGCTTGGCTTTGAAGTGGTCCTCTTTTTCTCCGCCCATGTTCAGCAAACACCAAAAGGATTGTTACGCGTATACACGATAACCAATTGCTTCGTCACCCTGTTTTATACGTACTTCGTTTTCCTTTGTCTAGTCGGGTTTAGCCCAAAGGCGCTAGAACAAGTAAATGAACCCGTTTTGTTTATTTTCAAAGGATTAACGTATCAATTGTTTGACCGATTGGATCTGATTTTTCTAACGGTATGGATTGTCCCTATGACGGCCACGATCGTTTCTTATCTGTGCATCGCTGGCAAAAGTCTAACGACCACACAATCCTCATACCGAATGATGGTGGGTAGCAGCGGTCTACTTATCTTTTTGTTAGCTTGGTATTTAACAACGCTAGAGAATTTCGATGCATTCAGCAAATGGTTAGAATATAGTTACTTCATTATGATTACACTGATTCCAATTGTGTTGTGGTTGTTGTCCTTTCTTCTAAAACACACAAAAAAGGTCGGGGCCATATGAGAAAAAAACGAGCGCTTTTCTTCTGTTTCATCCTGATACTGCTGACCACGACAGGCTGCTGGGACACTCAACTTTTGACGACTAAAAAAATTGTCAATGGAGTAAGCCTCGATGTTGCCAAAGATAACCAAATTTCAGGGACGGTTAGAGCGATCATTCTAGAAAGCAAAGGCGGTGGACAATTCGATGTCAAGGATGAACTCATGCAAGCAACTGGGAAAACCGTCTTCGAATTGGGACTTTCCATCGATAGTATGCTCCCTGGAACGGTTGAAGCAACCAAGACACATGTTATCATCCTCGGTGAGGAACTAGCCAAAAAAGGAATAATGACACCTTTAGAGTTTTTTTACCGTATTCCGAGAAGCTATCTGATAACAAATGTTCTAATAAGTACTGGTTTAGCTTCTGACGTTCTATCCTTTGATAAAATTGAAACGAATCCAACTGCTTTTGGCATCAAGCAAATGCTTGACGGAGCCGTGAGAGCCACGGTTGTACATGAGCAATCACTCTATTCCATTTGGACTCAGATC
Source organism: Paenibacillus allorhizoplanae (assembly GCF_927798215.1). NCBI lineage: Bacteria > Bacillati > Bacillota > Bacilli > Caryophanales > Paenibacillaceae > Paenibacillus > Paenibacillus allorhizoplanae. Next base: position 439,190 of record NZ_CAKMMW010000001.1, read on the forward strand.
TTTGACCCTGGCGTGGACACCGTGATACCTATGATCAGTAAAGTCAAAAACAAAGCCTTAATTATTGACAGTTCTGGATTAATGGACGGAGATAAATTCACAGGAGTGACTTTGCCTCGCGATGATAGTACCTTATTATTGCTTTTACAAGATAAGTTAGACAAACATGCCTTCATGGACATCCCTATCCAACAGGATTCTGGGCAGGAAACGACCAAGCTCTCGTTAGACGTACGCAAATTAAAAAGAGCATTCGATGTCTCTGTTGATCCAATTACGAGAGAAATCGAATGCTCTATTCAACTTGACCTCTATGGCATGATTTCGAGTTACCCGGCAAATATGGGACATAAAATCGATCGTGAGAAGCTAAGCAAGACATTATCAGAAACATTAAACAAACAAGCCGTACGAGTCACCCATACATTACTGGAAGCGAACTGTGATGCGCTTGGTATCGGCAGACAGTTAAGAGTGCATCACAATAAGCTATGGAATAATATGATCTGGAAGGACGAATATAAGAACGTAAAGTTTAAAACGAATGTTCAAATCCATATCACGAGTACAGGAATTATTAACTGAGTCCCATGTCGCGGTACAGCTAAAAACTAGTTCCTCTCCATCTTGCTGTTTGTGGGAACTTAATTTTGTTCTATAGCGAAATGAAGGGTTATTGGTTTACTTGCATCCTTGCTAATCCACTGTGCTAAGCGATAATTGCCATTACGATTCGGCATTAGCGAAGGAAGAACTTCAAGTTCAATGTCTTCGGATTCTGAATGTGGTTGGATTGCATATACAGCATTCGAATAATGGACGAACAGCTTATTGCCTTCGACACGGATGATCGATTCATCCGTTCCGTTGGACACTAACACCGGTACGGTTACACCGACACCGGTTAGTTCCGCAGCCTCTGCCGCTTCTACCAACCATGACGTTGTTACTCCCTCGTTAGCGACCCGATATAATTCTGTGATCGCTGCTACGCCTTCGATGCCTGGCCTTGGCAGCATATCCGCGATGGCACGCAAGAGGACTGGATGCATAGTTGGATCTGGGTCACGCAAATCCATATCATTCAGCTGTTGAAGTCCTGTAGATGCATAGCGAATTTGGAAGGACAGCACATCACCAGCTTCATCTTTATTTTCAACTGACGCATGCCAATGCATCTTCTCATCCTTGGTCGGCGTCCCGTCCTCATTCAACGATGCAAAGGTTTCGTGATTTCTTCGGCCATAGTTGGCTAATCTGTGCCAAGTACCGTACCCATCTCGCCATGTCAGACCAATAGCTGCCGGCGTGTGCGGGCGTGGTATGTTCTGTTTGGCCACTAAATAATTCATGTGAAGATTACCGCTGAGCCCAGCTATCCCCATGGAGAGCGCGGTTTCTTCTTTCACCTCCGCTTTATGCAGCCTCACCCAGCCGGTTGCATCATGCCCCATTTGCGCAGCTGTATCCATCACGAGATGATAGGCGCCTTGCCGTGGTCCAGTCGTGGCATAGATGCGATTAAAGGATTCAATTGGAACAACATATCCCCCCATATCCGCAGGCGTTGGCTTCTCGGGGATGCTTTCGTCCGCACATTCATAGCAAGAAGCCGCAATTTGCGCAGCATATAAGCTGTAGGTCGAGTAATACGCATAGAACTCCCAACCGTTACGCAGTTCACTGCTGAACCGATTCTTCAACAATCGGAACTCGGCAGGATCCTCGATCCAGCGCTGAATGGATCCAAGTGCTTTTCGAGCAGCTCGCTTAAAGGTACCTGCCCATGCTAGATCTCCCGCTTGCGCATATCGCGTAGCTTCCCGTTCACAGAGATTGGCAAAGGTCAACTCATTCCAAATAATCTGGTTACTTCTGCCGCCGCAGCTCGTGCCCCCCGTGCTAGATTGCATAAATAGCATGGTTTGAGCACCTTTGCGAAGCTGAGATTCAAGAAATAGCTTCCATTCACCGTTATATCCGGCGTCTAGTAAGCCACTAAGCTGCTGCCGCGCAGCCATGTCATAAACCGCCGGAAGATTAGGATCACGGTATAGCCCTTCTGGCGTGAACCGCGTCATTTGCGGTTGTAAATATGTCTCGATAAAAGCGTCTGACTTCGTCAAACCCTCGCTGAACCGCATCATTTCGCCATGCATCGCATAAGTAGCCCAGTTACGGATCGTACGAATGTCGGGGAAATTGCGGATCGTTTGGCTATACGTTAACTCAGGCTCAATTTGCGACAAATGCTTCTGCCATCTGTCACTACGCTCACGTCCTGCCATTTCCACAAGAAGCTGATATGCTCTAACCAGCATATGAGAAGTGAAATCAGCATGATCATCTGGGACTTTATTCTCGCCTAAACATTGGCTAGCCCAATCCATCGCTAGCATAATCTGATCTTGCAGATCCCTACAACGGCCGTTTGCTACTAAAATAGCCCCGGCTTTCACAAATGCAGCCGTGGCAAATTCGTGCTCTTTCCCATCCTTAGGCTCCAAAACCCCTCCGTATTCACTTAGATAAGGAACAAATTGACGAACACGCGCTTCGGCAAAGTCCAAATATCGATCACGAGATAGCCCAGTTTCTGTGATCTCATTGTTTTTGCTGTTTTCTTTGAAGGCGTCGATATGTGATTGTATAGGATTAGACCCAAATAATCGTTCGATATATGCTAATTCTTGTGTTGAAAACATACACTACCTCCAAAACGATGACTGTATTCTTACGAAATTCGAAATTCCCACAGAAATATAATAAATGTATATTAATGTAAATTGATCTGTTTGCCAGTTCGAACTAAAGACAGGACTGGAGCGTTCCCCGCTCCAAGTCCACTCTTACCGTTCTACTGAATACTTATATCATCAAAATACGATGTATTCGTATTACCAGACCATAAATCTCCGATCGATATTCTTTTGAAGTTCGTTAAACCCGTCGGCGATGAAACCAATACGCCATCGATATACATATCTACTTTTGTACCAGACGTATAGTCCCACTTGAACTCATGCCAGCCTGTTGTTCTGGTTACAGTCGTTGCAGAATGTGTACCGCCTAACCGTACGGCATATTTTGTAGTTGAAGTTGGAGTATTGACCTCAATTCCCCGAATCGTTACATTGTCATCGACAAAACCTGCTACTTGCATGTTCGTTACGCTGGCATTGTCATAGAACCACATCGTAACCACTTTATTGTAGCTAGAGCTAAAATTTTGCTGAATAGCGTCCATATCCTCATTGACGATGTAGCTATTACTCCCAGAATGTTTCATGGTTGTACTCGTCGTTGGCGTCCCTTTCCCAGGTACAACTACCCAGTTGCCCAGTCCGCCTTCAAAACCGTCAAATGCGTACATGGATTGGTAAACGGTTGAATCGGGGATAAGTCCTGCATCATCCGCATAAGCCTCTCCCGAGCCTGATGTTTTCTTAAAATAAATCGTGGCACTCGTATTCGCTGCCCCTGTCGTAAACGTGACCTTCACAAAGGTCCAAGTGGCACTGTTGGATGGCGTCGATACATCGGATCCACCATAGTTTTTAACACCTAAAGCAGCCGTTTCACCCCCCGGTGTTCTCAGCCAGCCCCCAGCAACATAACTCGTATTCGGTTGCAATCCTGTGATCGTTTGTTCAACTCCATCTACGCCACCGCTCAACTTGACGCCAAATAATTGAGATCGCGAATGTCCTGCGTTAGCTGCGAGTCCCCAATGATTTTCGTTGTATGCAACAGCGTTGCCAGCATCCGTAGCCACCCAACCCGAGAGGTTCCCCAGCTCAAATCCTGCGTTGGACACCCTATTCATGGTTGGTGTACTTGGCGTCGCATACGTCGGACTAGGCGGAGTCGCAAAATTATGACCAGCTGTCCAATTAGTGCCGCCGTACTCATACGCACCAATATCCGGGGCACTGCCTACATAGCCATCCGTAATGCCAGGTATGATCATACCCGCATCTCTGGCTGCTGAAGTCGAAAGCAACTGATAGTCACGAGCTGCCTCATTCACAAATCCCGGCGTCGTTGTCAGATTGCTTCCAATGGTCGTATAGGCTGTTGTTTCAGCATCATAGCCCTTTACAATGTTATTAAAGATTCGGTCCCCATACATATCCGTGGTAAAAATATTCCCCCAAGCTTGAACCGTCCCTGCATTCGTCCATGAGGTATTATTGTAGACGAGGTTATATTCCGATGGGATATTCAACTGCAAACCGGCGTTATTCCAAGTCACATTATGATGAATAATGAAATTGTTCGTGTAATTATCTAGGTAGATCCCCATGCCTAAGCTAGCTGACTTAGCATCATGCACCCAATTGTGATGAATCTCCGTATTCCCTCCATCTGTATTCGGTCCATAGAGCATCCCAAGGTCATTGGTCAGCCAGCCGGCATTATAGACGTTGTTATATTGAATGTCATTTGCGCTCATACCCGCATAGAAGTAGATGGTAACCCTGCCTGAATCACTTACCGTATTGTGGCTAATCAAGCTATTTAACCCTTTCAGGTTCACAAGTCCTTCCCAATCAGGTACATAACCCCCATCATGGATGTAGCTGTTAATCACGTGGTTCGAGGTGCCCTTTACCGTAACAAGACTGCCTGAGCTATAGGCAAGCTCACTGTCTCTAATCACATTATTGGTTCCGTCTAAAATGATGCCTAGATTCGTTTGCTCATTCGCAAGCGTATTGAGCTTATTGTGTGAAATATATTTGCTTACGAGTCCTTGCAGCAAACAGTTATTCGTCGAACCATCCATTTGGATGGTCGAGGCAATCGTTTGAATGCCTTTAATATCTACGAAACCTTTACCAGATAGGTCGAAGGCAGTTGTTCTTTTTTTCGCTTCGACGGTTTGACTGGATGGACTTCCACCACCTGGTGCCCATAAGTAGAGCATGGCGTTTGCCGAATCGTACCACCATTCCTTCTCTACATCGAGTGCACCTTTAATCCCAGACAAATAATATTTGTTGCCTGATGCTGGCACATACGACGCTCCTGTCGACTTTAACGCACCAAAAGTCAGTTTCTTCGTAGTAGCATCAAAAGCAGTGATCGTTGATGTCATGGCAATCCATCCGCTTCCACTTGTCGTCCATAGGGTTGCTCCATTCCAGAACCCCGTGGTCCCAGGAAGATTCGTGTCGACGATGTGCGTCAAATCCGATCCAGACTGCATAGACGCACGGGTCGGCTGAAGCAAGGTACCCGCTTGGTTAGGCCAACGTGCTTCATCCATCATCACACCATTAACGAACACTTGGTTACCTGCTCCTAGGGTCCAATTCATTGGAGCTTTATATATATTCCCAGTATCCACCGTCCAACCCGATACAACATCATTTCCACTCACGATGACGGTTTCACCCGAATAGTTCTGATAGGTAATCTTGTTTCCTGTTGTCCCTGAATTAGCTGGCGTAACGGTTTCTCGATACGTCCCTCCCCGAATATTGACGATATCACCAGCTTGCGCTGTGAGTGCAGCCTTCTGAATCGTAAGGAATGGCGTGCTTAACGATGTCCCATTATTGGAATCGCTTCCATTCGTAGCTACATAATAGGTCGTTCCTGCCGCATGTACCTCAGAAATAGGGACTGCCGTGACCATTGGAGAGATCAATAAGGCACTTAATACGCATTTTAATAATCGATTCTTCCATCTGCTCTGGATTGAATTCATGTACACATGCTCCTTTTTGATCATTTTGAGTGTTCCATTGGTTTGAGACACAATCAAAATCTTCTTGAGACTGAGCAGCGATGACGATCCCTAACTGTATCCTCCCTTCGTTACAACCGATTGCGATATATGAAATGGGCAGCCTGTTCAACCATGTAAACAGGCTTACCTGTACCGCCGACTATTCACCAATTTCAAAACAAAACTCAGAAAGCATCTCTAGCTCCATCCTCGTACGATTCAATACGATTCGGTAGAATGGCGTTCCTATTTTATAGTGAGAATCCACTTTCATTTCTTCCATGTCCAATTCCCACTGCTCTGAATTGTAAAGCAATGCCACCTTATTCATCTGTATCCGGCCTGCACCGATGACTCTAGGTTGTATACAACTTATGAAAATCTCTTGGAATGACTCCGGCTTTGTATGACAAATGACGCGATCCCTGACGATCAACTGCGGGGCTTTATGCACCGAATGATCCCACAGAAATTCTCGAGTGAAAATATCCAATGAAACGCAATCATAGGCTTTCGTCAAATCCATAACGACATGAACTTGATCATCTGAAATTTGACTGTGAACAATTTCAGAGCGATACGACTTCCCAAATCCCTGTCTGCAGCCATCCACAATCGGAACAGAATGTCCGTGAGAACCCGCATTGATCATCTCGTACCGATAGCTAGGTTGGAAATATTGTTTGGTATATACGCCAAGCCCCAGATCAGCCAACACATTGTCACCATCGACATGTAAAATAAAATGCCCAAGATCATTATGATTGTGAGGCTCTTCATTATGTCCGCCTTTGGCAGCAAAAGCTGTCATCCCACCTTCAGCATCCTTAACTTTCGAGATCACCCATTGATTACCGGTAAATACCTGCTCTTGAACCCTCTCTCCGTCACTAGCAGAAATTGATGGTTCAGAGTCTAATGACCAAAGCATCAACCTTGTAACATCCAGCCAATTCCCTATAACTGGCCTCATACGATAGTGGTCGGTCGGAAGCTCCAGTGTTGGTACATATTGTTGCAATCGTTGAATGAGACCTGGATTCAAAGTGACTTCTTCCGGAGAATCGGAGAAATTGACAACCTTCCCACCCGATAACATACAGAATTGCGGAAATTGTGAGATGGCTTCGACCTTAGCGTCTGTGAGGAGTGCAATGCGTCCCTGTGTTCGCTCTTTCAACAATTCCGCGAAATACACAAAGTGTGAAAATCCAAATTGCCAATAAGCAGGACCCTCTGGTGTTGCGCCTTGCTCGTCAAAGCCTGAGAAGTAATTCCGCAGCACCCCAATCACACGCCAGAGCATACCTGCCAGCTTCTCACTATCTTCGATCATATAGATCGCCGTTGCCCCGATACTTGAGGAGCAAACTGCCGGCCAGTTGTTCGTCTTCAGTTCCCAATTTTGCGGTGTAGGGTCATTGAAATAGACGTGAAATATGCGCTTATGGATTTCTTCGTTCACACGATGAATGATCCACGGATGCAACCTGTCTTTCAGCAAATGAACGGTCTCCGCTAACGTAAATGCGGTCATTCCTGCATACAGATCTACCGTTTCTCGTGGCGGAAGAGGCTGATCCCAGATCCCATTCGGATAATCATTATGGTAAAGTCCAACATGCGCTGGTGAAACCCAGGTATATTGGTTACATATTTGCCAAATTGCGTTCTCTAATCCGGTCTTCCACTCCTCCTTATCCTCTATCAGGGCAAGCATGCTATACATAGGGATGCCAACGAACAAGTCATCTTGCTGTTTCTGATAGATCGCCCTGTCACCTGTATCCCCGAACAAAGTGAACTCTGAAAATAATGGTGCACGTACGGGATTTTCAAGTACATGTGTCGCTTTCTCTTCCAATGTATGCCAGAATTCTGCGTAATTCACATCTTCTCTTATGCGTTTCCATTTCTCAGAGGAATGAGCTTCTGAATAAAGTGTACGTGGTTGGTGCTGTGTTTCTTCCAGTGCATTCTTAAGCTGACGAAATGTTATTTGCTCTAGCATCATTTTCATCCCTTCTCTTAACAAGTAAAGGGGGAACCACGAATTACTGGATCCCCCGCTATACGTCAATCATTACGTCTTATTTCTGAGTCTTTCTCCACGCATCGACTTGCTTTTGAATTTCTGCCAACACTTTATCCTGACCTGCTGCTTTTCGTTTATCGGTGTAAAGCTTCATCATTTTGTCCGGATCATCAAGTCCGTTGATAAGAATTGGCTTAAATTCCGTTGTTACAGCTGTCAACTGAGCAAGTTCATTTTCCACATTCGTACGGTCAAATGTAAATCCAATTGCAGGATCAACCACAGAGGTATCATTCAGTTTCTTCGTTTGATCCCAAACATCATCCGGCTGTCCAGGTACAACAAAGCTATTGAATTCGTTTCCGAATAACCAGCCAGGTACAGAATAAGCATTTGCTTTCGGTTCAATGCGGTTAGCAGAAACCTTGGTATAATCCTGTCCCTCAAGTCCAAACTTCAGCAAATTGAACAGCTCTTTATTGGTATCGATCAAATTGATCAACATCATGGCGCGATCTGGGTTTTTCGAGGTCGTGCTAATGGCATTTAGCGTACTCGTTACTGCAGATTTACTAATGACAGAAGGGCCGGTTGTGAAATTAACAACGTCAAATCCATACGAAGCTTTTAGTTCGGCGTCGACACCTGGCTTTTGACGACTGTATCGGCTGAATACTTTGCCAGCTTTGATTAAAGATAACTCATCCTTCAGAGTAGCAACGTCTTGCGGGAAGAATCCTTTTTGATACCAGTCTCTCATCAGCTTAAATTGAGGGGCCATCTGTTCATATTGGTTAGTTACTTTCCATGTCTTCGTATCCACTACAAATGTGTCCACAACTAATGAAACAACATCATTGTAAGCCACATTAATGCCGTTACCATCCCTAAGGGCAGAAATGCCTGGTTCACCGTCTTTAATGGTTTGTAGAACGGGTGTCAAATCATTTAACGACTTCACTTTGGTCAAGTCAATTTTGTACTTATCTGCAAGATCCTTCTTCAACCAAAATCCTGGCTGGTCACCCATGATTTGGTTATTCGGAACGCCATACGTTTTCCCATTAACCTTAACGGCATCCCAAATTTCCTTTTTAAACATGTTTGTCAAATCAGGATATTTTGCCAACAGATCGTCTAACGGAATATACGCTCCTTTACTGACGTTATTCACATAGTTATTAACCCAGCTTGCAGTGAAAGCGATGTCATATTCTTCGCCAGAAGACATAACGAGCTGCATCTTTTTATCATAATCGGCTGGAGCGACATACTTGAATTCAACGGTTGCCTTGATTTTCTCATTGATAATTTCGTTCGCCTTTTGCATGACAGCTGCCCCGTTTTTAGGCTCTGCGCTTCGCAAGTACCAAACTAACTTTACTGGCTTTAATTCTTCCGGCTTTTGAGATACTGATGCTTGTGCCGTGCTGGTACTACTCGGCTTATCCGTATTTGTTGAACAACCTGCTAGAAGAGCCCCAATTGTTAGAATCGAAGTTAACGCTACAGTCATCTTTCTTTTTCTGTTTACCATGAACAACCCTCCATTATTATATGCTTATCTTAAACCTAGAATTTAAGGAATTCTAGTCTTAATTCATGCTTAGGGCTAGCCTTTGACAGCGCCCACCGTTAAACCTTTGGCGAAATACTTTTGAAAGAATGGGAATATGAACAGCATGGGTGCAATCGCTAACATGCACATGGCCATTCTGGCTGATTCACTCGGTAATTTGTTTAAAGCTGCCGTATCCACGATTCCGCCATCTTGCATATTTTTCAATATTTCTTGGATGTTACTCAACATAACCTGCAGCAAGTATTGGAGTGGGTACATGGATTGTTTGGTAATAAATAGAAGCGATGCAAACCAAGAGTTCCAGTAAACAAGTAATGTCAACAACCCTACAGTGGCTAAAACAGGAGTTGAGAGTGGAACGATGATTGTTAAGTAAATTCGCATCTCGCTTGCGCCATCGATTTTAGCCGATTCGACTAAGGAATCCGGCAGCGCCTTGAAGAAAGTACGCATTAAAAACATGTTCCAAATGTTTCCTAATAAAGGGAGAATCAATGCCCAATACGTATTTTGCACATGGAAAACCTTCGTCATTAGAATATAGTAAGGAACAATGCCCCCACTGAATAACGTTGTGAAGAACAAATAAAAAGTGATGAACCTGCCATACGTAAAATCCGATCTAGATAGCGCATAGGCACACATGGAAATGATAAGTACGGATACAAATGTACCTACAAAGGCCATAATAATCGTAACTTTATACGCATTAATAATGGTCATCGGATATTCCAAAATATAACGGTAAGCGTCAAAATCAACATGTAAGGGAATTAACTGGTAGCCAAACTTCGATAGATCTACTTCATTCGAGAGTGAGATTGACACGATTGCCAATAGTGGGATGATGAACATGGCAGAAATAGCGATAAAGAATAGATGAATCGGCAACATGGATAACTGGTATTTCTTGAAACTTGCCATTGCCTCTCTTCCTCCTCCATTCTTTTTAAAATAACGAATTATCTGAGTTTATTTTTCGCACCAACGCGTTCGTACTGACAACAAGCAGCAAACCCAGAACCGATTTCGTTAATCCTGCTGCGCTTGACATGCCAACATTACCTGAATCCGTTAACGCTCTGAAAATATAAGTGTCAATCACATCCGTCGAGCTGTATACGGTAGGCGAATTCATTGGAAGCTGGTAGAACAAGCCGAAATCAGCCGTAAAAATATGCCCAATGGCTAAAATCGTAAGAATGGTCATGAGTGGATACAGAAAAGGTACAGAGATTTTGATCAGAATCTGCCACTTGCTCGCTCCATCCATCTTGGCCGCCTCATAATAGGTAGGGTCAATACCTAGAAGCCCCGCATAATAAATGATGGCGCCGATCCCGATCTCTTTCCACATATTCGCTATTGGCATGATGTAGATCCAAGGGCCTGACTTATTGTACCAGTCTACGGATCCTAAACCAATATCTGTTAACCACTGATTTAACATCCCCGATCTTGGGTTTAGAAAAGAATAGGCCATATAGGCAACCACTACCCATGATAAAAAATGAGGGTAGAACATGATCGACTGATACGTTTTGAGCAGCTTCTTATTCGTAATTTCATATAGCAACAAAGCTACAAAGACAGATCCTACTAAATTAAGAACGATAAACGCTGAATTGTATCCCAATGTGTTACGAACAATTCGCCAGAGATCCGGAGAGCCGAATAAAAACCTGAAATTACTTAAACCCACCCACTCACTACCCAAAATACCTTTGTTAAACTGGTACCTTTTGAAAGCAACCATTGCTCCAAACATCGGTACATAACTGAAAATAGTTACATACATCACGAGAGGTAATGTTAGAGCAAGCAATACTTTGTTCTTCCGAAAATCTTTCCATATTTGTCTTAGCTGCATGATGTGATGACCTCCTTCTGGCATTTATCGTAACAGATGATTTGCCAAGTGAGATAGGCACAAAATTGAAGAATCGGTTTAAAATCAGGGTTCAAATTATGTGAATGAGTTCAATTCGAGGCAAATGAATTCCATAATCTCGCCCTTTCAACTATAATAAATGGAGACAACACATGATTCTAACGTAAAGGGGGAGTCGTATGAGGGTGAAATTTTTTCGTACGGGTCAGATCTATTTTTATAGCATGTTTACCAAAATCACATTCTTACTTACCTTAATCATGCTTGCGCTTTTGTTGTTTCTACATTTCAACTTTACAAACTACAGCATTGGGCTGCTCAATTCATCTAATCAGAAATTAATGAACCAGATCTATCAGAATGCACTGCAAATAAACAACTCGGTGCGCACCTACTCTAGTGCGATTTTTAATAACCCCAATACAACAAAATTAATGTATAGCGATGACATATCGGTTTTGGATCAGCTTAACAGCATTAATACGATTGAAACCTCGTTAGGAAGTGCGCCATTCATCTATTCCGCTTATGTGTATAACGGGAAGACGAACACTTATTATGCCATTGGAGCGAATACAGTCACTCGGAAAGATCAGTTTTATGACACGGAATTGGTTCAAATGTTTAAAGATCCCAAGCTATTACTGTCGCATACACCTATTCCAAGAAAAATTCCAGTATCAGAATTAGATCCTACGAAATTCGAGAATGTATTTTCCTACATCCTGCCTGAGTATTTTCCTGATAAACGGTTGAAAAATGCACTCGTTATCAATGTCCGAATGAATTGGATTTTCAATTCTCTTGCGTCCTATCAGGAATCTGATTCATTAACAGGTAATAATATCTTGATTATGGATCACAACGGGAACGTCATAGCCAATTCGGATCAAGAAAAAGACTTATTTCTAAGCAGTTTGTCCAACGAGCCTTTCGTTGCTCACGTATTAAAATCCACAAACCAATCTGGTGTTTTTACAGCTGACTTCAGAGGGACCTCCTCGATCATTACTTATACGTCATATGAGACATCGCCATGGATCTTGGTCAACATCACGCCTTACAAATATATTGCTGGAACCGTGAGTAAGGTGAAAGCGATTACAGTGACGATAGGACTTGTGATGCTCATCATCTGTCTCATTACAGGATTTTTACTCTCCAAGAATTTATATGATCCTGTGCGAAATTTAAGAAAAACAATTGGACGTCTGAACCAAGCACAGGAGCCAAAAGAGGACCATCACAATGAATTTCAGTACATCACTGATTCCATTGAGTCCACTCACTATCAACTTAACTCCCTTGAAGATTTCCGTAAGACCAATCTGTTCACGTTGAAACAGACGTATTTGAAGGATCTTCTCTTGAGTAAACATGTAAAAGAGGTCGATTACGAAGCGTTTTTTAAGCAGCATAATGTTCATTTTGATCCAAGAAGCTCCATTGCCCTTATTCTCTTTAAAACAGATCATTATGCGGCTTTTCATGCGAACTATAGCTCGAGGGATCAATCCTTATTACGATACTCGCTTCTTAATATAGCAAATGAAATCGTGCATCCTTCCTATCCATGCGAGTCCATCGATGCGGGTAGGGATCATGTAGTTACCTTATTAAATATGGAAGTATTCAGTGATCATGAACCTGGCTCCACAGATCACATCGAGCGTTTGAAGAGCTTGGCACAAGAGATTCAGCAAGTGTACGCCAAGTACTGTTCGATTAGCGTTTCAGCCTTTATTAGCGAACCTGTAACTTCCATTAAGGATGTCCGGGCCCTGTATGAGAGAACATTAGAGCTTTCCCATTATCGGATTAAATATGGCCATGGTTGCCTGCTCACCCAACAAACGATAAATAAGGTCAATTGGTCCGATTTCAATATCAATACGGCTTCTGTGCAGCAATTCCTTGACTGTATTCAGAAAGCCAAATTAGAAGAAGCCAAAACAGCCTACTGGAATTTGATACAAGAATTAACAGATTGCAGCTTCAATATCATCATGTTTACCTTATCGTATTTGTCCTCCAGCATCTTCAATCTGGTTAATCTCATGGAGCGAAATGGGACGATCTCCTTTGGTCTAGACTTCGTTTCTTTTGACAATACAATGAAATCAATGGAAGTATTCGACGAGATCAATTACGAGTTCATTACCCTTATATCCGCGATTGTTGGGAAAATCGAACAAAACCGAAGCGAGAAATCAGATATCGTGGTTTCCAACGCAATCCGCTTCATCGACTCCCATTATATGGACACAACCCTAACTTCCAATCGAGTAGCAGATCAGTTTAAATTAACGCCGGCTTATTTAGGCAAGCTCTTCCGTGAACATTCTTCACGATCGATCGCTGACTACATATCTGAAACTCGACTAGTGAAAGCATCTGAATTGCTTAAGGACTCGCCATTTAACGTAGATGAAATTATAGAAAAAATCGGTTGGGAAAATAAAAAGCATTTCTTCACCTTATTTAAAAAGCGGTTTGGCACTACCCCCACCGAATATCGGCTTAAATCCAGAGTGAGTGATATTCAGGAGATCTCACCGTAAATAAAAGCGGCCATTCTCAACTTGGAGAATGGCCGCTTTTATTTAAATTCCTCCTACCAGAAGGTGTCGTGCATGCCGCGCAGTTTGCAAACTGCCTCTGCGAAGAAGAAGTCACCATAGATCATCGGTACATTCACATGGGTATTCCGAGGTCGATTAGCGGTTCCCAATCTTAGAATGGCTTCTTCGTTTGGATCATCCCATGTCGTATATTTTTCGTTCAATTTAAAAATTAATTGCTCAGCCGCACGGCGATAGAACTCAGCTTCCCGCTCAGGTACCAGCAAACTCAATTCCAACATGCCCGTAGCTGCGCAAGCTGCTGAGCTCGAGTCCATTGCCATTCCTTCTTCCCATGGTGCTCGAAAGTCAAAGGGAGGTAACCCATCTTCAGGTACATTCGCTAGGAAGAAATGTGCTGCACGTTTAGCTGCATCGATATAGCGTTGATCTCCTGTATAGCGTGCGCTTAGGGCCATGCCATATAAAGACCATGCCGTGCCTCGCGCCCAAGCAGAATCAGGCGCATACCCTTGCCCGCCAAGGGCCTCTATTCTCTCTCCCGTTTCGGGGTCGAAACACACGATATGGTAAGTCGATCCATCTGGGCGAAGAAACTCACGCAACGTTGTATCCGCATGTAAAACGGCCACATGCTTGAAACGAGGATCTCCTGTTTCTTGGCTAGCCCAATAAAGCAGCGGTAAATTCATCATGCAGTCTATAATCGCCCAACCAACTCGCTCAGGCTGGTTCCAAGCACGAATGAAACCGCCTTTCACATTCAAACGACCAACGAGATGACTAGCTACCGTCAATGCCCTCCGTTTCGAATCTTCATTGCCGATCAGCTTGTATTGGGCCACGGAAGAGGGGCTCCACATAAAGCCAACATCATGGTGCAGTGGATAAAAGTCGGTGATCACCGTGTCCATTTTACCTTCAATCTGAGCAGCTGTTTCTTTGAGGCTTTCATTCTTGGTTTCACGATATACCATCCACAGAAGACCTGGCCAGAAGCCATTCGTCCACCAATCAGCCGCTTCTCTGTTGTACTTGCCATTCTCCGAAATGTAGGGAAATTCAGCGCCAATAGACGCATTCATGTGCTCAACTTTGTTTACAATTTGATTCCAAACCCTATCCAACCATCGTACATGCACGGTATCCGCTTTCATATTTGCTTCTAACTTAGACATGGGCTTTTCATTCTCCTTTTACCACTGTAGTGGCTGACCTGGGAATAAAGACAGCAAGCGATCTAATTCATGTTGCGGGATACCTACGCCATCGCAAAAACTGGCATTTAGTCCTAGCGATCGTAAGGACGTAGTTCCAGTTAACGTTACCGTAATGTCAGGGCTAGCAAGGCTGAAACGCATCGCAGGCTCAATTAATCCTTTGGGCTCTGACTTACGAAGGAAAGCTAACTGATCGATTCGTTGCTGTGCTTCGTTATATAAAGGCGAATCTGTCTTGATGAATGGCGCTGGCGCTTCTGCCAAAAGACCCATGCCGAGCACGCTGCCGTTAATAACGGCGACATTATGCTGTTTCGCCGTCGGTAGAAGCTCATCCATAGCCGTATAGTCAATCAACATATAACGGCAGAAGGTTTGCACGGAATCGATGTGGCCAGATCGAATGAATGGCAGCAACAGCGACGGATTGAAAGCGTTAACTCCGATAGCCCGCACTTTGCCCTGCTCCTTCAACTTCAGAAAAGCCGGGATCGTTTCGTTCATCCCCATTTCTGCATTCAACTCTGAAAGCTCGTGCATCTGAATAAGATCGACATAATCCGTCCCTAATCGTTTCAGACTATCTTCCACTGACTGAATCGTATTCTCGTATGTATAAGGAGTACCTCGCATAACCGCCTTCGTAGCAAGAAAAATTTGTTCTCTCTTGCTCTGAATCGCCTTCCCAATTCGTCTTTCACTTTCACCTGCACCATATAAAGGCGCTGTATCGATGAAATTGATTCCTAATTCCAAAGCCCGATCAATCACTTCAATGACTTGTTCATCCGTAACCGGACCGAAATCCCCACCAAGCGGAGCACCTCCAAGTCCAAGCTTTGAAACTCGCATTCCTGTTCTGCCAAATGACGTGTATTCCAAAATTATCGCATCCTTTTTTCATGATTGTTCGAACTTACAATGTCTCCATTATATGAAATCCGTCCGTATTAAAGTTATTCTCATTCGCATAAAATTGTTGTTTTCTTGTCATGTTTTCATAGATCATGTTACACTAAGCTCGCTGGACAATTCTATGCAATGATGGGGGGAAACATAGAATGAAATTATTGGAAGATATTGAATTACATGATATTCCCTTTCGCTTTAGTTATCGTAAATTTACAACTGATTTATATAAAGGATTCCACCATTGTCATCAAGGAATGGAGCTATTATTCGTTCATCAAGGCACCGGTCAAATCGTAGTGAATCGCCAAGTATATCCGATTAAATCGGGTACGCTCCTCTACCTGCAACCCTATCAACTGCATAACATACAGGTTCATGTACAACCAGACTCACCATTTGAGCGCACGATTGTCACATTAGAGCCCTCGATATTTGAACACTATTTCTCTTCATTCCCCCACTTAGAGCGTTATTTTCAGCATCTGTGGAAACATGAAGTCCAAGAACAGGTTCTCCAAAACGTTGACCAAACGCGGTTTATCTGCGAGTTATTCCTACATTACAATGCTAATTTCGCCTATTATCAGGATCATGAAAAACAACATAACTTCGCTTTAATGCTTCTGCAAATATTTCAATTTCTCTATACTAGAGGTTTTGGTAATCCCGTTGAAAATAGCTTACATCCGCAAAGGCAGCTTCGCTATTCAGAAAAAGTAATGAATTGGTTGGAAGGACATTATTCCGATGAACTATCCCTTGATACCTTAGCAGAGCATTTGCATATATCCAAGTATTATGTGTCCCGCATTTTCAAACAAGAAACCGGCTCAAGTCTAATGGCCTATATCCTTGCAAGGCGAATACGGCAAGCTTGTCTACTCTTACATATTACCAACAAAGGGGTAGAACAGATCAGTATTGAAGTGGGCATGAATAATTTTCCTTACTTTTGTCAAGCTTTCAAAAAACTTGTGGGTACAACGCCGATGAAATATAGAACAAAACAGCAACAAAATTGACATAAAATAATAAAACCGGTACTGGTAATATCCCAGTCCGGTTTTGTGTATATGCCATTGCTATCCCACTGTCCGCTTATCCGCATTGAGGGCCTGGACGGACAGCATGCTGTCATTCCCCGCATCTTTCCAGACAGCTGTAACCGTGCGACTTTCCCCCGGCAGCAGATGGAACCCGCTGTGGCTGATATAGACCGATCCTTCGGCATCCAAGGATCTTTCATCATCGATTCGTACAAGCAGGGCGGCATACTCCCCACTGTTTGTAACGCTGACGCTCCAGTTCTGTCCATTGCACTCCGAATGGATTTCCAGTGTTGTGCGAGGAAGTTCCAGCATAGGTTGAAGATTTTCCGCCGTGGAGAACAGATAACGATTGGAGGCAATTATGACACCCGACGTCATCTTGAGCTGAAGTGTAAGAAAAAATAGCTTTCCAGTGATCTCAGGTAATTGAGAGCCGATATCTCCGAAATTTTCCGCTTTATTAGCGCCCACGTTTATCGTACGTTGCCCGCTTGCAAAGGTATGGCCGGAAGCTCCCGCCATCGACCAGTGAAGGTCCACCTCCGTGTAATCCTGGGTATCGCCGTTTGTTACCCATAGTTCCGCTTCAAAATCCAGTTCGTCCGCCCACACCTGTTTTGCGAATTTTGCCGTTACAGAAACTGTGCTGTACGCTTGTGCTGAGGCATAATACAGATGCTTCGGGCGACCGAAGTAATCAACGGCCGATGTGCACGCAGCCATAGGATAAGGTTCGTTGAACATCCATGGCAGGGCGCCGCTGTTGCGGAATTTCCGAGCACGATTCCGTTCGATAGCGTATCGCACACCCTCTGCCTGTAAGAACTGGGTCGCCTCAATGGCCGTTTCAAGATTGGGCAGCTCACCGAAAATGCCTTGCCATTGCTTTTCCTGCACCCACCAGGAACCCAAGTGATACCACACTGGATTTTGCAGTGTAACCGGCCAGCGATTTTCCGGCTTCAGCGTCGCCTCCAGCGCTTTCAGGTTTGTGAGGCCGTCCGCGCCGAATTCGCTGTGTAATAAATTAGCTCCAGCATTGAAAAGCGTATATTGTGCCGTCAAGCCCTCATGATGCCAAGGACCATGTACATCGTGCAGGTCGTCAGGTCGGTTCCGACTCATATTAATACCGTTAAACGGCAGTGGACCGGAAGGTGAGCACGGCAGCCATAAGCGGTCAGGATCGAGTCGCTTGACTGTCGCTTGGAGCGCTGCAAGTACGGGTTCTTCACCGTTTAATGGAAGCTTGTCCAACGACTCCAGTTCATTTCCCCCACACCACAGCACGAGTGACGGATGATTTCGTTTTAGGGGTATAAAGCTCTCCGCTTCCTTTACAACTCGGCTGATGAACGACTCCTCCTCTTTCGGCTTACTGTTAAAGGCGGAGCTTGTCAGGTTGAACTCTTGCCAGACCATAATACCCAACCGGTTGCAAAGGTCGTAGAATGCATCCGTTTCAATTAAACCCACACCATTGACCCGAATTAGATTCACATTGGCTTCCTTCGCGAGGGTGAGAAGATGTTCGAGCTTTTCTTGGCGCTCTACACCGTAAAGGACATCGATCGGCACCCAATTATATCCTTTGACATATACTTTGCGGCCATTCAAGGTGAGCGTGTACGACAGTGCGCTCGGATGAGATGTTTCGTTTGGCGAAAACTCCAATTGTCTTATGCCGAATTTAGTCACTCTGTGAGAGGATATTTCTTCTGAGCCTGTCTCCTTTACGGTAACGGTCAGCTCATAGAGAGGCTGCGCACCTTCCCCATTCGGCCACCAAAGCTCAGGTTTTTCAATAGGCAGCATGACCTCAAGCTTAGTTAGTCCCTTTGTCAACGTCTGTGTGGAGTAGATTTTGCTGGCGACTTCGCTCCCGTTATGATCAATCGTCAGATCGATATCTGCCGAGATCTCTTGTCTGGAGGATACCTCGATGCTTACAGAAACCTCCGCACGGGAATAATCCGCGTTCAGTTGCGGCCGGACGTAAACATCCTCAACCGTTACTGGCCCGGAAAACGCTATGTATACCTCCTGCCAAATACCTAAATGAACCATACGAGGTGTAAAATCCCACCAATAATTCATTCTCGTTTTCGTATGCCCGACTTTGGACGTTCGCCCCATCTGGGACTCGGAAGGAGGAGCTGGGTCAAGGACCACGGTCAACCAGTTATCCGCCCCGTATCGGAGATGAGAAGCGACATCATACTCGGCAGGTGTAAACATCGCTTCATGAGTGCCGAGCAAAGTGCCGTTCAGATAAATATGCGCACTGTAATCGATGCCTCGGAGGTGAAGTCTTGCGCATCTTCCCTCGTCCTCTGCATCAACATGAAATGTCTTGCGGTATACCCAAGAGCGCTGCGGAATCCACTCCAGCATCAGGCTGTTTTGTTCAAAATAAGGATCAGGCACTGTCCCATTGTCCCAAAGGTCCTGGTGAATGCTGCCTGGAACCGTTGCCGTAATCCATGGTCGCGGATCCGATGGCTTGTCGCTTTCGACCTGTTTTGTCCGCCATGCTTCGTCAATGAAATCCAACACCTTCCAATTATCACCATTTAAACATAGTTTGCTGCTCATGTCTGATCCCTCCATACTGATGACGTTATTTATACGAAATATTGATTCATTTCACCGTTATTTCCTAAATAATCGATGACTGTTCGCTTCGTTTTCAAATCAATAAACAACGTACAGGAGTAGCTATCCTTATGCCAGGTAAGTCTTACTTCATCCGTAGCCGATTCCAGCACATTGAAATCCCCATTAAAGGCGGGATACTCATTTCTGAATCGGATAAGCTTTAACAATCGTTGGACAACGTTCTTTTGCAAAGAAGCTTCAATTTCATGCATCGTGTAGTTGTGACGGTTCATGGCACGATTTTCCCCCGTCACTTTGACAGCTTCATCATCATTTTCTCCTGCCAATAATCCAACATAATAAACCTGTGGGATACCTGGAGCAAAGAATTGAATCGCCCTGGAAGCAATATAGGCGTCATCATCATGACCCAATACCGAATAATAGGTGCCGCCTATTTGGTGAACATCAAAGCCGCCATCGCCTTTGTGCTCATCGGATACGATCAGACTAAGCGTTGAACCTCTTTCTACACATAGATCGACTACTTTTCTTGCAGCCTTCGTATCGACGACATCCGCCAAATCAGGCAATACAGGAATACCATCATGGCAATCCAACATGGTAAATTGCTTGCTCGGACGTACTTTCAAATAGTCACAAAGCTTCTCGCTAGAGTTGTTCAACATCGTCTCGAGAATCGTATATGGCAAAATAAAATCATAAATCCAGTAACCGCGCTCAGCTAGCTTATTTTGGATTTGGAAATGCGCATGCACTTCAGGCAGCAGCTGAATTCCTTGGGAATCCGCCATTTCCTTCATCCAATCAAGAAATTTGTAGATGTCCGGCTCTACGAAGAAACAGCTTGTTCCCAACTTCTTGATAACAAAACCGACTGCATCCAGTCTCACCGTCTTCACATTATTTCTGGAGAAATTCGCAAAGAATTCCGTTAAAAGCTGTTTAACCTTCTCTGACTTGATATCCAGGTCAATCTGCTCGGAAGGATCTTCCTTGCCGAATGTTGTCCATACCGTTTCCTCGGCACCCGTTTCTTCAATGTGAAAAGTAGAATACGGTCTCGGTCTTCGTAAGAAAATCTTATCGACATCTTCCTGAACAGGCTTCCCGTCATCCCAGATCTTGTCCAACGTAATAAACAGATCCGCATATTCGGACTTGCGTCCATGCTTCAAGAAGTCCTGAAAATACGTTGATTTTCTGGAAATATGGTTAACCATTAAATCCACAAGCACGTCATAATGTTGACCTATCGCCTTTATATCCTCCCAAGTACCAAACGTCGGCTCAATTTCCAAATAAGTGAGTGGCGCAAATCCCCTATCCCCCGACGAAGGAAATGGAGGCAATATATGAATGCCACCTTTGAAAATATCTGAGAAATACGTTAACAGCACCTGATTAAGTGACTTTAAATCGCCACCAAGTGAGTCTGGGTACGTAATGAGCTGAACTTGATTCTTCTGCGGCATCGTAGTCCTCCTAAGTTTAGCGTTCTTTTGTAAACTGTTGCATATACCATAAATCGTAAGCTAGAAGCATCGGACGAAGGTGAGCAAAGCCATTCTCGAAGATTGACCGGTACTGATCATGTTTAGCGAGATCTGGCCTATAGATTTGCAAACTGCCTGCTGGAACAGCACGCATCGCCTCTTCAAAAGAACGATACACACCCGAACCGACCCCAGCCGTCAACGCTGCGCCGAGTAACGTCGCCTCTGGCAAATCAGGATGATGCAGATCGATGCCGGACATATCTGCTTTAATTTGCAGCCAGTGTTTATTTTTGGCTCCGCCACCTACAACAACCAATTTGTTGATGGATTCTTTGCCAATTTTCTCAGCTTCCAATCGCAGCCATTCCATCTGATACGCATTTCCTTCCAGGACAGCCTTGAACATGTCACCGCGATGATGACGCGAAGTCAGACCAATCCAAGCCGCCTTAGCCATTGCATTCGCAGAAGGTGCACCGCAACCGGACAAATAGGGGTAGTACAAAATACCAGTCGGTCCAGGTGCAACCTGATCAAGCATGCTCAATATATCAGAGTATGACAAATCTCCTGTATCCAAGAGGCCTCTTAGCCATTCGACCGAACCGCCAGAAGCCGAGTGTCCCCCCATCCAAAACATTTGATTGGCCAGAGGATGCCGTCCAAAAGCGAGTCCCGACTGATAATCGTCCTCATCAAGCATCCTAGCACCAAAGTTCCCAACTAACGTTTCAGCTGTGCCCATCGAATTATAGACAATGCCACGTTCTGGTTGACCAATGGTAAGCGATGCACACACATGATCATGTCCTGCGAGACAAACCGCAACGCCAGTCCCTAGTCCAAGCCCGAGGCTAACATTCGGAAGAACTTCCCCCACGCTAGTACCCGTTGCAACCACCGTGGGGAAATGGCTTTCTGACAATCCGAAATGTCGAATCAATGGCAAATTCCATTCCCTCTGATCCATTCGGTATACGAATGTTCGTGCAGCAAGTGTTTCTTCTTCCGCGAACTTCCCAGTAAGTAAAAAGGCCACATAAGAGGAAACAGACAGCCAGACGCTTCCATTCAGTGCCTCGGGCTGCGTATCTTGAATCCAAAGCAGCTTCGACAGTCCTTGCTTAAATGACGGGTGAAGTCCGCTTTGGCAAAACTGTTCATAAGCATCAATCTCCTGTTTAATCCGCCCCTCATGCGGGAGGGAACACGATTCAAACCACGGAATGATCATCGTTCTGACAGCGCCAGTTTGACGGTCCACTAAAAGCCCGCTTTCCGCCATACTCGTTATACCCACTGAACGAATCGAGGAGATGCCCTCCACCGCAGTAATGACTTCTCTGATAAGAGAACTGATGGTACTCCACAATTCGTGCGGGTCATAATAAACATATCCCTGCGAATGCTGATTCTTCAGATTGGCGCGAATTGCTGTAGCGAGAAGCCTGCCTTGCTCATCTACTACCCCAGCTTTTATATTGGTTGTTCCGATATCCAGCGCTAAAAACAAAGCAGCCACCTCATCCTGAGAAAGATCCCTTATATGTCCGTAAAATAGACTCACTGTTCGTTTCGATATCCAACTGTGTCTGAAGCGGATACGTATGCTGATAGGGCTGAACGGTATCCAGCCAACGATGTAAGCTCTCGGGGTCATTATCCAGCGCTTGCCCACCAAGCGCTCGTAGATGCTGGAATGCCTGCTTCGCTAAGAGCGATCGGCCATCACTTACGTATTGAATCAACACTTCATAGCCAAGCCTGCTTCCACAACGAGCCAGCGCCCTGCCAATAACCAGCTCCAGCATGGCTCTCCGTTCCAAAAAGTAGTCTGCTTGCGGAATACTCGTGCTCACCTGACCCTGTAAATAAGGAATCCGGTGCAAGTGTTCCAATACAGGAATGGCATTCCTATCTCCTAAACGCTCTGCGCCTTGACTAACCGCATCTATATAGTAGAAGAGGCCTAACCATGTATCTCTAAAGTCTTCTTCACTTGGCTTCATAAGCTCGACGATCCGTTCCCATACGGCAATTGCGCGTGAATCCTTCGTTTGTGCGAGGGAATATAACAAGTAAACGACATCAGGCATCGCACCATGATCAGGCGGCAGCTGGACATACATCATATCCGCAGTTCGCCGCGGAAGTTCGCTCCCTTCTAGTTCAGCCATAATCCTAGAGATCAATACTGGAACAGCCGCTTTGCTTCCTAGCATAGCTAATGCTTGCGCCAATCGGATCTCCCGCATCCCCGTTGCGTGCTCCATCGCCTCAATTAGGTACGGAACGATGATCTGTCCAAGGGAGCATATTTCCACAAAGGGAAGCGTCTCCCGATAAACTTCATTCATTCGCATGTTCGCGTATTCATAAAGCGGTTGATCCGATTCTATTTTATCAACCAAAAGTCTGAGTTCTGCGTTTGTATACTTCATTGGTGCAAGATGTCTCGTCTTAACGGTTTCAGGCAAAATCCCTTCTCGGATTAAGCGATCTTGCAGCTCCTCAATCCCAATATTCCTTGGGATGACTCCGGATCGAACAGCTAATGCCGCCGCAAGCGCAGCAACGCCGCCTAAATTCTCCAAATCAGACTGCATCCGTATAGCAGGTAGCGCATCATGCGTAGCAGAAATAGCTTTCCCTGCAACTAACAAGCCTTCAATCCCTTTCGGCAGCAGCAAGCGATAAGGAATTTCAATTTCTAAATTAGGAGGTATGAGTCCAATGTTAATCCAATCTGCTCCGCTGACCCCTTTGACATCATGGTTGCTAAAATGAATATTAATCACATCGGGCCAACTGCGTTGTAGAAGCTGATCAGATAGCTGCATAACAGTGTCCCCGACAATGTGTCGGCTTTCCCGCGTTGCCACATAAATGCCATGATCATGCAATTGGGGATCGCCCCTTCTGCGTCCAGCCATGATAGCGCGTGTATAGTCCAAAATATCCGATACATCCACCATACTTGTAAAATTGTTCTGTATCTTGTCCGGTTTGCTGTATTGCGCAAGCGAGTACCACATCACCGTGTGGTCTTTCGCAGATCCGTACACGAATTCCGCTCCTGCAAAAGCAGCCACATCGCCATCCCCTGTCGCGTCGATCACAACATCGGCGTAGATCGCAGCAGGTCCCCAACGGGTAGCAACCAGCACGCCGCATATTCGCTTCTCTTTCATCACCGCTGCATACGTAAAAGCATTCATCAGCAGATCAACGTGATTGCGCTCTGCTTCCTGCTGAAGAGCGAACATTTTGGCTTCGATGTTCCATTTATGGCCCTTGTACTCGATGGACTGCTGCACCTTCAGAACAGCATCATGAATACGAGCTGCGAAGCCTTCCCTTCTGCCGAACCAATAGCTGTCGACGCCACCAAACGTTCCTGTTCCACCCAGCCCTGGATTCATATCGACGAGCATCGTGCGAACGCCTTCGCCTCCTGCCGTGATGGATGCACAGGCACCGCTTGAACCTCCACCGATAACGAGAACATCGACATTTTTCATCGTGGGTACTTCCGTTTTCAACCTAATCCGCGAGTAAGCTAGATCAGTCTGTTGTTCGTAAGTTGTTTGAAGTAAATAAGCAGCCAGCTGCATACCCGCCTTTGTCGCTTGAATCGGATCTAAATTCTCAAGCGACTCTGGATTGACTTTTACTCCACCCTCATCGAATGCTACTGGACCGTAAAGCTCGAAAGACGACCCACAAAGCGTAGCCTTTCGGAATGCCTCAACAGACTGAATTAGAAATGCTGTCAACCCCATGCCTCGACGACGAGCTTCCAGTTCCCGTTCCCCAGCTGCTTCACGCTGATTCGCACTCCGAAGTTCCATCCAATATTCCACGTAGTAATGTTGCTTGTCTCGATATCCTTGAATCAGCCGTATTTTGTCTCCAAGCAAGCACAAACTTTGGGGAACCCTGACTTCTAGCTCTCCCTCAGCTTCTTCCGCCCACGCCACGCCGGTAAACTCTAACGTTCTTGCAAACGCTGCCGTTTTCCCAGAAGCAAATAAATCAACGGACTCACCGCTAAGCTGGGAGACGACACTTGTTTCCGTCATATCAATGATTCGATTGCAGCGGATAAATTGGCTGCCTGTTTTATTCGCAATCACAATGCCTTCCGATTGCTTTCCTGTTTCCTTTGTAACAATAGCAACTGGGAGTGAAGCATAAAGGAGCGCAACGCCGTTGGCTATCAGTATATCTTCAAGTGCCCGCTTCAGGCGGTCCGGATGGAGCGGCAAGTGTGTCCTGCTTTTCACAAACGATTCTTCCCAAGATTGCTCTATGGCAAATTGAATAAGCTCAGGGCAATGCGGGATATCACTCGAAGAAAGATCAAGCCACGGACGAAGAGGGGCGGTTAGTTCCCGCCCCAAATACGTTCGTGGCTCGATGATCATGACTTGTTGTCCGGCTTTAGCCAATTCCACCGCACAGGCGATACCGGCGAAAGACCCGCCAAGGATGACAACGTCTTTTCCTTCCAGTTCAGGTATGTCCGCTTCCCATTGGGCCTTCTTTTCCATGTCATCTCACCTCACTTGTACGTAGCTATTGTTATTCCGAAACGGAAAGAACGACCGTCAGCTTTCCTTCCAGCTTAGGAATGTCTACTTCATACAATTGTTCACTTACGGATACAACAGAAAGTGACTCGCCATTTACCCGTACAGCTATTTCCTTGCCTGCTGACACGAATCGGAACGTACCGCCTTCTTTTAATGAAAGAGATACGGTAGCACCTTCCGACTTCACTTCGCTTACTGCATCCGTAGCGATGTATTTATCAGTTAGACCAATTGGCGTTGCAGCTCCTACAATTGGAATAAATAAGTAAAGCGCGCATTGTGCTGGCTGAAGTACGAAATCATGCTGTTCGTTCAAACGCATCAACTTCATCTCGCCGGAGAAATGTTCGTAAAGCACGAATTGTTCGCCTTTTAATCCTGGAACGTCAGAAGGACGAACTGAGCCCTTCACTTCATCTGTAAACTTACCGATGTGGAATGCAGCTACAACGCCTGATCCTTGAGCCATATTCCATAATTTCAATGGGACTGTTTCTTTCGTAGGATCAAGGAATAGACAGTCTGCTGTAGGGCTTGGCGTTTGTTCACAGCGAATAATACGTCCATTTTGGTAAATAAGCGGCCATATTTTAGAAGCATCGGTGTTGCCTGGTGCATCGCTGAAATAAACGGGCCCACCGCTGACCGATCGCAGCACGGCATTTTGAATATCATCGTGATTCTTGGTCCAGTACATATCCCAGTCGCCGTAATAGAACGCCCCGTGATAGTACGAATTGTACGCATTTTGCAGCGCATGCTCAGCAAATCCAAATTCATCTTGCGGGACGAAGTCATCGCTGTTGCGAGAAACCGAAGATTTCGGACGGTGCCACATATTTTCAGCCGCCATCCCCATGCAGTTAATGATTGTGTTATTAAAATGTAACGACGCCGATGCTTCCAGCGCTTGATGGGCAGCAGCCGCAGCCTCACCGATCGACCACTCATGCTTCGTGAAATTTAAGACAGCGCTCTGGCTGTCGACTTTGACAAAGTCAATTCCCTGACGCTCAAGGAAAGAATGCCAGGCATGCCAGAAACCAAAGCCGCGCGCCGCATCCGGATAAGGAATTAAGCTCCCTCTAGCATTGTTGTAGAGATAGTCGCTATATTGCTTCGCCAGTGGAGATTCCGGATGAATGCCGCCCCAGTACCCTGCAATGGTATGCCAAACACCTACCCAACGAACACCATGCTGCTCTTTAAGCCTGCGTACCGTTTCGGCAAGCCCTTGAGGAAACTTTTCTTGATCCGCTTGGAAGGCGGATAACTTCTTATCGATCGTTTGTGACCAACCATCATCAATCATCACCCATTGAACAGGTAGTCCGGCCGCCTTAAGCTCTTCCGCTTTGATCAACAAACCTTCTTCATTGACTTGATGGTAAAAGGCATCCCAGCTGCACCAGCCCAGTGAATCCAGAATTTCAGGGTATGGCTTCTGAGCACGAGGCAGCGTCGGGTAATCAAGGGCATGCAGTGCAGCGTCAACATGCTGTTCTACTAATTGATAGGGATCTGTCCCTATGCCTAGGACAAAAGATAAGGTTTTACATTTCGATCTTCCGCCTTGATGTGAAGAGACCCTGATTTGCAAACCAGTCGCGGAGCCGCAGACATCGGTACGGAACTCAGGACCGCAGACGGGGAGCAAATGAAAATAGGAAGCATCTTTGCTCCACAGCAACGATTGCGTGCGTTCGGGTAAAGTTGACCAATCGTGATTAAAATGAGGTCTCGTCCACCAATCTTTATGTTGGTAGTTGGCCATTAAACCGTCTACTTGACCCATCTCTTCGATATGGAGGATGATGCCATTTTGTGCGGAAAAACAGCGTTGTTTTCCAAAATCATTTGCACTAATTAATTCACCCTGAACGGATGTTAGTACATAGGTTTCGTAACTACGAAAACGAAGATGTACAACAGCTGTATCTTCCTCATTGCCATAGGTTTGATTCGTTTCCGTATAAGTACCACGTTCATCCATACCTGGTGTTTCATCGCTAGCGCTAAATAGAAGCGGTATTGTCGAACCGGTGTCAAGTGTCACCGTTACGCTTATTCGACTTAGAATTGACTGCAAACCATTTGATCTTATTTCATTTCCTAGTACCATAAGGTCCTCCCTTAATTCCGCTGTTGTTCATAGGCATGAAGCGCAACCGATAAGCTGGCTGCATCTCCGACATGATCTTTTAAACCAGAAGGTACAATTCGGCAAACACCGAGTGAAATCGGTAAAGCCTCACGCTGCAGCTCCTCCATGACCAGAGGGGCAAGCATCGATTCCTGACGTTCATAAATGCTCCCAATGACAATGGTATTCGGATTAAGGATATCGACCAAGATTGCCAGTCCGCGGCCTAGCTGCTGACTAACCGTTCGAATGACCCTTAGGGCTAGTTCATCACCTGCATGGGCAGCATCAAACACATCTTTCGCTGATAGCTCATGGAGCTCCTTATTTACCAATAGAAGGACCGAATTCTTCACATGCAAACCATCTTCGACTAACTTTTGAGCCAGTCGGGCAATCCCGCCACCGCTGCAAAAACCTTCGAACGAGCCATATTTCCCATAGCCTAATGGTCCATCCTCCGCTAAGCGGATATGCCCAACTTCACCGGCCATATCATTGGCTCCCCCATAAATGCGACCGTTTAGGATAAGACCGGCACCCATGCCGGTTCCAAAGGTCAAGAAAACCATATTGTCCGAACCGCGACCAGCTCCCCATTTCCATTCGGCCAATGCACAAGCGTTAGCATCATTCTGCAAGCCAACAGGAACGCTGAAACGATCTCGAAAAGGCGTCAATACATCAATACGATCCCAGCCAGGCAGATTCGGCGGCGAAAGTACGAGACCATCTTTACTGCTCAAAGGTCCTCCACAACTGATGCCGATGGCTTGCAAAGTACCTCCGTTGTTGCGCTGCAGCAATAGTTCCAGTGCATCTCCAAGCTGCGTCAGTGCTTCTTCAGGCGTTGCAGGAGTGGGAAAGCTTATTTTATCTACAATGTGAATCGTATCTGAATTGCTAACACCAAGCACAGCCGCGCATTTCGTACCTCCAATATCCATACCACCTAGCAGAAGACTCATTCGAAGAATGCCTCCTCCAGCATCATACAAAGCGCATGATAGATCGGAAGATGGCGTTCCTGAATGTCTGGTGTTGAGCTGTAAGGTACACGAATGATGACATCGCAAAGGTCTTTTAAGCGACCCCCGCCTTCACCCGTCAGACCAATCGTCGTTACACCCATGGATTTGGCTACTTGCACCGCATGCACAATATTGGCCGAGTTACCGGATGTACTGAATACAACAAGTGTATCTTCTTGTTTGCCATACCCATAAACTTGTTGCGCAAAGACCATATCTGCCGCGACATCATTATTGAAAGCTGTTGCAAACGCCGTATGGCTAACAAGTGAAATGGCTGGAAGCGCCCCCTGCAAATGATCCGCTAAATAGGTCCCCTTTGCTTCACCGTGAACCATCATCTTGTCTCTTTGCTCCTTAGGGAGTTTACGTGGCGACATAAAACCTTTCATTAATTCGCCCACCACGTGCTCACAATCTGCTGCACTTCCTCCGTTACCGGCAAGCAGCATTTTGCCTCCCTTATCGAACGACAGCTCCATCGCTTCAAATGCTGCTTGGATCGAAGCGCGGCAAGGCGCCAAGTCGGGGTATTTCACCAAAAGTTGCTCTAACACTTTACTCATACTGCAATCTCCTTCCCACACATGTTTAGGTTTGTTTCAGATGTTCAATCGCTTCTATGAAAAAGGGTTCGCTGCCGAAGCTGCCTGATTTCAGAACTAAGAAACGCTCAGGCTTCTGGAGTGTTAGACAGGACGGCAGTCCTGGCTGAATTTCTTGCCATATGCATAGTCCGCCAATGCCAAGCTTCGCACAAACAGCTGCAGATGTTTCTCCACCTGCGATGAGCAGTCGTTGTTGTCCTGTCTCCTCGACGATAGACCTAATAACATCGGACAGGGCATCCGAAACGAGCTCAGATACCTCCGTATTATCGAAGCCAAGCTCCATCCCTTTCACTTTCGTCGCAGCCACCTTGAGCGGACTGTTCGAAGCGTGAATAAGGACATCGCGCCCTTCCTTGAGAAGGTTTGAAGCTTCGCCAATGATTTGGTCGCAATGTGACTCCCTATCCGAAGGATCGAATAACAGCAGAGAATCAAGCTCCAATGCGGGCAACCCCTGCCCTTTCGCGTAAGTAATTTGAGCAGCACTTTGGGGCATTAAGCTTCCTGCGACACATAAGACAGCTGATCTCCCAAGCTCAGGCAGTTGATTCGTAACCCCCGTTTGGATGGCACTCGGCTTTTCTAGCAGGGCTAGTTCCTCAGCTAAAGCGGAGCTGCCGCAAAGGATCGGTTCCTGATGAACCGCTTGCGCAATGATTTGAAGTGATTGCTGATCACGCACGTCTAGAATCAGGTAGTTGAAGCCATTGTTCTTCAATCTAATGATCTCAGCCATGATTACGGATGAGCCCTGTTCAATAATATCTATGGTTATGAGCCCTACACGCCTTGGCGTTTGTGACTGTAAAATATGAAGCAAATTGGATTCATGCATCGGATGGACAGGATCATTGCGAAACTCAGATTCTTCCAGTTTTTTACCATGCACATAATGAATGCCGTCTAAGGTTGTTCGACCATTTTTCGGGAAAGCGAGCACAACAATAGCAAAAGATGCCTCTAAGGCATCTAGCATGGCATCGAATTCAGCACCGATATTGCCTCGAAAAACGGAACACGTTTTATTGATAAAACGTGCGCAACCCGCTTCCTTCAGCTTCTTCGTCATCTGAAACACTTTATTATAGGCTTCCTCCGGCGTATCTAATCGGGAATGCGTGTCGAGGACGAGCACTTCCGGCTGCATACCGTCGTTCTGATACATCCATGCTTCCATTGGATAGACATGCGTCATGATGTTTGCCTTGGCATACATAATGCCGATGTCATTGGCCCCTGTAATATCGTCGGCGATAATACCAATCATTCCGAGTACCCCCTACGTGGCCGATAGCCCGATTCGTTCAAGAAGCTCTGAACCACATCTTCTGGCAGCGCTCGAAGCGTAATACCTGAGCTTTTTGCTGTCACAAACATCTTGCAAGCCATTTCAAGCGTATGCATGGCCATCCGTGCTTCCTTCACATTCGTATCGTAAACAAGCACACCATGATTTTCGAGGAAGAGAACATTGGCTTTGCGAGCTTTCTCACGCACCGCATCACCAAGCTCACGGGATCCAGGATGATAATAAGGAACACGTTCAATCCGTTCCAGGTAATACATCGTTTCAACAAACCATTCGGATGGCAGACGTTCTCCCGAGCAGGCTAGCATAGTACTGTAAAAGGGTGAAGCATGAAGTACGGCTCCTACATCAGGTCGTGATTCATAAATCGCTTGATGCATGGGCACTTCTTTCGATGGTTTCTTCCCTGCCACAGAAGACGTGGCACCCGCGGATAAAGAGCACTCGACGAAATCATTTTCGTCGAGCTCTCCTAAATCTGTACCGCTTGCTGTTATGAGATAATGGTCACCATGGGTTCGCGCACTGATGTTGCCGGCGTTTCCCCAAGCCAAACCATGATTTAGCATGTATCGCCCAGCTTCCTGCAACTGCTGCCAAACCGATGTTTCCATTTACTCCACGTCCCATTCCAGCATATTGGTTTCTTTGATCGGCAATTCCGGATTTTGCGGCACGCGGAAGGTTTTGATCTCGCATGGTTTAAAATCCGCCTTGATGACACGTTTCCATCGTGGCAATGCAATCTCAGCGGAGGTTGCTGATTTGTTCGTCTCATAGACACGAATAATGAGGTCATCATTATCTTCTGCCTTCTTAATTGCACTAACAACGATATTGTCTCGGTTGACGTTCACAAAGGAATCCGTCTGCGCAAGATCACCTTTATGGAACGATTCGATAACTGCAATCGGCTTGCAGTTTAGCTCCGCAGCGCGTTTCACTGTGCCTGCTTGCTCCCAAGTCCCTTCATGCGGCAGCAAGGAGTAGGAGAAACGCTGAATACCTTGATCAATGAAGGAATACTCGCCGTTCGGATCCGGTTCATAAGGCACATGATGCGCGTAAATAGGGCTTCTTAATACCGTCATCGCCATATCCTGGTTATGAATGCTATAGCTGTATTTAGCATCGTTCATGAGGCTGAGGCCATACATGATGTTGCCTTTGCGAGTTACGCCGGAATAATCAATCCACGTTAACCCTGGCTCTTCTTCACCATTATGCTCACGTTCAATCGTGCCGTACGGAATCTCATAAGTTTGCTTGCTAAAGATCACATTTACAGGGAACACCAGCTTCAACATTTTGAACGATTCACGCCAGTCCACCATCACCTGTACATCGATCTGATCGCGATCCGGGTACATAGCGAAATCTTGAACCAGTTTGGAATTGCCGTACTCGCTGACAACACGAATGACCGATTTCACAGGACCGTGTTCAACACGGAACACCTTTTTCGCTTTGAAGCTACCTGCTTTTTGGTTGAAATGCAGGACATCATGGCTCCACGTATCCGATTTATCATCAAGGACAATTGGCTTCGCCCCTTCGCCTTTCAACACTTCATGATCGACAACTTTATCATGCAAGCTTTTGATATACCCTGTTTCTTTATCAAACTCTAAGCGGAAACGCTTATTTTCCATCACTAAATCGCTAGCTTGGATGGGTTCACCAACAGGTTTATGTGAAGCTGATTCTGCTACCAATTTATACACACGATAACCCATGGATGGCAGATCAGCCATAAAACTAAGCCGGAATCGGCCATTCGCAGAGGCCTGAGATTGCACCGTCTGGAACGGTACCGGGTTCCCTTTGTCATCCAACAAAACGGTCGTTGGTTTAATACCGCCAACTTCGAGCTCCACATTCACTCGACTTTCCCAGACATGTGGATTGAATACAACGATTGGTTTCATCGTTACGTCTTGCTCTATGTTGATGTTCCAGGATAACGATTGAACGGCATAATTCAGCGATCGATCGGCTATAGCCATAGCTTCACCGTACAAATACATCGCATCTTCGTAAGCTGGTTCAAGACTCGTTCCCGCCAGAATGTCGTGGAACTGATTAAAGAGCACATTTTTCCAAGCTTGATTGAACTCAGCCGGATACGGTTGGCCTGTTATCCACGAAGCAAGTGCTGAGTATTTCTCTGCTGCCATAAGGCGATTCTCAGCCTTGCGATTCCAATGTTTAATGCCAGAGTGAGCCGCATAACAGCCACTAGCATGATGCTGCAAATCATCGTGTACAACGGGTAGGTTTAAATTCTTTTTCTCCATCTCCTGGAAATAGACATCTGGCGTTGCAAACTCAAGCTGAGGAAGCGATGGGTCCGCGTTCATGCGGCGAATACTTTCGATATTCTCCTTCGTTGGGCCACCACCGTGGTTTCCAACGCCATAGAACAACATCAGTTCGTTCAAAGGATCTTTGAATTCGCCTAGACAACGGCGAACATGGTTTTCCAAATCTTTGCCCCAAGACAAATATTCGTACATAATGCGGAAGGTCATAACTTGTGAGCCATCATCCGATTCCCACATGAACAGACGGCTTGGCAGCCCTTTTTCATTCGGCATCGGACGCATCATCACGTAATAATCCATGCCGCTCTTCTTTAGAATTTGCGGAAGCATCCCGTTATGTCCAAAGCTGTCTACGTTATAGCCGACTTTCGCAGTCACTCCGAATTTCTCTTTGAAATAATGTTGGCCATACAGACCTTGACGGACAAATGATTCGCCATTCGGAATGTTACAGTCCGGTTGAATCCACCAACCGCCTACAATGTTCCAGCGACCTTCTTGTACGCGTTTTTTAATTTCCGCGAACATAGCGGGCTCATTATTTTCAA
Source organism: Paenibacillus allorhizoplanae (assembly GCF_927798215.1). Classification (NCBI taxonomy): domain Bacteria; kingdom Bacillati; phylum Bacillota; class Bacilli; order Caryophanales; family Paenibacillaceae; genus Paenibacillus; species Paenibacillus allorhizoplanae. The sequence continues at coordinate 472,877 of NZ_CAKMMW010000001.1, forward strand.
TCCACTCGTACATGGCCGCCGAGCTGGACGTGAAAATAAAATCTTCAGATTCCGTCATACGATCTAATGCGGAACGGAAAGTAGCTTTCGCTTCTTGGAAACCTTCCTGCCATTGCCATAACCAAACCGGATCTAGATGTGCGTTCCCAATCATGTACAGTTTGTTATCTTTCATTGAGAGAATCCCCCTATTTATTTATTGAAAACATCCGCTTTGCCAGCGCTGCTCAAAAATTCATTCATTTTTTCCATAACGGTTTGCGTTACCGCATCACGACCGATTTGAAGCATCTCTGGTGATAGGTTCTTACATTCTTCATTCGTCATGCGTTCTTCACGGCCAAGTGCCTTGAGCAAGGACAGCTCCAAATCCGTCGCAATATTCACTTTGCTGACTCCACCACCAGGTAGATGATAGGCATTTCGCATCATCTCAGGTGGTACACCGGAACCACCATGCAGGACCAGGTGTACCGGTGTTAATTTACGAATCTTCATTAAGCGATCGTAGTCAATTTTCGGCTGCTTCACGACATATACACCGTGAGCTGTACCACAAGAGACAGCAAGCGCGTCAATCCCAGTAATCGCAACAAACTCAGCCGCTTCGACAGGATCTGTGTACAATTCTTCATCCTTATCTGTCTCTACAAAATCAGTTGTTCCGATCATACCCAGCTCGGCTTCAACCGATACACCTTTGGCATGGGCATAAACGACAACCTCTTTACTTATGGCAGCATTCTCGTCAAAAGGCTTCTCAGAAGCATCAATCATGACGGATGTAAAACCTGCGGCAATGGCTTCTTTAATAGTTTCCAATTCCTTCGTGTGATCCAAATGTAGGACGACCGGAACAGTAATTTTCAACTCTTCAACTTGACGATAGAATTCTTCGCCGAACTCAGCTGCCGTAATTCCATAACGAATCAATTCTTTATGTGAAATTTGAACGATCAATGGAGAGTTCGCTCCTTGACCTGCTTGTAGAACAGCAGCAATCATCGGCGTGTAGCGCGGTGAGAAAGAACCAATCGCAAAATGGTGCGGTTCAGCTACCTCTAGTGCCTGTTTCAATGTGATAACGGGTGAATTCGTGGAAGTTCTTGTCATGGTTATAATCTCCCTATAATCCGATTTTTTATATCTATATTTTATAGTTTAAAGCTGCTCCATTACTTCTTTGACACGCATCATACCTAAACGTGGACTACTCAGAAATTGCGCTTGCTCCTCTGGAGCAAACTGTGAAATGACTCTTGCCATGGAAGCTTGTGCAAGAACGACCAGATCCGTCTTAGCAGCAAGCTCGCGAAGAACCTCCGCTAATTCCACATCATGACCCTCTTTATCCCCAGCTATCAGCTTCTGATAAGCCGATTTAGCGACAACAGATTCAATCAGGACCGTCTTGCCACCTTCCGCGGCTTTATCGGAAATCAATCGTTTCGTCGGTTGAAGTGTCGTTTCAAGCGTTGCAGCAACACCGATGGTTTCGGCTGAACGAACTGCAAACTCCGCCATCGCATCATCAATTCGGATAATTGGAATGCTCAGCTCAGGACGTACTCGGGCAACGAGCTCACCAATCGACGAGCATGCACTCAAGATACAAGCTGCTCCTGCTTTCTCTGCAATGCGTGCATATTGACGGAAGCGATCTGCAATTTCATCGATTTGCCCTCCGTTTGCCGCAAGCTGTGGCAAGATGGAATCATCCACCCAGTTCATCACTTCAACGCCTGGCAGAAGCTCATTGGCTAACGCTTTTAAACTATCGACAGTAACGGGTGTTGTATGAATAATGGCAAGTTTAGGCTTCATTTGTATCGCTCCTTTGCACCCTTTGTAGTGCTACTTCATAGTTTCTATATAATCCACTAGCGACTGAAGCATGAATGGCTGCACCGAACGCTGCTTCTTCTTTCACCTTTCCAAAGGTAATGGGCAGCTGCCATTTCAACTGTGCTAGACGCTGCATCGCAACATTGTGGCGTATTCCGTTGCCGGATGCGACGATCCTAGTTAGCTTACTGAGAATAGGGTTAGGAAACTGCTGTGTAAAACCAACTAATTCATCTAGGATGCCATGAAGGAAACCAGCTGTTAACTGTTGGGGATTGAAATTATCTGCTCGAATACCTTCAATAAAACCCGTGGATTGCGGATTCTCCCTAGTTCCGAAAAACTGGGTTCCTACTCGCAACGGCGGGATCGAAATCGTTATCGCTTCCTCCGCTAAGCGATTCATCGTCTCGTAGAGTCGGCATTCATCTCCCTCAGCAAATGCACCGAGCACCGCTCGGAAAAATTGTTCCAACACTTCATACGATTTACCACCGCTAAGCGAAGCCCCAACAAGCAAATACCCGTCATCTACAAACGGTCGCGTATTCAGCAATGGACATTGTATAAATTCAGGAGTGTATACCGACACCTGCGAACCGGTTCCCACATTAACAAGTAAATTACCTTTGAAAGAGGGAACCGCCCCCAGGAAGCTTGCTTGATTATCGCCGATCGCACAGACGACTGTCTTCCCATCAACCGTTTCCCCAACAAGTTGTCCGTTGGTTGCAAGCTCTGGCAAGAAGCTGTCATCCATCCCTGCATCGCTTAGTTTCTCCTTGGCAAATCGCCCAGTCTCTAGCGAATAAAGGCCAATACTTGCGGCATTTGTGCGATCCATGAACGGGGCAGCTTCCCCGCAGAGCCTCATCGCCACATAATCCCCAATCGTGCATAGCTTAGCAGCACGCAATGGAATTTCATCTTGCTGCGTCATATAAAAGTGCGTAACTAGGCCAAATCCTGTATGCATGGGATAACCTGTCCAGTCAGTTAATGTTGCTGCATAGGTCAGACCTGAAGTAAAATGCAAATCGCCACGACCATCCTGCCAAGTAAAGAGTGGGCTAACAGCCCGACCTTCTTCGTTGACATAGAGCACACCGTGCATTTGACAGGAAATTCCAATGGACTGAACGTTTATCCAGTCTTCGTGACAATCTGCGATTAGAACACCGACTAGTTCTACAATCCTATCCGCATTTTGGGTACGTTCCCAAAATTCCAAGGAGGGCATGGCTGAATCATTTACTCTAGAAACAGTCCGTATAACACGTCCATCTTCGCTATTGATCACGATGATACAAATGGATGTTGTGCCAATATCAATACCAGCCACATACATAGGGAGTTCTCCCTTCATCGATCGTTGAGATCTAGCTCATGTTCATAGGAAAGGGAAGCTTGTGACGCATATAAAATTAATCCAATGCACCAAGAATGGGACAACGTAAGCATCATGCCTTTGGGCTGAAAGCAATTGGTATTGTAGAACCTTTCGGTTACCATCCCTTTATAAGCATTGAAATCGCCATCTTCCCTTGCAATAAATTGCAAGAAACAAGAGATATGATCACGTGTACGATCGAGATAATAACGGTCACCTGTATACGTCCAAAGTCGTAACATCTCCGGTACGGCAAACAATCCATAATTGTGCAAGTGCTGGTTGGATGTCGATGCCTGATCCGCACCGCGTGAACAGTAATCGTATTGGGCAAGCAGGGAGTGCTTAGGGAATTGTAGATTATACGTCCAGCGGAATGTCATCATCCAGTCAGCTGCGCTTGACGCAAGCTCTAACCAGAGTGGTTGACGATTCCACTCATACAACAACACATACGAAACGACCGCATTGTAAGCATCTTCTGAAGTTGGTGTTAAATGAACGTCTTCTGGGGCACCATAGATGTACTCATCACGTATGAAACGTTCATAGTAGCTCCCTCCACGAACCGCAGCAGCAGAGAATGTCTCCTCTGCGAAGTAAGCAGCTCCTTCCAGTAAGGCAGCTATCCAAAGCATGCCGCCTGCGCCGTCCCACTCTTGCACTTCGCCAGTCTCACAATCGTAATAAGAGCCGAAGTTCCCATCGGAGCGTTGATGCGCAGTTGCATATCGAAGGTTGGACAGCACGGCGTGCTCCCAATCCGGATGTTCGATTCCTGCTTCTCTCTCGAATGCTAACGCCCGAACCAGGAATAGGGTTGCTTCCGATACTGTTCTTGCTTGAAGCCAAGTTCGTTTGGGATTCCAGCCAGCTGTCCAACCTCTTCCCAGCTCCCAGGAAGCCCAGAAAGTTCCGCTTGGCGCAAGCCCTGTAGCAATCTTGTTCAGGACTGCAATACCTGCATCCGTATAGGAAGCATTATTTATTCTTCTGCCGTACGTTAGTAATGCATAAGCATAAGGCACACCGCTTACCCAGCTGACATGCATATGCGGACGATCGCCCATACCTTTGACATTGTTGTTGAACTCTCGATCGAATGCCGCTGTTTCCCTTAAGATGTCGTTCTCTCGATCATAGTGCCATTCGTATAGTCCATGTGCGGTTAATTCTGCTGCTTGTTCTAAGCCCATCCATGGATTAAGTCCGTGATCCTTACGATGAATGGCATACATTTGACGAACAAAAGGATTATAACTATGTGGATCAGGTGTGCCCGCATACACATATAAATGAAGCTGAACTTGCTCACCTGGTTGGAAAGTATGCATAACGAGATCGGCAGGCGCTGGCACTGCGTTACCAATGAACGTGACCGGTTCCTCTCTGTAAGGGAAGTTAAGCCAAATCTCCGTACCCGATGCATTGCCTCGGAAGCCCAACCCACTAAGTCCAAGCGGGGACATTTCATCCGTACAAAGAGCACCGCACATGCCATCATTCCAAGCGAATACCGCAGGTAGAGCTGCACGGTCTGCACGGAAGGACCAATAGTCGGAGACCATTTGCTGAGGGTCTCCACCCTTAAAGTCATAACGCGGATAAGGACGCAAGTTCTTTTCAAATCGATTTTCTTTATAAAAAGCGCCCGGAATCATCCAATCCGGTTTACCCGCTCCTTCTAGCTGACAGCCAAACTGCAGGTTAACAGCAGAGGCTTCCTTGCCTGTATACTGAACATCTATAAAAACTTCGTAGTAGCTGCAAATATCGCTGTTTTGCTTCCAGCTGGAACTTACTTGAAAGTTCTCTGATTGCCCCGACACCTGAAATCCATCGGCTATCGACACTGCTTCACGCACAGGAACAATTTCTTTACCTCCGTTACGATCACTCACTGTTAATAATTGTGTAAACGATAGACTTGCTTCTTGCATGGATTCAGCGCGCATAATCTGAAATGCCTTCGTTCCACTTTTAGAACCGTCGTCCGCTACCTTCCACTGCATCATCACTGAACCTCCATGCCCTTCAGCTTATATATGTCAATTAAGTTCGTGCGGAAAATGCGATCGGCAAATGTCATCGCTTCGGATTCGTCAAGTGCGCTCTCGGCCACTTTTTCACTCAGAACATCTGCCACGACTTTCCTAGCCAACTTCTGATGCGCATAGGTGCCTTCGATAAAGTTATAATCGCCGCCAAAACCTTGTATTTTCGTCATAGGTACCATTTCAATGAATCCATGCAATATTTGTTTAGCTGCCGTAGGCGAAATAATATATACCCAAGTTAAATCGGCATACACGTTCTGGAAATTCTTCACGATGCTTAGATAAGGTAGATAATATGGATAGCCGCTGTGGAGCAGAACGAAATTCGTATCTTTGTATTCCAGCAACAATGGGATGAGCAATTCCACATTCGAGTTCGTGATGGTATTCCCATTGGATGAAACACTGACTTCATGGTGCCCTGTATGAATTTGAATGGGGAGACCGTAAGCCGTTGACCGTTGGATGATAAAATGAATCAAATAATCCTGCAGCGCCTGGGTTTCCGCTTGTGAAAGCGGCTCATCCAGCTTACAGCCCATTAGGCGATTAAAAGCTAGCTCCGCTTCATGAAAAGTCGGCTTTCCAGAAGCAAGGGAGCGCCAGTATGCATGCCCGAACTTCGTTGCAACCATGCCTTCCTGGACATATTTATGCAATAAGGTATCCACTGCATCTAAGTATTGGCTCAAATGATAGACGGTGACACCTGCCATCCGCTCAACAGTGGTAATATCCTTTAATGTTCGCAATTTGAAAGTGAAATCCATAAACATAATGGGACGAAAACGTTCGTATTCCAATTTCGTGGTTTGTATGAGTGTAAAAGCAAGATCAATACCAGACTTTTGGGCCATGACATGCTCATACCAATCAGGGTTGTGTGAGGCTTGCACGACTTTTTCGTTCGTCTCAAGTAAATTTTTCACGTTCCACTCGCTTAGACCATATAAATCTTCCATCGCTGTCCGAAACATCCGGGCATACGTTGTATTTTTTGTTTTATGCCAATAGTCCATAAATATCGAAGCTTTTTGTTCTACACTTATGGAATTTTGTCTTCCTAAAGCACCTAATTTCATGCCTGCGCTATGAAAATCCGAGTCCAAATAATGCAAAAGAGAGAATAAATCATGATTTTCATTTTTACGAATTTGCGGTGTTGCCAGATGTTCATGACCGTCAATGATGCGGATTTGGTTAACATAATCATGGAAGATGCTCATTAGCAGGTCTCTCTCCTTCTAAATATGCAGCTGCTTCTTTCGAAGCAGCCACTTTCTATATTTGCCATTACTGTAGTTCTGGGAACGCCGCTTTCACTTCTTTTTGGAAAGCTGCTACAACATCCGCATAGCTTTTGTTGTCAGTAATCCCTTGACCAGCTACTTTTCTCCAAGTACTAAGGATGGAATCGCTATATTTGTCGGACTTAATAACGGGCATCGACTTCATCATGGTGTAGTAAGGCTGAAGCACTTTCTGATCACCAGTAAGAGGAGATGTATATTTATCTACATTTGCATCATAAACGCTTTGAAGTGCTGGCAAGTTCCCTCTCGCTAGCAAATCTGCATTCTGCCATTCCGCACTTGCAGAGAACTTGATAAACTCATTTGCGATGTCTTTATTAGTCGTCTTATTGTAAATGGCGCGGAATGTTCCGCCGTTGTAGAAACCTTCCGGTGTTTTGGCAACGCCAAATTTACCTACCGCTTTATTATCTTTATTGCCAATCATGAACGATGCCCAAGCTGGCATGGCAACTAGAACAACACTGCCATCATTAAGCGCATTCCCCCAGCCTGCTGACATAAACGGAAGTTTAGCATCTACGTTGTTTGCGCGAATATTTTTCTGGGTGTTATATACTTTTTCCCACTTTGCATCGATATTTAATTTGCCATTCACATAGAAAGGTTGTGTATTGTAACTAGCAATGTCAAACAAATCACCCGTATTCGCAATCAAATGAACTTTGCCATCGCTATCTTTGGCTACTTTTTTACCAAGCTCAATGATTTTATCGTAGCTGTTCACCATTTCGCTGATTTGTGTTGGATCATCTGTTCCTAGGAACTTTTTCGCATTTTCTTTCAAATACCAGAAGCCGCCTGGAGAGGATTGGTCCGAGATCGCTTTGATTTTGCCATCTGATGATTTACCAAGCTCTGCAACGTATGGAATGTAGTTCTTAACAAGATCATTCGCACCAATTGGCGTCAGATCCATCAAAAATGGGGATTCTATGAATTTCCCAACATAGCTTCTTTCAAGGTCAAGCACATCGGGTACATCCTTGCCTGATTGTAAGGCAGACAACAATTTGATTTGATACTGATCGCCTGGGAACACCTTTACATCAACTTTTACATTTGGATATTTCTTTTCAAATGCTGTTGCAATCCCCTTTGTTCCATCGAAGAATGTCCATAGGGAAAGCGTACCCGAGAGCTTAGCCGGATCTACCGGTGCAGCTGTTGCCGCGGGACTGGTCGTCGCCGAATTATTCGTGTTCGATTTCGCTCCACATGCTGTCAAAACCCCTGTTGTGAGTACTGCTGTCATTAAAATAGATGCCCATTTTTGTGCTTTCAAGAGATATCGCCCCTTTGAAGTAAGTTGTATTGGTAGATCTACTGGCTTAGGAAATGAGAACAATGGCTTTGTTCCTATAGGATGAAAACGAATAGGTTAAGAACTTTCCTAACAAAATCTATCGAGCATCACTCCTCTCAATGCCTCTTAGTTATCCCTTAACAGCACCGGCTGCGACTCCGCTAATAATGCGTTTGGACATAAAAGAGAAGAAGACCAAAATCGGCACGACCGAGATCACGATCCCTACATATTGAGCACCAAAGTCAGAAGAAAACTGCGATTTGACACTCGCGATCATGACAGGCAACGTCTGCATATCGCTATCGAACAAAATAATCATAGGCACTAAGAAGTCATTCCATTTGCCAATAAAAGCAAAGATCGCTAACGTCGCAAGTGCTGGACCCATTAAGGGTAAAATAATCCGATGGAAAATTTGCATTTCGCCATATCCATCGATTCTGCCAGATTCGATAATCTCATTAGGCACTGAAGTATCAGCGAACTGTTTCACTAGGAAAATCCCGAAAGCGTTGTAAATCGAAGTAAGCAAAAGTGGATAGTACGTGTTTAGCATGTGAAAGACATCCATTAATTTATAAAATCCGATAATCCCTAACTGCCCAGGAATCATCATCGTTGCAAGCGTAATCATGAACAATACGCCTTTGTAGCGAAAATTGTATTTAGAAAAACCGTATCCAGCCAATGCAGCAAAATACACATTAATGAGGGTTGCTGTTACCGTGATGAAAACGGTGTTACCCAAACCTCGCCAAATGTTAACGGTCTCATTCAAGCGATGATAGTTCACTAAGAATTGATTGCCGGGTACAATCAACAGCTTCCGAGCAATGTCTGAGTTCGTATGTGTGGAAGTAATGAGCATGCTGTAGAAAGGAAGCAAACAAGTCAAAGCTATTGCAAGTAAGCCTACATAGATGATGATTTTCAAAACAAACAGATGAAGCTCAAACGGTTTCTTTTCACTTCTAACCAATGGATTGTCACCCCTTACTCATTTAGCTTGGAAGCTTTCGCTGTAATTGCCGTCAAAATCATGACAACAACGAAAATACCATATGCGACTGTCGCTCCATAGCTGTAATTGAAATTTTTGAACGCTGTCTCATACAAGTACATAACCATGGTTCTCGTTGTATTGTCAGGCCCGCTGCCTAGCATTAATGGGGCATCAAACAATTGCAGCCCACCGATTACAGAGGTAATGAAAGTAAATAGTAATACCGGACGCAGTAAGGGGAGCGTTATAAACAGGGTGCTTTGCCATTTGTTTGCACCATCGATCTTGGCTGCTTCATACACTTCATCCGAAATGGACTGTAAACCAGCGATAAATACAATCAAATTGAACCCGAAATATTGCCAGCAAATGACACCGGATACAATCGTACGTGACCACCAAGGACTGCTAAACCAGTTCACAGGTTCACTGACAATCCCTAGATCCATCAGCACCTTATTCACCGAACCTGTCTGCCAATCGAACATTAAACTGAACATGACTCCGAGCGTAATAGGCGTAATGATGTGCGGAAAGTAGTACACAGCACGGAAAAAGTGCTTACCACGAATCCACTTCTCATTCAAAATAATCGCAAGTACAAGTGCAATGATCAGCTGTGGAACAATCGACATGAGCCAGATAATCATCGTGTTCCCTATCGTTTGATAGAAGTACGTATCATGTAAAAGCCGTGTATAATTCGCAAAGCCGATATAAATTGGATCCGAAAATCCATCCCATTTGGTAAAACTCAAATAGAACGTATATAAAATGGGGATCAAACCAAAAATACCAAAACCAATAAAAAATGGCGCTATAAAGAGATATCCGTAATTCGACTTATTGATTTTTGAAATCATCGCTCACAACCCTTTTCTAAAGTGTGGTACAAGATTGACGAATGATCAGCGTTGGTTTATACAAATGGGCTGTACAGTCTACTTCTTCCGTGCCTTCGATTTGGGCAAACAGCCCTTCAGCAGCCTTAATTCCTACCTCTTGCAGCGGCTGGCGAACGGTTGTCAACTTGGGAGACACCCAACTTGATAACGTGATATCGTCAAAACCGACGATGGACAGCTGGTCAGGAACTTGAATTCCTGATTCTTGTATCGCGCGAAGTGCACCAATCGCAGTTTCATCACTGGAAGCAATGACGGCTGTGAATCCTTCTTGTTTCAATAGCTCTTTCATCGCTTCATAACCGCCTTGATTGGTCCAATCCGAGCTCACAATCCACTCCGGCCGGCATTCCATTTGTAATTCGTTCATTGTTTCATGTAGGCCCTTCAACCGATACTTGATCGGTCCCATATGAGCAGGACCTGAGATATAAGCGACACGTCGATGCCCTAATCCGTATAAATAAGTAACCAAATCTGAAACCCCAGATGCGTTGTCGATATCAACCGAAAATAACCCGTCCAATTCCCCATGATCGCCAATTAAGGCAAGTGGATACGGCACTTCCATCATTTGCTCCAGATCCTTTTGATCTCTTTTCTGGAAGCTAAGTAGAATAATACCGTCAACATGTCCTTCATATAGCAGATGTAGGAATGAAGCTTCTTGTTTAGAATTCGATGTTCCACTATAAAAAATACAATTGTATCCTTTTTTATTTGCAACGGCTTCTATGCCTCGAATAATGCCAGAGTAAAATATGTTCGAGATGTTATCGACAACGATACCGATTGTATTCGTCCGACTCATCACTAGTCTTCGTGCATTTTCATTCCGATGGTAATTCAGTGAGGAGATCGCCTTCTCTAAAGCTTCTTGTGTGTCTTTCTTAACTTTCTGTCCATTTAAATAGCGCGAAACCGTGCTCTTTGATGTATTTGCTACTCTTGCGACATCATGAATCGTTGGCCCCATCAATCTGCCTCCTATACGAATTGAATTTAGTTTATATGCGATGTGTTCTTCACTCGGGAACGTTCCCAAAATTAGGGAAGCGCAATCATTATCCTACCCAATAGACAGATTGTTTATTTCGGGAACGTTCCCATTTTTATCAAATTAAAAAGCATAATCTTCCGATTTGACTCATTTTCTAATTGGGATCGTTCCCATTTTACACTTAAAAAAAGACCAATCTGATGTTCAAGTCACGCTAAATTTCGGGATCGTTCCCAGAATCACTTGTGTCGTTTCTTCTTCTTCTTACATGTTATCGTTTTCAGCACAGAAAGTCAACGTTCAATTTCCACTCTTTCTACTTATCAAAATAAAAAAAAATTGAATCCTTTCAGATGCTCTCCAGCTTCTAAAAAGATCAATTTCCTAGTGTGTGCCTATTATCCTATCTCATCACCTTGCATCAAATGCTTCACAGGGCAGACCATCACTTGAACACCTGTTTGACTAATCTCTTCAAGAATACTGCTCTCAACCAAATCGCTCGTTACAAGGATGTCCACACCTTGAAAACTGGAAAACGAAATCAGTCCTTGTCGCTCAAATTTACTGTGATCGGCCACAATGACAATCTTCTGTCCAGCTGAAATCATAGCTCGTTTCACTTCAGCTTCGTAGAGGTCTGAGCTTGTAAATCCTTTACGCTTCGAGATTCCAGAAGCACCCAGAAATGAGAAATCCGCATTATACTTTTGTAATTCTAGCTCTGCCTGCGGCCCTACAAGGCTCATTGATTTCTTAATTAGCTTTCCACCGATTACAAAGACAGAGGCATCTTCATTCTGGCTACTTTCCTCTGCTACATTCAACCCGTTCGTAACAACCATTAAATTAGGGACATGACGTAAGTATCGAGCCACGCACCAAGTCGTTGAGCCCGAGTCCAGAATGACAATTTGTTGGCCTTCTACCAATGAGGCTGCCATCTTCCCTATAGCATCCTTCTCCTCGTAGAATTGAAACTTCCGCTGTTCCACAGGAGCAATGATTTGGCCGTTATTTTGCAGTTCGTCTACCAGAATAGCGCCACCGTAGTTTTTTTGGATAATGCCTTCTTGCTCCATGAGATTCAAATCGCGTCGAATCGTTTCTTCAGAGACACTGAATTCTTTTACCAGATCAGCTACTTTGACACTGCGCTCCTGAAAAAGCATTTCTTTAATTTTGGTTCTACGGTGTATGGCAATCATGCCTAATCCCCCTCTAATCCTCGAATACCTTTTCTTATATATTGGAGATAGATCGACTACACGTCATATGATATCATTTGCGTATAACAGTGTTAGGCGCTCTCCACCCCATATAACTGGAAAAACTCCATCTATTTATCCATTCCCAAGCTTAACTTTTAAAATAAATGGAAAAAAAACATCTAATTCTCTGTTTTCTTCCGCTTTCGACGTACGATCTTTCAAATAACTGCTTTCCTACAGTTATTTGAAGTGTGCAAAAAGACGAAATTAGATGTATGTTATCCAGTTATTCAAATACTGGAGTGTGTCAGGGGACTTAACATAATTAGAATTATTCACCTATTATGCAGATTCTAATATCGCTTTTCTTTGAAAGGTTGTCAATAGACATCCTTGCAACACTTTCATATCATGCAATGAACTGGCATTTACTAGTTAAATAAGTGCTGAATAGGACTGTTCCACGCGGATAATTCAAGGTGTCGCTCTGATTCCTTCACAGCGCTCCACTGCACCTGAATTTGTTTACTTTTTCCTGGGAGTAAGTGGAAGTCATTATCGGAATAATAAACAAACCCCTCTGCCAGGATAGGACGTGAATCTTCAAGATGTGTATGAAAAGCTGCTTGTGTACCTATATTGGTAATCGTTAACTGCCAAAGCGCCCCACTTTCAAGATTAACTTTTTCCACTCGAATGGCGGTTTCCTGCATGGACAGCAACGGTACCAAATTCGCTGTTCCGCTAAACGGATATCCATTCTGACAAATGACTTCATTGGCATCATTCATAAGACTGATCCGTAAGAAGAAAACGTCCTCATGCAGCTCCTTCATGGGCAGTTCCATTGTCCCCAACCACTTGGCGCTGTTTGCCTCCACTTCTCCATGCCATACGGCTTCGGCATATACTTTCCCACTAGCACCAACTAAGCTCCAGTGAGAAGTTAAACCATCAAGTCTGCCCCTGTCTGTTTGAACAGCCCAGATATCTGCGTTGAACGTTTCCTGCTCTCCCCAAGCAATCCTAGCAAAGCTGGCGGATACTTGAATCGATTGATAGGCTCTAGCAACTGCATAGTACACAGGTTTAGGTATTGTAAAATAATCAAGCGCAGAAGTACAATATGCGTTCGGGTAGGGTTCATTAAACTGCCAAGGCAATGTACCGCTATTCTGCCACATCCTTCGCAGATTTGATTCCACGGCATATCTTAGTCCCTCTGCTTGCAGCAGCTGACTTGCACGTATAAGTTCAGCAGGCTCTGAAAGTTGATGACCGAAAGATGACTGAATCATAGGTTCATTAATCCACCATGAGCCGCGGTGAAAGTAAACTGGATTATCTCGTGTTGCTGGCCACTGTTTCGATTCGGAAATCGTATGTTGCAGTGTTTTGTGATGCGTCATTCCCTCTACGCCGAACTCACTATGGAGCAGCGAGGTGCCTTTATTATAGAGTTCATATTGCTTAGACAACCCTTGAAACTCCCAAGGGCCATGCACATCGTGCTGTCCGGTAGGGTCCTGCTCAATATTGATCAGGCTATTCTCAAAGCATCGCCCAGTTGGCGAAGTAGGCAGCCACAGCGAATCTGGATGCAAGGCTTCAACGACTTTTCGAAGTGCTTCTAGCACGGGCTCTTCATCGTCAAGTGGTCGATTTTCAAGATCCTGTAGCTCATTTCCCCCACACCATAGGACTAGGGACGGGTGGTTTCGCTTCCTCGGAATGATGTGTTCGGCTTCCTTAACCATCATCGCAATAAATCCCTCATCTTCACTCGGCTTGTTCGCAATACCTGAGCTGGATTGAATGAATTCCTGCCAAACCATGATACCATACCGGTTGCAGAGTTCGTAGAAAGCATCCTTCTCTATCAAACCCCCGCCCCAAACACGCAGCATATTAACTCCAGCTTGTTTGGCTAGCATTAAAAGCCTTTCTAACTTAGCGGATTGTTCCCGCCCATACATGACATCCATGGGCACCCAATTCCAGCCTTTGATGTAGGTTTTATGCCCATTAACGAGCAGTACATAAGGTCTAGCCGTAGGATCAGGTGTATCGTTACGCTGCCAATCCACTTCTCGAATCCCACAAACCGTTTCTTTCGAAGAGCTAAGTTGGTAACTTACTTTCCCATGTTCATCAAGAACTTTTTCATATATATGAAGCTGTACTTGGTACAGATGAGCCTTGCCAGAACCGTTTGGCTGCCACAGCCGAGGCTGGCTTAGAATCACAGAGGATGTGAGTACGGTTTCCCCTTTATTTACAAAATGATAATTGGACTCGGAGCTGATCATTTCATCACCTGATAAAATGCGAGTTTCTAACCGGATTTCAGTTGGGTTCCCCGTAGAAAAGGTAGAAGTTATCGTGAGATCAGCCTGCCTATACTCCTCAGAGAGCTGCGACCTCACATAAATATCCTCGATACGAATTGGACCCGTGACATCCAAATAGACATCATCCCATATGCCTTGGTGAATCATCCGCGGACAGAAATCCCACCAATACGTCATCCGACTTTTGTGTTCACGCACATAGCTCGTTTTGCTCACTTGCGGCTGCTCATCAGGTGCTTTTTCAATCACAACAGACAATAAGTTTTCTCCCCCATAGTGGAGAGTGTCCGTAACATCAAATACAGCTGCCGTAAACATCCCTTTATGGTGACCAAGCTTATTGCCATTAAGGAAAAATTGCGCTTCATAATCAACCCCTTTGAAGTGGAGCTGGATATGCCGCCCTAAAAGTGAAGCATCGATATTGAACGTTTTCTTATAGATCCAAGTGCGTTCTGGCACCCACTCCGCCAAGAGGCTATTTCGCTCAAAATATGGATCTGAAACCTCACCATTCTGCCAGAGATCATGGAGGACGGTTCCTGGAACCGTCCCCTGCCTCCACCAGCGATAATCCTTGGTTTGTGGTTTTTCTGCATTTCGCCAGATCCAATCCTCACCCAAGAAGTCTTTATAGAGCCAATCGCTGCCGTTTAAACTGATTCTCTTCACTTCCATCGTATCACCTACCGCCTTACCACTCAATGAGATCGGTTTCCGTAATGGGTAGGCTCGGATCGGCAGGAACTCGGAAAGTTTTAATTTCACATGGTCCAAAGCGAGCAGAAATTTCTCGATCCATTCTAGGCAATCGAATGATGGCCTCCGTTGTTTCTCGGGTTGTCTCATAGGCACGAATAATTAAATCGTTGCCTTCTTCAGCTTTTTTAACAACGCTGACAATGATATTATCCTGATCAACGGTCAAAAAAGAATCCTTTTGCGGAAGCTCACCTTCATGATAGGATTCGATAATCGTTGTCGGACGTTGATTCAATTCCATCGCATGCTTAACAGTGCCAGCCTGTTCCCAGCTTCCTTGGTGCGGCAAGATTCTATACGTAAAAGTCTGAATCCCTTGATCAATAAATGAATAGTGACCCTGAGGTTCAGGTACAACTGGATCATGGTGGGCATAAATCGGGCTGCGAAGCACCGTGATCGCTAACTCTTTATTCATAATACTGTAGCTGTACTTGGCATCATTCATCAACGACACACCGTAAGATGTCCCTCCATGTTCGCCTCCATCCCTTAAAATACCGCCATAATCAACCCAACTTTGACCTGGTTCTTCTTCCCCATTGTGTTCTCTTTCCTTGAAACCATAAGGAATTTCGTATGTTTGCTTCGTAAATATCAAGTTAACGGGGAATACCAGTTTCAACATCTTGAACTGCTCACGCCAGTCCACGGTCACTTTGACATCAATATAATCCAATTCTTTAAATAGGGTAAAATCCTGAACGATTGTAGAGCTGCCAAATTCACTTGATACGCGAATGACGGATTTAACAGGGCCATGTTCCACGCGTTGCACACTTGTCGCCATGAAATCACCAATTTGGTTATTAAAATGGAAGACATTATGACTCCATGTATCTGACTTATCTTCAATAACAACAGGTCTAGCTGCGGGACCGCGGAATACTTCATATTGTACTTTCTTATCAAGTAAGCTGGAAATGAACCCTGTCTTAGGATCGAACTCTAGACGGAGCCTGTCATTTTCCAAGGCAAAGTCGTTCGCTTTGATCGGTTGCGCTGCTAACTTGGGTTCCGAGGAAGTTGTCTTTACCTTATACACCCGATACCCCATGGAAGGCAGATCTGCTATAAAGCTTAGACGGAATCTTCCGCCTGCCGTTGCCTGTGATTGTACTAATTGGAAAGGAACCTGTTTACCCGTCTCATCAACCAGTACTGTTGTATCTTTAATCCCACCAACCTCAAGCTCTACATTCACTCGACTTTCCCATGAATGAGGATTGAATACGACGATCGGCTTCATGCCATCTTCTTGTTCAATGCCGATATTCCAAGAAAACGATTGAATCGCATAATTCAAGCCACGCTCTGCAATCGTCATGGCTTCTCCATGCATGTTACGCGCATCCTCGTAAGCCGATTCTAAACTAGTTCCAGCGAGAATATCGTGAAATTGGTTAAAAAGGACATTTTTCCAGGCACGGTGATAATCAGTCGGATAAGGTTGTCCCGTCACGATTTCAGCCAGAGATGACCATTTCTCCGCTGCAAGCAATGTATTCTCGGCTAGGCGGTTCCAATGCTTAATACCAGAATGAACCGCATAGCAGCCACTCGCATGGTGTTGTAAATCGTCGTGAACGACTGGAATCGGCAGATTCAAGGCTTCCATATCAGCGAAAAATTCATTCGGCGCAGCCATTTCCATCGCAGGAAATTCAGGAAGGGCATTCATCCGCTTGATGCTGTTGATATTTTCCTTCGTCGGACCACCGCCATGGTTGCCAACACCGTAGAATACCATCAAGTTGCCAAATGGATCCTTAAGCTCTTCCATACAACGGCGTACGTGCTTTTCCAAATCTTTGCCCCATGTGCAATACTCGAATGGAATCCGATACGTCATGACACGGCTGCCATCATCCGATTCCCAGTGAAACAGTCGACCTGGCAAGCCTTTCTCATTCGGCATGGGACGCATAAAAATATAATAAGGCATACCGCTTTTGAGCAAGATTTGCGGCAGCATGCCGTGGTGTCCGAAGCTGTCAACGTTATAACCAACCTTGGCCGTTACGCCCAATTTCTCTTTGAAATATCGCTGACCATATAAACCTTGACGGACAAACGATTCCCCGCCAGGAATGTTACAATCTGGTTGAATCCACCAACCGCCGACAATTTGCCATCGGCCTTCCCGAACACGTTCCTTAATCTCTTCAAACATTTTTCGGTCGCTGTTTTCAACCCATTCATAGTTCGCTGCAGAGCTGGAAGTGAAAATAAAATCGTCATATTCCTTCATGCGATCAAGAGCAGAACGAAAAGTTGCTTTCGTTTCCTGAAAACCTTCTTGCCATTGCCAAAGCCATACTGGGTCTAGATGGGCATTACCAATCATGTAAAGTTTTTTATGTTTCATCGATTTCCCCTGCCTTATATAATAATTTGTTTATTCCATGATGATTAGTATTGAAAGGTTTCATACATTGGTTTAAACCATGGGTTAAAATAAACGCCTAGCTGTTTTCTCGCTTCTGCTATCTTGGTTTTGGCATCATAAACCAGTGTCGGGGGCAAATGACCGAAGGTCATCAAGTCAAAATCATAGGTCAACAACTTATCCAAAGAATAGCCCCAGGCTTCAATATCCGATCCTACTTTGGCATGGTAGCCTCCCCACAGGGTATCCCCGGCAATGAGAACTTTGTGAATGCCGTCCTTTAGTAAAATAGATACACTTCCTGGGGAGTGACCTGGTGTATGAATGATTTCCAATGAGAACCTGCCAATTCTCAATACCTCGCCATCGACTAATGTTCGGTGAACCTGTAAAGCAGGAAAAGGCATACCATATAGAAAAGCACCCGTTCGGTCATAATTCCCTAGTTCTACCTGCTCCCGATCATCTTCATGAATCCAAAATTCTGCTCTACTCTCCTTAGCTAACTGAGCATACCCTGATACATGATCCCAATGACCATGAGTCGCTATTACTTTCGTAATATCCTGCGGCTGAAGTCCAAGCTCCCCTAGGTTGCGCTTCAGTGCGGGATAGCCTTCCGAACTTCCACAGTCAATCAGCACAGGATCACTCCCGGTAAGTAAATAAGCACTTGCATCCCATGGATGTGTCAGCTTATCTCCAGAAATGACGTAGAAATCTTCGGCAAATTTGACTGCTTTTAACATGGGGTCTCCTCCTTATATAAAAATAACCCGAGACGCTAGTCTCAGGTCGGGACATTGCCTGCTCAACTAGCGTCTAGTTTTACTCCAATTCCATTAAACAAAATGGTCTGCTTGAGCCTTACTTCCTAGGAAATGACTCATTTTATCAATGACTGTGTCTTCTACAGCCGCTCGGCCTTTTTCCAAAAGCGAGGATTCCAGCGCCTGACATTCTGCATTCGTCAGCCTTTCTTCACGTCCTAGTGCTCCTAAGAAAGCAATTTCAAGATCCGTTGCGATATTCACTTTACTCACACCACCGCCTGGAAGACGAATGGCTCCTGCCATCATGGCAGCTGGCACACCGGACCCGCCGTGTAGTACGAGATGGACAGGTGTAAGTGAACGAATCGCCTGCAGTCGATCAATGTCAATCTTAGGCTGTCTGACCATGTAGACACCATGGGCAGTTCCGCAAGAAACAGCCAGCGCATCAATATTCGTTTCTCGTACGAAACGTTGTGCTTCTTGTGGGTCGGTATATAACTCCTCGTCTTTATCCGTCTCCACAAAATCTGTCGTTCCGATCATGCCAAGCTCAGCTTCAACGGAAACACCTTTAGCACGGGCATATTCGGCAACCTCCCGAGAAATGACGATATTCTCTTCTAAGTTCTTTTCAGAGGCATCAATCATAACGGAGGTAAAGCCTGCGTCAATCGCTTCCGCAATGGTTTCTAACTCCTTGGTATGATCCAGATGCAGGACAAGAGGTACGGTGATGCCCTCGGTTACCACTTTTTCATAAAATTCATCAGCAAACTCTTTCGGTGTAATCCCATATCGGATCAATTCTTTGTGCGAGATTTGGACAATTGCCGGTGATTTCATTTTCTCAGCTGCTCTTAAAACTGCCGCAATCATCGGTGTATATCTAGGTGAAAATGAGCCAATGGCGAACCCGTATTTTTCAGCTACCTCTAATGCTTGTTTAAGTGTAAGAACGTTCTTCGGTCTAATTCCAGTTGTCATGGTAATCTCTCCCTTATCTCTAATTATGTTGTACTCCGTTGCAATTTTAAAAGCTGATTTCCAGCGTAATAATTTCTGCGGCTTTGGCATTCACAGTAAATGCACCATCAGCTTGGATAGGTACGTTTTCCCTGTCCAACGGCTGCTCATTTAATTTCACATAGCGGACCTGCTGAGCTTTCTTCTTCATTTTTATTGTGGCCGTGGTTGCTTCCTTAGCCGTATTCCAGAAGCGCAGTAGGAGCGCATCGTTTTTTTCGGACTTTTTACAGGCACTAAGCATCAGCGAATGGTTGCCTTCTAAATCCAGAAGACCGCCTATTTTCGCTAAATCGCCATCATGCTTCACGGTTACTGAGCCATAGCTTGGTGTTAGATATTCATGTACCTCGGTACCTATCTTAGCTTCCATCCAATCGCCTCGATGGACAAAGATCGCGTACTCGGCCTCGTTCATCCCTCTACTCTGCGCTTCAGGCACAGGTGTTTCTGGTCCTGCTCCACCATGCCTAATCAGTGTATCTTCGCGTGATAACCAGCCGACAGCTCTTAACAAGGTGATAGCCAAGCTACCCTGCTCATCATCCAACATCTCATACTCGGTCAACCCTTTATTGGCAATCGTCATGCCTTTATCGCTGCCTTTTACACTGACAAATCCTTGCTGTGGCTTCTGCGGAACGTACGTTTCTGGCCAGCCATTCCCGGCATCCAACACTGCTGCTTCTCTTTCTACCACATCAAAATGGCCTTCTGCCTGTGAGACTCTGAATTTCTCTCCTAGCGGGAATAGTACCCTCAATCGATGGTCTTCCGCCTGATTGTTCCAAACCGTACGTACATCCACTCTATTAGATCCTGCCGCAAGTGTTACGTAATTCGTCATGTGGTAATCGACATAGACAACTTCTCTGCTTAATCGATTATCGCTGAGTTTCTTCGGTAACGACCAATCGATATCCACTTGAAGTGTTACTTTCGCATAGCCAGTCTCTGCCGCCGAAACATGTACCTTCAAGGGATTATTCTTCGTGGACAGCACTTGATCAATTAAAGGAGCTGCATAATTATAAGTGTCTCCAGCATCTCCACTGCTTTCGAATGCACCTAAATCCTCATAGATATGACCGGTTTGTTTGTTTGTGATTCGCAGTGTACCGTTGCGTTGGTTGACTTCCACACGAAGATAAGTATTTTCTATGGTATTGGAGCCAACTTGCACATCAGACTTGGGCTCACTACCTTTTATCTTGGCGGATGGCTGTAAGGTATTAACATACATCTGTTTAGGATCGCAAGCTGTTTCTCTGACTCGTAAGTAGAATGTCTTATAACCGAAGCCTGGAAGGTCAATGGCTGGAAAACTGATTTCTGTATAAAAATGTTTATCCGTCATCGGCTTCATTCCGCTGACATCTTTGACCTGGAAAGGAATCTCCACACCTTCTGAGTCCTCAAGGATATGCGATTTAGGATGAATCGCATGTTTCCGATCGACCCATACAGAAGCGATATCACTGCGCGTCCAGCTAAGTGAATTATGGATGACAATCGCCAGGGCATCTTCCCCCAAATCACTAGTATCAATCCGACTGTTGATATGCTGCACGCTTTTCTCCGTCAAAATATCAGCAATTTGTTTGGATTGGGCAAATCGAGGCAGCATCTCCCGATGAACTTCATCGATACTACAACCGCAAATACTATCATGCGGATGATTCTGAACGAGCAGCTCCCACGCCGTCCATAAGAGTTTCGCTTCATACTTGCGACCGTTCAACCAAGCTAGTGCTGAGAAGGGCTCTGCATAACGTTCCATAGCTAGCTGTCCGATGAAATTGTGACGTTTCAGATACATCCGAGCCGATAAGACGCCAGGTAACATATGAGGCAACTCTGCACCAAAATGACGAAGCTCGCCGTTGATAACCTCTAATGTAGGGTTCTGCTCACGAACAGCCTCGATAAACGACTTCGTTGTTCCCCAGTGCAGCTCAGCAACCTCGTTCAAATCCTCATTCACCTGACTGATTAATCGCGGTAATCGTGTATCGATGAGTCTGTGATCACCTCCGTAGGGCATTAGCAGACAATCTGTCGTAGCCCTAGGTGCCCCGCGCTCAATGGATTTTCTAACTCTTCCGTAGGTTTCCTCATAGGTCTTAACTGGATTATCAAAGTGGAGGAAATCCACCATATAATAGCCATCGGGGAACCAGTACGTAAACACTTGTGTACCATCTGGAGCTTCCCAGAGAAATTCTTGTTTAAAGTCGGGGGAAGAGCCTCCCACCCCTCGCCATACCATCGCATTATCGATCCCAAAACCATGAAGTATCTGCGGCATTTGTGAAATATGGCCAAATGTATCCGGAATATAACCGACATCTAAGTTCGTAAAGCCCAACTGTTCTGATAATCGATTCCCTAACATTAAATTACGAATATGCGCCTCACCACTGACGAGGAACTCATCCGGCAAAATGTACCAAGGACCACATTGAATACGATTTTCATGAATGAAACGCAGTAGACGCTCTTGATTTTCTGGCCTAATCTCCAAATAGTCTTTCAATACGATCGTTTGACCGTCTAGTAAAAAGCAACGAAATTCCGAATCATTTTCCAATGTATCCAATAGTTCATCTATGAGCTCGACCAATCGGATACGGAAATCCTGCATCGTCGCCCACCATTCTCGATCCCAATGGGTGTGATGGTAAACAAAAACACGATATTTACGATCCAATCCATTCCCTCCTAACCTTTTGTACCAGCGCTGATGTTCATACCTTCAATAAAATATCTTTGGAAAATAAAGAAGATGACGATGACTGGAACCATCACCATGACGGAACCTGCCATCAGTAAGTGCCATTGGCTTGTGCCCGAACTGACCTTGAAAGCTTGTAAACCAATCTGTAAGGTATACTTTGCTTCGTCATTCACATATAAAAGAGGACCCAAGAAATCGTTCCATGCACCTGTAAATGTCCCAATGGCTACCGTAGCAAGTGCTGGTTTGGCAAGAGGCAGCATGATCGAACGCCAAATGTAGATATGGCTTGCGCCATCGATTTTGGCAGCTTCGACGAGATCATTGGGTATTCCCAGATAAAATTGGCGGATCAGAAAAATATGAAACGCACTACCAAAAAAACCAGGAATGACAAGGGGTAAATAAGTACCTACCCAGTGTAATTTTGAAAACAAAATGTACTGAGGAATCAGTGTGACGAATCCTGGAATGATCATCGTTCCTAGAATAATGGAAAATAACAGTCCCTTCCCAGGAAAACGAATTTTAGCAAACCCATAGGCAATGAAAGAATTTGAAACTACATGTGCACACACAGCAACAGTAGCGATTAACAACGTATTCGCGGAGTATCTAGCAAAATTGCCTGCTTCCCATGCCTCTTTATAATTGGACCAAACGAATTTCTCAGGAAACCATGTTGGCGGATACGAAACGACCTCCTGCAGCGATTTCAATGAGGTTTGAATCATCCACCAAAATGGCATCAGAAAAGTAAGACTGCCGGCAATTAGAATTAGGGTTACGATCCATTTGGAGATCCTTTGTTTGGTTCGGCGGCTTTGATGATACGATTTCTTAGTGACTGTTGCAGCAACCGTCATCGCGAATCTCCTCCTTCATAGTGAACCCAATACTTGGAGAGCACCATGTTAATTATGGTAACGATAATGGCAATGAGGAAGAGGAACCAGGCCATCGCCATGGCATACCCCATGTCAAATATTTTGAACGCTTTTAGGAACATATGCAGATTGTAAAATAAAAGGGAGTTCGATGGTGACCCCGGAGAACCAGGATCATCAGACATCACGTAACCCTCTTGGAAAATTTGAAAACCGCCAATTAGGCTAGTAATAACATCAAAGAAAATAACTGGCGTAATCATCGGCACCGTAATATGCCATAGCTTGCGAAGGCTTGATGCCCCATCAATCTCAGCTGCCTCATACAGATGATCAGATACCCCCTGCAGAGCTGCGAGAAACAGCAGCATCCCACCGCCGACAGCCCACATTTTCATCATGACAATCGCATTCTTCGTCCACGCGGGATCCGATAGCCAAGCAGGTCCTTCGATCCCAATCCAGCCAAGCACGGTATTAATAAGACCTGATTCTGGGTTAAGCAGCATCATCCAAAGCATATAAACAGCTACACCGGACAATACGGTTGGCAGATAGTAAATCGTCCGAAACCATCGCATGCCGGGAATTTTCACATTCAATAAAACGGCAAGTAGCACAGACCCCATTGTTGTTAAGGGAACCGCAAGGGTAACATAATAAAGCGTATTTCGAAGCGATTTCCAGAACAACGGATCTTCTGTAAACATGCGCTTATAGTTGTCGAACCCAATGAAATCCATGCGAGACGTAATGTCATAGTTCGTAAAGCTTGCGTATAAAGAAAATAGCAAAGGACCCGCTGTAAAAACTAGAAAACCAATAAACCAAGGAGCAACGAAACCATAACCTTCAAGCGCTTCTCTCTTGTCTAACGACCATTTCCTTCTTTTTGGGGTGGTTGCTTTATGCAATTGGGGATTCACTTCTTTCCCTCCTTATGATAAAAGGGTGGCGCAGTAGTACACTACGTCTCCACCCTTATGATCTAATGCTTATTTAGTATTTGCTTTAACCAGATCTTCAACAGCTTTCTGTGCTTTGTCTAATGCTTCCTTCGGAGTTTGCTTACCTAGGATCGCATCATCAATTTGAGGATTCACCAAGTTTAAGAAGTCAGGCGCTGTTACAGGAACTGTTCCCAGTACAGTATCTTTCAAGTTATCTACCGTAAACTTATAGATAGGATCTTTAATCAACTCTGGATCATTGGAAGCTTTAATGTTGGAAACGTTGTCGAAGTTGAACTGTGCCCAATATTTCTGTGCATCAATATCCGTCATATACTTCAAGAACTCCCAGCTCTCATCCGGATGCTTAGCGCCAAATGGGATTTCAATTGTAAAGCCTCCGCCGTTACTCCAGTTTCCGCTGCCTGGTTTGAATTCAGGCATTGCTGCAACACCAAAGTCTTCTTTCTTAGCGGCAAAGTCACGAATTTGCGTCCAGAATGTGCCCGCATCAATTTTCATTGCTAATTTGCCTGCAATAAGCGGATCATTTGTTTTGCTGCCAAAGCTAGCCTTGAAAGCATCAACTTCCTTTTTGCCTAAACGAGTATCCCAGCTGTTATACCATTCCAGGGCAGCGATTCGGTTTGGTGAGTTGATATAAATCCCTTTGTCATCCAGCCATGGTCTACCACCATCAGCGTTGTTCAGGAACATATCTTGCCCACCTGCTATGCGAGGATGAAAGCCTAAGCGCTCAATTTTGCCATTGTTAATTTTATCGATTTTCTTAGAATACTCTTCTAATTCCGCCCATGTTTTTGGCGGTTTCTCTGGATCCAGTCCTGCTTCTTTGAAAAGGGCTTTGTTATAAAATAGGACGCGCGTATCTGTTACGAATGGCAGCGCATACACTTCGTTTTTGTACTGCATAGCATTTAATAAGTGCGGGAAGAATCGATCTTTAATATTTTCCTTTGCCAGGTAAGGCGTAAGATTCATCACTTGTTTTTTGCTTGCGCGCTGAGCCACTTGGCTAATATCCTGGATGATGACATCTGGCGGATTACCTGCAGCAATGGCGGCTAATTCTTTCGTCCAACCATCTCCATAAGGTAAGAATGTATGTTTTACCGTGATGCGATCTTGAGAAGCATTAAAATCACTAATAATTTTCTCAATAATAGGACGGCGTGTTGTAGAGCCCCAATGTGTCCAAAAATCAAGTGTAACTTTACCCTTCGGTTTCTCTACCGCAGCACTTGCCGCTGGACTTGCACCTGTTCCTGCTGATGCACTCGGACTAGCCGTTTTATCTGCGCTGCAAGCTGTCAACACTAATCCGGTGCTGAGCGCTGTACTGAGTAGAACCAACATGGATTTATTTGCTCTCTTCATACGGTTTCATTCCCCCTAATAAAATGATTAGACATACAATACCACATCGAGGACAAACAACCCCACACAATCAAGCGCTTACAATGTGGCTTCATGAAGCCTATACACATATAATACTCGCAATCCGTATATTGTCAATAATTTTTTAAGCGCTTACAGATGGTTTTCTGTGTTATTCAATTACAAAAACCACTAAAACCCACATATTATTGCAATAAGCAACAGTAGCTTTAAACGTTATAATCGGTGAAATGAGGTACGATAAGTAATCCTTGAAAATCAAATAACCCTACGATTTCTCGTAAGGTTTACTGTTCAACCATTATTGCCTTTTGGTATTCTCGTGGCTAATGAGTTCAAGTAAATATGACTTTAAATCGACGATTCGCTGGCTCCGGGGGCGATGTTCCGTCCCCGCAATGAGAACTGGAAATAGCGAGTCTGATTTGTGCAAAGAACCATGGGCTCCTCCCCCTTGATGTGCTGGGTTGCTTTTATCTATAAACTCGAACCCGGGTTTGGACGTAACGACGAAATATTCCCCATCATGAGAATTCAAAGCCGCGGATAGACGCTGCAGCGCATCCGGATAGTCACCATAATCTACCGTATTCTTTGCCTGATTCCATGTAAGATCCAGGACTTCGACACTTCCCTCGAGCGTCCATTTTTGTTTATAGGGATCTGTAAGGATACCATTCGGTTTATACCTCATTTCTTTCAGGGTATTCCCCTTGATGACGTTAATCCATCCGTTCTCTCTCCAAGCAATCATGTCGATCCGCTTTTCGGTACTTAATCGATCGGCGATATTGCGGTTGCTATATTTGCCATTGGCATTGTACACATAGGTCATTCTTTCGTTTGCAGCTAAGATCAAATCCGTTTGTTCCGTTACTAGTTCACCTGGGGTATTCAAATTGTAGTTTTGAAAAAGCTCGGTTAATTTTATAACCGGATTATCCCCTCTTGGTTGGACTTGGCTTACGCCGCTATCTCCTGCCACAATAAAAATCGCTTTACGCAGTGCTTCATCAAGAGAACCGTAGTTTTGCATAATGCCATTTATTTGCTGATCGACTTCAATTACCTTTTTCATATGGGATGGACCATCCCGATGTAACGCCTGATCCAATTCAGGAAAAAAAACATATAGAAAATCAGGGACTTGGCCGGTCTTTATTAAATAGGATGCGACATTCGCCGCGTATTCATTATTCATACCCATATGTTTCGTTGCATTCTCCGGTAAGTCTATGATACCTCGGAGGGGATTGGAAAAAGCGGCGAATGTGAAGAAATCCGGGCCTTTCACGGTCACTTCTTCGGGTAGCGATGTAGGAGCTGATAACCAGCTAGGAAAACTGAGCTGATGATCAGTTTTTCCTCGGTAGATGATTCCGTTCACGGCCCCTGACTTTAACCCCAGTTTGGCCAGGTCCTCATAGATCGTAGGTACATTTTTACTAAGGTGTTTGTTATTCAAATCAATGAAAACCTGGCTTAAAAAAGGATTGGGACCTCTTCGCATAACGTCTCTAACGCCTGTTCCATAATTGATCACGTCTTTATCAGCAGATGAGTACCAAACCAACCCAGGAATCCGATGCTTGTCAGGATAAGTTCCCGTTAGTAGCGTACTGTCTATCGTCACGCTCATCGTCGGAAACGAGCTCACAAATTCTTTGTGATATTGACCATGTTCCTTCAAGTATTTGAAGGTTGGAAGCCTATTTTTACTAATTCCTTCATCAATTGCGGAAGATAGCAAGGAATCCACATGTAGGAAGATAACCGGTTTTACCGAGATGGGTTTATCTAACGCTTTCATTTGGACGAGATCATTTTCTTTATTATCCGGTTTCCCGCAGCCAATTACTAAAACGAGTAAGAAAATCAATACTATCAGTTTGGTTCTTTGCAGATATCGATTCATAACATTCACATCCGGTACTATTATTTACTTATAATACTTAATATCTTCCAAAAAGTATTGAATGATTCACTCTAATGTGAAATTCCCAGATCTTTCGCAATCTCCCGCTACGTCCGCTATATAGAACAACCTCACTTCAATTGAAGTGAGGTTGTTTGTTGAGGCTACTGAGTTGTTTAATTATTTATTAACCGCCAGAATTATTATTTGCATCATCAATACCGTTATGGCTGCTGCTTTTGTTATTGTTACTTGGCTTTTGGTTTTTTTGCTTTGCTGATTTTATGCTTTTTTTCTGGTTTGTCATGACTTTCGCCCACCCATCTTAAGTAATTTGAAACATCGATATTATATGTTTTTAGAATTAATTTACACCATCCATATAGTGGTCGTTATATTACGAATATTAAACCTGAATGATAATTGGCAATATCATTGGCCTTCTTTTGGTCTGGGTATATAAATATTTGCCAATCGCTTCTTTTAGAGCTTGCTTATAAAGCCCCCATTGATTCGTTTTCGCATCTTGTAATTGTGTGATTGTCGTTAATGCAATCCGATGTACATCCTCCATCAATCCCTCGGATTCTTTTACATAGACGAATCCGCGGGATATGATATCTGGCCCCGATACAATTGTCCCATCCGACTTACTCAGGGTAAGCACAAAAATTAATATTCCGTCTTCAGATAAAACTTTTCGATCTCGTAACACAATATGACCAACATCTCCAATACCAAGCCCATCAACTAATGTATTTCCATTTGGAACATGACGCTCTTTACGAGCTTTGGAGCTTATAAAGTCTACAACCTCGCCGTTATTGATTATATAAATATTATCAGAATCTACACCAACTGCTTCAGCTAATAATCGGTGCTGATGAAGCATTCGGTATTCCCCATGTATAGGGATAAAGTATTTTGGCTTCATTAATGTCAGCATTAGCTTTAATTCTTCTTGACTTGCATGACCAGATACATGCATGCCTGTTACGGATCCAGATCCGTAGATGACTTTAACCCCTCTTGCAAACAAGTTATCTACAATGCGCGCTACGTTTCTTTCGTTACCAGGAATTGGCGTTGCCGCAAGTATAACTGTATCACCTGGGGAAACTTCGACTTGACGGTGTGTACCGCTGGCCAAGCGAGCTAATGCTGCCATGGGTTCCCCTTGGCTTCCCGTACAGAGGATGACGAGCTCATCGGAAGAATAACGATTCACATCTTGAGCTTCAATTAACATATCAGGGGGCATTCTCAAGTAGCCTAGGGATACAGCTATGTCTACGACATTGACCATGCTTCTTCCTAAAAGGGCGATTTTACGGTTCGTTTTCTCTGCTGCGACAATGACTTGCTGTAACCTGTTGACGTTAGATGCGAAGGTCGATAAAAATATTTTTCCAGTAGCCTTTGCAAATGCTTCCTCAATATGATCGCCAACGAAGCGTTCAGAAGGTGTGAATCCTGGCCGCTCAGCATTCGTACTTTCAGAAAGTAGAGCAAGTACACCATTTTGGCCAATGGCTGCCATTTTATGTATATCCGCATATTGTTCGTTTACCGGTGTTAAATCAAATTTGAAATCTCCAGTATGCACGACAGTCCCTTGCGGGGTATCGAAGACGATACCTAGGCAATCCGGAATGCTATGGTTCGTTCGAAAAAAGCTTACTGGAATGGCCCCTAAAATAAGGCTAGAATTTGCATCAATCTCATTCAAAGTAGTCGTGTTAAGAAGACCATGTTCTTTAAGTTTCCCCTTTATAAGGCCAAGGGTAAGTCGTGTAGCATAAATTGGCATATTCAACTGTTTGATTATATAGGGAATACCACCAATATGATCCTCGTGTCCATGAGTTATAACCAAACCCCTTACTTTATCTCTATTTTCAAGTAAGTAGGAGATATCAGGGATAATTAGATCTATTCCTAACAGGCTTTCATCTGGGAATTTGGACCCACAGTCGATAATGACGATATCTCCGTTATATTGAATAACGTACATATTTTTGCCAATTTCATTTACACCTCCTAGGGCAATGATGGAAAGCTTATCCTGGTTTGAGCTCAATATAAAAACCTCCATAGCTTGTACGATTAAGTTTTAGGTGAATTTCGACGCTTAACAATGGTACATATAAAACATTTCGCTTTTTTTCCTTTTAACAATTGCTCATTCTCGCAAAGTAAACAACGCATGGGATCACCTCTGTTGTATTGTACCCAAAAGAAATAATCAAAAATTCACTTTATAGTTACTTTATTCTATATCTAGGGGAACTCATGATCGACAAGTGGATTATCAATATTGGCTGCTGATTTCAATAAAATAGCTATCCCCGACATGGACGTTATATCGATAACGCATGGGTAAATAACCATTAATTCACAGGATAAAAGCAGGTTGAATCCTAATAATAATGTAGGCTTCTACGGCCAAGATAGATAATTTAGGAGGGACTAATTCAAATGAATCAATTCGGACAGCAAAGCCTAAACAATGCATCTCAATCATCCTATACAAACGGATACGCTAATTCTAATACTTCGCAGGACCCGGTCATTTCTCATTACGGCGGCTATCAAACACAACATACACAGGACAACGCATTTTCACAGAATGCTTCACAACCAGTCATTTCTCATTTTGGAGGTTACCAGGCTCAAAATCGGGAGCAGAGCGGACAGCCCTACCATCTATCTCAAATGAATGCTTTCTCTCAAAGCGCTTCACAGCCGGTCATTTCTCACTTTGGCGGCTATCAGGCACAGAATTCCCAGCACAACATGCAGCCAAGCCATGCATCCCAAATAAATGCATACTCTCAAAGTACATCGCAGCCGGTTATTTCTCATTATGGAGGCTACCAAGCACAGAGTTCCCAACACAACATGCAGCCAAGCCATGCATCCCAAATAAATGCTTACTCTCAAAACGCTTCACAGCCGGTCATTTCTCATTACGGCGGCTACCAAGCACAGAATTCCCAGCAAGGCATGCACCCTAACCATGTATCCCAAATGAATGCTTACTCTCAAAACGCCTCACAACCGGTCATTTCTCGTTACGGTGGCTACCAGGCACAGAATTCCCTGAACAGCATGCAGCCTAACTATGCATCTCAAATGAATGCTTATTCTCAAAACGCCTCTCAGCCGGTCATTTCTCATTATGGCGGCTATCAGGCACAGAATTCCCAGAACAGCGGATATCCACAACAAGGATCCATACCGTCATCACAACCGGTCATCGCGCATTACGGGTATAGCAGCAACTAATTTAAAGAAATAAGTAATTTGAGGACCTTCACTTCTAGTGTTAAGGGAGAGGAAAGTCCTCTTTTATTTTATGCCAAACTAGCGATGCCAAATAAAGAGTTGAGAGGAGATAGGAACATTATGAAAAAGATTCAAACTCTTACGTTTGCTATTTTATTAACATCAGCATTAAGTTTTGGAACAGTTGGAGCACATGAAAATGCAGGTGTTGGAATGAATTCTCCAACAGGTTCAACAAGTATAAATACAAATAGTAATGTGAATAATTACGGTCCTTATGGCACAAATACAGGAACGATTAGTTCACCTCCTGCGTCTCCCAGTACTAGGCTAAACCAAACAAATTACGGAACTGGGCTAAATACTTACTCTACTAATTCGAATACTATCCGCGCTTATGACACTGTAAATTCGGGATCGAATGCTTCGAACTGGGGTTGGCTTGGATTGCTTGGTCTGATTGGCCTAGCTGGAATGAGATCAAGAAATAACGTTGGAGAAAGATAAGCTAGTTGGTCAAGATTCACAGATCCTGAAATTTCAGCCAACATATATCTAAAACAGCGGAGCTCGGATCCCTTAACATCAGTGGGATCCTGCTCACTTTTTTTTAACAATGAAAATAACTTGGATTCAATCGATGGCTAATGATATCGACTGGCGTAAATTCATAGCGAATGATTGACTTTGTTTCAAACCTGACCATGTCACTTCTAATCCTTCAGTTTCGACCTTTGCGCAGCTTCGAATAGCTCAGGTTCCGACTCCGCTGTCAGCTGACTGCCTGGAAAGACACCAAACAAATGAGACACATGCCTATGATGCCTAGCCTTGTCTCTCAGATAGTCAAGGTCACGTCCGAAAGCATAATGCTCCCATACATGCTGACTTTACCAAGGTACTGCATTAGGCCAACTGGCCCAGACTGGATCTCCGACTCCAAAGTCCCTAACAGGAACCGCATGGCACCAAATGTCACTTACGGAGCTTTATTACAAGCGGATGTGTCGTATCTAGCGTATATCCACCAGCAAAATGTATCTCATTATCTTCGATTGTGTACGCCAAGTTATCGCCATTCGATTGAATTTGTTCAATAGCAATAAGTTGCTCCGCGGGAAGTTTAAATACCTTTAAGTGGAGTTGCCCTCCTAAAATTTGAAGGCGTATTTGCTCCTCACATTTCTCGAAGGTCCCCCAGCCTGCATCGAGTGACCAGAAGATACGGAATATCCCCTCTTCGAATTGTTCGGGTTTGAAACCAATCATGCCATTAACCATATTGTACTCAAATCCGCTGAAAGCCTGCAGCAAGGAGTAGCTTGCCATCGATCTTGCATAATTACTGCCGCACTCGATTTCGTTCCATGGATTGCGTTTTTCGCCGTCGTAACGATTACGAATAGCTTCCACGATTGATATCCCCTCTTCGATGAATCCTTCTTGAATCATGTGCGAGGCTGCTTGATATTCAAACCCCGTCATTGTTTCCGTATTGTACGTCAATGGAATAGCTGGTTTACTTATTCCTTCGGGCCATGTGCAGATCACAAGTCCCCCCTCATTACCCAGCGAGTACAACCTCCAGGTATTGGCCTCGTGTCTCATGCTGGTTTTAAAATTATATTGATACAGTGACTGCAAGGCGGTACGAGTTTGGCCTTTATCAAAAATTTCGCCTAACCCCGATAAATTAGCATGCCACTGCGCAATGACTTGGTCGATCACACAGCCTTCGGCTACCTGATATTTGATTTCCCCTAATTCCACATTCCAATAGTGACGAACCGTTTCCTCGTCGAATTGATCTAGCAAGGATTTATCCGATAAATCCACTCGTTGAACGTAATACTGGCCATTGAATAGGTGCTCATCTACCCACTGTTTACCGGTTTGAAACAAGTTGCTGAATTCCTCTGATGTCTTCTGATCGCCTAAGAACTCAGCCATTTCGGCTCCCGCTTTGAGCGCAGCCAAATAAAATCCGCTCAACCAGGAGTTTGGACCGTAAAGCTCCATATCCAACGTATGGTGTTGTTTGCCTACAAGAACTCCTCTCTTTTCGGTGTCCCACTTGTCCTCATTGGTGTCAGACCAAGCATATTCAATCGATTGCTTGATGGCGGGCCAGACAGATCGCAACCACTCCGTATCTCCTGAGATTTTCCAATCGCGATAAACTTTCATGACACCGCCGAATTGTCCGTCCGCACAGGCGCGGAAGTCCATCCTCTCGCGACCTAGAGGGAGCATCAAGCGGAATGACATTCTGCCATCCTCGCGTTTATTGTACGTGAAATCTAGATCCCTCATGCTGCGTTCCAGCCTCGGAAACAAAAACGGCAATGCGTAAGCGTAGTTCCACACATGTGTACAAGATCCTTCGCAACATCCGGTGTCCTCGATGACACCTTCAAATCCATAAAAAGAACCATCGGTTAGACGTAAGCTAGTCGCCGATTTAAGGACAGATAAGTTCGCGGAAACCGCGTCTTTGACAACATCAGGCACGGTGGAAGAAAACAGTGCTTCTTTAAATGTAAGTGTCCTTTCGTATAAATAATTCCAATGTTTAAAAGCATACTTCGCGCTTGCCCGAGAATCTTCAAACAGGGTCGCATAGTAATTTCGCCAGACATTAGGACCATCTGGATTCGGATTCCAATAATTATTCACATTCGGAAAGCTCCAACTAATTGTGAATCTAATCTTTTTCTTCTCGCCAGGCATCAGTTCCGCATGCGCAGCTAGCGATGCTGTATCTCTCCTGCGCACAGGTGGCTCATCCTCGCGGTACTGCCTGTTGTTCAATTGCCCAGGCTGCGTAAAGTCATGCCAGAACATCTCAAGATTATCGCACCACCCGCCACGGTACCAGAATTCTTGGTAGCTAATAGCTGCCGCATCTGTGGCAATCGTTATATCGCCAAAATAAGGATCTTCACTGTTAAACTGATTCGATCCTAACAGAATCGAATGGACGCCATCGCTTTCACTGTACTGGTGAACAACCTTCTCTGTTGGAATCGGATTGCCGGCAGACAGACATAACGTATAGGTGAGCGGCACTTCGTCCGTATTTTCCAGCTCCCACTCGAAAAAGGCAGCGGGAATACTGGAATCATCCTCTTGAAGGGGGATAAATGGATTAAAAGCTACTAATTCAATACGTCCTGGGAACCTTGATTCCGCGAACGACATTTCAGCAAATGGGAATTCTCCCCTGAACTCAACTTCTTCGAAATGCGGCATGCCTGCCATTGTCTGGCTCTCCGGTCCGAAGCCATATCCGCTATGTAAAGGAGCGTTTCGAACATGTTCACCTACGTAAGAAGCTTGCAAATCTCCATTTAACACGCGTGCATTAAGAACTTTCCCATGCCTTTCTGCTTTTATTGCAAAGTGGCTAAAACCGTTGAAGCTCTTTTTGTTTGGCCGATTAAAGATTTCCCAATCCACCAATCTTCCATTCCCCGACAAGCCTATACATCCACTTCCTATCCCACCTAACGGAAAGCTGATTTCTCGCGTTTTGGCGCCTTTATACACGTTTTTCATGTGTATCCTCCCATTGTAAAATGCTATACTTAAGTCATCTACTCCCTTTATCATAATGGAAAAACAAACTAAATTCTTTGTGGATA
Organism: Paenibacillus allorhizoplanae; assembly: GCF_927798215.1. Classification (NCBI taxonomy): domain Bacteria; kingdom Bacillati; phylum Bacillota; class Bacilli; order Caryophanales; family Paenibacillaceae; genus Paenibacillus; species Paenibacillus allorhizoplanae. Next base: position 507,051 of record NZ_CAKMMW010000001.1, read on the forward strand.
AACCGCTTTTTTTATGTAAAAAACAACTGCAATCGCATCGTGAAAGAGGTGTACTATTTGTGATTTTAGAAAATTATGCGGTTGCTCCTTTTATTCGTATCGCGGGTTATGCAGTCCGACCTCCGTTTATTTTAGGTGAGCGCAACTTGCTGGATTATATCCTCTTTTATGTGCAGGAAGGACAGTTTGAAATTCAACTTGGCGGTGATACCCATTTGTTGAAGGAAGGCGACCTCTGCCTGTTTCAGCCTGGTGATGTGCATACCATTAAGGGGATTACTCCTACGATTAATCCATATATTCACCTTGATTTTTTCTATAATCCTTTGAGGGAAAGCAGCTTTGTAACCCTGCCTGGGCAATTGGACATGACTCCCTACGCCTCTTATATGCAACCTAGGATGCATGATTGCCAGGATCTCCGAATCCCATTTAAGCTGGAGACGGCCCACTCGAATAAAATGAGAGATCTGGTGCTGAAAATGATCGAGTGCTGGCAGTCTCAAACGTATACTGGCGTCATGGAAGCCAATCAGCTTGCCCACGAATGGCTGACTCTTGTATTTAAACTCTATATGAAACCCCAAATGGTGTCGGTATCTCCCCAACCTTTTTTGAATTGGATCACGTCTTACTTTGCATTTCATATTTCCGAACCGATCAATGTCATCGATATGGCCAATAGAGCCGGGCTTTCGCCGTCTAGATTTAACGTGCTCTTCAAACAACATTTTGGCACGACACCTTACCAATATTTGTTGCATTTACGCATCGAACATGCACGAGAATTATTAAACGAAGGCGTCTCTATTCAGAAAGTGAGTGAATACTGCGGCTTTACGGACGTTCATCATTTCTCCAAAACATTTAAATCCATTATAGGTACTAGCCCTGGTACTTATAGAAGAAACGAAAAAAAAGAATGGTCTGCCTTTTGAGCGCAGCCATTCTTTTTCAAATGATGAGATCGACTTCTTTTACAATTGAAATATAACTGTAGGATCCGTTGCTACGTTCCGTACCAGTTCTCTGTACGTCCCATTGTAAGTCATGCCAAATGTATACGATCCAGGCAATAACTCCTTGCTAACGCCTCCGCTTGTTGTAGCGCCAATCGTCTGCCAACTTCCCGCATAGTAGGTTGCCACACCACCGTCTAACAGATTCCCTTGACTGTCCTTCAGCTGTACAGTGACCTTGACCGTCTGAAATACGACTACGGGGTCTGTTCCTGTATTTTGTACTATTTCCTTATATCTTCCCCCATACGTCATGCCAAAGGTATAGGAGCTAGGCAGTACCTCCTTGCTGATCTCGCCTCCGCTTGTATTGCCGATGGTCCGCCAGCTTCCTGCATAATACTTCACCGTACCACTATCGAGGGGATTCCCCAGACTATCCTTTAACTGTACCTTGGCCTTGACGGTCTGAAATACGACGACAGCGTCCGTTCCTGTATGTTGTACAATCTCCTTATACGTTCCCTCATACGTGATGCCAAAGGTATAGCCCTTATCCTGTAAAGATTTGCTTGCATTTCCCAAGGCATCCGTTACGCCAAAATCTTTCCATCCGCCGTCGTAGTATTTAACCACTCCGCCGTTTAAGGGATTGCCGGTACTGTCCTTGAGTTGAACCTTCACCGTTGAAGTGGCAAGATTGAAGCTTATGCTCTTGGCTGTCTCGCTGTTGCCCGCTGCGTCGGTTGCTCGGTATAGGACCGTATAAGCCCCCTGCTTATCAAAGGTGAGCGAAGTCGTATAAGGCGTCCATGTCGCGCCGTTATTCACGCTGTAGACGACCTGCCAAACGCCAGACACGTTGTCAGTAGCGCTTAATGTGACTGTAACAGGGCTGACGTAGGTACCGCTTGGTCCGTCAGGCGCAGATGGGGCTACGACGGACGTTGTTGTTGGAGCCGTTCCGTCGATACGGACATTGACGGTTTGCGTCGCTTCCTGATTACCAGCCAAATCCTTGCTGTAATAATCCAGCGTATGCACACCTTCGCCAGTGATAGAGATCGTATTCCCAGCGATGTAAGCTCCATGATCCAAGCTGTAGAACGTGCCCGCGACGCCACTTCCTGAGTCACTCGCAGTCAAGTGAATAACTTGAGCCGATGTCTGCCAGCCGGATGGTGCATCACTGACCGTAACGGGAGGCACATCATCGACGGTCAATGGTCTGACCTCTACGTCATCAACATAGAACGGAGTGCCGTTACCCTGAGTTTCGGTGTATAAAAACATGGTCGTTTCGGTTACAACACCCGTTTCATTAATAATCAGACTCCCTTGCACTTGTTTCCATTCTGTAGCATTTAGCGATGGACTGACGAACACAATATACTGCCTAATCACAGGATCACCGTCTACCTTATATTGCAAACCGATCCTGATCGTCTCGGTTGCGGTAGGAGCAGATGCTAGTTTCGCCCAGGTTGAATAGTAATAGGGTTTGCCTTTTACAAGTGGGACAGGAAATTTAACGCCTCCGTATTTATCTGTCTTCGTCAACAATAAGGACTGCTGGCCCGAATGATGTTCCGTCGAAGTCAGGGAAGGCACGGCCTGATAAGCGTAATTAGGAGGGGCTAACGTACTGCCTTCCATGCCAGGATCTACAATAAGGTTTGTGCCTTTTACCGCGTTCGTCGGTGCTGTTACCGTAACCGTTGTAATGGCCCCAATGCCCGAATCATCCGAGGTTGCTTTAATTTGGGTTATGCCCGTACCCACGCCTGTAACCATCCCATTGGCATCGACGACCGCCACAACCGTATTGGCGGATTCCCATTTGATCACCTTATTCGTTGCATTGGCCGGTGTTACCGTCGCGACAAGCGTTTGCTGATTGCCGAGCGGCAAGCTGAGTGAAGTTGGTGTTAGCGACACCCCAGTAACCGCAACCGTAGCATCTACGGTGACAAGCACAGATGCGACTTTCCCGCCATCTACCGTCGTTGCCGTTACGGTTGCCGTGCCCAAGCTTGCACCATACACCATGCCGTTCATATCCACGGTCGCTACACTTGGATTGCTCGAACGCCAGATTAATTCTTTATTGCTTACATTCACTGGTGTGAACCCAGGAACCAATGCTTTGGTTTTACCAACACCTACCATCATTGAGGTCGCACCAAAACTTATATTCGATGGATGAACCCAAACCGAACTTCCCGAATCTGTTATTGGCTTAACCGCAACGTCATCGACATAGTAAACGCCGCCTGGATTGTCAATCTCCGTATAGAGATACATCAGAACATTCGTTACGACTCCTGATTCTTGAATCGTGTAAGTACCTTCGATCTGTGTCCACTCTCCCGCTTTCAGACCAGGGCTTGTGAAAATAATGAGTTGCTTGGGAGGACCCCCGTCCAAGTTATATTGGATTCCCACCCTTAAAAATTCATTGGTCGTCGTGCCTGTTGCCAACTTGGCCCAAGCTGAGTACGTATACGGCTTGCCTTTTTCCACATTCACTGGAAAACTAATACTGCCGTAACGTGTCGATTTCGTGATCTTGACGGACTGATGGCCGCTATGTGATTGTGTCGTATCCTTTGCAGCAGTCGCATTCTGCAGCATATATTGTGAAGTTTTACTTCCTTCAAATCCCGGATCTTCAATGAGATTATCTCCTTTTAGTGCAACAGTTGGCTTTATTTCCAATTGTACGGAATCCAAACTGAAAGCTCCGGAAGCCGTAGTTGGCACAACTTGGAGCTGTTTGATAGTTCCCGTCCAAGCAGCTAAGCTTGATGTATCAAACACATACTCGCGATAAACGGAATCATTTGGGAGAATATGGGAAGAGATCATTTTCGCCTCATTCCAACTGGTATCCCCGGTCGTCGTAAAATAAATCTTCGCCTCTTCGCCGCTTGTCATATTGTTCATGCTGACTCGAATCCGCCTAATATCAGAAGCCGCAATATCCAAAACGTCCGGTGAAAGAATAGCAGGCTGCACACTTCCGGAAATCCCATTTGAAGTTCCGCTGAATACACCATTCGCCACGACGGGATTCGTGATTTGGCTGTTAGCCGTCCAACCGCTGCTCGTCGCAAAATCCCATGTGATCGCCGTTGGATACACACTCACTTTTTGCGCAGTGGCATCCCACTTCGCAACTGCGCCAAATGCTTGGCGAAGATAGCTGAGAGGCACCATCACCGTTCCGTTCGTAAGCTTGACAGGCGCATGCTCTAACGAAATCGCCTGACTTCCCTTATAAGCGATGCTATCGCCAACCTTTACTTTATAGACAACGTTATCTTTCACAGCCAACAGAGTATTCGTCGCAGGGTCCCATTCCGGCTTTGCGCCGATTTGCAGGTACATATCTTTCATGGGAACCATGACGATGCCATCTTGTAAAAGCGCAGGCTGGCTGAACGGTTTGTAAGTGCCGTCCACGTAAGTCCGAATACCCGGCTGCGGAGAATAAATTGTTCGAATGTAATCAATACTGATCGGTCCTACAGCCGAAATTGGATCGATCCGCATTTGCCGGATAGTCCCCGTCCAGTTCTTGTTTCTCCACGCCTCAACAATGTACTCCGTATAACCACTATCCAACGGATTTACAAAGAAGCCGACAGCTTTAGCCTCATTCCAGGTTCCATCTGTCTCCGTCGTAAAGAAGAAGCGGCCGTCAATATCATTCGCACTGTTCTTCATTCGAATCACAATATAAGGAATATCCTCTGCCTTAATCCCGAGGTGATCAGTGGAACGTATGCCGGGATCGGTATTGTTCGTTACCCCCGAAAAACTGCCGTCCTGTACGGTCACGCCCACAATCTGCTTCTCAACTGTCCAGCCCTCCGCGTCGCCAGGCGTATTGAATTCCCACATGTTCCCGTAGACATTGGTCATCACTGGCTGTGGTTGGTTCAAATTAGGAACCACTCTCCCCGAAGGATACAAGGTATTGATCCGATCCTTCTGAGTCTGCGTCGGTACGCTGTCCGTATGCTGTGTACTGCTTCCAAACACATTGCGAATGGAATCCACATAACCGAAACCGGCCAGCCCGGCAGGCATAATAAAGTGACCTTCTCCAAACTCATTCCAGTTATCTAACATCACCAGCTTCTTGCCAAGACTGCCCGCAGGAAGCGATGGCATAAAGCTATCCTTCGTCCACTGCGCCAATGACTGGAATTCCGACGGCGTCGCATAATAACCGAAGTTCAGGCCCCAAGCCGTATCATCTCTCCCCATGCTCAAACCGGGGATAATATCAATAGCACCAGCATCTTTCTCTTGCGTCATTTTCAGTTTCTGAAATTCCGGATGGCCACCGAAGGAGCCCCAGGAATACGCATATACCGCATCAAAGCCGACCGCTTTGCGGTTCAACAATTGCTGCGAATCCGTCCCGTTATACACATTCAGCAGAATAATATCCGCAAACCCCGCTTTTTTCACTTCGCTTCGTAAGTAGTCCAGTTCCGCCTTAGCGGTCGAAATACTGTTGCCAAAGGCTTTTATCATCTCCTCATAATTGTAGATCGTAAAGACAGGTTTATTATCAATGGTCAAATAACGCGGATCTTTAAAGTAATATTCAATCCAGTAAGGAACTAAGTTCGTTCGGAAATCTGTTGCGTCTTTGACTTTAGAGTTTAGATTTTCAAACATAATCGCAAATTTAGTTGTATGGCTATATTCGCTATTAAAGTAGCCGTTATCCAAAGCATGGGATAAATAAGAATCTTTAATCGGCATCCTATTGGTGTCTCCGCCAATGGGCCTGAACCAGCAGGACATCTGGAAATCGATGCCGTGCTCTTCCAGCCATTTCGACTCCCAATCCGCCGTTTCCGGATTACCTTCATCATAAAACCCAAGAAGAGGCGTCCGATCCGGGTAAGGCTGAATCATATCCCACCCCAGATGATGGCCTTCCCGCCACATCGGGCAGCTTTGAACGCCCACAAGCGGAGCGTCCATGCTCTTACTGACGGCAACAGGGGCCAGCACATAGTCGGCCGGGAGCGGCACCATTTTATACAAGAGAATATCATCGAGCCACATCTCTCCCCGATACGAAGCAGGGGTTGTAAATTTTATGCTATCAATGGCTGTCACGCCTGAAGCGAGCGCCACACCTTCCTCTTGAAGCTTATCATTGATATAGATATCCGCTGTAGCCGTCGCCCAGTTCACTTTGATCTGAATGTGCGTCCACAGATTTGCTAGATACTTGTAATCCAACGAGACAGTTTGCCCGCTGCCGTTGACATATGCCAAGTAATCGCCCGCTGTCGTTAATTTGATGACGCTCGTCGTTCCGCTCCTTAGCTCAGCTTCTAATACATCCACCTTCTGCTTGTAAAGAACCTTGAAGTCATAGGTAAAATTATCCGACATTGGCGATATCGCTTTCGACAGACTCATACTGCCGGTCGCACTGGCCGCACTCAGCTTCATACTATTGATATCTGGCTGAGGCGAACTAAGCATGCTGCCGACCGTGATTGCGCCGCCTGACGTAACTGCCGTCCAATCCTGCGGAATCGCACCACCGTCAACGACCGATATGAGCCTCTCATTCACGGCGTACCCTTTATAAAGTTTTAAAGGACCAAAGTAGAAATCCCCCATGGAGGCACCGCCTGTTTGCACTTGAAACCGGTTCAGTGTCGTTACCGCATTTTTGAAGGGTGCACCGTTCGCCTTCATCACACCATTGATATACACATCTGTTGTGTGCGTGTTCAGGTTGATAACGACCTTGATGCCATATTCGATGTTCGCCACATAGGTTTGCAAGGGAAGCACAGTGGTTGGGGACGTTTCCAGACTAAGCATATTGTTTTGTGTAATTAAGCTGACGCCTACGACCTCATCGCTGAGCAACTGCCACTTCAAGCCGTCAATGACTGACATAGGCTTAATGCGAAATTCCATGGTCAGATTACCTGCGCTCTGCGAAACAAACTTCTTGTTCATCGAAACAGGCAGTACCATGCTCGTATCGCTGATTTTGAAATTCGTGTTATACAGGGAGACCAGCGCCCCTCCTGCAGCACGAACATCCCACCCGGACGGCTGGCTATTCCCTGGCGTCAAGGCTGACATGAACGAAAAATCGTCGTCAATCAAATAACCCACTTCCGGATTGGCGACATCCGCTCTAACTTGCGTTGGCTGAAACATGAAAATGACAGCGTATACAAATAAAAATGTAACGATTATGCCTAACAGCTTTTTACCCATCATTAAACTCCCTTTCCTAATGAATTAGCTTTTATAAAAACAATGACCCTACTTATAATTAGTAGAGTCATTGTTGTCACGAGTTTAACTTTATTTATTACCAGCCTTCCAAGCATCATATTGCTTCTGGATTTCAGCCATCACTTTGTCTATGCCAGCATCCACCAGCTTTTTCTTCGTGTCCTCGACGTACTTCGGATAATCCGGCATGGATCCCGTCGTAAAGATCGGGTTCGCCTCTTTATTTACGGCATTGATTTGCGCAATCTCCGTTTTGACCGGCTCGTTATTAAAAACAAATCCGAGCAGACCCGAAGCCTTACCATTGTCATTTGTTTTTCTCATCGCTTCCAAAGCTTTCGTTGAATTCCAGTTGGAATCCCATTGATCCCAAAGCGGCCCAAGCCAGTTGTGCCAAATCGCCCACGTTTGTTCAGCACCGCTCTTGGCTTCGATCGTTGGGTTAGCATCTTTAACCGTACCCGATTTAACCGTGTAATTTTTACCTTCAACGCCATAAGCAAGTGTATTCAATAAGTACTTATCACTCCAAATATAATCGAGCAGCATCATCGCTCTTTCTGGATTCTTCGACGTTGCACTAATCGCTGTCGCAGCAGCAGTCATGGAAGCAGTTGAAATGGTCGGCTGGGAGCTGAATGTTTCAACCGTTGGGAATCCATAGGTGCTCGTCGATTTCGACCCATCCTCGGTATAACCACCTGAATCGCGCAGCACGGCATATTTCCCTGATTTCGCTTCAGCTAAATAATCCGTTTTAATCGCTGCATCCTTGGCAATATAACCTTTCTTATAGAAATCATTCATAATTCTATAATTTTCATAATTTTGCGGAATATCGAGCGTTTTGACGAATTTACCATCTTTCTCGCTAAAAGATATCCCGCCTACAACGGTTGTATAGTCAGGTAATCCTACGCCAGAGGTTGCTCCGTTTGCCGTCGCAATGACCGGAATGATGTTCGGCTCATTTTCCTTAATCGTTTTCAGGAATGGCTCTAAGTCACTAAGACTCTTAACGCTTTTATAATCAAATTTATATTTTTCAACTAAATCCTTTTTAAATACATACGCAGATGCCGGACTGTAAGGTGTCTGTGCAGGAATCGCCATGATTTTCCCTTTATACGTAACAGCTTTCCAAGCGCGAGGATCTACTTTCTTTAAAATATTTTGACCATACTTCTGCAATAAGTCATCGAGGGGCATAAAGGCACCCTTTTGCACATTCGCATTTAAGTTATTGGACGAATTGGAAGTAAATACGAGATCATAGGGCTCACCGGCAGCTGATTTCAGCTTGATTTTATCTTCCCAGCCCGCATTATCAATTAAATTAAAGTGTACATTGGCGTTCAATTTTTCCTTGATCAGTTTGTTCGCTGCCGCTTCAACCGCTTCCTGATCCTTCATATTGTCGATCGGTTTTGGCATGTACCAGCTAATATCCACATAATCTTTCGTCGGATTCGTACTGGCTGCCGTACTAGCAGCTGGGCTAGCGCTTTCACTCGTTTTGTCAGTTGTAGAGCAGCCGCTAATCACAATCGTTGTTGCAAGCAAGACGGATGTTCCTGGTCCGAACCATTTTGAAACTTTTGTTTTTTGACCTTTCACGTGGATTGCCTCCCTTATATTGTCTTTATATAATTTACAGACGCAGCGCGTTTCTCCTGCACCTGAAACTACTAACCTTTGACAGAACCTACCGTTAATCCCTGGACGAAATACTTCTGAAACAGCGGGAAAACAAGCAACATCGGTCCTGCAGCCAAAATACACATCGCCATGCGAGCACTTAAAGAAGGTACTTGCATACCTGGTTTCACAAGTCCATATTGGATGGCTTCACTCGAATTCAGATACTCCATATTTTTTAGAACACGAATAAGTAAATATTGCAGCTTCATTAAATTGTTCTGATCCATATAAAGCAAGGTCAGCCACCAATCATTCCAGTATTGGAGTGCAAAGAACAGACCTAAGGTCGCCAGCGCTGGTTTGGATATTTGCAGAACAATTTGGGTAAATATTCGCAACTCGCCTGCGCCGTCCATTTTAGCTGACTCAATAATGGCATCTGGTATCGTTTGCAAGAAACCTTTCATCAACAGCACGAACCAGCCGCTAATCAGATAGGGCAAAATGAGTGCCAAGATGTTGTTGCGGAGTCCCAACCATTTCACCATGAGGATATAGGAAGGAACCATCCCCCCATGAAAGAGCATCGTGAAGAAGATGAAGAACGCAAGGAACGTACGATAGGAATAATCTTTACGCGAAATGGCATAAGCGTAGGTCGTGGTTACCCACATCCCAATCAAAGAACCGATGATCGTCGTTCCGATCGTAACTAGATAGGAATTTAGCAGAACGGTTGGCTCACGCAGAATCACCTTATACGCATCTAACGTAAAGTTCTTAGGTATCATGGAATACCCAAATTTGATAATGTCATTTTCGGTTTGAAATGAGGTGCCGATAATGACAAGAAAAGGAAACACGCACACGGCACACAACAAGATAAATGAGATATGAATCACTAATTTTCCTATTGTCAGTGTAGGTCGTAACCGCATAGCTTTGTGTGGATTCATAGTCGATGCTCCTTAGAAAAGTGAATTTTCAGGATTAATCCTTCTTACGATCGTATTGGTAATCAAAACGAGGCAAAACCCGACAATCGATTGGAAGAAGCCTGCTGCCGATGCCATCCCAATATCCCCCATATCGATCAGTGAGCGATAAACGAAAGTATCAATGACGTCTGTCGTCTGATAAATTAAGGATGAATTCAACGTCACATTGTAAAACAGACCGAAATCACTGTAGCAGATACTTCCGATTTGAAGGATAACCAACATGGTAATCATCGGTTTGATCATCGGAATTGAGATCGAAAAAGCTTGCCTAAACTTACTCGCTCCATCAATTTTCGCTGCATCATAATACTCAGCATCAATACCCATCAGAGCAGCGTAATAGATGACCGATCCATACCCAAGCCCCTTCCAAACAGCAGCTGCCACTAGGATGTACGGCCAATACTGAGGTTCGCTGTACCAGAGGATGGGTGCTTTACCCACAGCAACCAAGATACTATTGATAACACCGTGATCCATATCAAACAGCGCCCTGAAGGCAAATCCAGCAACCACCCAGGAAATAAAGTAAGGAATAAACAAAATCGTTTGATACACCTTTACAAATTTTCGACTCAACTCAAATAACAATAAGGCAATGACGATGGAGAGAAATGTCCCCAATATTATGAAAACCATGTTATACAGGAGCGTATTGCGCAGAACGCGATAAAGGACATTGCCACTAAATAAGAAACCGAAATTGTCAAACCCGACCCAAGGGCTATTCCAAATTCCCAGATTGTACTTATAATTCTTAAAAGGGAGCAGCAATCCGTAAAGCGGCACATAATTAAAGAGTAAAATCAACAGGAAGCCTGGCAGTGCCAGCAGGGTCACTCCGATATTTTTCTTGAAAATTCTTACCATCCATCCAACACATCCTAGCTTTGTAATTTTGACTGCCATCTCGGTCGTTACCCCAACTTTAGGGGATGCCCTGGCGAATGTATATTATGAACTAGGTATTTTCCTCTAAAAATGTGTAGGTTAGGTCCCTTTCGACAGGATAGAAAACTCCAAATCAAGTGAGTTCCTCTAACCTTCGTAGTCATGGAAAGGAAACTGTGTTGTATCCTCCTCCTAAGGCGAATGACATTGTATACTACACACATGGGAAGACATGGAGAGGAGCGTAGACATGCGAAAAGGATCAGTGCCATATCGCTATATGATCGATGAATTTCTTACTCCGTCTTTTCATTTCAGTATCTCCGAATATGAAGTAAGCCGGTTTCACGATTTGCATGGTCATGAATTTTTTGAGATGGAAATTATTTTATCTGGAAAAGGCAAACAGATTTTGAACGGAGAATCCTCTCGACTCATCCCCGGCTCGGTTTACCTTTTAACCCCTGTCGATTTCCATACCATTATTCCTGATCCTGGTTTTCCACTTCGTTTAATTAATTTGAAATTTACCGAGGAGTGGCTCGATGAGGAATTGCGACTCTTACTCTTTAGCCAGCCTAATCGCTTGTCCATTTGCTGCGAGAGCGAGCAACTCATTTACATCGAAATGGAGTGCCGCCGATTATTGGCGGAAAGCATGGCGTCTCAAATCGGCAAAAAACAAGCAATCCGCGCCACGTTGGACAGATTGCTTGTTGATCTGCTGCGTATGATTCCGACTGATCCTCAGACTATCCTAGAAACGCCTTCCAGCGATGTGCCAGAACGGATCAAACTGCGCAAAGCCTTAAACTATATCGATTTCCATTTTCGTGAACCGATTACACTAAAACAAGCTGCAGCACATACACCATGGAGCCCGAACTATTTTAGCGAAAAATTCAGTACCATCATCGGTCAATCGTTTCAGCAATATGTGCAGGAGCACAGGCTTCATTATGCCCATAGGCTGCTGCTCAATTCCAGCTTGCCCGTTACGGAAATAGCGCTGGCATCCGGCTTTAATTCCTTGCCTTATTTTATTCGTTGTTTTAAAAGTAAGTATGGGGTGTCTCCGAGTGCTGGGCGGCGGGCTTTGTGAATTGCAGCCACTTCATTTACGATCCCAGGCTGGTTAGCTTTCCCCCTCAAATCTGGCGATGAATCTCATCCATATGCAATAACTCATGCTGCCTTCAAACCTGCTACACAACTCCACTTTAGGTGATGATCTCGGGAAAGTATATTACACATTAAGCAGTTTCATTCAAATTTAGTAATATCCGAAAATCGTGCAATTTTTCTGAACATACGGCAAGTTTTATCCTAACCTCCCTTATACAATGAGTTCATTGGCACTTAATTGAGGGAGGGTTTCTAATGACAAATGAACTGTGCCTGGACGGACAATGGAAGCTTGTTTATTATCCGCAAGGAGAATGGCAAATCCACCATCCAGATGAATTGAGCAAATTAGGTTTACCTTCTATTCATGCTTCTGTTCCCGGGAATGTGGAGCTGGACTTGGTAAGCAGCGGCCTGCTTCCTGAGCCCTTCCTAGGTACGAATATTAGTGAGCTTCGTCCTTACGAACTTTATGAGTGGTGGTACAGTCTAGAGTTCATCGCTCCGCCCCAGATGGAAGGCAAGAAAACCGAACTGGTCTTTCAAGGTGTAGACTGCATCGCAACCTATTGGCTGAATGGGGAGGAGCTTGGCTCCAGCGACAATATGTTTATCGAGGTAAGACTCGAGACAACGAATTCACTGCTCTGCCATAGTGTAAACAAGCTTTTTGTACGGTTGCGTTCCCCCATTATAGAGGCCGGGCTTCGCAGCACTGACGCCATTTGTTACGGGCCACTTACGAATGGCGAGCAGCTATACGTTCGAAAAGCGGCTCATAGCTTCGGATGGGATATTATGCCCCGCGCGGTTTCTGCAGGCATATGGCGATCCGTATCGTTGGTCGCAATTGAGGAGCATGCGTTGAACGATCTGTATTTCTATACAGTATCTGTTGAAAAAAATCTTTCGGCTGCAGAAATCGGACTGTTCTACAGAGTGGCAACTGATCCTGCGTATTTTTATCATGGATTGGAGATTCGGGTAACAGGCAAATCGGGAGCATCGGAGTTTCAGATTTGCAAGCCAGTGTTATTCAATGTAGGTTCCTTAACCATATCCCTCAAGAAACCACTGCTCTGGTGGCCGAATGGGTATGGGGAGGCCCATCTCTATGAGGTTACGACCGAATTGCTACATCAGGGACGTGTACTCGCTTCGCGTACGGAGCAGATCGGCGTGCGTCAAGTCCATTTGTTTCGCACAGAAACAACCACAATGGAAGCTGGCGGCGAATTTCTATTTAAAGTCAATCACACCTCGATCATGTGCAAAGGCTCAAATTGGGTTCCGATGGATGCGTTTCATAGCCAAGACGCACGTCGCTACGAGACGGCTCTCCAGCTATTCACTGAAACAGGCTGCAACATCGTCCGATGCTGGGGAGGAAATGTCTATGAGGACCATGCTTTTTTTGACTTCTGCGACAGTCATGGGTTGATGGTCTGGCAGGACTTTGCAATGGCTTGCGCTGTCTATCCACAAACGCCCGAATTCCGTGATGCCATGCGACTTGAGGCTCGCTCCGTTGTCAAAAAATTACGGAATCATGCTTCGCTTGTTTTATGGTGCGGGGATAACGAATGTGACGAGGCTTATCAGTGGTATGGTTTGCCTGATCCTAGTATGAATCAGATCACCCGTACACTGCTTCCGCAAGTTATCCAGCAATATGATCCTCACCGGGCTTATTTACCAAGCTCTCCCTACTTGTCTCCTGAGGTTATCCGATCAGGGAACATGAACTTAGCTCCTGAACGACATCTTTGGGGGCCGCGCGATTATTATAAAAGCTCCTTTTATAAGACGAGTACGGACCATTTTATCAGTGAAATCGGCTATCATGGCTGTCCGAATCTATCGTCAATCCAGAAGTTCATCGAACCCGATCATCTATGGCCATTTAACAGTAAGGATGAGCAATGGGTCGCCCACGCAACGGACGTTAGCGGCTCACAAGGTCATAACGCGACGCGTATCCAATTGATGGCGAATCAAATTAAGGAATTGTTCGGAGCCATTCCTGACGCTTTGGAGGATTTCATACTCGCATCGCAAATTTCCCAAGCTGAGGCCAAGAAGTTCTTCATCGAGACGACTCGGCTCAAAAAATGGCGTAAAACAGGGATCATTTGGTGGAATATGATTGACGGTTGGCCGCAATTCTCAGATGCCGTCGTTGATTATTACTATGGCAAGAAGTTGGCTTTTCATTACATCCAAAGAAGCCAAGTCCCTGTCTGCATCATGATCGATGAACCTGAGAATTGGCATGTGCGAGTAGCTGTAGGCAATGACTCCCGAGAATCCGCTGCTGGTTCATATCGCATTTGGGATGCCGATTCCAAAGAAACGCTTATGGAAGGTAGGTTCGAGGTGGAGGCGAACGGGACTGCCGAGCTTGGGAAAATCCCAATTTCCCATTCCAACCAGCAATTGTTTCTATTGGAATGGAACCTCAATGGACGAACCTATGGCAATCACTATCTGCTTGGCTTCCCAGCGTTTTCCTTGGAAACCTATAAAGGCTGGCTGCCGCAAATTGCCGCAATTTCTAACGATTTCCGAGCCGATGAGATTGGTCGATAAAGGGGATTTTACTATGGAGCGAATGTTAATCGAAAACTATATGCAGCAACTCGTGGAGCGATACCCAGACTTGGAAAGTTGTACATCTGACATTATTGCAGCATTCCAGTTATGCGCAAACACGTTCCATTTATCCGGTAAAATGCTGCTATGCGGCAATGGGGGGAGCGCCTCCGATTGTGATCATATTGCCGGTGAACTGATGAAAGGCTTTCTATCCAAAAGGCCTGTCCCCGTATCTTTTCGTGGTTCCTTAGTCAAAGCGTGGAATGAGCAAGAGGGAGCCTATTTAGCAGATCATCTGCAGCAGGCACTTCCCGCCATTTCACTTACCAATCACGCTGCCTTGATAACTGCGTATGCTAATGATGTAGAACCGGAGATGATTTTTGCCCAACAAGTGTATGGCTATGGGAAAAAGGGAGATGTCCTCCTAGCTCTCTCCACTTCCGGGAATTCTGCGAATATCCTTCGGGCTGTTCAGACCGCAAGAGCGATAGGAATGTCTACGATCGGATTAACCGGAAAACAGGCAGGCCGGTTAAAAGAGTTATGCGACGTGACCATTAGGGTGCCTTGGGAGCGTACACCGGATATCCAGGAGCGGCACCTTCCGATTTATCACATTCTATGTACGATGTTGGAAAGGGAGTTTTTCGGATGATGACGATCCTTGCTGGCATTGATATTGGAGGAACCAAGTGTGCCGTTACCGTCGGACGACGGAAGGATCATAATGAGATTACCCTACTTGGCAAAGTTCAATTTCCCACTCCCACAGATCCGTATCAGACCACTACGAAGCTTAATTCTGTCTTAGCGCAATTAATGCTTGAACAAGGTGGTTCACTCGCAGCGATTGGCATCAGTTGCGGGGGGCCGCTGGATAGCAAAACAGGGGTCATCCTTTCACCACCGAATTTGCCTGGCTGGGATCACATCCCCATTACTTCGTTAATCAAAGAACACTTTGGTGTTCCCGTTGGCTTACAGAATGATGCCAATGCCTGTGCGTTGGCAGAATGGCGCTGGGGTGCGGGCGTTGGAACCCGGAATATGATATTCCTGACCTTCGGTACGGGTATGGGCGCTGGCCTTATTCTGGATGGCAAGCTATATACGGGGACCAATGATATGGCTGGTGAGATGGGTCATATGAGGCTTGAGCCTACAGGACCCATCGGTTATGGCAAAGCCGGTTCCTTCGAAGGCTTCTGCAGCGGAGGCGGCATCGCCCAATTGGGTCGAATGAAAGCCGCGGAAGCTTTGGCGATTGGGCAACCTCCGAGCTTTTGCCAGTCCGAGTCGCAATTGGACGCGATGACAGCTCAGCAGATCGCGGAGGCCGCGCAATCAGGCGATCTTTTAGCCTTACAAGTATTTCGTACTGTGGGGGTACAGCTTGGAAAAGGGCTATCTGTCCTGGTGGACCTTCTAAACCCCGAGTTAATCGTAATTGGCAGCATTTATGCCAGACAGCGGGACCTGCTTGAAGCTTTCGCACTTGAGGAACTTCAAAGGGAGGCGCTCCCTCACGCTCATCGTGTATGCCGCGTTGTCCCTGCCGGGTTAGGAGAACTTGTAGGCGATTACGCTAGTCTGTCCGTTGCGGAATATCAGGTGATGTGACATAGCCAATGGCTTTGCTATCTTACTTTTGAATCAAATTCGTCATATTTCTCCGTAAGGCATATTCCTTCGGTGTGACCTTATATTTCTTTTTGAACAAGCTGAAAAAATAGGTTTCATTCAAGATCCCAACCTTTTCAGCAATTTCGTACACACTAAGGTCATCTTGGATAAGAAGGTCTGCCGCTTTGGCTAATCTAAACTCGTTAATAAAATCAGGAATCGAGATACGGGTAGCTTCCTTATAGGTCTTGCTTAAATTCCTTGTCGATATTTTCATCATCGAAGCGATCGAAGTCAAGCTCAAGGAAGGGTCTTGATAGTGGTTATGAATGTATTCTGTGACCGCATCTACCAAAAAGTAATTTAGTTTATTGGCATTTCCCTCGAAATCTTTTTTGAACGAATCTTGCAGGGCACCTACAATGATCTGATGAATCTCGGCAATCGTCTCCTTCTCCAAGATATTGCGACTGATCGAAGAGATGTGCAAAGATGGCGCAGCTGTCACTTTCATTTCTTCTAGCGTCTCAATAACTACATCTACAAGTCTAATGATGGAGACTAAAGCATTGTGATAGTTTAGCGTGCCCAGCTCTTCAAATAGATTCCCCAAAACCTCTTCTATTACTGCGGTGTTGCTCGATTTCATCGCTTCCACAAGCCATTCCTCATGATTTTTGGAATATCCTGTTTTTTTGCTTTCCACATTTTTCTTAACCGTTTCGTAGGTAATGACGGAGAAATGTCCTAGTAATAAGCGATACATCCCCTGATCGAGAGCCTTATGATACATGCCATTCAATTCCTGCATCTGACTCGTCTTTTCACTAATCGATGCCGTAAAGGAGATTTTAAAAAATCGGGAAACATTCTCTTGAACTTCTTTTATAAGCGAGTAGATATGTGATTGAAACTGATCATCTTCTTCCGGCATACTGACAATCAATACGACATGATCGTCCTTCATATCAAGTCCTTCGTTAGGGTACTTTCTAGCCATAATTTCTGATGCAATATTGATCATAGCAAAGCGAATCGTATCTTTATCCTTGGCATGGAACGCAAGTTGAAATTCCTTATAGTTATCAATCTTTAATAAACATATGGCATAGGAACCATCCAAAACCAAAGAAATCCTCATTTCTTTAAAAATGCTTTCCAATTCTGACCTGCCGATCGATAAGCTTTCCGTGAGCAGTCTGCTTAACCAATAATGCTTCATGACGTCTTTGTATTGCATCTTCTCCTTATCGTAATGATCGAGCATTTCCATAGATTGTCTATAAACGGTGTTCAAATAAGAGATCTCATCGACGACCTCGTCTTTGTCCGATCTCCGTATCCGATCCAGCATGATCGAATTCACCAGTTTCCCCACTGGACCATATATTTTCCGGGAAATAACAATGGATATCACAATTGCCATGACAAGAAAAATGAGCGTGATGATGATAATGCTATTTCTTAAGCTGTTGATATAGGTATAGATTTCAAGAACAGGCTGCGTTTTTAACAGCGTCATCCCCGTGTTGTCGACATTTGTGTAAGTGACTAAATATTTCGTTCCGCCATGCTTGCTTTGAAAAAAACCATCTCGATCGGCCTGTGGATGTGCTGTTTTATACGCCAAAAAGTCAGTTTTCAGCCACTTCTTGATGGCAGCATCATTGGTACCATTATCCAAGTACTCGCCAACCTGATCCAGAATAAAAACGTTGTCTCCCTTTTGTTTATCAATCATATTGATTAGATTAATATTCTCCAGCAACCACTCCGGTTTAACGTTAATAACGACAACGCCATCCGGCTTAGCCCCACTCACCGTCGTTTCGTATATGAAATAGGAGAATACATATTCAGGTTCGGTTACCCCATTTACCAGTTTCTTGATATCACGGAAAATCGGTTTCAACTTTGGCAGCGCTTGATCCGAATTAATAAAGTCGTAGAGCATCTGATCTTTAAAAAATAAAGGAAAACCCGTACTATAGGATTGATCCAGATTCCGATTATAAATGCCAATCGAGTGAATATAAGGAATAGCTGAAGTGACAGAGCTAACGACTTTAGACATGTGGCTTGACACTTCAATCATATCTTCCTTTTTCGCATACATAATAGCGGTTACATCACTGTTCAAGTAAAGAAATTTCGATAAATTGGAAATCGTTTGATCCATAAAAGACATATTATACTTGACCTGATAAAGTATTTTCTGATTAGCTGCATATTCATTTTTGACCAAAAGATTTTGCGAATTAATATAAATAACCGTTGAAAGAACAACAACAAGAATCAATATAGCTACGCTAATCCAAAGAACCATTTTTATAAAATAGGCTTTAGCTCCTAAAAAAGCTTTTATGTTCATGTCTTTATATTCCCCTTTATTCGAAGTGAAAGCGACTGGCATGCACCAGTCCCACCGCGCAATCCAATGCCTATACACCTACAATTTGGGTGTCATCTAAATGTAATTGAATGAAGTTGGAATGTATACTTTAATATAAGTCATTTCCTATAAATAAGGGAACTTAAAAAAAATCGCCCCGCCCGGAACTACGATCCGGACAAGGCGATTCACAAAATAGTCTAAAACGCTGTTAGAATATCAGCTTACCAAGAATAGGGCTAATTGTTTCCGCTATCCGAAAATAGCCTAAATCCGAAGGGTGAATACCATCTGTGGTACATTCCTGGTAATCCGCCCCTAACAACTCTGCACCGTCACAGAAGTGGAGATTCGCATCCCCTTCTTGCTGCAATCGCTCAACGATAGCCATTTGAAGCTGTTTGCGTTCTTCGCGACGGCGAAGCATGGTTTCGTCAAAAGCTTCCTTCGCTAGTCGAATCTGTGATAGGACGAGAATTGGAACTTCAGGATGGCGGGAACGATAAATCCGGATAAATTCAGGCAATGATTCCTGAAGCCGTTCTGTACTAGGCGTATTCGCTTCATAATCCAGAACAAGCAATGCCGGTTCATCGATTTGACTGATCAAATGGGCGAGCTCCGGCTCTCCTTGTGCATTTCCAGAGAAACCGAGATTCACAATTTCAATCGGAAATTTCCGACTTAAAATGTTGGAGTAAGCCATACCAGGTCTCGACGCGCAAGCGCCATGGGTAATGGATGTCCCGTATATAAGTACTTTCTTGTTGGTTGCAAAGCCAGGAAATTCAGCTACCGATGAAGAAGGATCCACACCTATCCAAATCTCCTTCACGCCTTGATATAGCGGAAGATTAAGTGTGATTTCCCGCATTTCCCATGGTAAGGATTCAAAGAGTATGGATTCGTATTCATTTTGCGACTGATCAAAGCGAGTGGTATTTACATAAAGCTGAGCTCCCGTTGAACCGATATAGCAATCAACCCCACATTGACCAGTGGCAGGCATTTGGTACATAGTGGCCCTGTCAGCCAGAATAACCCTTACAGAAAGTTTAGGTGAATCTGTCTGGAAACGAATCTGCACGCCTGCTGTATAATTCGCAAGCCGATCTACCTCTGATCGAATCGGATGGCTTGGTTCAAGTGGCAATCTTCGATATACGCCGTCTTGTTCCAGCCAAGGCAGTCCTGTTATCCGAAAAGGTTCACTTCGCGGTGAGTGCCATTCCCAGTCGTTTTTGGTATCTACTTCAACTTTCATACTACTGTCCAGCTTCTCGATCTCATTCTTCCTTGATGCATTCATCCGTTTTCACCAACCTTTTATATAACTGATGGTTTCAAGTAACTAGACGATTAGACGTCTACCATGAAATATCAATGCTCCCGCTAATTTGGGTTAATCGTATACAATTCCCCACCACTTTACCAAATAATTCCAAGTATTGCTCACCGTTCCTCACTTCAACGTCACCTGCTTGCAGCTGTGCAAGAGGCGGATAAATAGTAAGATCGGCCTCAATCAGATTATTCACACTAAAATTACGAAGCGTACGGTTATGCTTCCGAGGTGTTGGATCAGGCGATTTTTCTTTACACGTAATGCGAGATGTTTGCTTTTGCTTAACAAACACGCGGCATTCGTCATGAAACGTTCGATCAAGTGTATAAGCCGCAGTCGTTCCTTCTCCAATCATAACGGACTGCCCGATAATAAGTGGAGCGCCATCGGGGAATTGAAGCTGCAGCCCAACAGATGTATCCTGCTTACAGCCAGTAAGGATAAACGCATTGTCATTCCTTGTGATGAACATCAATGCTGATTCAGATGCTGCCTCTTCCTTCACCTGATACAAGGAGTAACCAAATTGTTGCAGGACATACCGTACGAAGAGCGAGGAATCCAGAAATTCTTTTTCCTGACGAATCGGCAAATGCGATACACCAGCAGATTGGAATGGCAACGAACCGCGTACCCACCCCACTTTGCCTTCATCCCATTCAGGTAAAGCTCTAGTTATCGTAAATGCACGTTCTAGCCCACTCTGATTCACACTTGCATGAATTTGCGTAGAGCGATCAGCCAGATCGTCCACAACTTCACTTAACCCACCCCCTGAAATGTGTGGATGATGGTGTAATTTATGATTCCCATCTCCTCTAATAGGCTCCTCATTCTTGATCGTATCTCCAGGCAAGGTAAGGTTAACGGAAAAAGCACCTTCAAGCTCAGGCTCGTTTCTGAGATTCAACAGGTTGAGTAGATCCGGATCAGCGACACGGCCATAGAAAATAATCTTTCCGCCACGACGAACATACTCGACGATTCGCTCCGCTTTCTCCCCTTTGATCCAAAAGGCCGAAGTAAATAAGATCGTATCTTGCAACTTATGGAGGGCCTCGTCCTGCATTGCGAAAAAGTCATCAGTACTAAGCACCGTATTCAGCGGCAAGCCTTGGTTAATTGCATTGCGCACAAACCAATCATGAAAGAAAACGTCGCTCGAATGCTCGCCCGATTCCGCCATCGCTTCATGTAATTCTCGGAACGGGTATAACCATGTTAAGATCCCTGGCTGGTCTGGTGCGTCTTTTAATGCTTTTTTAATATGAGGGATAACTTCCAACGGGATATCTGCATCCATATCGCCTTTTTCAGAATCGATGGTCAAAATCTCTACGACACCCGGACTCTCCAGTTCGCCCTCCGTGTTAACTCGAGCGACGGTGAGTGGACAATAAATGTCATGTGGCTCCCGATCATAGAGATCCCACCACGGATTTTGCCAGAACCAAGGATCATTGGCGTAGAAACGGAAGAGGTACGTCTCTGCAGGCAATACAGCGATACGGGACATATAGCCCGTGAGTTCTAAACCGAAATCATAGTTAAGAGCGCCCCATGGTGAGTTCGGCGGCGGATATTCCACATATTTTCTCTCATACAGATCAAGTAAGGGAATACAATCTTTGGCAAGATCCATGCCCGTTCCGTAGTTCGTCCCTCTGATTTCTGTCCGGAAATTCGGGCACTCTTGCTTGAAAATTTCCCAGAATGACAGCATCTTGGACGATAGCTCTTCATACTCCGCCATCGCAATCTGCGTGCCATCATAATTAGCTCCTAAATACGTCCACGGAAAGTACGACAGCGCGAATCCATTGGAAAACCATATATAATCAAAACCTAATGTAGGTAAAAAACTGGCACACTGGCGCCCCAGAAACTCGCCAAACGCTGTGCTTTCGGGAATGCCGTCAGGATAAGCCGCATAAGCTACGTGGTCCTCTTTCAGCTTCGACCAACTGCATACGACGGTATAGTCCGCCTTCAGTGAAATGAATTGCCCACCAACTTCGGCGCGATTGATTTCCGGGTGCAGCTTATATTTGAAATCCGAGTAGGCAAATTCAGGTCCTGCGTCAAAGGTGGCCCCCACTTCCATGCATATGCCATAACGCTCGGCTGCAATTCTTTTAAAAGACGCAATAATAACTTGCAAATCACCATAGGTGATTCGTGCCGGTTCACTCATGTAAGGCGTGGCGATGCGCGGGTCTTTGTCGTCCTTGATGTGGCCGAAATACTCCTCATTGGCAAATCCAATATAGCGGCCCCATTCAATCTCGCGCTGCAAATCGCCGTCCCAAACTAGGATCTCGCTTCCATCAGCGACCCACAGCAAGATCGAACAGCTGTCTGCCATGCCGATTAGTGGAAGCCATTGCCGAATAGCCTCGGTACACACAGCTTCGATAGCCTCAGGTGCCATACTCTTGAATGGCTTTAGACTCATTTCCAGTGTAACTCTCTGCAAGGACTTCTTTGGTTTTACGCGTATTGTCATATTACTTCCACCTCAATGCCTAGCACTTTGGCTACATGACGAATCTTGGAACCCACATGCCCTACACCAAGCGCAAAGTGATGCGTAGGACCTGCTGAGCACCATTTTTCCACGAATTCTGAAACACTGTAATCAAATTTACAACGTGTATTGGTATTGCCAGTCTGTGGAATTTCACCTTTGATGGATTCACCTTCCGTGGCGATCATTTTGTATTTGCCATTAGCGGTTTGTGAAATACTGAGCAAAGTAACAGGGCCTGATTTGATGCTGAATTCAACGCCGATGCCAGCTCCGCTTTTACCATGAAACAGATCCAATCCACGAATGATCGGCTGCCCGTCGCTAATTTTAATATTATGCGGCCCGTCATGTCCGACCAACACGATATCGTCGACAAAGTCACAAGGATGCAGCTCCGCGAACGAGCCTCCAGCATCTAGACGATCCATGATTAGCATCGCTGCGCATGTCTTCAAATCGGCTTCTCCGGCAAGCGGAACTCCTTTGCCTGTCAACAGCGAGTTGCCGAGCACCATGTTCGATCCGATCCTTTCATATTCATTATTGTCGAGACCCCGGTAATAATAGGCCAGACCTGTTAACCCATTTTCCACAATCAGCTTATCCAGCCCAACCGCAACTTTAGCTGACCAATCAAGATCCTCTTGTTTGATCGGCCTTGTCACGGGATCGATAAAAGGATCGGATATTTTGAAAACGCTTTTAATTTCATCCAGTTTAGTAGCTGTTTCCTTAGCCGTTACACCATTGACCAGCTTGGCTAAATCGCACATCTCCAGCATTTGCACATGCGAACCAAAAGCAGCCGTAAAAGCAGTAGGATCGGAGTTCATATCATACATACCTTCATAGGTATGTCCCATATAGCCGATCTTGGCATATTTGAATGCTCTGCGCGTATTGGCGACTTGGCACCAACCTTGTAACTCCGTCATCGCGCGTGGATCGTCATAAAGCGTTCCTACAATCATCCCTGCCGCAGGCTTTCCTGCCCGCACTAGCACGCCACCTATTTCTGGAAGTGAACAAATATTATCGTTAGCCAACTGCATATACGTCGTCGTATTTCTATAGTCAAGACGCTTCCTTGGCTGCAACGCAACAAGTACCGTCGGAACCGACAAGTTCAGGATCGGGGTAGCCGCCGTCGAAGACGTCACATACGTGCTCAAGAAGCAGAATAGGAAGTCAACATCCTGGCTTTTCAAATAGGATGAAGCGGCAAAAGACTTATCTACGGTATCGACAAAGCCTGCCGACACCACTTCAACGTCATGCTTACGAAGCATTTCCTCGAATTCACGTCCGTAGCCTTCCAGCTCCTCTTTTAACCCCGGAAATTGTACCCAATATGGCTCGTGACCTACCGTCATCACGCCAACACGCGCTTTTGCCTTTTGGAATAAACTACTCATTTCTCCCTCATCCTCTCCGCATATCTTTCATCTTAAGCTTAGTAAAATCAGGCTATTGAAACAATGAACTATACAATAATTATTTCAACAATTCTACGATTTCAGTTATACTATGAGAATGAGCACAAGACCTGACAGAGGCGAGAGTATCGTCCATAAGGAGCACGCTATGATCCAACCTGTTGCTATTTATTTCGAGCATTGTGAGCCGAATTGGCATGTACCCAAGAGTAAGACGAACAACCACATTTTAATCCTCATGACCAATGGAACCATTCACTATACCGTTGAAGATCACACCGTTACGATGCAAAAAGGCGATCTTTTATTTGTCCCTCAAGGTGTTTGGCGCAGCGCGATGAATTCAACCAAGGAACCGCATGATATGTACGTCGCACACTTTCATTATCAGGGGGATGGGGATGGACTTCCGCTGCTGATCACACCTGATCGCTGCTTAACCAGACCCTTCAACTTTGATTATATGAAGCAAAGATTTTCCTTGTTGACCCAGCACTGGCTGCGCAAATCCGTCTATTCAGACACCATCTGCCATGGCATCCTGCTTGAAATGCTCGCGGTAATCAACGAAGAAATTGATTCGCAATCCACACAGGGCAAATCCTATAGCATCGTTATGCTGCTTCAAGCCTACATACTCAATCATTATCACAGAACCATTACTTTAAGCGAATTAGCCGAATACGCGGATCGGACCCCTAACTATGTCAGTACGATTTTCAAACAAGTTACCGGACAATCCGTCACGGACTATATCCAGCAAATTCGGATTGCCGCCGCTTGCGACCTGTTGACCAATTCTCAGATGAATGTAGGAGAAATCTCCGATTTTCTCGGATTCTGCGAGCAGTCGTACTTTAACAAGGTGTTTAAAAAATGTACCGGCACCCTGCCCTCCACCTATATGAAAGAGAAAGTTCAGGTTTGGAAGTCTTAGGGGATAACTTACGTTCCCTTGCAAAATAAAATAGAGGCTCTCCCTTACGGGAAAACCTGTATTAGGACTATGTATTTTCCCCAAGTCTTTCTGCAATTCGGTGTAAGTTCTTTAAGCTAAGCTTCACGCAATCCATGGGATTACTTTGACATACATCCTGCTCCACAACGTACCACTCCACCCCATTCTGCTCTCCCCATAGCAAAATAGGATCGAAATCGATCACGCCTGTGCCAATTTCAGCAAACGCCCCTCGCTCATCGTTGGTCATATCTTTTAGATGCATCGTTGGCATCCGGTGGCTATATGGACGAATGAAAGCAGCTGGATCTTTGCCAGCTTTCTTCACCCAATAAACATCGATTTCCGCCAATATGGCATTATCCACTGATGGATCAATCACATATTCCAGAGCACTCTTACCATCAATACTTGTCTCAAACTCGAAAGCATGGTTGTGAAAGCTTAGTGTGAAGCCATCCTCCTGTACTTTCTTCGCAATCTCATTTAACTGGTTGTGAAATTGCCGGTAGCCCTCCTCATTTCGAAGCTCATGGGGGACGGAAGGACAGATTAAAGTTGTCGTACGACATAGTCGCGCCTCCGTAAGCACGCTCTCCAACTCACTACTTAAACGCTGATAAGAAACATGCATACCTGCCGTTTGTAAGCCTGTTTCTTGCAGCACGTCGGAAATCTCTTCTGCTGAGTAACTATGTAGACCTGCCAGTTCAACCCCTGCCCAGCCCATCTGCTTCAGTTCTCTTAGCACCCCAGGAAAATCTTGCTCGCATTCGTTACGCAAGGTATACAGTTGTACCGCAAATTTCTGTTTCATTTCATACGCCGCCTTCGCTATGATTTCGTGTAATTGATCGTGGCACAATCTGGTCTGTTGTGAGGGGAATTTCCCCGTGTCGTATCGTAATCTCCCGCTTCTCACCTGGAATCAAGTCAAAGTATTCGTCACTCAACTGAATCGTTTCATCCAATCCAAAATGCACCGCATGCGCAAAAGCTTCACTTGTAACCGTACAGCGAATTTGCCCTGGTTCAATGGCATGAATGTTTGACAGGATTAGTCGTGCGTCAGGCAAAATGAGATTGCGAAACACTTCGTTTTGTATCATGGCTGGCAATATTTCGCTGGATTCACCTAACGCTCTGACAAACAAACACGCCTCTCTCGAAGAATAGTCAAGTGCTGCCCATTGTAAGACGACTTCCCGCGAGAATGGCTGGAGTTCAACTTTTGCCTCCGTCGATTGCGTCCCGCTCCCATCATAGTAGATAAGTCCGTATTCTAGGACTTCACGAATCACGGAGCTAGTTTCATTGATCGCCGTAAGCTGAATCATCCCATCCTGCTCGCGTAAAATGAGTTTAACCGGTGCTAATGCTCGTTTCACAAAATAATACGAAATTTTGCGCGTTAGGTAATAATCAAGGATCGACCAGCCTACCTCCCCCCAGCAGTCATTGTACATCCAGAATAACGCGCCGGAACAAAACAACTTGGATCGAATCGCCTCAAGCGAATACCCCAGCATGACACCCTGACATAAGCCTGCGTATAGCAAGTAATCGTCGATTCCCATGTGTTCGGTAGTCAAATAATGCTTGTTTATACCGGCAAGTACCGTATCTTTTTCGAAAACATTCGTATGAAGCTGCCAAAGCTTGCTCTCGCGATCCAGTTCCTCACCATTGTGGTACTTATCCATGGAAGCCTTCCGACAAGGGCCAATGTAACCATACTCAGAGACAAACTTAGCGCTCACCTTGTCATATTCCTCTGGTGTGATTCGCTTTTCCATGTCGGCATGCATCATGCAATCATTCCAATGATGCGTGTCGCCCGATTGGTTGCCATTCGGATGGGCACCGCCGTAAGGCGAGCTATTCCAATAGGGAATAGCCGGGCAGTTCCGCTGAACAAGTCGGGGCGCGATGTCATTGTAACAGTCCGCTCCCCCATAGAAATTGGCAGCCTCCGTCTCATTCCACCATTCTTCAAAACCCCAATGATTCTCATTGTTGCCACACCAAAGCACGAGTGCAGAGTGATTACGAAGCCGCCGAGTTTGGTAATCGATCTCCCGCTCTACTTCGTCCCGAAACCAAGCCAAGTGATCTGGATATTTCGCGCAGGTAAACATGAAATCGTGCCAAATAAGAATCCCGTACTCGTCACATTTGTCATAGAAAATGTCTCTTTCGTAGATACCTCCTCCCCACACACGCAGCATATTGAAGTTCGCTTCCTTGGCTTCACTGAGCAGAGCTTCATATTTAGCATCCGTGACCCTAGCATAGATGGCATCAGCAGGAATCCAGTTTCCACCTTTACTGAAGACAGACACACCGTTAATTTCAAAAGTGAACGAACGTTCATCCTGACTCTCCAGGATTTTATCCATCTTTAGGTTCAACGTGCGTATCCCATATGAAAAGGAGGGATATTCCACAGCATGCGTTGTCGTCTGCAGCGTTGCCCGAATCGCATACAGCGGCTGCTCGCCCATCCCATTGGGCCACCAAAGCTTAGCATCAGGCACCTCCATCGGAATTGTGACGTAGTTCAGCCCGGAACGAAGACAACAATCCTTTTGAATAAGATGCACTTCCTTGCCATTAAAAAGCAGTGCCAGTTTCAACTCGGTTTCTAACGTTTGAAAAGGGTGCAGATTCAGAAGCTCCAATTGAAACTGTAAGTGTGCGGTTTTGCTCGCAGCATCCAAGCTTGTCGTGGTTACGTGAATGTCTCGAATTTGGAAACGATGGGCAAATTCAATACTCACCTCTCCCATGATCCCACACGTCACGACCCTTGGTCCCCAATCCCAACCAAATACATATTGCGGTTTTCTCAGCATGCCTCGACGATGATCGCCTCTGTGCCCGATCTGCTCGTTCTCATAAACCACTTTGGCCTCACTAATTAGCGCAAGATCATTCTCCGAATAGAGCTCCAACCCTGAAGTAACACGCACAAAGAGTTGATTAACCCCTTGTTGCAACTTGCCTTTCACATCACATGCAAACGGATAAAAAGCGCTGCGATGATGGCCCAGATGGCCATCATTCAACCAGATATCGGCTTCTACATCCAAAGATTCAAATCGAAGAATTATTTGGTCTGAAAGTAACTGCTCATCCGTCAGCATAAAAGTCTTCTTAAACCACCATGAGCGGTTCTCCGTCCATTCACTCGCAAAGCACTGATCCGCTACTAGCGGCTCTGCGATAATCCCTTGCGCGATGAGCGGCATATGCACATCGCAAGGCAAATCAGCCCGCAGCCAATTCTGCTGTTTATTTTTAACTTGTAAATAATCTGCCGTCTGGCGATAGAGCGGCTCCCACGTTAGCTGCCATTCTTCATTAAGAAGTAGTTTCATCGTCATCGCACCTCTTACTTAACTATTCCGATAAGTCCCAAATGAAAATTCGTCCCCGTGCAGTCCTCTCTATTGCCGTGAACAACCTCCAGCTCCATATGATGCAGTCCGTCCTCCAGATCATCTGCGATCCAGTAGATACGAAACCAGCCGCTATCTCCGCACCAATTAGGTCGATCCCGACAACTCGTGATCGCAGGACCTCCGTCGAGCTTATACGTGAATTCAGCTGATTTTTTGCCAAAATCAAAGGCTAACGCCACTCCCTTTCCTGTAAATGAAAAGGAAAGCTTCGCCCCGATCGCTGATGTGCTCAATATCTGATCAATCCAAGGCATATGAGCCGCTGCCCGTCTAATCATCCATGGTCCTTCCAACTGAACTTCGTCGAAGGAAAGCGTATTCACATGCCCCCAGTGATTGTTATTAAGCGGCGCTGCGAGCGGTATATAGATTTCGTATTTCTCCTCATCGGGAGACGCTAGCAATTCTTTTACCAAATAGTCGATTACACACTGTCCATAACTCAGACTGCCTCGATGCGTAGGATGAAGTCCATCCGGCAACCATTCGTCCCAGGTCATTCGGCCTTTCTTCACTTCCTGCCAGGCATGCAGTCCGACCCAAACCGTGTTAATGCCGTAGTGCTCGGCTAGCTCCTCGAATTCAACAATGCTGGCAGGGACCATACCCCTTGACATGTCCTCGTACATTTTCTGACAGTAGGTATAGACGAAAACGAGCTCACTACGCCCATCTGCCAAAAGTTTGCGAATCAAACCTTCTCTCGCCCTCATCCGCTGTTCAGACGGTGTATTGTAGTCATTGACGGCAAATTCAATGAAAATCAGATCGCATTGACGGTTAATCAATTCCCGGTCTGCACGGAAAACAGCCAAATCGCTGCCTGTCGCACCAATCGCTGCATTCTCTACAGTAATGCGTGCGTGAGGAAATGATTCTACAAACCAACGCGCGACTGGCTCCGGCCAATTCGCCATCACTTTGCTATCTGCGGTTATAGATCCACCAATGAAACCCAACGTTAATTGCCCTGTTTGCAACTTACTTTTGACTTGCGTTAACCGATTTCGAAACTGTATTGTCTCCATTGTGCATTCCTCTCCATGTGATTTTCGAGTGTGGTGAGCCATCTTGGCAGCAACCCAATCCTTCGTTTAAACATAGCTAACACAAGCTAGAAAGTATACTGTAAATTAGGTCAAAAATTCTAAAAATTGTACTAGTTAAGTTCTCTTAAAAAATAAAAAATGCGTTCACCCTATAGAGTGAACGCATTCGCTGAGTACGGTCAAATGTCCTATACATATTCGTCTTATATCATCAAGGTGTTTATTTATTTTTGCGATCGAGATCCTTACATTGCGTCCAATATAATGCCAGCTGTTTCCTCAATAGCTTTCTCCGTGACATCTATGACCATGCATCCAAGCTGTTTATACAAGCCGTACGCATATTCCAATTCTTCGACAACCCTCTCTAACGCTGAGTATTTAGCGCCAAATGGCAGCCCTACCGCTTTTAGCCGTTCGGTACGAATCTTGACTAGTTGATCGGCGCTCATCGTCAACCCAACAAGTTTGCTTTTGTTTAACGTAAACAAGCTCGTTGGCGGCTTTACTTCCGGCACTAGCGGATAGTTGGCCACTTTGTAGCCTTTGTGAGCCAAAAAGATGCTTAGTGGTGTTTTCGATGTTCTAGAAACCCCAAGTAGAACAATATGCGCTTGTTTTAATGCACTTGTATCTTTACCATCATCACATTTGACAGCAAACTCAACGGCTTCCACTCTTTTATAATATTCTTCGTCCATTTGATGCAGTAATCCAGCTTTCTTTTTAGGTGAATCTTTATACGTATCCATAAACGCTTGCATAACAGGACCTAAGATATCTATACTAAGCACATTTAAGCGTATTGATTCTTGACGCATCATCTCTCTTAGTTCCGGAAGAACGAGTGTGTAGACTACAAAACTGCCTATTCGAGAAGCTTCTTCCATCATTTTTCGAATGTCTTCTTCCGAACGCATGGATCCAAACCGTTTCACATAAATCGGACTAGTATTAAATTGACGGATTGTCGCTTGAACGACTGTATTCGCTGTTTCCCCAACTGAATCCGAACATACGAATATCGTATGAACTTTCTCTTCCATTCTTGCCTGCCTCCCATATTCCTATCAAACTACTTGACTTATTTTTATTTCATTAGGATTACCATGTAGGATGAATGCTTGTGCAGCAGCAATGCGTGCCAAAGGAATGCGGAAAGGGGAGCAACTCACATAGTCCAGTCCCATCAAATGACAAAAGAAAATCGATTCTTTATCTCCGCCATGCTCACCGCAAATACCTGTTTTGAGCGAAGGCTTCATGGAACGCCCTCCATGCACGGCTAATTCAATTAATTGTCCGACCCCTTCGGTATCTAACACTTGAAAGGGGTTATGCGGAAGCAGCTTATGATCGACATAATGGGTTAGAAATTTCCCTTCCGCATCATCACGGCTGTACCCATACGTCATCTGTGTCAAGTCATTTGTGCCAAAGGAGAAAAAATCCGCATAGGCCACAATTTGACGCGCAGTCAGTGCGGCACGTGGTACCTCAATCATTGTCCCTACCTTATATGGGCATTCTCTAAGGTTGTCTTTTCCCATCACCTGTTCGGCGACGAAATCAACTAGCTCCCTTAATACTTTAAGTTCATTCGCATGGCCAACTAGTGGAATCATAATTTCAGGAATGACTCGAATACCTTTGTTATTACACTTCGAAGCTGCACGGAAAATGGCCTCGATCTGCATATCATAAATCTCTGGAAAAACAATGCCCAATCTGCAACCCCGCTGTCCTAGCATGGGGTTCGTCTCATGAAGCGCTTGTACTTTGCGCAGAAGATTAGCTGTCTCTTCTCGTTCCGAATCTGCCCCCTCTGACTCAAAGGTCAGCTGTATATGTCTTTTTTGCAGTTCCTCGATGTTTGGCAAAAACTCATGCAAAGGCGGATCTAACAATCTTATTGTTACCGGTAAACCGTCCATTTCCTCGAATATTCCTTCAAAATCGGATTGCTGCATAGGAAGCAGCTTCGCAAGTGCTTGCAATCTTTTCTCCTTATTATCCGCTAAGATCATTTGTTGAACGACAGGCAACCGAGTTGGGGAGAAAAACATATGCTCTGTTCGGCACAATCCGATTCCTTGAGCACCTAATTTTCTGGCCGTTTTGGCATCCTCCGGATTATCTGCGTTAGCATATACGTTCAGTGTTCGAATCTCATCCGCCCATTGGAGTACAGTTAGCAGTTCATCTGTCATTTGAGCTTCTCGCAAAGGCATAGCACCAAGAATAACGCGCCCGGTCGCTCCATCAAGGGTAATCCAATCTCCTTCTTCAACGATCCTGCCTCCAGCCGTCATCTGCTTATCTTCAAGCATAATTCGAACTTCTTCACAGCCGCAAACACAAGGCTTACCCATTCCTCTTGCCACTACTGCTGCATGGCTTGTCATCCCACCACGGCTTGTAAGAATACCTTCGGAGGCAATCACGCCATGAATATCCTCGGGAGTCGTTTCATTTCTTGCCAGAATAACTGACTTACCAGCACGGCTCCACTCTGCCGCAGTATCCGCGTCAAATACAAGCTGTCCGACCGCAGCACCCGGCGAAGCTGGAAGTCCTTTTGCCAATACATCCTTAATTGCCTCTTCATCCATTCCTCTGTGCAAAAGCTGATCAAGATGAGACACTTCTATGCGTCCAATAGCTTCCTGCTTTGACAATAATCCTTCGTGGACCAGATCGACCGCAATTTTCAGAGCAGCTTGGGCATTTCTTTTCCCATTACGTGTTTGAAGCAAGTAAAGCTTATTATTTTCAACCGTAAATTCGATATCCTGCATATCTTTGTAATGCTTCTCAAGCTGCTTGGAAGCCGCAAACAATTGCTCGTAAATCTCCGGCATCTCTTCCTTCAAAGCAGCAATCGCAAGCGGAGTCCTTATACCTGCTACAACATCTTCGCCCTGTGCATTAATGAGATATTCACCGAAAAATGTATTCTCACCTGTAGATGGATTTCTTGTAAAAACAACGCCTGTGCCACAATTCCCTCCCCTATTACCAAAGACCATACTTTGAATGTTGACTGCTGTCCCTTGATCATCTGGGATCCGATTTATTTTACGGTAAATGTGAGCCCGTGGGTTGTTCCATGACTTGAACACAGCCTCTATCGCCATTCTCAATTGCTCATAGACATGCTGCGGGAAAGCACGACCTGTTTTGGCCAAAATACACTTCTTATAATCCTCAATGAGAAGCTTCCAACCGATAGCAGAAATATCTTGATCATGCTCTGCACCTTCATTCTCTTTCAAGCGATGCAATAACTGTTCGAAATGGTAGGATTCAATGCCCAGAACCACGTTTCCAAACATCTGCATCAAGCGACGGTAGCAATCGTATGCAAATGTTTCATTACTTGTAAGAGCGGCCAACCCTTGTACGGTGAGATCATTAAGTCCAAGATTCAAAATGGTATCCATCATACCTGGCATCGAACTTACAGAACCCGATCGCACAGAAACCAAAAGGGGATTGGTGTCATCCCCGAACAATTGTCCTTTTTGTTTCTCAAGCGCTTTGAGCGTTGCTGAAATCTGATCAAACAACTCATCTGAGATCCTATTTCCCACTTTAAAAAAAGTTAAACAAGCCTCCGTCGTAATTGTAAATCCCGGAGGGACAGGAAGGCCAGCACGAGTCATCTCTGCTAAATTAGCCCCTTTTCCTCCGAGAAGCATTTTCATTGAAGCGTCTCCTTCTTGGAACAGCAGCACTTGTTTCTGAGTCTTCATTGGTTAGCCTCCTTATTTTTTTCGATACACGTCATATCCTTACACAAGCCATAGAATTTCACATGCCTATCCGTTGGTAACGTAGTAATCACTTCATTGCACGATTTGCAGATCAGGATACCCAAATCAAAACGTTGAATAGCCGCTAACTCTACATGAGCTGTTCCACTTATCCCAACTCTCATCACTGGCCCCCCAATCGCAATCCATTATTTAGTATGTCATAAATATATCATCACATTATTAATGACACAATATATATTTTAATCATTATATAAAACGTACTATATAAATAATTTAAAGGGATTAAACGTCATATAATATGTCTTATTAAAAAAAACAACACGATCCCAGCTCACACTTGGTTCATAAGGTCATCAACGAAAAATAGCCTGTCCCACAAGGTCTAAATTGACCTTTGAGACAGGCTCTTCCTATGCACCACTTAAATCTTACTTACAATCTTCCTGTTCTGAAGCAATGCAACTAGGTAAGCCAAGGTCAATCCTTGCCCCCATCCCTGAACCCGCTTCTTGGAAATTACTTTATAGTCATCCGCCGAATACATAACTGCCGTACCAGCCGATACGTTCCGAACCGATCCGTCCTCATCAATGTTGGCCAGGATGCCCGCGTACGCATTAGCCATAAAGTTTTGATGTAAGGGATGTCCATTAATAGACATCGCAGCGGCGATGCCGGCGGAGGCGGAGGTTTCCTCATAGGAGGTTTCATCATTCAGTACCGTACGCCACAGCCCATTAGGCGTTTGCAGCCTCACTAGTGCGCTCAATTGGTCGCCAAGAGCGCCGCCGATTTGCATCCACATGGGCATAAACGGGTTCAGCATCTTGTAGGCCTGGGCCATGGTGTATGCCGCCCATGCGTTGGCTCGACCCCAGTAAATACCGGACAGATGGTCCTTCCTCACGTTATCCCATGCATGGTAGAAGAGATTGTTTTTGGAGTCCTGAAGATATTCCTCGTGCCAGTAGAATTGGTTCAGCGCATCTTCAATGTATTCCTTGTTATCTAATTTGAAGCCTAGCCTCAGCAAGAAGTATGCCGCCATGAACAGCGTGTCCGCC
Source organism: Paenibacillus allorhizoplanae (assembly GCF_927798215.1). Classification (NCBI taxonomy): domain Bacteria; kingdom Bacillati; phylum Bacillota; class Bacilli; order Caryophanales; family Paenibacillaceae; genus Paenibacillus; species Paenibacillus allorhizoplanae. The sequence continues at coordinate 541,203 of NZ_CAKMMW010000001.1, forward strand.
CATGCCTGCTCGGGAAAATCGTTCTCTGAGGAAACCGTGTGCTGGAATACGCCTTCTCCGAACCGGATGGCCTCTTTGCGGAGATACTCGGCCTTCATCAAAGCCAGGTCCAGATATTTTTTATCGCCAGTAGCCTCATGCAGGGTTATCATTGTATGTCCCATAGCACAGGCATTCACCATCATCGGTGGAAGCCCCAGTTCCAGATATTCGTCCACCCAATTCACCAGAAAATCGATATATTCCTGATTTCCTGTTGCTTCCCAAGCTTTGGAAATTCCATAAAAGGCCACTCCGCATGACCAATTCCAGGTAAAATCAATATTCATTGTTCTGCGGACAATCCGGTCAATAAGCTCCTTCACTTCAGCTTCGTTGCATTCAAACTTGCGCATTCCATCCATCTCCTTTATTTCGATGCGTATTGGATTTTTCAAAATTCTGTTCTTAACAAAAGATCTGGAACAGGCACTTTGCCCCAATTCATATCCGTACCTAGATAAAAGCTGGTGTAGCAGGGCTGGTTGTACACCACGTTCTGCCAGGCTACCCCTGTTCGGTACTGGGGATCATGCATCAGGGTGTACAGTTTTCGATCTGTCACCTCAGTGCTCATGTAAATGCGGATGGCCTTGCTATCCGTCGTTCGCACCACCAGTTCCTCCCTCCAGTCTCCGAACAGATCCGCCACCAGGCACGGATTGCCCTTGGTGCCATTGTTGGAGCGAGTGCCTTCGGCCGTCAACAGCCGGCCCCGCTTCCAGTCTTCGATGGTAACCGATTCGTCAAAGGTGCCACTAATGAACTGGCTAGTCATGTCTGCCGCCCATTTGATGCTCATATTGGTACCGGGGGCCTTCTCATCTAGCCTTTCGCCCTTGGCCGACCGCAATCCCCGAGACGGCTCATGAGCCAGATGGCTTTCGCTGCACCAAGTTTGCAGCCCGGGGACCTCCGGATCTACTTTGCCGATCATGCCACGGCCCACATCCTCCTTGGCAAATGCACCGTACAGCACCTCTCCGGTTGCCGCATCCCGCAAGGTATATCCATAAGGGCCATGAATGCCAGCCTCATGGACCATATAGATCTGAAGGCCGGCCCTATCAGGATCGATAACCGCCACATGCAAAGCATCCCCGTGACCCAGCTTGGCATACTCCCCTGGATCCGCGCTCCCCTCCGGCAGAATCCCCCCGGAGCTATACAGGATGCTGCCGTCTTGATCAATGGTCGCCGACCCGTAGACGATTTCCTGACAGCCGTCCCCGTCCACGTCAGCGGTCGATAGTGAATGGGCCCCCTGCTTGGCCAGCCCGCCGAAGCGAGGGTTCCGGCCGTCCTGAAGGTGCAGCGTATCCCTGAAAGGATTGTTCATCGTGACCCATCCGCTGTCGGTGAACCATATTTCCTTCAGCTCCTGACCGTCCCAGCTGTAGGCTGCCATGGTAGCCCGGGTGTAATACCCACGGGCAAATAAAGCATAAGGCTTGCAGCCGTCCAAGTAGGCAACCCCTGCCAAGAATCGGTCAACCCGGTTCCCTGGCTCAATGCGGTTCCAGGAATAGTCCCCCCACATAAGCCCGTCGTCATGGCGTCCCGGTTTGTAGCGGAGCGTCTTAAGCTCTTCTCCCGTTTCACCGTGGAAGACACTAAGGTACTCCGGACCTTTCAGGATAAAGCCCTCGAATTGGCGCAGCTTGTTGCGTTCACTTCTTCCAGGTGCATACACATCTAGGAAATAATCTGCCAGATGCACTGCATCCTCCCGAGAGAGCGGATAGTCATACTGGGTGGAAATACCGAAGCATTCCTCTAGCGTAGCCGGCCAGCGTCCTTCCATTACTTCCTCATGCTTGTGCCAACCCTGGAACATATCCGCCACATGCTCCGCATAATTGGCGCTGCTCATGCGATAATCATCATCATGACTGCAGCCGGCTTCCACATCCTCCGGCAGTAGAGTGATGAAGGTTTCGGAAATGGGAGCACCGTCCTGATACCGGATCACACGGGTACCCGGGGCAGTCTTGAACATGAGCTCTGCCTTGCCGTCCCCGTCGAAGTCATAGACTAGGAACTGCGTGTAATGAGCCCCCGCCCGAATATTGACCCCCAGATCGATCCGGTACAAGAGGGTGCCGTTTTGCTTGTAACAGTCCAGGAACACATTCCCCGTATAGCCTACATGGGAGACATCTTTGGAGTTGGACGGATCCCATTTGACGAAATATTCGTATTCCCCATCTCCGTCCACGTCGCCTACACTCATGTCATTGGCGCTGTAGGTATAGGACTGACCCACAGGTGTAACTCCGTCCGCAGGCTTCTGCAGCGGAATTTCTAGATAGGGAGCTTCCCACGGGCGGATTTCGGCACACCATTCCTGCTCCTTCCCGTCCATCACTACGGCTACCGAATAAGCCGATTCTCGGGTACCGACTTTATCCAGATAATTGGTACTGTCGCCGATCTCCGCAACAAGTAAACCGTTGCGGTACAATCGGAAATCCGCGCCAGTTAGGCCGTGGTCCGAAGCACCTGTCACCTCATGCCCCAAAAGCCGCCAGCTGATAAATATCCCCTCGGAAGTGCATACTGCCGCCAACCCCCGGTCCAAATTCTCCATTTGTACACTCATTCCAGATCCTCCAGTACTTATCATACATATTCACAATGACCCACACGGGCAGCCTTTTCCCATCTAAGCCTTGTGGATGACAAAGCTTCAAAAAATCAACACCTGTAGCGTACTTCCTCGCGCAACTTCCGGCAATGGGACATTTTTGTCCAAAGTTATACTATTTTGAGCGGATGCATCTCCATTTGGAGTGACTAATGCCATATACCTATGTAACAAGCCAAATTACGATACTTAAGTATGACCTTAAAGTCACACATTTCACAATTTGTATACAATTCATATATACATATAGTATTTACAGAAATGTATCATTAATTTATAATAGTCATAATTTGTAATAGTCATATTTTGTAAGGAAGCAGTAACTGTAAAGGGCAAACTTATCGAAAGGTAAGGGCGCAAAGTTATGGGCCTAAAGCTACGAAGCTATGGCTGCCAAACCGCCAGTTTGTGATAGTAAGCCTATCCCGAACCTTTGGGATAGGCTTTTTTATGTCTCTATCACTACTGAGTCTTCAAAAAATGTCGAAGAATGGGGGATATTCGCAGATTATAGCGTTTCATGTCAATACAAATAGCATCTAAGGAGTGCAGTTAAATTGAAGACCAAGAACTATTTCGGCAAAAATCTTTTATTCTCGATGTTGAATTTGCTAGTCATCGGGGTAGTGCTTATTTCCATCAGCGCTTATTTTCAGAATCAAATTTTAACAGATACATTGAGAACGCAGACCCATAATATGACATCCGTGTGGGCACAAGGTATAACCTATAAAGACGTCCAGGGTGCACTAAGTGATAAAAGCTATGAAGCAAGCGAGCAACAACGATTAACCAAGCAATTTGATAGTTACACTGCCTTCAATGCCAATGTAGCGCAAGCTTACATATTTGGGGTTGAGTTAGCGGATGGGAATAAAACATCGTTGATTTCGTTCCCGAGTCACGTTGTTAAAGCATTTAAAGAAGCAGGTTTGAACATCGGAGATATGTATGAGCAACCGAAAGGGATCGTCAACGGTTTGAAAACCATGTTGAAAACCAAAACCGAGACCTTCACTTCTTACTATAAAGATGATTACGGCACATGGGTCAGCGTTCTTTACCCAATTATGGACGATAGTGGCAATGTTGCAGCTTACTTTGGCGTGGATGTAGACGCTAAAGTAATTCCCGATGCTCAAAAATCGTTCCTCCTGAGTTCGATCATTTTACTCTTAATCGCCTTGGTGATTTGCAACGGAGCGCAATATTGGGTGGCAAGAAGAACGCTTATGCCGATCAACCAATTAATGCGTGGAATCGAACAAGCCTCTAACGGAAAGTTCAATTTCACATTGGAGGAAAACGGCGGTTTCGGCGAACTAAACAAGAAATTTAATATGATGCTTTCTAATATTCGCGAAATATTATCAAGTATTAAACAAACAGCTTCAAGTGTATCCGACGCTTCCAATGAACTGTTCAGCATCACTGAAGACAATCGTCACAGCATCGAGCTGATTACAACAGAAATCAGAGACATGAATACGCATGTCGACCAGCAAAAAAATTCTACAGAAGAATGCGGACGATCCGTTGAAGAAATTGCAGCTTCTTTGCAAGTCATCGCTCAAAACGCAACCGAAGTTGCCAATGCTTCTCATGCTATGAAAAATCTTTCCGAAGAAGGCAATATGGCCGCTCAAACGATATCGGATCAAATGGGACGCATCAATACGAACTCGATTTCTACCGCTGGTACAATCAAGCTCCTTGAATCGAAATCAGAAGAGATTGGTAGTATTCTCAACCTCATTAAGGACTTAACTGCTCAAACCAACCTACTGGCATTAAACGCAAGTATTGAAGCTGCTCGAGCTGGCGAACATGGCAGAGGATTCGCAGTTGTAGCGGCTGAGGTACGTAAGCTTGCCGATCAATCGAAAAATTCGACAAGTCAGATTGAAACGCTTGTTGCCGACATTCAATCAGAGACTCACAACACAGCTACATTCGTGACACAAGGTACAAATGAAACCAAAAAAGGATTGGAAATTGCTAAAAGCACAGGTGAATCCTTTACTAATATTTTGGATGCCTCGCAGGTCGTATCGAATCAAGTTATAGATATTTCATCCGCTACACAAGAAATGTCTGCAAGTACAGAGCAAGTGACTGCCATGATGGGTGAATTAGGAGGAATATCCAGGAAAACCGCACACAGTACTAACAAAATTATGGAATCGGTTCTGACTCAGGAATCATCCTTACAAAGCATTTCTACTTTCGCCAGCAAGCTCTCAACGGTTGCTGAGGAATTGAGCAATATGGTAGGCAAGTTTGATATAGAGATGAAATAAACGGATAGGAATTCCGGATTACATGGCGGTTGTCGCCCTGTAATCCGTTCCAATAAGATAATTCACATATAGAGGAGAGAGACCATGCTGAATCTCGTCAAAGAAAAACCGTCCATCTACAGTGAAATCAACCAGACGGACGAAGCCTACCCAGAAACAGAAACGATATCCTCCATCTTTCGGCGCGTAGCAACGAGATATGCAAGTAAAGCAGCAATTTCTCATGGTGACATTGAAATTCTTTACGCCGATTTGTTCACGCAGAGCTCTCAGGTTGCGAACGCTTTGACCAATGCCGGCTGCCGTAAAGGCGATTTTGTCGGTATTTATATGGAGCGCAGCCCCGAAACCGTTATCTCCATTCTTGGAGTATTGCGTATGGGCGGTATTTATGTCCCTATTGACCCGGAGCATCCTATTGAACGCAATCGGTATATCGTACAAAACGCTAGCTGCAAACAATTGATCATCAAGAAGAACCACCTGGAAACTGCTGCAGAGTTATGTCTTACCTTAGGTGTCGATACCCCGATTTCGATAGAAAACTGTTTTTCGAACAGCGCAACCAGATTCGTGGATGCAAACATCACTCCCGATGATTTGGCTTATGTGATTTACACTTCCGGCTCCACCGGAAATCCGAAAGGTACACTGATTGCTCATAGAGGCGTTGTAAATCTTTCGAATACGTTCACCAACAAATTGGAGATTTCGAGCGCAGATGTGCTTACTCAGTTTTCTACATTTAGTTTTGACGCCTCTATTTTAGATACGTTCAACTGCTTGCTCAACGGTGCAACGCTTGCTATTTTAACTAAGGAAGAGCAATTGACGCCTGATCTTTTTTTGTCACTTCTTGAAAGCAAAAAAATTACTATCATTGGTTGTATTCCCACATCTGTATTTAATCGTCTAACTGAGACAACAATTTCCAATCCCAAATCGATGTGGCAGACGGTAAGAAACATTACCGTAGGCGGGGAAGCACTTCTCTCCGACCATGTACGCAAGTTCCAAGACAAGTTTGGCATGGGTACCGTCATTTTTAATGCTTATGGACCAACAGAGTGCACTGTCGTTACAACGACCTTCAAGATAACGGACTATTGGAACAGCAATTCGATAACTGTCCCTATCGGCTCCCCTATCGGCAATTATAAGATTTATGTTGTTAAAGCTGACGGAACGCTTGCGGAAGTCGGCGAAGAAGGAGAGCTTTTCATTGAAACCTTCGCCCTTGCCAAAGGATATTTGAATCTCCCTGACAAAACGAACGAAGTTTTCATTACGAACCCGTTCAGCAGCGCTCCTAACTCCAAGGTTTATAAATCGGGTGATATCGTCAAAGTGCTATCCGATGGCAATCTCGAATTTCAATATCGTAAAGATGGGCAATTAAAACTGCGTGGCTTCCGCATTGAAATTGGTGAAATTGAGAACGCTTTGTCCAAGCATCCTTCCATTCTCGATGCAGCCGTAGTCGCTATCCAAGAGAACAATACCGTAAAGCATCTTTCCTGCTTTTACTCGACAAAATCCCATGTATCCAGCACTGAGCTGCGTGAGCATATCAAATCTTACGTCCCCTATTATATGATTCCAAGCTTTTTCTATAACTTACAGGAAATACCGCTCTCTCCTACAGGCAAAGTAGACAGGAAGAAGCTACTCGCCATGGATAATATCGATTTTGCAGACACGAATAGTCCTTATGAAGAGCCAACAGGCGAATTAGAGCATGCCATTGCATCGGTATGGTCTAAAATTCTAGGACTTGCGCGAGTCGGTCGCAACGAAAGTTTCTTCGAGATTGGCGGAGACTCTCTAGGTGTTATGGCGGTTTTATCACGTTTAAAACAGGATTACCTCAACTTGCGAATGAATGATTTGTATCAGCATCCAACAGTGAAAGATTTGGCTGCCTATATGTCTACATTATCCAGTAATACTGACGAAGTTGAAGAAACGCCTTTCGCCGAGTACATGCTACTTAGGGAGCTGCCCATACTTCCAAAGGTGCCTACTAATGGGCAAGACGGTTTAGGTTCGGACATCTTGCTAACCGGGGCAACCGGATATTTGGGTTCACATTTGATATATGAGCTATTGACAACCACTGATGCGAATATCCACCTACTGGTTCGTCCCAAATTTGGTCATAACGGGATTGCTCGGGTTTGGGAAACCTTGGACTCCTATTGGGGGCAAACGTTTTTTGCCAAGTATACGAATAGGATTTTCGTACTCGAGGGCGATCTGGCGAATGCTGACTTAGGCTTGGGCGCCGAAGAACGAAAGTTTGTTTCTACTAAAATCACTTCTATTATCCATGCTGGTGCGGATGTTAGACATTTTGGCAGTATGGATGATTTCCATGCAACCAATGTGATTGGCACTCAAAACCTGCTGAAATTGGTATACGATAGGCCAACTGTCCCCTTCCACTTTATTTCTACAATAGGCATACCAGAAGATATGGCATCATCAGGATATTGGGAAACGGTATCGCAAAATTTTCAGGAGTTTTATAGCTTGAAATTGGAAAATGTATATACAAACAGTAAACTTTTAGCAGAAAAAAGTGTCGTTGAAGCCATTAGTGCGGGGCTGCCATGTTCGATATATCGAGCAGGCAATTTGTCGTGCCACAGTGTGACCGGTCGCTTTCAAAAAAATATACATGAAAACTATTTCTATCGTATGATCAAGGCATTCTTGCTTCTAGGTAAAGCGCCTATCGTAGACGCATATATGGATATCTCTCCTATAGACTTTGCAAGCAGCTTTATGATTTCCTTAATGAAGCAGCGAACATTCGGTGAAATCTACCACATTTGCAATCCGGTTCAAGAACATTATGATGCATTCATTGAAGCGCTGAGAGAACTAGGATATGCCATTGACCTATTACCACAAAAGGAGTTTGAAAAGTGGGTCATTACAGTAGGCAACAACATCAGTAAGGAAGCTGTTCAATTAGCCATTCCATTATTGGAAGGCGACGGGGTTAGAACTTCACCGTACCTTTATAGCTGCGAGAGCTCCATTCAGAATGCTAGGTCCTTAACTCCCTTGCCAAGCTTGAGAACGTTGGTATCCGCATTGGTCGAACATGCAGTCGATCGTGGATATTTCCCCAAACCGTAGAACCTAACATCTGAGGGCTCTGCGGCAAGGCATCATACTGAATAACGGATAGACAAATTGAATGTTAGTAGGGGCAGACAAATTTTTCAATTTGACCTGCCCCTTTAACAACAAAAAAAAGCCTGCAAAGACCAGAATAGCCTAAGCTAATCATGTCTTTGCAAGCTAGTAATGACTACCGCTGAATCCCGATCGTCACGATCTCACAGGGACCCACTGGCAACGTCAAGCCGCCGTCTGCCTCCACGGCCAAACGCTCGCCTTGTGTTTCCAAGATCGTGCTTTTATAGAAATTCCGCTGCGGAAGTTGCGTGCTGACCTTAACCTCCGCATGCTGTGAACGCATGTTGTACCAACGAAGCAGCACATCACCTGATGCTTCATTCATTTTCATCGAGGATAAAGCCAGCCCTTCGCCTTCCCATTGGAAAGGAGCAAATGTCGAAGCAATTCGGCCATAATGGATGCCGGTTTGTGCCACTGTCCAAGGAATTTGGAACTGGTATGCAGCCGTATAGGCTTCATATTGGGCGCCATCACCATTGTGCGGGAAGATCGCCAATCGAACCGTATGTTCCCCCAGACATTGAGCCTCCGGAGTCGGGAACAAGCCCCAATCGCCGAGTTCGCCAACCGCGCGAAGAAGCGTAACGGCGATTGTATTCCGCCCATCGCGCAGAACTTCGTATTCGTTCAATCCGAGATTGGCGACGACCAAGCCCGCCCCAGCTTCCCTGACATCAACAAATGTTTGTTGATGCTGCGTATTGCTTGGGTTTTCCCACTCTGCTGCTGGCGTATTATCGCGCTGTACGACTTCAAACATCGAATCAGCATGATGCGTTTCCGTAGTCAGATCGGTTGGGAATAACATCCGCAATCGATGATCTTTCGCCTGATTGTTGTAGGATGACTCGATCTCAACTCCCTGGCCAGCTCGGCTCAAACCAACCACCGTGCGGATCCGCATAGGAACCATACGTGTTGAACGCTGTGCTTTACGGTGCGGATAGTACACTAAGTCACGTTGTTCAACGTCCAGCATATCGTCGCCCGACGCAGGAATTTCCCAATCATGGATAATTTCGACGGAAGCTTGGTAGGCCGTATCTTGAAGCACACGGATTTGGGCTTGCAAGCCGCTCGTTGTCAACGGCTTTTCGCCATCTGGTTGGCGGAACATATACTCGTTGCCAATATCTCCGGTATTCTCGTACACACCCAAATCCCGGTACGTGCGGCCGTTCTTCTTATCCGTCAGCGTGAATGAACCGTTATCCGCGATTTCAATCTTGATCGCTGCATTTTCCATGACCCGCTCATCTGCGAACAACGAGGTAGCGGCCAAATCTGCTTCTCTCTTCACCCATGCGTAAGTCTTCAAACCTAATGCCGGCACATTGTCGGCTTCGAACGTCAACCTCACTTTTCGGCACATATACGGCTGACGGAACTTGTCGTCCGGCAAATCGTATCCGAATTGCAAGCCGAGATCCTCGACTGTGCATGGGAGAGACTGCGAAGACGCATCCACGAGTACTCGTCCTGTAATATCCGCCGCTTTGACAAAAGCGCTTGCTTCTTCCAGCGTATACCCATCTCGGAAATAGAGGCGTAAAGCATCGATCTCGATACTTACAACCCCCGAGCGTTCCCAACCCGATGTATTAAACACAACTACGGGAAGAGCACCTTCACCCGCCAACGTAAAGTCAAACGTATCAATCGCATCTGCAATGGCTTGCTTGCTGTCATCGATAATGGCTTCAGCAACATGACGGCTCTTATCGAAGCGCGTAACCATTTCACGGTGCACTTCGTCCACCGAGCAGCCGCAGATGCTATCATGCGGATGATTTTGCATTAAAGTTTTCCAGGCGTAAGTGAACAAATGATGCGGGTACTTCTCCCCGACTTTGAGGACATGGGCGAAAGCCGCCAGCGGCTCTGCCACTTTTTCCAACATTGCTTGTCCGAGCTGATTCATCTGTTTCAAATACACGCGCGCCGAAGCCGTATTGACAAGCGTTGACCATCCGTCCGTCCGCTGGCTGCGCAGCTCGCCTCTGACTGTCGAAAGTTCCTGCTTGCCTGAACGCTGAACGGCCGCCAAATAATCGTTAAAATTCGAATGAACAAAGGTTGTATCCGGGAATAGCTTACTCACTGCTTGAATCGCTTCCGGCAGATCCAACTGAACAGGCTGATGATCACAGCCATTCATGAAGAGCAGTTCACCTGTGGAAGCGTATTTCTCAGCGTCCGCCAGTTTGCGTTCCCAGTATGCTTTGGCTTCTTCCTTGTCAACCGGGATCTCATTGCCGTTGGAGTACCAGTTGGCAAAAAGAATGCCCAGCACCTGGGAACCATCTGGCCCCTCCCAAATCAGCTCCGAGAAGGAGGATTCAAAATCACCATCCGAGACTGTGTTGTTGAAACCCGTCGGCTTCACGCCTCGGCCGAATAAGGCATTCGTGATACCGGACTGCTGCATCAATTGCGGCGTCTGCCCGACTAAGCCGAATGTGTCGGGAAAATAACCGATTTTCGAAACATCGCCATACGCTTTCGCATCTTGATGTCCAATCTGCATATTGCGGACATTGGCTTCGCCGCTCGTCAAGAAAGCGTCCTGCAAAATATACCAAGGCCCGATGAGGATACGGCCATCCTGAATTAATTTGCTTAGGCGATCCCTTTGTTCGGGTCTGACCTGCAAGTAATCCTCCAGAATAATCGTCTGACCGTCCAGAAAGAAACTGCGATAATTCGCATCTTGATCCATTTTATCTAATAACGTATCTACGAGTTTAACTAGACGCACGTGGTGCTTCTCATAAGGTAAATACCACTCCCGGTCCCAATGGGTATGGGAAATGATATGAGCCGTTCGCTTGGTACTCATGGTTTAGCTCCTTTCAATATGGACTTCATCTTGGCGGTAAATGGAAATAACTTGTCCTTGTCTATCTGCGGCAAAGAGCACGGAGCGCTCTTTCTCCAGCGTGAAAGTATATGTCGTCTCACTGTCGGTATCCAGAACTTTAACATTCACATCCCAGGCAAATTCGGAGACAAATACGTACAAGAATCCACCCTTGAACCGCAGCTTCCTTCCGTAAATCCCCGCGACATCGCCTTGAATCCACTGCAATCCGCTGCTGCAACCCGCTTTATTTACTGCGTATCGGTACAGCGCCTCTACGGTATCCATTCGGTCGTTTATTTCCACTGGCAGCGGACTCCATATCAATCGGCCATTGCCTAAAGGAAGATCAACAACGCGATCTCCGCCAGCACTTGGCTTCGCTTCCGAACTTCCAAGTCGTACTTCTTTCAACGTTTCAGCAATTCGGCGTCGCCCATAGGAAACAGGGTACAAAGTGCCTTCCAGCTCAAGCATTTCTTCACGTCGTACATTGTGAAGTTCTGCTTCACCCAGCTCACCCTGGAGCCGTGGCTTTTGTTTCCAGTACGCATCCAGACTGATTGGACCTGTAGCGAGTAATGTCGCACCCGTGCGCTTCACAATCTCGATCAGCTTTATCCATGCTTGTTCATCCAAATTATGCACGCTTGGAAGCATAATCAGCTTCGCTGGCTGCTGCTCCAGCGCCTCCAAATGATATTCCGAAGCCGCGCGGAACGGCAGCTTCATCCCGTATGACAGCACGCGAGTCAGGGACGTCGTGGCATCGAACGCTAATTTCCGGTTGGAGAAATCGTTGGAATAAGGAAATACTGCCACGATATCTTCCAGCTCCCGCTCCTGGAATAGATCTCTGATCTCGGCCATAAAGCGACCGAAATCATACGAAACATCCGCTTCCGGTTTCTCCGTGCCATCGGCACGAAGCGCTCCGATATGCGACTCGTTCGCGTTATCCATATAGAAATTGGTGTTCCAAATCCAATGAATAGCTCCTGCGCCTCCGGTTGCGAAGGCGTAAGCATATTTGCGCTCCAATATGCTGCGCAGCTCGATCTCCGAACGTTTAGCACGTCCATCCGGGGTTTCTACGTACATAATGCCAGTCTCTTGAATCACATTCGGTTTATTGGCAGTTTTGGCAAAGATCCCATCCCAAACGAGGTTATCGTTCAACCACCACGAATGGACAGTTGTGTAATCTACCGCTTCTTCGTAGAAAAGCGGTGAAGGCCGCTGCGCGCCAAGCGCTTCATCCTGACCGACGACAACGAGATGTTCAGGCACAATTTCTTTGATTGTGTCATACAGCTGTTTGGCCCACTGGTTGTGCATCTCCATCGAGAATAGGCAGTAATCGAGCCAGCGTGTCCCCTTTTTCGCCCGGTGCATGTCCTGTACGTCGAAATTGATGTCTGCCGCCTCCGGAATGACAGCCGCTTCATAAGTCGGAAGCTGCATAGGCGTCATATTCCAGCGTTCTTGCAGTAGTTCAATACTCTCATGACGCTGCTTGAGCCACGCAATGAAAGCTTCTTTCTCATATTTGTCCCGACTGGAACGAGGGCCATCCGAGAAAATCTGAGCGGGATCAAACATCGATGGCTCGTTAATCAAGTCCCAATCCACATGGGTTGTCGCCTGATGTCGGGAAACGATGGAGCGAATAAATCGCTTCTGAGCTTCCACACTTTGCGGATCGAGATAGGGATTAACCCCTTCCCAAGTTTCTGGTGTGAAGGAGAAGAAGGTAAACGTCACCTGAAGCTGATGTTTTTTGGCCGTCAGGAGGAAGGCATCGATGGCTCTCAATACTTCCTCCGAAGCATGACCATCCACCTGCATGATATTGCGGTAGGCGGTCCAAATGCCCGTACGAATCCAGTTAATGCCTGCTTTGGCCATTTGGGCCATATCCCGATCCCATACATCGCTATTGGGCAGGAACAGGAATTTCCGAGCTACATCGGACGTCATGTACGTCATGCCAACTACGGGCAGTGGACGACCATCCTTGATGAAATAATCGCGTCCGCAAGTGATGGGCTGACCTTCTTCGAGCAGCCCTGCATCATGCCCCCAGAAACCTTGACGAAGCAAACGGTGCTCGCCGTCTTCTGAGACTGCCTCGCACGTTACGCGATACAAACCGCGCTGTATATCAAGCGGTACGGGAATCCGCACCACATTGAATTCCTTGTTGACTTGAACAGTTAGACGATGCGTCCAAACATCCTGTGTATCTTTTTCATGTTCGATACGAAGATCCAGTGTCCACGTCTTAACGGCATCAGTAACCCCGATAAGTTGTGTCTGAATCGTCAGCTTCGCATGCTCACCAGCTTCATAGCTGGCGTAATTCGGCTTGATCCACAGCTCGGTCACACCGCTCGCACAGAATCTCGCCCATTGGATCAATTGCTGGGCGCCACCTTCGCTCCAGAACGAGAGACTCAGCGGCACATTGACGAACATCCAACGCGAACCGATAAACGCACCGCGCGAATTTTCCCATAGGACGACAGGAGCCGCTACTTCGCGGCCTGTCTTGCCAATGCTTTTCAGCAGCGGATAAATCTGCGTGCTCATCGTACCCGCCGCGCCCATCTGATGAGGCAAATCACTGTCTCGCGTCGTATGCGGTACCATATTCCAGGTATCGGCAAGCGCGAACAAGGATTCTTGACCTTGCAGCAGCGGTAAAGTTTCTAACGCGATATTGGAATGGATTGGCGTACCTTCAACTCGCAGAATTTCATGAATATGCAATTGCTGGTGGTAGCCAGTCTGCTCCGATTCCACATGCCAATTCTCATCTTCCCAGCGGACAGGACGCTTGAAGGCTGCGCCACCAACACTCAGCAGGCCGCCGCCGCGCTGCAAGAACGCCAGAATCTCAGGCCACGCCTCTTTCGGAAAATATGGCGCATGCAAATTGACGAAACATCCAAAATCTGCTGATCTCAGTGCCTCTCCAAGTGCATGGGCACCTACTACAACAGCCCCTTGCGCCGTCAATTGCTCGATTGGCATATCGCTAAACGAACTACTCGGGAATCCGGATTCATGGAATATAAGGACCGGACGACTCATAGAAGACCATCCTTCATTGCTTGATAAACCAATTGAGAGAATAGGCTGTTCGACCACGCAAACCATTTGCGCGTGAAAATCGTTGGGTCATCGACGTGAAAACCTTCATGCATGAATCCCGTATCTGCATCTGTCGCTTCCAGCATCGCGATCATCTCCAGCTTCTCCTCTGCCGTCGATGCCGTAATGCCTTGCATGGACAGAGCCATATGCCAAATGTAGTCGTCCGGCGTATGCGGACTGCCGATTCCTCGCGCCACCTTGCCTTCAAAATAGAACGGGTTCTCTTTGCTAAGCGCAAAGCGTCTTGTGTTTTGATAAATAGGATCGTCCGCGGTCACATAGCCCAAGTAAGGAATCGACATAAGCCCCGGTGTCCCGGCATCATCCATCAGGCAGTAATTGCCGAAGCCGTCCGTTTCATACGCATAAATGGGACCAAATGTCGGATGACGATATATCCCGTACAATTGAATGCCATGATCAATGTCCGCTTCGAGCGCTTTGAGTTGTGCGAGGAAATCTATGTCCCGGAACACCCATTCCGCGAATTCTTGCATATGGCGAAGGGCGACTACCGCGAACATATTCGCTGGAATGTTGTAATGAAAGTCACACGCATCGTCACTGGAACGGAAGCCTGACCACACCATCCCCGTATAATTCACAGGCATACCCAAGCCATGATTGCGGAGAGAATCGGTTGGTATCCCGTTGTTGCGGGTAAAGCGATAAGGCGACTTTTCAAAATGATGCTGCTCGGTCAGGAACAACTCATAGATCTTAACCATTGCGGCTTTAAAGCCAGCATCAAAGATATCCGTCAATTCGGTTTCCTTCCAATACGCATAAGCCAGACGCATCGAGAAGCACAAGGAATCGAGCTCAAATTTACGCTCCCATACCCATGGCGACATCTCTGTTTGGTCTGCTTTATTCCAATGCCAGTCATTGGCCGACTCATTAAATGCATTCGCATAAGGATCAATATGAATGTACTGAATATGACGTTTAATTAAACCGCTAATGATGCGTTGAAGATCCCTATCTTCTTTGGCAAAAGGCACGTAATGCATGACCTGTTCGACAGAATCACGCAGCCAGGACGCCGGAATATCTCCCGTGATGACAAATGTGGTGCCATCTGGCATCAGCTTGGTTGTTGTTTCTAATGTATTTGGAAAACAATTTTTAAATAATTGCAGGAGTTTAGGACGATGCGCCAGCTTTTCTTCGGCTTCCAACAAGACATCTTGAATGGCTTGGGGCAGTTCCAGCTTGGGCATCGGAATTTTCGGCAGTCTGAATTGTTCCACGGTAAATCCTCCACATTTCTATAATCTAAGAAGTTGATTAGGGCACTACTCTTTTACAGCACCGATCGTCAAGCCTTGAATGAAATAACGTTGGAAGAACGGATAAGCGAATATAATCGGTCCTGTCGCAAGCACAACCATGGCCATCCGCGAAGTATCCTGCGGCAGCGATTGCAGCAAGCCTATGCCAACCGACGGGTTGCTCGTGTTCTGAAGCAGGAACTGCATGCTGTTCTCAATCCGCATCAGCATCGATTGCAGCGGCACCAAGTTCGGCGTGTCGATGTACAGCAGCGCATTGAACCAATCATTCCAGTACCCCAAGGTACTGAATAACCCGATCGTCGCCAGCCCTGGCAGGGACAACGGCAGCACGAGCTTGACGAAGATACCGAATTCGCCGGCGCCGTCCATTTTGCCTGATTCAATAATGGCATCCGGTACAGATGTACTAAAGAAAGTACGCATAATCATGATATAGAATGCGTTGCCCGCTAATGGCAGCACCAAAGCCCACAGGGAGTCCTTGAGCCCGAGCAGTTGCGTCATGACAATATAAGTCGGCACAAGTCCACCGTTGAAGAGCATCGTAAAAAAGGCGAAAAAACCGAAGAAATTCCGGAATTTAAAGCTTTTCCGCGAAATCGCATAGGCGAATGTTGCGGTCAGTATCAAGCTGACAAGCGTACCTACGACCGTCACAAGGATTGTGACCCCATAGGACATTAGCAATTGATCGCCTGCTTTGAAGAGATAACGGTAAGCTTCCAGGCTCCATTTCTCCGGGATGATGCGATATCCGTTCGTATTCAGCGATTTCTCATCGGTGAACGAAATAATCGTCACAAACAGAAACGGGAACACACAGGCAATGGTAAAAAGACCCGCGGCCACATGAGCAAACATATTCAAAAGTGGCGGCAATTTATGAAAGTCTTGTTTTTTCATCGCTTTGACAGCATTCATTATCAGTTCCTCCTTTCCGCAATCCTAGGTTAAAAGAGTGCATTGTCTTTATCAAATTTTCTAACGACATAGTTCGAAGTCATCACGAGAATGAAGCCGATCACGGACTGATACAAACCAGCCGCTGTACTCATCCCGATTTCTCCTGTAGATTTAAGGCCGCGGTATACGTACGTATCGATAACATTGGTTACGGAGTATAACGTCCCGGAATCTCTAGGCACTTGCAGGAACAATCCAAAGTCTGCATAGAAAATGCGTCCGATCGCGAGCAGCGTCAGAATCGTCATTAACGGTTTTAGCATAGGGAAGGTAATGTTGCGGATTTGCTGCCATTTGCTCGCACCGTCAATCATGGCTGCTTCATAAAGCGATTTATCGATCCCCATGATCGCCGCCAAATACACAACAGAGCTGTAGCCGACTGATTTCCAGAGGTAAACGAGAATAATGATTAGTGGCCAATACGTCTTGTCGTTGTACCAACGAATCGGATCCACGCCAAACCAGGGAAGTATATGATTAAGCATTCCTTTATCCACACTTAGGAAACTGAATACGAAATAGCCAACGATGACCCAAGATAAGAAATAGGGCATGAACATACCTGTTTGATAAAGCTTAGCAAGCTTTTTATTCGTAATTTCGGATAACACAATGGCGAGTCCAACGGACAACACCAGACCTGCAATGATGAACACAATATTGTATAACAGCGTGTTGCGCGTAATGATATAAGCATCGTTGGTACTAAAAAGGAATTTGAAGTTCTGTAAGCCAACCCACTTGCTCTCCACAATACTTGCCCAGAAACCATCACGGCTATAACGGTACTGCTTGAAAGCAATGACCATGCCTGCCATCGGTAAATAAGAGAAGAACAGGAACCAAAGCGTTGCTGGTAATGCCATGAGCAGCAGCACTCTGCTTTGTTTAACATCTTTGAAAAAAGTTCCTATTCTGTTCATACAATCACCCCTTCGCTGATATTTAGACAAAGATCAGGTGAATGCAGAACATTCACCTCATCCTTAAACTTGCCTCTATTTTTTGTTAGCTGTTTTCCAAGCGTCAATTTGACTCTGTGCTTCTGCCATAATTTTATCCAGTCCGGCTGCTTTGAATTTCTCGTTAGCAAGCGGAATGTATTTATCTGGATCAACGGTACCCGTCATCAGTGTTGCCCAGAACTCTTCTTTCACGTTCTGTACAGCGGCGATTTCGTTGATTACTTTGGTTGGATCGAAGTTAAAGCCAAGCAGCGGCGCAGGTACGCCTGTATCGTTAAATTTCTTGAATTCTTCCCATTTGTTCTCAGGATCTTTGACATCTCTGTATGTCAACAGCACATTACCAAGGGAGAAAGTCGGCATATCGTAGTTTTTGGATGCCGGTAAGTTTTCCATTTTGTCGTTGTCGACTTTTTTATAATGTTCGCCTTCAATACCGGAATCGACTATGTTGCGAAGGACAGGATCTGTGTTGAGCAGGTTCAGGAATTCCATCGCTTTTTCCGGATATTTGGAGTTGGCCGAGATCGCTTGCATGGAGCCCATAACGGACCAGTTATAAATTAAAGCAGGGCTTGCTGGTTTGGATACAACAGGGTATCCATAGCTTGCTGACCAAAGGTTGTCCGCGAAAGGTTGATTTGTCGCTTTATCGGAGAACCACTTGCCAGTCACTTGTACATCATTCAAGGATGTCAGCGTGGATGCTTCTGTTGGAATGTAGCCGGCTTTGTAATATTTATTCATTGTTTTCAAAGCTTGTTTCATTTCTGGTGTATCTAAAATGTTAACGACTTTTAAATCTTTGTTGTCTACGCTAACAGCCATTGGCATTTTCTCAATGATGTAATCGTATGGCACATAAGGCATGTAGTTTTTATCAACAGCCAATCCGTAAGTGTTCGGCTCTTTGGCTTTAATGACTGAAAGCAGCGGCTCTAAGCTTTCCAGTGATTTCACGTTATCCAGACTAAGGTTATATTTGTCAGCCAGGGTTTTGTTGAAACGCCATACGTCTTGTGCTGGCAGCTCTTTGTTAGCTGGAACACCGTAATTATGTCCATCTACTTTGGAGCCGTTAAGGAAAGCAGGGTCCAATGCTTTGACGATGCCTTGTCCATTTTTTTGCAGCAGCTCGTCAATCGGCTTGAATGCGCCTTTACGCGCATTTTGCACATAATCAAATGCCCATGAAGACGTAAACATAATATCCATAGGAGTGCCGGAAGCGGTCATTACTTGCATTTTTTGGGCATAATCGCCCCAATCCGTCATATTCATCTTCACCGTAACACCGATTTTCTCCGCGGTGTACTTGCTGACTTCAGCCATAACGCGATCCACATCTTTCTGTGGCGTTCCGATCGTATACCAAATTAATTCAACGGGTTTATTCGCTGTCGCATTCCCTTTCGCATCATCGGCATCTTTGCTGCCGCAAGCGCTAAGCGTCATAGAAACCGCTAACGTCAATCCTAGTGTAGTGACCAAGTTTTTTTTCATTTTGCTCATTTTTTGAGTCCTCCCTAGTGAATACTCGTTCGTTTGTCTATGCCCGTAGGGGCTATATTTACAGTACTGCATGAAAGCAATTACAAATAGACGATAAACTAAATGAACCCTGTCTAAAATAAAGAAAAAAACGCTATCAAATCATTTTCGCACAAAAAAAAGACTGCTTCTAAGTTTTCCCTAGAGCAATCCACGATAATCCGTTGGCGAGATGCCAACATACTTTTTGAATTGTTTATAAAAATAACCCAATTCGGAGTAACCTACCTCTTTGGCAATCTGATGAACCTTCGCATGCGTTGTCTTGAGCAGGTCTTTCGCCTTCTCAACCCGGAAACGGTTCATATACTCCGTAAATGTCTCATTAATCTCTTTGTGAAACAATTGCCCTAAGTAAACAGGATGGATGTGGTAGTAGGCGCCCAACATTTTGAGCGAAAGCTCCTCCGCATAGGACTGCTGCACATATTTCAACACCTGCTGCACAATCGGACTGCGAACATCCGAAATCAAAAAGCCAATTGTCGTCTCGGCAATCTCCAGGATGGCAGCTTCCAGCTCTTCCAGCGCAACTGCCTCGCGAATCCGGTCAAAGGCAAGATGATACGCCTCCAATTCTTCGGTATGTCGGATTGCTTTGATTTCCAACTTGAAATGAATGACCATCTCAAAAGCAATATTCTGAAAATCCCGCGGCGTAATTCCCGGCACGGCTTGAATTCGCTTGAAGTCGCTGCGAATGCAAGCACGCAGGTTTTCTATATCTTTGGCAATAATAAGTTTGGCATAGGCCGGCCAATCAATGATCGAGAAATCCACCTTGGGATTGTCTTGATGCATGGCTAGCTCCTGATAATCAATCACTGGCAGCTCAGGATATATCCAGAAATATTCCTGTGCTTTTTTGGCGGTCTCATAGCTTTGTGCGACGCCATCCGGCAGGTGACCGACGGTACCTATGGAGATGCGAACCGATTGGTATTGAAGCGCGGTAGAAAGCTGATGAAGCAAGGACATCAGTTCTTTTTTGCCCTCTTCCATGTGATCTATGGATGCAAGCAGCAGGATATCTCCGTCCATATCGCGGAAAACGGTCACCCATTCGTAGGCGTCCAGCCGGCCAGTGATAAATTCAATGTCCTTATCTGCATCAACAGGCATTCGCAAAACGGCTGCAACCATATAGGCACTTGCTAAGTTGATGCCTAGAAGTTCTGCACGCTCATAGAACTCGAGCGGCGCAATCTGCTGTGTCAACCAACGATGCAGCGTGTTGTCCTTCAAAATTTGCTTGCTGTATGCCTGAACCAACTGTGTTTCGTTCATGGTATTCAGCTTCTGTACGGTATTTTGCAGCGACGCTTTAAGTTCTTGGATGTTAATGGGCTTGAGCAAGTAATTTTCGATGCCTAGCTGCATGCCCTCTTTCAAATAAGAAAACTCATCGAATCCACTGAGCACGATCACTTTCAATTCCGGATGAATGGATCTTGCATGCCGAATCAAATCCAGCCCATTCATAATCGGCATCGAGATATCTGTCACCAAAATATCTACGGATGTTTCCTGCAAAGCGTCCAAAGCTTTCTGTCCATTGCTGGCATGCCCCACAATTTCCAATCCGACTTCCGCCCAGTCAATAATGTCATACAACCCTTCGATAATGAAAGGTTCATCGTCCGCAAGAAAGACCCTAAACATCGTCCACCTCCGCTCCTCCGTCCATCGGCATCCAGATATCTATGGTCGTTCCATGACCTGGTTCACTATGTAATTTCACACCGTATTCACTGCCGTACAGCAGTTTAAGCCGTTGATTGATGCTTCGCAACCCAAAAGACTCCCCTTCCAATTCCTCATCTTGCAGAAATAACGCCAATTCCTTGAGCCGCTGGGGTGCAATCCCGTTGCCGTTGTCTTCAATCTGCACATGCAGAAACGCTTCTACCTGCTTCACCCGGATGTGAAGCTCATTATCCGAGCTTTCGCTTCGCAAACCATGCACAATGTAATTCTCAATGATCGGTTGCAGCGACATTTTCATCACACGCACAGACCCGAGCCGCCTGTCCCAATCCATGGTATACGTAAATTTATCCTTATATCGAATTTGGAAAAGTTCCAGATACAGACGACAGGCTTCCAACTCATGTTTGAGCGTGTAGATTTTCTTCTGTTGGACAAAACTTCGGAACAACGCCGATAAGCTGTAGATCATTTCCCCAACGTCGTGTGCGCCTTGCGAAATTGCCCGCATCCGAATCACTTCCAGCGTATTGTAGAGGAAATGAGGATTAACCCTAGCTTGCAGCGCCGTCAGTTCTGTCTGCTTTTGCTTAATGTTCGCTTTATACACCCGATCAATATAAAGGTTCAATTCCTCAATCATCTCGTTAAAGCTCCGTGATATTTGCCCGATCTCATCCTCTCGCACATCGGGTATCCGCACACTAAGATCGCCTTGCTTTACCTTTCGCGTGAATCGGATGATTTGATTAGTCCGTTTGGCGACACTCATCACAACCAGGAACGGAATTAGGATGGCGAAAAAAATACAAATCGCACTGATGAGGAAAATCGTACTACCGATTTTCTTTGATGAAGCATCCAGCTCTTTGCGGGGGATGATGCTGACCGTGCTGAAATTCCCCTTGCTTTGCGTAAGCTTCGTCACATAGTCGCCTTGGCTGGATCCACCATTCTCATACATCGCATTGATTTGATCCATATGTGGATAGAGCTTCCCAACGTATTGATTGGAAGAATCGAACAGCACACCGCCGTCCGGGGCCAAGACAAGAATCATCCCCTTCAGCTCGTCCTTATCGTTCTGCAAAATCTTCCAAATCCCATTCGTACTAAAATAAACGACCTGCTGGCCAATCGTCTTCAGCGTTAACTTGTCTGTGATTGGCGTTCGAATCGCATAAAGGTTGGGATCCCATTGTCCGATCGCTTCACGCACCCAAATATTCGGCAATTCCACACTCTTGCTTTCGAGAGCCATCACATCCGGGATATAAGAGCGTGCGCGATTGGCGGTAACGAATTTCATCTGCCCATTTTGCCCCAGCGCATATAACGTCTGCTGATCCTCACTGTATAGCAGCAAATTACTGATATCTTTGTTATCTTCCACCTGATTTTTAAAATATTGCAGCCCATCGCTCCACATGCTGTTACCGCCTAAATTATACTGCTCCAAACCGTGCTGGACATATTCTTGAAAAGGATGCTGCAGCATAAAAGACACACCTGAAGCCAGCGAGCTATCCCGATAGAGGCCGAATAGTATGGACTGGGCTGAATCATATTTTCCACCCAAATAATTGTTAACGTTCGTCAGCGCTTTCTTCTGTATATCCAACTCTCGGTTGATCGCCGCTTGAGACATCGAGTAGTACATAAAATAAGAAAACGAAATAATCGTTAGAACTGTAATCATGGAAAAGAGGAGCAGCAGCCTCATAAACAAATTATTTTGCAAATAATTCCGATATATCTTGCGCAGCACCATCCAGTTATCATCTCCTGCTGTTAATCGGGTACATTATAGCATAAAAATCTAAAAGGGATGAATTTCGGCCCACTCGCACAGAAACCAAAAAGAGCTGCCGGGAGGCAGCTCTTCCAAGTTAAACTATCATTAGCCGTTTTAGATTAAAAACAACGTCAATGTTAATGGATAAATCGAAGCCAGCCCATGTCGATGTTGCAGCCGGGGAGAAAAATGAGTGACACGGTGTTTTTGCCTGTGATCGATTCGTCTAGACTGAACACGCTACTTGCGTACTCATCTCTGCTTGCCACTTCTATCATTTTTCTGATCTCACGCTGGCCATCGGTAAACACGAGCTGTATCGAATTTTGTGCTATTTTTGAACGCCAGCAAATTTCAATTTGTCCTGCACCTAATTTACCAAAGTCCATATTTTCATACACGAGAGATACGTTATTCCCTATATTTTCAATCGTATCCTCACGAATGGTAAAGCAATCGCCATAAACCCTTGTAACTTCAGTGGCCTTCAACTTTTGGAACGCCTTTTGATACTCGGCAAAGGTAAATCCTTTGATGTGTACCTTTTGTCTAAACACAAGGCATAAGGTGGTCAAACCTATCAGTCTACGCGGAAGCTTACAAACCACTTCCTGGTAAGTATTCCAAATTGATCCTTTGTCATAGTGGACGGTGCTGAGATGCTCGCCTCCATCCAAAGGCATTCCCTCCCAAATTTCAAAAGTAAAAGGGTCTTTACTCAAAGGGAATAGAGGCAAAGTAATCTCATCCGACCCGTAATCTCCAAAGTCCAAGTCTTTAAACCCGACATGACTTTCGCCATCTCTTAACGTAGCTATGCCACGCTCATTGCCATTGGTCAGCTCTACGTTGCTCGCATTGTACAGTCCGCCGGATACGAACTCATAAGGATTAATAAAGGTTTTTCCTAAGCCTTGAATTTGCAGGGTAATCATCGAGATAAAAGCAAAATGATTTCCGCCATTTTTAGGGGAACAACGGACATAGACTTCGCCGTCTCCTCTAGGCTTGATGGTTGCGCTTTGTCCATCTTCAGATACCACAATCGTGGCCAACTGGCTATCAATCCCAGCGGAATCTGTGACCCGCCAATATAAGTCGCTATAGGTTGCATGTTCTGGAAATGTCTTTGCCATCACATGGTAACCATCCACTGTTAATTGGATTTTGCGAATAGGTACGTCATTCTGATCTAATTTTGCATGAATGACAGGAACACTATGACCAACCCGCTTTACGATGGCCAACAGCTTCCCGCTAAAGAGCCGCCTGGAGTCCGTCTGATACGGGTCATAGTCCGTAGCATCGCCGTTATCCAGTGCGAGCAATGTTCCGCTCTCGATGGATACCTGGACACGACAGTTGGCATTTTCAACGGGATTGTCTTGGAAATCCAAGGCTGTAATCGTTGAAAAAAGAAGCTCGCCTATGATTTCGTTCTCTATCTGTAGCTTTACAGCATCACCAAACGATGTTCTGCTCTGCTTAGCAATCTGTTTGCCATTATCATCGTAAGCCACTGCGCGAAGCGTTCCAGGGCGATATTTGATTTGCCAATCCGCAACGATTTTATCGTGATCCAAGGGCACAATACCTTGACTCTCCTCATTTACAAACAATTCTACTTGAGCCGCGTTGGAGCAGACTCTTACATCGATGACCTGACCTTCCGAAAAATCCCAGTACGGATACAGATGGACAAAGGGCTCTTTTCGAGCGTCGGTCCATGCAGCTTTAAACAAGTAATACGAATCTTTAGGAAAGCCTGCCGTATCTACATGTCCAAGATAGGTGTTCTTGGTGTGGTAAGGTGTTGGCTCGCCAAGGTAGTCCTGGCCTGCCCAAATAAACTGTCCAAGCGAGAAAGGAGTGTCTGCGTCTGCTTTGATACACCATTCCACGCTTTTGGCTCCCCAGCTTGTGGCGCTGTTGCCTAGAGCCGAACATTGCAGGTCATCGTCCGCTAAAATTGATTGTGACAATGGAAAATGGTAAATGCCTCGGCTTTGCACCGTGGAACAAGTCTCGCTGCCATAGATGATCCAATCCGGATGATCAGCATGATGCTTTACGTATAATGGCTCAGCGTAGTTATAGCCGATTAGTTTGATTACGTCGGCGCATTGTTGCGTATTTTCCCAGGGCATGTAGTTGGAACATAAGGTAACAGGCGCGTGAACATTGGGATCATGCTTTTTCACCAAATCCATAAGGTAAGTCATCGTTGCTTTTCCAGACTCTGCATCTGCATGAGTATCATGAACTTCGTTGCCAATGCTCCACATGATAATCGAAGGATGGTTGCGATCACGTCGAATCCAAGAGGCCACATCCTTTTCCGCCCATTCATCAAAGAAACGCGCATAGTCATGTTTCGTTTTGGGACGTTTCCAAACGTCGAATATTTCACTCATGACAAGGAAACCCATTTCATCTGCAATATCGTTAAAAATGCTAGCGGGCGGGTTGTGAGCCGTACGGATTGCGTTGACGCCCATTTTACGGAATATCTCAAGCTGCCTGCGAATGGCGTCCGGGTAAACTGCCGCACCCAATCCGCCGAGATCGTGATGGAGGCAGACGCCATTTAACTTGACATGCCTGCCATTGAGAAAAAATCCCCGATCTGTCGTAAACTCGATCGTCCTAAAGCCAAAGCGGGTATCCACTGTATCTGTCATCTCACCGTTAACAAAAAGTTCGCTTAGCAGGGTGTAAAGCTGGGGATTCTCAACGTCCCACTCAACGATTTCGTCATTCTTTTCTAAAAGCGTGTGGTGAACCTGATAAGGCATTCCTTCGGTTTCTACTTCCACATCTACTTCGTAACTCCACTGACCGCCCACTTTACGGGTCGTAATATAGATTCCGTCAGATACGAAGTGACAGGCGTTTTTTATGATCAGAAACACATCCCGATATATGCCCGCCCCTGTATACCATCGGGAGTTTGGCGCTTGATGAACGACCTTGAGCAGAATGGTGTTTATGCTGTCTTTGCTTATAAAACCTGTAATATCAAATTCAAAAGCCGTGTACCCATACTTCCACTGCCCCACCTCTTTGTCGTTAACAAACAAAGTACTGTCCATATACACGCCATCAAAGCGGATCAACAGACGCTGTCCGTCTTTTACGATACTTGCGTCTAAATCACGCTTGTACCAGCCAATGTCATCTTTGTACAAATTTTTGGTATCTGCAATCAACCAGTCATGAGGAACGCTGACGGGTACAAACTCGTTTGGCTCCCCTTTTGCAAACTGCCAACCGTCATTCAACATCTGCATACGAAATCCTACCTCCATAAAAGCGCCTAGAGGCTTGCATACGCAAACCTCTAGGCTTTATCAATGTTTTGTTCGTAGAATACTATTTCAGCTTTGTTTCTTTTCCGAAAGCTTTCTCCCATGCAGCTGTTCGCTCGTCGATAATCGCTTGACCGCCTGAACCGAGGTAATCCTTCATGCCAGCGTCATATACAGCGTCAAATTTGTCAACAGGTGCCACAACAGCCTTGTTCAAGAGCGTATCACGTTTCTCTTTAAGTGCTTGACCTTGCCCGTCTTCTGCCTTAATAGCACCCACATTAGCATTCTTGCCTACACGTCCGTCATGCGTTGTAATTTGATTCGCTTTCTCAATATATTTGGCGTCAATACCCGCATAACCGTTGGCAATTGATTTGACTGTCTTCGCTGGATCGCCAATATCAAGACCATTGCTTGTGATCGTGTAGTCGATGTTTGCTGGAGAGTTCATAATTTTTTCGCCTGTTGCTGCAATTGTCTTCACGGAACCGTCAGGCAATGTTTGGCGAGTAACACCTTCTTCTCCAAATTGCAGGAATACGCGATTGTCAAGCTTGGAAATCCAATCTAAATAAAGCAGAGAAGCAATTGGTTCTTTATTTGTAGCTGGGAAAAATATTTTACGGTCAACTGGACCTGATAAAAATTTCTTATAAACACCTGCATCGTTGGCAAATGGTTCAACAGCAATATAAGCTGCATCTGGGCCAACAAGCTTCTGAATGCCTGCCTGAATGCTGTCAGCGCCGTTACGATACGGGTAATCCCAGTTGTGCATAAATGCGCCCACATAGCCTGCTTTCATGAGATTATCTTCCGTTTTATCTCCGGCAGGATAAAGTGCGAAATCCTTCCAAACCAGACCTTGGTTATACCACTTGTTTAACGTTTTTATGCCTTCTTTGTAGTTCGGATAGAGAAAACGTCGATCGTCAAAGTCGTGCGTGTAGATGTCCTTGTCTGTTATATTAGAAGGCACGTAGGCCGCAGTCAAATGATCTGTACGCCAACCGACGTCAAAGCTCGTTGAAAAAGGAATCATCTTGGCGGCATCTTTTCCTAAAAGTGTGGAGGCGTTATCTTTAAATGCCTTTAGCATGTTTTCAAATTCCGATAACGTTTTTGGCGCTTGAAGATTGAGCTTCTTTAACCAATCCTCGCGCACAAAGGTATTCGTGCGGTTAAGGGTGTTCAAACGAGACTCTATTGCCCACAAGGTTCCTTTGCTAGGATCCTTGTCCCAATAGATGTTTGCTTCGGTTAAATAATTCCACATGTTTGGCAGAAGGTCTTTGTTATCTTTGAGAAGAGGGCCTAGGTCAAGGACACCACCCATATTGGCGTACGTTTGGATGGTTGGATAAGAGTAGGTGAGACTGATATCCGGCGCTTGATTCCCTGCCAATAGGTTGTTAATCGCCTCGCCCTCTGTCCAACGTGGAACAGGAACAAAAGTAACGTCTACATTGTGGTCACGAAGCATTCCGTCTTTGATATATTTGGTATAGACGTTGTTCTCTGGTTTGGTTCCCCCGGGATTTCCACGGTCATAAACCTCTACCTTGATTTTACGAGTCTCCTTGAATTTGAAATTGGCATCGAGACCTAGCTTTTCTAGTGCTGCGCTGCTGTTGCCAGGAGCACTAGATGCAGGCGCTGAAGCTGATTGAGCTGGTGAATCTGATGAAGCTGGTTTGTCGCTGGTGGTACATCCTGAAAGTGCTCCAGCAAGAATGGTACTAGTCGCTAGAACGGACAATGCTTTGCGAAATTTCATATTTATTCCTCCTCATTCTTATTTACTATTTCTCATTGATTTATAAAAATTGACGTAGCCAATTCCTATCATGCCGTTAAAATTAACCTTTTACCGCGCCGATTGTGACGCCGGAGATAAAGTATCTCTGCAGCCACGGATAAATGAGCAAAATCGGTACAGTTGCAAACATAACTGTTGCTGATTTAATCGTTTCAGACAGACCTGGGCTTGAAAAGCCTTCTTGCGTAGCGACCTCAATACTGCTGACACTATTTAGTATGTTGTATAGCAGCAATTGTATCGGGAAGTAGGTTCTATCGGACATAAACATCAAGGCATCAGAGAACCCGTTCCAGCGGCCTACTGCATAGAAAAGAGCCAGCGTTGCAAGCACAGGAGCGGAAAGCGGTAGATAGATGTTGATGAGTACCCTAAGAGGTCCTGCTCCATCAAGTTCAGCAGATTCTCTAAGACTTTCCGGAATCCCGAAGAAGAAGCTGCGCATGATGATAACATTAAATACACTAATGCAGTTTGGCAGAATCAGTACCAACGGATTATTGAGCAAGTGCAGCTCTTTCAACAGCAAATAGGTTGGGATTGTGCCTGCACTAAAGTACATTGTAAAGATAATGAGTGCCGTGATAATCCTTTTCCCTTTCAGGTTGTCATAGGTAAGCGGGTATGCACACATAATTGTCATGAACATCGACCAAAGTGTGGTAATCACGGTTAGTATTGCTGTCCACAACAACGCCCAAGTATATTTGGAATCTCCAAGCACCGTTGAGTAAGCATCGAAATTCAGTCCTACAGGCAGAAGAAAAACTTCATTTTTCACCAAGGAACCCGCAGAGCTTAAGGATCGTGCCAATATATTCAACAACGGCAGGAGACAAACTAAAATACACAAGAAACACATGAAAGCGATAATCCAGTCTCCGATTCTAGTCCCTTTTGATTTAATCATGTTACAGCCTCCTACCAGATGCCACGTTCGCCAAATTTTTTAGCCAAAGCGTTTGCTGCAAACAAAAATATGACGCACACAACGGATTGAAATAGACCGACGGCAGTGGTGAGAGAGAATTGCAATCCACGAATACCGTTGTTATAAACGAATATGGAAATAACGTTGGAAACTTCTGAGACAAGCTTATTGCTGAGTGCGTAAGGTCTGTCAAATTCACTGCCCAAAATGCGTCCAAGGCTTAGAATCAGCATAACTATGATCGTAGGACGAAGCCCTGGCAGCGTAATGTGCCAAATATTTCGTAAACGACTTGCTCCATCCACCGATGAGGCCTCGTACAGTTCTGGGTTGATCCCTGTAATAGCAGCCAGATAGATGATGGTATTCCAGCCGCAGCTTTGCCATATACCCAGTAAAATATAGGTGACCACCCAATACGAAGGTTCATTCAGAAACGGAATGGATGCAAAGCCCATCTTGTTTAGCACGATGTTGATAAGCCCAGTAGTCGGAGCAAAAAGCTGTAGTGCCATACCTGAAATGATAATCCATGATAAAAAGTGCGGCATATAGACGATCGTTTGGGTGAATCGCTTAAAACGTTTGAAGGCGAGTTCATTTAAAAGAATAGCCAGAATAATAGGTGCAGGGAAGCCAAACAGTAAGTCAAGAAAGTTAAGACCGATCGTGTTTCTAAGTGAATAAAGAAAGTCGCGATTGGAAAATGCCTTAATAAAATACTCGAACCCATTATTTCCTGCCCAATCCATCTCCGATGGGCTTTTTACAATGCTATAGTTTTTGAATGCAATTTGAATATAGGCCATGGGTATGTAACGGAACACGAGAAAGAAGGCAATCGGGAGAACCAACATTGCATAGAGTATCCAGTAACGTTTCATATACCTGAACGATTGGCTGTTCTTTGTAATTACCATATCTGCACCGCCTTACATATAAATTTTTCTTCCCTTTTCATCGTCAATTCCTGTTTTGCGATAGAAATATGTATTCACTTGATCTCGCCACTCACGAGCATTGAGAAGTTGAAGTTGAAGTCGCGCTTTCACCGAGTTAAAGACTTCCTGTGGAACTCGGTTCTCCAGAGTCTCCCAGGATTGTAACAATGCTTCCGCTTGCTGAGCACCCTCAAAGTGACTGTCATATATGTACTGAAGCAAGGTTCGTCCGTCTTTCATTTTGTAGTCGTAACGAACTCGATGGAAAAACAGCAATAGTTCCTCCGGACAACTTTCTATATGGTCATACATCCTTTGTAGTGATTCTGGATACTGAAGCGTGAATCCCGTTCCTTTGGAAGTTCGATCGACACCAATCGCATCAGAGCTTGCTCTGTGATAAGTTCCCCAATGTGAAAACTCATAGCCATCAACATTAGGCCCGTAGTGATTACTTGGATTTACCATAAAGCCAATACCAAGAGGCGCTGTATAGCTCTCGTAAATCCCTCTTGATGTAAGCAGCATCTCCTCGATCGTTTGGCGTCCATGCGCATCTGTTTCAAACGTGATCTGAATCCACTCACGGATCAGTTCTTTTGCAGTAAGCTCCGGATTCCACGCCATTCTCCCAAAGGCATACAGATTGCACTGTGCAAGGATGTTACCTGTCCAGTTCATGTTATTGCCAGTATTTGTAACCGCTGTCACGGCAACGATTTCTTGACCAAACAAACTTTTCAATTGCTTCCCTTTATCAACTTCAGCTGCCAAAATTTCTTCCCACTGAACAGCCAGACTGTACAGGTCGATTTGCTGGCCTGTGTACTCCTGAGCAATTTGAAACTCAATGGCCTCACGGGTGTTTTTAAGGTTTGAAAAAAGAGGCGATACTGGCTCTCTCGTCTGAAAATCTACAGGGCCATTTTTGATTTGAAGAATGACGTTCTGATCAAATGTACCATCCAGTGGCTGAAAGTGCTTATAAGCCGCCATTGGACGGTCGGTTTGCGCATCTCTCCAGTCCTGCTGGCAGTTATACACGAAGCAGCGCCAAAAGACCAACCCTCCAAATGGAGCGACCGCTGCGGCAATCGTATTGGCACCGTCTGCCTGAGTTCGTCCAAAGGCCTCTGGACCGCCTCTAAACTCTGAGTCCGCTTTCACCAAATAACCTAAAAAGTCTGGGATTTTATCATATACAATAGCGGATTGAGCTTTCCAAAATTCCTTTACTCCCGCATCCAGCGGATCAGAGGTTGTAAGCCCACCGACGATCATCGGTGCGTCAAAATGTACGGATACCAATAATCGAATGCCGAAAGGTCTAAATAGTGCAGCTAGTTCTGCCATGTCAGTAAGCAGCGGTTCAGCAATCAGACCAGCGCTTACTTTGTTCACGTTCACATTGTTAATACAAATTCCGTTAATTCCAATAGA
Source organism: Paenibacillus allorhizoplanae (assembly GCF_927798215.1). NCBI lineage: Bacteria > Bacillati > Bacillota > Bacilli > Caryophanales > Paenibacillaceae > Paenibacillus > Paenibacillus allorhizoplanae. Next base: position 572,145 of record NZ_CAKMMW010000001.1, read on the forward strand.
AGCCATCAGTCGGGCATAATTTTTAATTCTTTCTTGATCATAATCAAATTTATTATTAAGGAAAAAGAAAGAATTACCGGCATATCCGCGTTCAATGTGCCCATCCATGTTGTCCCAATGATTAATAATTCTATAGTCCACTTTGGGTGCTGAGTGTTCATGAATCTTTTCCATGCTCTCTCCAGTGGCAAGCCGGTTTAGGAAGCGATAAACACCATATAAAAGAGCATTCTTACTGCCGCCTGCGATTTCGAATCCATTTTCCAGTGGGGTAAGTGAAAACTCCTCATGCTCCAAGTCATTCATTTTTAAATGCAGCGTGTACTCATCGCTTTCTTGAATTTCTCCCCATAGGCGAATTAGACCTAGACGACATTCTTGATGAATAAAATCTAAATCGAAGCCTGCTTTAATTCGCAAAGCTTTAGGTTCCAGACTGGATTTTGACTGCAGCCAAGCATTATATTCCGAAAATATCCGTCTCGCGTGATCCATGATGCACCTCTATCGCATAAATTAAAGCGTTTTCATAAACTACAACATATAGGGTCTGAATTTAACATTTTATTCATATTAAGTTCATCGTGCAGCACCTACGAAGATAGCCAAAACACTTTTGTTTCTTAATTAAGAATTTAGCATTGAAGATACCTTTCAACAATAGTCTGAATATAGTTAACCATGCCTAATTAAAGATATTATTTGCAAAAAAAAGACTAGCTTACGCTAGTCTGGTTGATTTCTGAGACATTGTGATGGCGAATAGCCTTTGATCATTTTAAATTGCTTTCGAAAGTGCGACAGATCGCTATACCCGCAACGCTCTGCAGCCTCGGTTACGTTGCATTCGCCATTTTGCAGCATGTCCTCTGCATGGTTAATTCTCGTTTGCGTCAAGTATTGATTGACCAGTATGCCCGTTTCATTTTTAAATAGTGCCCCAAAATATACGGTATTGAGCCCTACGAGATTTGCAATCTCTTTTACAGTAACATTGCTCGCGTAGTTTTCAGATATATAGTTGATAGCCTTTTTCACCCGATAGTCTGATCTTGCCGTGTCTTTTTTTAAGAGAATCAGCTCATACAATCTGTGCATGATGACAAGCAGCAAACCTCTGGTTTTTGTGTGATACCCAGTTTCCTTACGAACCCAGGCATTGGATAACTCGCGAAAGAGCCCGACGAGGTCGCTTTTAATCCCAATATGCGTCAGCAAAGGAAGAGGCAGGTCGGCTTGTTGTCCATCCATGTCATAGAGTTTGAAGTTAGCGGAGTACACGTTCATAAGGTCATCGACAATGCATCGGGCCATACGGATACTTCCGCGTGGAATGCAGAGAAGATCACCGCGTTTCACCTCGTATTGTACGCCATTAATTGTATAGATTCCTCTCCCTTCTATGATATAGGTGATGTCACAAAATGAGATTTCATTTTTGGCGATTTCCCATGTTGGTGTGCACTTTCTATATATTAAGTAGCCGATATCAGGAACTAAGAAATCGTTAATTTCCGCTGACAAGGTTGTTCTCCTCCCAAAACCATATCTTTAATTTATACCCTATAACTTTAGTTCGACCATTGTCAACAAAAAATGTAAACGCTATGATTCGTTTGAAAAAAAGGGAGACCCAACCTATTGCATTTACCTTGTTAACTGAAATAGCCCTACGATTTCTCGTAAGGCCAATATCCATTACAATCTTAAAAAGGGACGCCACGGCGCCCCTTTGTTTATGTTTCTTTCTTGAGCAAAATAACCATACCGTCATTCGCCGGCAGACAGCACAATGCAACATTCCCAGAAATAGATGGATGTTGCCCATACCAGCACCCATCCACCTTCCACCCGTTAGCAAGGTTAACGGGCTCACTGCTTGCAACAGGTGAATAGTTGATGATTACTGCGACTCTTGTCCGCTCATCGACCGAATGCTCGGTAATTCCCCAATTCGGTCTGTCCACGGTCACAACGCGACTGCTGCTGCGTACACTAGCTGACATTGCCGCATACAGCTTCCAATACGGATTCTCCTCCGGACGGAAGCTCGTCGCTTTGTCTTGTACCATCGCCAATTCAACAGGCACGGATAAGAAATAGACTGTTCCCTTTCCATATGCAGCCTTCGTCAATACAGGGTTGCCGCCCAGCTCCTCAGCCAGCACTTCAGCTCGATCATTTCGGAAGGTGAGACAGAATGAAGCCGGGATAGTCATCTGCACGACACCGCTATCCATCTCCAATCTGAGTTCCACAGGTTCGGCACGACGCTGGCGGTTCATCACAGTCAATCCTGTCAGCTCAGCAAAATTGAGTGCATAGCCGTCATCCGTTGACAGGTACAAGGTTGCACCATCGGCCACTCTGCGCAGCAGTTCTTCCCAACGCTGCTTAGGAATACCCAGTACGCCGCTTAAGCTGGGCAACAAGTAGAAATCTGCTTGCTTTAACGGCTGATCCTCGAACTGGTACTCGAGATCAAACCCCGCCTGCTTCGCCAGCATAAAGGAACCTAACGCTGCAGCCCAGTGATCCTGGGACGCATTTATGATACAGACTGCCTCTGTTAACCGAGGAGGCAACTTAGGCACTGGCAGCGATTCAATCGCTCGCTTTAGCTTGCCCATTTCCTGCAATGCCGGTTTGACGCGTCCTTCCTCCGTCATAAGTCCAAGTTCACCCTCACACGCAACCCAGTCATAAGGCGCATGCTGAAGCTTCGTCTGATCATTGGCACACCACCACAGCAAGCCATCCAATCCATGTGCCCATTGGGACAGCATGCTGGTACGTGCAAAGACAGCCGCCGTTTCCTCGCTGCACACCATGGGGCCCATTGTTCCCATCTCTTCTGCAAAACAGGGTTTGCCGCCAATCTGACCATAAAACAAGCTTTCCGCCGTCGCATGGATGGTGGGTCTTATCGTATCCAGTGGATCAAAGTCCATATAAGGCGTCCAGAAAGGATAAGGATGTGTGGTTAGGATATCCGTAAGCTCTCCCTGATCCTGCATTGTCCATTTCCCTGCAGGGAGCAGGCTGTGCATCCCAGAAACGAGCGGCCGGCTGTTGTCTGCTGCTTTAATCGCATTCGCGATCGATGAAGTCCACAGCCAAGCTTCTTCCCGGCTAGCAACTTCGCCCATCTCATTGCATTCATTGCCCAAATCCCATGCGACAATCGTAGGCTCGTGCTTCATCTCCAATATAAAATACCGCACAAATCGAACCTGCCATCGAATCGCGTCAGGATCGGTCAAGATCGGCTTGCCCTGCAGCGCCGGAGGCACAAACAGCCTGCCGCTCATCCATCCTGTAAGCAGTCCCACAATCAGCTTCAATTCATGCCGTTCTGCAATTGCTGTAAAATCTCTGAATCTTTCCATCATTATTTCGGAAACGCCGGCTTGTCCTGCGGGGCTGTCTGGCAGCCGCTCTTCACCGAATCGATGCCCATTCGGCTTTCCGCGTCCCGTATACAGCGTATGGATCGGCTGAAAATCAGGCCATAGCGGAAAAACACGCAGTATTTCAACGCCTGCTGCAGCAAGCTTTTCCAAATCTGCCTCAACTTGCTCAGGACGCCAGTCCGACCACATCGCAGTCCCAGCATGCGACGCCCAGTAATTAACCCCAAGAAAGAATGAACTTTCTACATTGAACATAGCATTCATTTTTTATTATCCCCTTCCGTACACAGCATACTATTCACGTTTCTAGCCTACTAAAGAACAGAAAAGTAAACTATAATGATCATATTAAAAAATATAACAATTCTACTATTGCTTTATTGGCTGAAAGGAGTCTCGGTATATACATGACGAACATCACACCTTACTGGGAAGCGAACAAAGACCAGTCGCACAGCGGCAACCTTGAACGACCGTTCTATATCGGATCGCTTAAAACCACCACAGAAGGTTATCGGATTGGTCATCATTGGCATTACCATATGGAAGTCGTATATTGGGCTGAAGGAAGTGGCACTGTGACGACAGGCAGTTCAACATTCAACGTTCAAGACGGCGACTTGGTTATCATTCCCCCTTGTGAAGTTCATGCTGTGCATATTGAAGCCAATCTTTCAACGCTCCATTATGTCATTGGCTTTGACACTGAACTGATGTCGCCAATGCCTCAGCTAGCCTTCGACCTAACGTATCGACTGCCTTTTGCTATCAATCGAGCGCCCAATTGGAATTTACTCAAACTTTCTAAGGATCAGCATCAACGTTTAGAAGGAATGATTACAAATATGTATAACGAATTTACTACTAAGGAAATCGGCTTTGAGCTCACCGTTACATCAGGGATCCATCAACTTATGCTGTTTTTGCTTCGTGACAGTTCCCTGCTTACCCACACTGCTCCAGAGGGGGTGTCGCATGGCGCTGAACGCATGCAAGCTTTCAGCCAGGTGTTCTCCTTCATTAATGACCATTCTCATGAGGAATTGAATGCCGTCGACGTTGCCCGAGTGGCGATGATGAGCTACAGCCGCTTTGCCACCGTTTTCAAACAATTCATGCACATGCCGTTGGTCAAATACATTACGTTTCTGCGCATAAGAAAAGCCGAGCAGTTGCTGCTCGACCCATCTAAATCCATAACACAGATTGCCACGGAAACTGGCTTTAACCATACCAGCTATTTTATTAAACATTTCCGCATCCTGAAGGGAATTTCGCCTTTCCAGTATCGTAAGAGACTGCTAGGTCTATAAAGTTATTCTTTTATAATAGCCCCCGCAATCCAACCATCGATCTATCTTTCGTAACTCGGACAGGTCGGTATATTACATGTAAGATTAACACAGCCAAGACGGCTTGGTGGAATGAGGCGTTCTGCTCTCCATCATACATTGCTTTCACTTTTACCTTGCACCAAACTGCGGGAGTAAGCCCAAAAAAATGTTAAAACACTACTGACATACTGTTGTCAGTAGTGTTTTTTTATAATCGGAGTAAGTCAACATAAAGGAGTGGGATATAAATGCGAAGTATTCTGGCCCAAAATGAACTGATACGGTATTGTATCAGTTACTATAGAAAGGATGGTATCTCGTGAATTTTTCTTCTGTACGCATCATTACCGACGACGTGGATCGTCTTATCAATTTCTATGAGAAAGTCATGGATGTTTCGGCGGAACGCCCCGCGCCCGTATTTGCCGAACTCGTTCTGCCATCGTGCACCCTGGCGATCGGCCACTCCCAGACAGTGCAACTGTTCGGCGCTGGTTCCGCAGTGGCGGCCGAAAATCGCACTGTCATCATCGAGTTCCGCGTCCACGATGTCGACGCCGAATACGAGCGCTTGAAGCCATTTGTCAACGAGTGGGTAAAGGAACCTACCACGATGCCTTGGGGAAACCGTGCTGTGCTTTTTCGGGATCCCGACGGCAATCTGGTTAACCTCTTCGCGCCTGTGACCGAGGAAGCGATCAAACGGTTCAGTAGTAGGCGCTGACGGACATAGGAAGTGAGTGAGGCCTTAATTTGGGGAGTGACAACGATTCGTATGGCCATTTTGGCCGAATGTGCCGATACCATTTCTCCGATGATAACATCGACTTTCCCGACTACTCCATTTTGTGGTCATTATCATTTAGTATGTAAGAATTAATAAGTCAAAGGAGCAGCTACGGCTGCTCCTTTACTGTTTTCAGTTCTGCTTGCTTTCTGGTTTCAGTAGAAAACACAACCCTTATTTATGATAAGGTTCACCGCAATTCAGCAATGGCAAGTTAGAAAAATAATATCCCTTTTGTCCATACTCTTAAATTATTATTGAATATTGTAATGTTAGATTCTATCAAAGAAGGGTTGCTGAGCGATGACATCATTAGAACCGATAAAATATTTGGAGACGCTGTCTGGAAAAGCCGCACATTTGTTGTCATTTAATGATGGAAACCGTTATGCGGTAAAATGTAAAAATAATTTCCACGGAACAAGGGAACTGGTAAATGAATTCGTGATCGCCAGATTAGGGCAACACCTTTCTTTGCCTGTGGTGCCATTTAAAATAGTGAATATGACAGAGCAGCAGATACAATATATACCGAAAAAGTTTTCTTCTAAATACAATCCAGGCACACAATTTGCTAGCCTATTTATAGACAATTGCAGAGGCCTCTCCAAGGAACCTCCTCATCCGACTAAAATGGATATCAAAAATAACCAAGTATTGGCCGGAATTTTCGTATTCGACCATTGGGTGCATAACTCTGATCGTACAAAAAGCAACATTCTTTTGGAGCGGCTACCGGAAGGCAAATATGGTATTCATATGATCGATCACGGTAAATGTTTTCCGGGAGGATATAAATGGAATAAAATTACATTACAAAAGCACGATAAGTTTAAAAAGGATTCTATCGTTCATATTTGGACTGTGGGCATGCTTGAAGATCCATCGATACTCTCTTCATATATTGAACAGATCCTTGCTTTTCCTGAAAACCTCATTGAAGAAGTGATTCGGGATATTCCTGAGGATTGGGGTGTACCGATTCAAGACAAAGAGGCCCTTATTACTTATCTCAAAGCACAGAAAAAAACATTTGCCGATTCGGTGTATCAATTTGCGAAAAAATATGGAAGGGCTTAATCCGATTTTCCCATTAGCAAAGGAAGAGTCCGAGCCTCATATTGGTGCTATCAAGACTCCCCAAAAATATTAAATTGTTTTGCTCACAACACGGGACCTTCCATGATCATCAAAATTTCTAAATATCAATCTACTAAAATTGTAAGCACCGTTATTCCAAACATGAAAATCATGAAAACCATCCTTAATCAGAATTTGATAAAAATGATTAAGATGATTCCCCGATTGATGTATAAGCTCATCTATAGATTTTATATAGCTGCCAATTGCTACTCCGTCCGAATCGCCACAGGTGGTATATAGCAAATGAAGATCATGGACGCAAGACGCAAGACTGACTCCAAGCGTTTTGCCATCACTCGATGTAGGCGCGTTTGAAAAAGCTCCGACATAAGCGAACAAATCTATCATACCTGGCGCGAGTACAGTCTTATCCAATTCGTTGTTCCAGGGACTCTCCGTGCGAGTGATTCGCGTCGAATCATGCCGGTAACCGCCGAGAATCAGATTCAGAGCTTGCATTCCCCCCATAGAAAGCCCAGCGATCGCTCTGTGGGTGCGGTTATATATGATTCCCTCATGTGAGGTGTCTGTTATATCTGCGAAGGTTTTGTAATTCGATTCTATACATGGAATCAGATCGTATCTCAGCTCATAATCAAAGTAATAGAATCCCAGCATATTGGTTCCTTCGGGATTGAAGGAGGTGTCTGTCCAGTCATGCGCGCTTCTTCCGTTAGGAAATACGACGATCAACGGATCGATATCACCGTTGGCAATGAGATTATCAAATAGATTGCAAATAATAAATCGTCCGTCAACTTTACCGTTGCTGCTTAACCACTCATATTGATCTCCGCCTACGCCATGAAGCAAATACAATACATTGTATCTGACAGTATTGTCGATTGGGTCATAAGCAGCAGGCAAGTAAACGTTGCATTTCTTCAATATGGCATCTCCCGCAACGGTTCCTCTTCCTGCTTCACTGCTATCAATGTTCCGATCTGTTACAAGCTGTCGAGTCAAATGAATATAGTTGCTTACCTTATAAGAAACCTCTTGAACCGTACCTTGAAGCTCTTCATTAACTGGCTTAAAATATTCGGCAGGCACTGCCGTCACGTTCTTGCTTCTCATAGATCATCAATTTCCCTTCAGATATAACTTTTCCGGTTAATCCCATCCTACACTGGAAGCACCAAAACAAAGCTGCCGCACATGTCATCCATGTGCGGACAGCCTTCCTACTATTCTTTACTGGTGTTATTGCACGTGTTGAGCTTCCAAAATCCTAATAATGATAACCGCCGCTTCTGCACGGGTGCTGAAAGCCTTCGGCTTCAGCGTACCGTCTTCGTAGCCGTTAAGAACACCCTTAGCGGTCAAAGCCGCTAGCGGCCCTTGTGCCCAGGCGGATACGTCTCCACTATCCTTATAGTCCAAGCCGCTGTTGGCAGATGCCAACTGTGCAGCACGTGCAAGGATTACGGCCATTTGTTCCCGGGTGATGTTGTCATCGGGACCGAAGGTTCCATCCTCATAGCCATCCACGATTCCCAGCGCCGAAGTGATTGCAATGGCTTCCTTCGCCCAATGACTGGCAGTATCAGCGAAATGGGTTCCGCCTGCAGCGTTCAGATGAAGAGATCTGACGATCATGGATACGAACTCGGATCTTGTTACGGTTGAATCAGGATGAAATGTGCCGTCTTGGTAGCCGTCGATCACTCCTGCTTTCACAAGTTCTTGGATACCTGCTTGCCCCCAGTGTCCTTTAATATCGGTCAAGGCCGGAAGTTCGACAGATGCGGACTTTTCTGCGGCCAATACTGCAAACTTGGTGAAGTGCGTCACACTGCCGGAAACGGTGCCTTTCACCAGGTCGATCTTACTATCGTCCAGTTTGACCCATTTGCCGGTTTCTTCGTTGTACCAGTACAGTGCCAGCTCATGCTTATCATCCAACAAGCTGGTGTTGAACGGAAGGGTGATCGTAACTGGTTTCTGGAACGGTCCTGCTACGTCCTTGATAATCTCGTACACATCTCCAGCAAGCTTCAAATCTGGATCCGCCTTCAGCAGTGATGTGTCGCTCAACCTTTTAATGCTCACGTATATATCACTGCCTACTGCTCCTGCCGGGAAGTCAACTGCCGCCCCATTATTCTCTACCTTGCCTCCTGTATCTGTTTGCACCTTAACCGCCCCTTCCGGTACTGGAGGCGAGACAGAGGAAGTCTGCGAGGTCGAAGGGTCGGATAACTGCACTTGCTCAAGCTTCAGAGTGCCGAATCTCGAAGTGTTCTGGTAGGATTGACCTGTTGGGTCATTCCATGAATATACGCTGTCACGGCTTCCTCCGTCCTGATCATTGTTAACCTGAAAGTCAAATCCGATCACGGTTCCTGCTTGTGGAGTAATCGTATCCAGCGCTATAGCCGCTTCTACAACGTAACCTCCATCAATGATTTTGGTGGCCGATGCATAGTTATTTTGGGTGGCATGGCCGCCAACAGTCTTTGCATTTTTGAAATTGATCCGGTATTGACCATCATCACCTTGGTAGCTGTCCGTTTTACCGTTGTTCTGGTCAACGAATATTTCCATCGAATCCTGCTCCCATGCGTTGGCATTGGCATCGCTTAAATTGCTGTCTAACACAACGGCATAGACAAAGAGGTTATGCTCATCCCACATGGCACGCAATTGAGCTTTCGCGACAGCATTGTTATGCTGCTCTACCAACACATCAGTCGTATAAACTGGTACGTTCGCCCACTTGCTATCCATTTCGCCATCGATTGCAGGAGTTCCGTAAGAAGCACTTGCCGCTTTTACAGCATCGATATAGGTCAATATCCCGTATCCAAGAACATCGTTGTCCTGGTTGTTCCTTGGATCACTCCAGGATACGATGACGCCGTTGCTCCCATGCTCCGTACCGTCATTAATCCCCTTATCGGTAGCTCTTACGTCAAACTTCAAGTGCTTGCCCAATGTTCCTGCCATCGGGATTGATGCTTGCAGCACATAACCGTCGGTTCCTTCCGTAATTTGAGCATCATTTCGTGCGAATGTATATGTCTTAATGCCATTGTCATCCACGAAGAGTTCTATTTGATCTGTTGCGGTTATGGTCATGTCTTTGACCGCTATGCGGGTATAAACATGTTGTTCATCCCACAAGGTTTTCACTTCAGCTTGAAGGGTACCTAATTGTTGCGTTTTCAATGCAGGAACCGTGTTCCAAACCGGATCTGAAGCATTAGCCGGTGTACCTTTTGCTGTATTTGCTGTCTGAGCGGTTATTGGCAGGTGGGATGGCGTCAACGTCTTTACTGCTTCAATCATTCCCCAATAAGCATATTTGGCTTGGTACTGCGCATCGAATGGGAAAGGAGCATCTTTACGGGTTGCACCTTGGTTATCGAGCCAGGTATGATCGTCTGCAATCCCCCATAACGTAACATTGCTGATCCATCCGTAAGGATTATATGCCTGCGTGTTCGAGGCGGCATTTTTGCCCTCATTGTCCAGCCGAACTAGCTCTTGGAACAATTGCTTATAACGGTAGCCTTGTTTCACAAGGCTGGACTCATCATAGCTGGTGGAGTTGTTGTCTGTATAAACCGAAACGTCAAGCTCCGTTATTTGATTGTCGAATCCAGCTTCTCCAAATTTCCTTATGGAATCAGAAATTTGCTCGATTGAAGGACCGCCAATGCTGATGTGCGTTTGATGACCCACACCGTCAATGGGAACTCCCTCGCCTTTCAGCTTCGTCACCAAATTGAACAAAAAGTCGCTTTTGACAGGATCCTGCGTACTGTAATCGTTGATATATAGTTTTGCGTTTGGCAACTCTTGACGAGCAACCCTAAAGGCTGTACGGATGAAATCCAAGCCAGTTAGCGTATACCACTCGCTCTTTCGCATGCCATCCGGCTGTCCAGGATCAATAACTTCGTTGACCACGTCGACGGCATTGATTGGCACTTCCATGGAACTAAAGTGGCGCGCCACAGTTTGGATATACGTTGTTAGACGGTCAAGCACCAGCTGTTTATTCTCCGGTGTAGCTGCAAGCGGTTGGCCCTGCGCATCCTTAAACATCCATTCCGCAGCCTGCGAATGCCAAGCAAGGGTATGCAGCCGGAAATTCATAGTGTGATCCTTGGCATATTGTGCAATCTTGTCTGCTTCCGTCCAGTTCCATTGCCCTTCTGTCGGTTCCAGAGACCCCGGCTTTGTGGCATTCTCAGCTACGAGGGAACTATAGTGATAATCCAGAAGCGTGTGAACATCCGAAGTAAGCTGATCTCCTGTTACGGCAGCACCAACTTTGAAGTTGTCCGCATAGATGTCCTTCAAAGGATCAATATCCGTTTGAATCGGCTTCGGCCCGGATACTTGACCCACATAGGACAAATCGAAATCGTCCATATAGAAGGATCTTGCATCTTCGTATTTGTTGGCTACTTCCACATATGCATTCAATACGGTCGGAGTGGCAGCAATGGTAAACGCACCGGTCAACAGTACCCATTGATCAGAAGTTACCGTCACGTTTGACGAAACATTCGTATATGTACTATCGCCGCTCTGTACAGATAGCCGCAATACAGTGGGGGATTGTCCCGGAGCCATTTTTACCCAAGTAGATAAATTGTACTTATAGCCCTTGGACATCTTGCCAAGGACGTTCAGCAAAGGCCCGTCATATTGCTCCGATACCGTGGTCAGCAAGCTCTTGGAGCCGCCTGTGGTGCGATTGTCTGCCGCCGATATATCAATATTGCCGGAGCCGTTTCTGCGCACCCAATTTCCTTGCCCGTCTTCAAAGGTAGATTGGATGCCAGTTTGGTCAACCGCTCCCGAATCAACTGGTGCAGTCGGCGTGACATCCGTTAACTGCACTTCATCGATATAGAGGTCCTCCGTAGTCGTGGAAGCTGAATCTGACTCCAACCATATTTTAAAACCCTTCGTATCACCCGGTAGCTCGTATCCCTTCAGTTCAAAGGGGGTCCATTCGGTAGAGTTAACCGTTTTATTTCCCACCAACCAAGGATATTTGTTGGTCAGCGAGGCGGCATCAACATTAGATGCAAGATGGAAGTTATCTGTTCCTGTTCCGACTTTAAGCTTCAGTGACAAATCGTACGTATGGCCGGCTTGCGTATACGAAGTCAAATCCAGGAACGGGGAGCTGTTACTTGCAGCACGTTTCGTCATTGCTAAGGATTTGGAGCCATCAGAGGCTGTTGCCGACGTCACGGCAATGGTTCCGTCTCCCATCCAGGATACTTTAACCCAACCGCCAGTTTGGTCGTCTTCAAAGCTTTGGGACAAAACGACCGTATTGCCAGCAGCCAATGCCATCACAGGCACTAGCAACTGGGGTGCGATCATCCCAAACAGCAGCACGATGGCCATCCATACATTCATTTGTTTTCTCACAAGCGTCCTCCTCTTTTTGCAATCGCTTACAAGTTTATTTCCATTTCATTCTACAACTTAGGCAATTGGCTTCACATACTCAAATTAAAGAATAGTCCCCCCACAATTATGGAGCTGCATAACTAATGTGCGCACCGTTTCCACCGTTTGGGGCTTGTCACTGAAGGTGTCAGATCGTTTACTCTCACTTTGCTTCCTTGATTACTCGCCAAAATGCCTGCTTAGGCCGGAGATCTGCATCGAATAGAAACGGCCAATTTTTTCGGCCGCGAACTGGGAAGTTGTCCAACCAGGTATAGTTGTCAGCCGCTCCCCAGAACGTTACCGACGTAATGACATCCCGATATTCCTTAAATAGCCTAAAAATATCCTCGTACCGCTGCTCCTGCAGCTCCACCATCTGCTCAGTGGGTACCAACAGATCAGTCCGCCTGTCCTCAAATTGAAACATGGAGAGATCTAACTCTGTGATGTGAAGCTGCAGATCAAGGGATGCGTAAAGCTCGACCGCTTGCCGAATTTCATCCAAGGAAGGACCATAGATATTCCAATGTCCCTGCATGCCGATTCCGTGGATAGGAGCCCCCTTCTCCTTCAATGAACGGACGAGATTGTAAATCTTATCCCGTTTGACTGGCTCTGTCTCGTTGTAGTCGTTATAGAACAGAAGCGCATTCGGATCGGCTTCATGTGCTGCCTCGAAAGCATGACGGATGTAATCCTCACCCAGAATCTCCAACCATTTGGTACTACGCATGACCAGGTCCGCTTTATCTTCTATCGCTTCATTGACGACATCCCAGGCATAAATCCTGCCCTTATAACGACCGGCTACCATACGGATATGCTCCTGCATCCGCAAGAGAACCGTTTCTTTGCTAGCTGTACTTCCAGAAGGGTCTTCGAATATCCAATCGGAGGTTTGATTGTGCCAGACCATCGTATGCCCCCGAACAGCAATCCCGTTCTGCATTGCGAAATCCATGATTTCATCCGCTGCCTCAAATGTGTACCGCTCTTCCTCTGGGTGGATCTCCTCGAACTTCATCTGATTCTCCGCTGTAATGCTGTTATAGTGCTGGGCAATGAAGTCCCCATCCGATCGGATGGTTTTCGTGCTCACGGCAGCGCCGATTCTGAATATGCCCTTATAAGCCTCGTGTAAGTTCGGTACCTTGTTGTTCATAGATTGATAAACCTCCTCATCATCCCCTGTTTAAACAGGCCTTCTATGTTATATGATATAGAATCTGACTACACTTACCATTCACAGATTAAAGATCTCTCCCCCATTTTCTTAAAATGTTTCAAGATGATGTGCGATGTTTTCAGTCGCACTCATAACAAATAGACGTGTATCTCTTAGAAAAGAAATACACGTCCTTCATTTGAGTCCTTTATGCTTTGCTTAACTGTCTAAACACACCGGGCTTGTCAGACACACGTTTCTCAAACTCTTTGAGGAAATGATGATAGTGAACGTATCCGATCTGCTCCGCAATGAGACGAATCGTCTCATCAGTTTCGCATAGCATACGCTTCGCCGCGTTAATACGCAGGTCATGAATATACTCAATGATGCCTACGCCGTTCCTCTTCATAAACGCTTGGCCTAAGTAAACTGGGTTCATGAAGAATCGTTCTCCGATCTCTTTAATCGTCAGCGTTTCCCGGTAATGCTCCTGGATAAAACGCTCAATAACTCGAAGGGGGTGACCGGAGAACTTTTCTTTATGCTGCTTCAGCTGGCTCATACATTGTTGCACATACGTCTGCAGGGACTCCTCCACTTCCTGTAGGGAACGATGCTCCTTTCTCAAAAAATCGCGAACACGAGGCAGCGCCTCCGAGTCAATACCCATCTCCCGCATGACAGCAGCGCTTTTCAAAACAATGCGTATGACCAGCAAATGAACGACTTCCCGGGCCGTTTTGTTAGTTGACAGTATCACAAACATTTGTTTAATCAGGTCCTCAACCCGCTTATCCTGAAGCGCCTCAAGGGCACTTTGAATGTCATCTACGATAGAAACCGCATGAAGATCATAGCTGATTTGTTTGTGATGAATCTTATCGTAATCGAGTGGACCACCGGATATATGAAAGAAATGATGCACAGATGTTTCTAGAGCACCTGCATATGAATCTTCTATATGACGGAGGGACTCCACCCGTGGTCCTATCGATAGATAGCATTCGATACCTTGCTCCTGTAGATCTTCGTATATCTGCCCAGCCCATTGCTCCATCTCAGGAAATGACTCCATAACAAGGCCGTCCTGGCTCCCAAACAAGTCGATTGCATGAGCTTTTCGCGAAAGGAAGTAACGTGCATCCAACTCCTGTTTTGTGCCGCTAAGCCATTCTACATGAATGTACCTCCATCCCTGATCTCCATGTGCCAAGGGATCTAGTATTTCCCCAACGTTTCCGTCTGTTGCCGAAATTTCCCCCCGAAGCATCTGAGCAAGCAGAGTAGGCACTAGTCGGTCGGTAAAGAGGTCATGGCGTACCCTTTGCTGTTCTCGATGCTGCAGCTCTTCAATAACGAATTGAATGACCGCTTCCCATTCCCTGTCTAAAGCCGGTTTAAGCAAATAATGCTTTACGCCATACCTTAGGGCGGATCGAGCATATTCGAAATCATTGTAGCCGCTTATAATGATGAATACGGGATCGTTGCCTGCCTTTTGCGCCCGATCGATTAATTCTAATCCGTCAATTACCGGCATTCGAATATCCGTCACAACGAGATCAGGCTTACAGGCTTCAATGCAGGCCAAAGCTTCTTCGCCGTTCTCGCACATTTGTACGATTTCAAAGCCAAGCTCTTCCCATTCAATCATGAGCTTGATACCTTCCAACGCGAAAGGCTCATCATCCACAAAGATAACCTTATACATGTCCGATCGTCTCCTCCTGTTTCCTAATAAGACTCAAAGGAATCTGTATAGTAACGCTCGTTTTCTCGAAGGGAATGCTTTCAATTTGGAACAATGAACGCTCCGCATAAAATAGATTTAAACGGCGGTACACATTGCGAAGTCCGATGTTCTTACCGTTGTCTTCTCCTTTATACAGACTCTGAACAATTTCATCCAGTTTCGTGCTGTTCATACCGATTCCGTTATCTTCGACTTTCATGAGCATGTTCATCCCGGCTCTTTCTACAGATATCCGAATTTTGCGATTCCCTTTCACCGATTGAAGCCCATGTTTGCAAGAGTTCTCAACGAGTGATTGAATACTCATCTTCGGAATTCGATACGATAGAACAGAGTCGTCAACGGACAACTCATAGTGAAACCGATCTTGGAATCTGAACTTCTCGATCTGGAGGTACATATCAGTGAAGCTTAGCTCTTCTTCTACTGTCACCAAATCCTCCTTCCAGCTTAACAGCCTTCTCAAAATTTGGGACAAGTTTTGTATAATTTCTATTACATGCTCATAACGATATTTCTTGCATACAACAAGAATCGCATTTAACGTATTAAACAGAAAATGAGGATCTACTTGACTCTGCAAATAATTCAACTCTGCCTGTACGCGTTCTAGCTCCAAATCTTTTTTCTGAATTTCGAGTTTGTACACGTCGTTAATTAAATTACGAATTTTCTCCGTCATCAAATTAAAGCTGCGAAGAAGATGACCGATCTCATCTTTTCCTTCATACATCGTTATGGGCTCGAACCTCTCGTTTTTCACCAACTGCATATGTTTGGAGAGCTTTCTTACCCGGAAATTGAAAGAATGCATAATAATGTAAATTAATACTGTCGGAATGATCGTACTAATAAGCGTCAGCCAGATAAAAAAATGGATAACCCCTCTTCTCTCTTCCGCAATTCGACTTCCCTCTGGAATTCCGACCAACCGCCAGTTAAGCACATAACTAGCATTACTGAGAGGACTGACAAAACTGTTCTCAGGTAAGCCTGTCAGCTGAGAAAACTTTGACACAGGCAGTGTCGGGAGCAAAGGGTCACTTCCCTTATACGTACCTGCTGATTCGAGAACAAGCCGATTTTCCTCATCCACGAGCTTAATTAACAAGTAATTACGCTCTTTATCAAACAGCTCCAGCAGCTTATCCATTCGAATATCGATGCGCAAATACTTGGAGAATTTCATAAGGTCTGGAAAATTGTCCAGCTTTCGAATAATGCTGACATATACCAATTTCTCTTCGGGATTCATGGGATTCGTATCCAAATAAGAGGTCACTGTCACCTTTTCTTTATTTTCGTTCATCTTCTGATACCATTCACTCTTCAGATCATTAGGCTTAAGCATAAAGTAACTTCCACCATTGGATAGCGTTGGGTTTGATGTGTATACGCCAATCCAAGAGATGTAAGGATAAATATTCGGATACTGCCCCAATTTGTCTCGGAGGTAACTGTCGTATTCTTCGTAATAAGCAACATTATCCGAGTACGTAAATTCTAGCATCTCATTAAATACACGATCAGCGGAAACAGCGTTGCCAATCACCACACCTGAGTTCACCATTTGCATGATTTCATTTCCGACTCTATCCAAAGAAATCCGCAAGTTATCCATCTCTCTACGTTCTGTATTTTTGCTATCCTGTAAGAAAAACAAGCTGTTTATACACAATATTGGCAGCAACACACACATCAAGTAAATGATCAGAAACTTGAACTTCAGGGGAATATCATTAACAATACGCAACAGTTTCCATTTCCGGCTCATATTTGCTCTCCTTGTCAGTCATAGGTTAACCCTTCTTGTAGGCAGAGGGTAACAGGCCAGTAAGTGCCTTGAACTTGGTAACGAACTGTTCGGAATCCGAGTAACCGACACGATCAGCGACATCGGATATTTTCAGTTCTTCTCGGCGAAGTAATTTTTTGGCCTCGTCGATTCGTACGACATGTAAATACTCATTGAAGGTGAGGCCAACTTGCTTCTTAAACCTCTGGCCAAAATACGCAGCATTCAGGCTAAAATGCTCTGCAACAACTTGCAGTTGCAGCTTTTCCTTATAGTGCGATTTGATATAGTCTCCTGCTGCGGATACGATTTCATCTTGCCCTACACCTTTTTTCTGGCCAATCAACTCTACAGCTAGCAGAATTTCTTGTGTTACTTTGCGCTCCAAGAGGCCAATATCCATTGGAACAGTGGGAACATACCAATTTGAAGTCCACTTAGGATCACCGCCCAATTGAGTAATTAACTTAAGAATTTCAAGCTTAATGTTGTCTAAATAAGCACTTACCCAAGATTCAGATACGGACTGCCTCGAAAACGCGATGAATAACTGGTGTACATGGGCTTGCACTGTTTCTGGACACCCACTCCCTACGGCATCTAAGATGGATTCCGTCATACCAACTGCAGGAAGTGTCTCCGCTGACCACTCTCCTTGATAGATGTAAATCCCTTCCACTCCAGAAGGGAACTTGCACATCTCAGCTATGAGTCCCTCACGAAATGCTTCTTGTAACGCATGCGGTCCCTTATGTTCACTGCTCATCGAAAAGGAGATCGCTGTGCCCCAGTCATGTCTGACACTGGTCATGATCTCTGTTAAGAGCGCAGTAGAAAGTTCGCGTTCCTCGGGTCCTGTGACCAGCAAGAATCCATGGCGTTCTTTCCCTACGCCAAATGGAAGCATTCGCACTTGCGTAAGCTTAATTTTATCTGCAATATTTTGCTTCAGGTCCGAATAATTTGGAGCTTGAATGTTAGGTTCAAGTAAAATGCAGCGAAAGCTCGAATGTTCATGAAGATCCAACAAAGCGTTCGCCTGCTCGATCCATTTCTGCCTATTTTCTCCCTGTAACAGCTTTGAAATCGTTTCCAATCGTAAGCAATCCAATGCAGCGCTTTCCAACTGTCTATGAGCTATATGCTCTTGAATCATAACCGCAACTGCTTCCACTGCAGCTACAAGCTCAGCTTCCATCAAAGGCTTCATCAAATAATTGACGACACCATGCCGCATCGCTCTTTTGGCATATTCGAAATCCGCGTATCCACTCAATATAATAAATTTCATTTCCGGATACAAGCTGGAGGCTTGTTCAATCAATTCCAATCCATCTATAACAGGCATTCGAACATCCGTCAGCACCAAATGAGGCAGGGTTGACGCCATCACATCCAATGCGTCTTCACCATCCGATACTTCTCCGCATACTTCAAAGCCAAGTTTGTTCCAATCGATCATCGATCGCAATCCCTCTAGCATGTAAGGCTCGTCATCGGCAAACATAACCCTTAACATGAGAATCACCTCACTTCAGCAAGTAGATATGAACTATTATAAAGGATAAGATGAGTTTGTATAAAGCAAAAACCGTCCCAGCAACGAGCTGAAACGGGGAATGATTATAATATCGCTTATTTTTCTTACTCTTTGACGCTTCCAAGGTTCATTCCGACGATGAAATACCTTTGTAGAAAAGGATACACGAACAGAATTGGAACCGCCGCCACAATCGTAATCGCCGCGCGAATAGAAGCAGGTGTTACCATAGCTTTCGTTTGATTCGTGTTTGCACCAGCTAGAAGACCTGGATCATTGTTGCTATTCATCGTAGACCCAAGTAGCTTCATCATTTCGTACTGAAGTGTGCTCAGCTTCAAATCAGAAGAGGCATACAGGAATGTATCGAACCAGGAATTCCAAGAGCCAACGGCAATGAACAAGGCGATGGTCGCTAGTACAGGTGTACAAAGTGGGAGAATAATTCGTACAAAAATGGTGAAATCTCCTGCTCCATCCATCTTCGCAGACTCAACCAAGCCTGATGGTAGCGTACGAATGTAAGTCCGAATGACGATAAGATTAAACGCACTTACCATTCCTGGGAAAACATATACCCAAAAGTTGTTCAACAGTCCTAAACTTTTAATCAGAAAGTAATTAGGAATTAGCCCCGCATTGAAATACATCGTCAACACAAAGATTAAACCTATTATTTTACGGAAAATATATTGAGGCTGCGCCAGTGTATAGGCAAGCATGGAGGTGAGAAACACACCCAGTACGGTTATTGTAAGTGTACGGGCCACCGAAATCCAAGCCGCATGATAGATCGTACCGGAAATGAAAATCGCCTTGTAATTTTGCAATGACCAGGATCTCGGCCATAAATAAATGCCCCCTCGAAGCGCATCATTACCTTCATTAAATGAAATCGTTAACGTGTGAAGGAAAGGATATAGCGTAACTATAGCAAGAAGGAGCATGAAGATGCCATTAATCGTATGGAACAAAATGGGCTCAATGCGAGCTCTGCTAACAGTTGTTGTTCCCATCGTCATTTCTCCTTTATATCAACCGCTCTTCACCAAGACGCTTGGCGGTAGAATTTGCAATTAGAATAAGGATTATGCTTACAACCGTTTTGAAGATGCCTGCCGCAGTTGCGAGCGAATAATTACCTAGAGCAATACCATACTTAAGAACGAATATATCAATCGTTTGCGAATAGTCGACGACTAACCCGTTGCCGAGCAGGTATTGAATTTCAAAGCCTGCATCCAGGATATGTCCAACGTTCATAATTAATAGAATAATAAAAGTTGACTTGATCCCCGGCAGTGTAACATACAGAATCTTTTGGTAACGGTTTGCCCCATCGATCCCAGCAGACTCATACAGCGATGGATCAATCGAAGTGATTGCTGCAAGGTAAATAATAGTATTCCAGCCCACCTCTTTCCACACATTAGACAAGCCCACAATCCCCCAAAAATATTTCCCCTCGCTAAGCCACATCACAGGCTCCTTAATGATGTGCAACTTCATCAACAGTTGATTAACGATACCATCATCAATCGATAACGATGTCGCTACGATACCCGCAGCAATAATCCACGACAGAAAGTGAGGCAGATAGGATATTGTTTGGATAGACCGCTTCCAGAAACGAACTTTAATCTCATTCAGTAATAAAGCTAATAATATGGCTGTTGCAAAACCTAAAACCAAATTGATTATACTCATTGCAAGTGTGTTGCGAAGCACCGTCAAGAACGTATCATCTTGAAACAGAAATTTAAAATGCTTCAGCCCTACCCACTGCTGTTTGGAAAATTTTAAAGCAGGGCGATAATTCTGAAACGCCATCAACCAGCCCCAAATCGGTACATAATTAAAGATTAAAATATATATCACGATGGGAAAAGACATCATAATTAACTGCTTCTGGTTTTTTATCGTCTTCCAACTTAATCCAACGCCGATTTCCGGATCAATTCTTTGCTTTTTCTTTAATTTTTTGGGCAGTATGGTCTCGGCCATCGACATTTCCTCCTAGGAAGTAAAGCGGAGAAGACCTGAGTCTCCCCCACTCCACTGCATGTTCTATCCCTTTATTTACTACTCCAGTTTTTAATACGCCAGTTGATTTGATCATTAATACGATCTTCGTAGGCTTTGAAGTTGCTTTTGGAGATTTGATCCACATAATCCTTCCAAACACCTTCAAAGTCATCAGGTTTGGCCAAAATAGCTTTCGGCAAATATTTTACAGCAAGGTCATTCATCTTCGTATTAGCCACTTTCGCTGGTGAACCATCCACTAAATCAATGCTCCACGCTGGGTAATATACGGGATTCTCTTCTGGTGTTTTGAAAAACTCAGCCCATGTCTTATGGTTGTATGCTTTCAATACTTCTTGATCCTGCGGCTTCAAGCTGTCATAGAATTCTTGCGGCTGTGTTCCTGGATCTGTCGCATTTCCGTCACTATAGGTCCCTTGCATCTTAGGTAAATTTGCGAAGAACGCCTCCGCTTTATTGGCAAGCTTCCATGTATTATCATCCGCTTTAGTGCGTTGTTCAGGGGTACGGGCGAACTTGCCATCCTTCACCATATAGTCTTCGCCTTGAATACCCCATTGGAGTGTTTTCTGCCAATCTTCGGTCATTAGTGAGTCCAAGAATTTGATAATTTGAACCGGATCCTTGGCTTTGGTCGAAATCCCATATCCTCGATTGATGTTTAATACTGGACGATCACGGTAGTACTCTTTGGCACCTGGGTATACGAGCGGGAACCCGACATAGGTACTGCCAATCTTATTTTGTGAAATCAGCGAGCGTTCGCCATCACCGAAATTCCAGTGTTGGTCAAACATCCCAATGACACGACCACTAGCAATTTTCGCCAAGTACTGATCGTAGTTCTGCACCAGAGCTTCTTTATCCATTAAGCCTTGCGCATTAATCTCATTCAATTTCTTGTAATATGTCTTGGCGATGTCCTTGTCTGCAAATATTTGTGCTTTCCCATTCTCGACGATAACCCCGCCGTCATTAGGATGTCCTGCTAAATGCTCTGGTGGATTAAGTAGCGGGAAGTTTCTCCAATCGAAGTTCAGCGTTTCGAAGCCGATCATATCTGGATGTTTCGCTTTGTATTTTGCAATAATATCGAAATACTCGTCCAATGTTTTAGGCGTTGGATAGCCCATTTCCTTTAGTACATCCTTTTGCAAATAAAAGCCTGGTCCTTCGTAAGCAGTTTCGTTAAATTGACCACTGAACACGTTGAAATTTGGCAGTACATATAAATGGCCGCTCGCAGGATCCTTCATCTGATTCCACACGCTCGCATAGTGCTTCTTCAAATTCGGGGCGTACTTCTCAATCAAATCCTCGAGAGGCACAAAAGCGCCCGCCGCAATTAATTTATCGTTTCCTGTCATCATATCTGCATAATCGCCGCCAGCAATCATGACGCCAAGCTTTTGCTGCAAATCACCGACCAGAAACTCCATTTTTAGACTAACGCCAGTCTTTTCTTTAATAAGCTTATAAATCTTGTTGTCAGGAGTCGGCTGTTGATAAGGGCTGTCAATGAACAAAGACAATGTAACTGGCTTAATTGCATTGTCTTGAGTTGCAGCAGGCGCTGTCTGGCTTCCGCTAGGCGAAGGTGCGCTGCTTGCCGCATCCTTCGCGTCGGTACAGCCTGTCAGTGTTAAACCTAGAGCCAGAACAGGTACCAAAGTTGCTAAAACAGGACGTTTTATTCTCTTAACCATTTTTCTATTCCTCCCTTATTGTCTCCATAAAGATGTATGCTTGTGTAGGTCAATCATTTATTTGCTTACACTATTTATTATACGGTTCAAGAATGCGCTTACAATTCACAGAATATAGGTATTACCCCTACGAATTACAGTCAGGTAATTTAATGTTCGACTAAATAAGTCAACCATGCTATGGCAGATTACTTCAAGCAAGGTTGTTCATCTGTACCTAAACAAGAATCGGCCTCCAAGTGTATTTTGAACCTATTCAAATCATTCGTCAACAAAAGCAATGATTGAGCATTTCCCTACAGCATCGACGAAGTTTATTGAAAACAAAAACCAGCTAATGTTTGTCAAGCATCAATGTCTTGGTACCCAAAAGGATTTTTGTTATATCACTTGGTATTCTGTTTTTGCCACGCCGGAAAAATTGTCATTTACAGACATGCTTAACGTAACATCCGAGATATACCATCCATTGCTGCCGTTTGGTGCTGTCGGGCTTAGCGTTGCAACACTTACGGGTGCTGTCTTGTCGATCTTAACAGTTACCCGGTGCTGCTCTTCTACGTTTCCTGCGTTATAATATGGGAGCCACAATAAACAAAGTAAATGCAAGTAAAAACTTCAAGCGCAAAGAGAAAAATATTTGCCTCTTGTTCATTGTCGTTTTCTCTCCCCTTCGGAGCAAATGTACAATAGCAACCGTCCACTGAACGGTTGCCATGAATTCTTATGTATTATAACTCCTACATTACTTATATAAATAGGTTCTATTTTTTGTTTAAGCACTGTTATATTTAATTTGATATTTGCTCTATAAGTCTTCCATTGATAACATCATTGAAATTCCTACCAAAGGAAACCTTAATTAGACACAAGATCACCGGTTCATAAAGAAAATCACAAGACCAAGACTTGGTAATCCTTGCACCAGAACCAAAAGCTACTTGTTTATAAGCACGCCGAGCATGCTACTTGTCGAATCAATTAGAATGAATGGCGGCTGCCTCACTAGGAGCCATCCAGTTCAATACGTTTTCTAGCATAGTTTTCAAATGTTCAGCCTTATGAAGTTCTGGCTTACCCTTTACCAATATAAATTCATTTCGGATATACTGGATAAAATCGATTTGCAATCGCTCAAGTTGCTCTCTAGTTAAAATATATGTATATTCTAGAACGGATTCGTACGTATAATACCACTCCCTGTCTTCAAGGAACGTAAAGGATGAACGTTGATACCACTCTTTCACATATGCTTTTAATGCGGTTGTAATAAGCTCATTGTTTCCTGACATGGAGTACAGTCGATTCGAAGAAATCAGGTTTCTAAAGCTGATCATATTACCTGCAGAATGCGTATAGGGAAGCCCGCAAAACCGTATGAGATGATCCAGTATCTCGATATATGCTTCCTCTCCAGCACGCTTGGGATTAAACTGACACCTAACCGCCGCATGTGCGATGCCTTTGAGCAATGAAAGCGCTTCTGCAACTTCTTTTTTGTCGGCATTATCTTCAATAAACAAGCTCTGCTTGCCTGGTCGAATTTCTGCCCGATCTATTGCATCGTGGAGATCATCCTCGAGTTGATCTCTGCTATACGGCGC
Organism: Paenibacillus allorhizoplanae; assembly: GCF_927798215.1. NCBI lineage: Bacteria > Bacillati > Bacillota > Bacilli > Caryophanales > Paenibacillaceae > Paenibacillus > Paenibacillus allorhizoplanae. Next base: position 595,858 of record NZ_CAKMMW010000001.1, read on the forward strand.
CCATTGATTAATATGATTGGCGATCTCCGATCGCATACCAAATTCTCTGCGGATGATACTAATGATGTTGATCCCGCCGCTACCACTAACAGTAAGAAATATTTCATGTAGAAACCTTTCCAGGTGCTTTGCCTTTTTAACAGCGCCCATGATCTCACTTGGAATCGTGTAAATGATCTCTGCCTCGTTCCGTTTGAGTACAGCGATAAGCTGCGTTAGCTCTGAGAGTAGTGTATGCTGCATCGTTAGTCCAACCTTCCATTCTTTTCGCTTCGCCCAACCATTAGCCCTTGTTTTATTGAACAAAGGAATCGTTTCTTAGCCAAGACCCGCCTTCATCAGTTCTTCGGTAACACATCGTTGCAGATTGTAGTGCCCCCCTTGCTGCTTCATCTACTGTGGTAAAACGGTTTTCCATTGCAACTGAAGGACCAGCATTGTCTGCACCTCTGTAACAATGACTGAGTTCATAAAAGTAATTGCCTTCCCGATTCTTAAGGATGTGAATTCCAATATAGAAGCCATCGATTCTAGCCTTTAAACATTGGACGACCTCGTGAACGGTTTCAATATCCGTATGAACATTTTCGAGTTCGGATAAATTTAACATGCTCTATGCCTCCACGTCATTTTATTACTTATTTCATTTTTTATGTTTCACTCTAAAATAACCATGATTATAACTATTTGTTACTATAACCCAAAATCATGAATAATATGTAATAAATTGGATTACTATGAGAATTGCATTGCTCAGTGAAACTGCCCGTTCGCTTAACAAAACTGTGGTATGAACGCTGCAGATCATGGCACGGGCAGAATTTAAGGATTCGGGGGAAAAGCGTGAGGACGATATTCTCGGTAATCCATAGGCAAACGCAATGATGTTTTTTCCCAGAGAACTGAATTTATAAACTGAGTTTAATGAATTAATGAAAAGTGGGGTTTGCATATGTATCATTTTCACCTGACGGCTCTTTTTTATCGGCAAGCGAATGAAAATAACCCTATTTACTTTTTTCCTAAGGTATGGTACTTTTATTTCGACAGATATAGAAATAATGACAATAAGCAAAGGTGAGGTAACGATGGTCGAAGATAACGCGGAGGTACGGCAAGCCGTCAAAGTATACAAAGCACTAGGGGAACCGACCCGGCTTAAAATTGCCCTGTTGCTTACCGAAGAGAGGAATTTGTGCTGCTCCGATATCGGAAGCAAGCTGGAATCCATCGCTGGCTCGACACTATCCCATCACCTGAAGCAATTGACGGATTGCGGCCTGCTCGATCTCCGTAAGGATGGAACGTACATCTACTACAGCGTGAACCACGAAATAGCACAAAAGTATGCACCTTATTTGCTGAAATAATTTTTTGTCATTATTTCTATATTTCTAGAAATATAGAATATCGGACAGAGGGAGGAGTAAGAAAATCATGTCATACGCTTGGAAAATTTACATGTTGGCCGCCGTCAGTTTTCTTGTCGGAACGTCGGAGTTTATCATCGCAGGCATTTTGGATAAAGTTGCGGAGGATATCGGTGTCTCGGTGTCCGCTGCAGGACAGCTCATTACCGTTTTCTCGCTCGCTTACGCTTTCGGGACCCCTATCCTTATGGCCCTTACTGCCCGCTTGGAGCGACGGAAGCTGCTGCTTTACTCACTCGGCCTTTTCGTAATAGGAAACGGAATCACCTTTATTTTGCCGGGATATGAATCTCTAATCGGATCTCGGATCATCTTGGCACTCAGTACCGGGGTGTTTGTCGTTACGGCCATGACCGTAGCCTCCAAGATGGCTCCGCCTGAAAAGCAAGGCAGCGCCATAGCGACACTCGTTATGGGCTTCAGTACCTCGCTGATCATCGGCGTTCCTCTTGGAAGGGTTGTCGCTTCCGCCTACGATTGGAAAACAATTTTCGGGGGAATCGGTGTACTCGGGCTGTTCGCTATGCTTGTTATTGCCTTCACGATTCCGCAAACGGATGGCGAAGAACCAGTACCACTTCGCAAACAGTTGGCGCTGTTGAAGGAACGAAAAGTCGCTTTGGCCTTGTCTGTAACCTTCTTCTGGATCGGTGGATATTCGATTGCCTATACGTACATTTCGCCGTTTCTACTTACCGTTACGGGAATGAGCGAAAAATGGGTGAGCATCGGACTGTTCGCTTTCGGCATCGCAAGCTTGATCGGCTCTAAGCTCGGAGGCTATAGCACAGACAAATGGGGATTCCCCCGCACGCTGGTCGGCGGCATGCTGCTGCACGCAGTAGCTCTAATCCTGTTATCGCTGGCAGCTCTATCCCCTGCTCTCGTGTTCCCGCTTCTCATGCTCTGGTCGTTCTCGGCCTGGTCGTCGGGTCCTACGCAGCAGGTTCATTTAATCACGCTTGCTCCGCAAGCTTCCGGCATTATGCTTAGCCTAAACATGTCGGTCGTGCAGCTTGCCATGGCCGCCGGAGCGGGGATCGGGGGCATCGTCATAGAGCAAGCGTCATTACCGGCCATCAGTTGGATTGGGGCGGCGGGAGTTACCATCGCCGCAGGGACAGCCGCCGCATCGCTCGGACTATCTCGCTCCTATTCGCGCAGGAAGTTGGAAGAGCGAAACTTGAGGGAAGCGGAAGTCTGATTAAACAAATAGGAAGCCAAATTTCACGATAGCTCTTGTTCCGCAGAAGGCTGCCGATCCCCCGGTAGCCTTCTCTTTACATTCGGAAAGATATGGTTGAGGTGTTCGTCGTAACCACTTCTATTACCACTGTTTTAGTAGTATCGACGGTCGGCATTGGTGGTGTGTATGCTTTGTCAGCATTTTCAAGCAACCATTTTGCAAAAGATTTATAAAGTAGGTGGATTTGTGTCGCAAGACTTCGCTAAGTTCCGTTATCTAACCCGCTATAATTTTTGATATATATGTCCAAGCAATTTTTGCACGGTCCACATAAAATAAATCTATCAATCTATCAATCTTGTAGAAATAGGAGGGGCTATGATGGGAACCATGTGGGGTGGATATACAGTTGATCTTAACTTGATCGGGTCCGGAGCTTTAGGCAAGGTCTATAAAGCTTATGATTCGAAAGGACGCCAGCTGGCAATCAAAGAGACTTCCAACCGTGAGGCGGCAAGACGCGAAGCGCGGATTATGCAAAGTTACCGAATCGGTGAGTTTTTGCCACGCTATTATGATTATTTTGAGATCGGGGAAAAAGGCTATTTGGTTACTGAGTATATCCGGGGGTCGACTTTGGGCAATGACTTTCATAATACCTTCACCAATAAGCGGGATCAGGACTTAAGTGTAGAGATTACAATCAACATCCTCAAGGGGCTTAGACAACTCCACAAAACGGGGTATATCCATAATGATGTGCTGCCCAAAAATGTAATGATACTTCACAATAAGCCTGAGACGGTCAAAGTAATAGACTTCAACATTGCCAAAGAGATTGTAAGTCCCGCTGTCATGAATAAGGAGCTACAGGCTGTGTGCAAAATATGCGCTTTCCTCATGAACGGGACGCTAGCGGATATCCATAAAGCGGAAATTCGCGATAGAGATCTTAGGCGTGTGTTATTAAATCCCTTTGACGTAAACAATAAGGACAGGTATCCATCGACTGACGCACTCATTGCTGCATTGCGGCCTTTTTGCTAAGGCACCAGACCGGACTATAAGCCCGTCAACACAAAAGGCTGCACCAGGCAGCCTTCTTAGATTTGTTTGATTTATTAGAAAATACCCTTGGTCCGTTTTCATTTAGCGATAATAAATTGTTTCCATTATCGGCAGGAACACCAGGGAATTTCTCTGCTTGCGTAGGCACTGCATTCTTGACGAATTTCTGCAATGCCTTCACCCTCGTAATCGGACGTTCTGATTTACCTTACAGTTACATTGCCGCCCAATGATCGGGTTGCCCCTGACACTCCCCCAGAAGCATTAATCGGCTTCGCATATGCCTCCGCCTAGGTGAGGTTGTGTACTGCTCAGAATTTCATTTATTGCTTGTCTAGAAGAAGATATTGAAGATACGTATTTTTTTACAGACATGAATCGGATTGTGCCAAGAAAGATCATTCGACGCATTCATCAAATCAAAACTAAAGTGGACCTATTCATCGTAAGCCTACATTTTTGAAACGAATATCAGTACTTCAATAACGCAGGGAGCAGCTTCCTTCTTGCAAATTCCACTAAATATTTGGAATTGATCTATCTCTTTGAACAACCCCGTAAGTTTGATCCATTCATTTAATTCCTCCACAGAATTTCTATAGAACCACCGCGCCTAGAAGAAATATTCCCAATACAAGCCATGGGCTATTACCTACTTGTGAGGTTGGTTTTATCTGCTATTTACCACCTACACTTCGAATTTCAAGCACTCTAGTGATTTGATTAAACCTCAAAACAAACCTCCTGCCGGTTGTAAAGCCAAAAAATGCGGCAGTTCTACGACTCGTTTCAAACCCATCGCTAAATTCCGCTTCACCCTCTACGAAAAGTCGGACCCTCATTTGCTTTTCTTTGCCGGCCCTTCTTACCGTTATTACAGTATTGTCTGCCGGCAGATTAAGTGCATTGTTAGTGAGCCCAGCAGCCAAAAATACATTGTCTCTATTAACATCGACTTGTTCAATGCCGAACGGCGCAGTGGTTTGAGTTCTTCTAAGACTTATGGTTAGAACATTCGTATTTGGGTCAAATTCCAACGTATACTAAAATCGGCGATTAACCAGACCAAACATTCTTGCGGTTGCCGGGCTGACATCCAAAAAATTGTTAAACTGTTCTCCTGGACAGTTTTGCCCGGCTTCGGCATTTATGGTGACACGTTTTCTAACTGTTCTTCTTTGGAATATCGCAGTGATTCCATTTGGAATCTGAAGGAGTGAACTGCCGCCTTGAGCACATCCATCTACAAAAACTACGTTATCCGGAACCGCTCTGTTAATCCTTACAATTACTGTTCCCCTGACCAATAAAATCATCCTTTTCCGTGAATCCCTTTGAGTGAATATATGCATAGCCCCCATGGCATATTATGCAAAATGAATTAAACAGTGTTCTCGTAAATCTTCAATAATAAATCCGTCCGTCTATTTTTTTGATACAATTATCTACTGTTTTCCTTAATACATCGAACTTTTGCTTATATTGTAAAAATGCTAAATGCTTAGTACTTTTCTCACCGATCTACGGCAGTACATCTAGTTATTTTTTTTGAATAGTTACATTAAAATCATTCTGCATATCTTGAAGTTTTTTTGTAAATTCTTCGAGCCCGCTCAGCCCTGCCCAAATAAGTGAGATTTAGATTTTTAATGGTTAAAGAAACGTGATATGAAATGAAATGCCATCCCCACCTCAAGCAATGGCCAAATAAGTTGGGGCCTTGTTAGTGAGAAGCCTGTAGTCCATGTAAAACAAGAGCGTCCTGCTAAATTATCAGGGCGCTCTTAGGCGAACACTAGCACGAAACAGTAGGAAATGAGCAGCTATTGTAGTAGCACATGCCCTGCTAAGTATCTCTTATTATTTGCTGACAAGAAAAAGTCACCATTTCCAAAAACTTTTTCAGTGCCCCTGCTACCACCATAATTACTTTCGTATGACCAACTAAACGCCGTAAATCTTGAATTCACTATATCCCTCGAATTGCGATATGCTATATATACAGGTTTCCTGACTGCTCCTGTAATTAATACTTCCATGGCATGTTTACTCATACTTGCGGGATTCATAAAATCTGTAAGAGTACACAAACCAAGTACAATTCTACAGCCTAGTAGGACAATAATTATAACCCCCAATGAAGGCAGTCATCCATCAAGCCATTTATCAGGATAAGGTATGGGAGTTTATGGAGGTATTATAGGGTTAACCAGTTCTTTCCGGTTGATCCTTTTTTATTTTCCATTGAGGATTAAGGTGGCATTCATCTGTAGGCATCATCCAAATGGCAGGCCACATGCCTTGCTGATAAGCAATTTGGCGCGAACTTCGAACTTTCCATACGTCCAGTCGCCTTTCATTTGGTAGGTCAGCTTACCCGACGTAAAGTCATGGCCTGAGAGAGATTCTTTTTTTGCTTCTAGAACAAGTACGTTTTCGTTACCGTCTTTCTCAATGCTTGCATTGTTTTCGGGCAAATTAAGATCGTCACCTTTGCTCACCGGTTTATCGTTAACCGTAACACCCTCCCTTGTTCCCGATTACTCGCCTCTACACACACGAAAACCTTGATCAGGGCCAAAACAACTTGCCTCGAAAAGATAACTGGCAGTTGATGACATCGCCAATCCAACCGCCGCCTTCGCAACCCGGTAAGACCCGCTAGTACTATCCAAGAACGGTCAGGCGCCAGTCAGTTGCCCTGGAGCTCTGAAGTGTGCCTATTGCTCTTACTTCAAAATAGCTCCTGCAGTCAAGGCATTTTCAATTCGTTCATTACCTATCATATATACAATAATCATAGGTAAACTCGAGAGCACCATCGTTGCACCAATAAGTCCCCAGTCTGAAACACCGACGCTAACGAAGAAGCTTAGCAAGCCGACAGTTAAAGGCCGGAATTGATCTTTTGAAGCTATAATGAAAGCAAGCGGGAACTCATTCCAAATGCGCATGAACAATAGAACGCATTGTGTCATTAGCGCTGGCGTGACGATCGGAAAAATAATTCTGAAGAATGTCTGATAAACGTTCGTCCCATCTATACAAGCAGCTTCTTCCAACTCCTTAGGAAGTGAACGAAGAAACGCAAATAACATCAGCACACAAGAAGCGATTGCGAATCCGGAATACGGCAATATGAGACCCCAGTAACTATCCTTAAGATGTAACCATTTTATTAATTGAAATAATGGAATTAATACAACTTCAATAGGTACAATCAACCCTAAGGACACATAGAGTAGTGCCGCCGAATTGAATCTCCATTGCATTCGGCTCAGACAATACGCAAGCATACTCCCCGTCGTCAGTGTAATTGCAATGGTCCCTATGGTATAAATCAAACTGTTCTCGAAGTAAACAAAGAAATGATATTTTGACAACGCTTCACTATAGTTTATCCAATCCCATGAATAGGGAATGCCAAATGGATTATTATAAGCTTCACTTTTGGACTTAAGTGACATCGTAATCATCCAGTATAAGGGAAACAGAAATGTGCAGCCTATCCCTAACCAAAATACACGACTTAGGTATTTCATGATGGTCTCCTCCTTAAAACTCCAGTTTTTCTCTGGCGACGAACCGTTGAATCAGAAAGGAGATGAATAGGCATTCTAGAATAAATACAACCGCAATAGCCGTTCCTTTACCAAATTCTGACGTTTCGAAAGCCACATAATACATTTGGTAAATAACCGTCCTGGACAAATCCCCAGGACCTCCGGCTGTCATGACGCGGACTTGTGAATAGAATGCCATGGAACCTAACGTAGACAAGATTAATACGTATTTCGTTACATCTTGAAGCAGTGGAATCGTAATTCGTAAGCAGACTTGGGTAAAGCTAGCACCATCAATTAAAGCAGCTTCGTAATAATTTTTGGGGATCGTCTTGATTCCCGTATAAAATAGCATGGCGTTCAGCCCAATATATTGCCAAAGAAATGTCAATCCGATGCTTGGCATCACAGTGTTCTTTTCAGTAAGCCAGGAATGAGTCCAAGATTCAAGACCTATGGATCTCAGAATACTGTTAAATAACCCCCAGGTTGGTTCATAGAAGGATATCCACATTTCTGCGACGACCGTAACTGACAAAATTGCGGGAAGCATGGCAGATGTTTTAAAAAAACGACGTAACTTAGGAGTTTGAACATCCATGAAAAGAGCAAACATTAAGGAAAGCGGTAAACCCATAAAGACGGAAATTCCTACAATTAGATACGTATTCTTATGAGCTGTCCAGAAAGAAGCAGAAGCTAGGATATCCTTATAATTATCTAAACCAACAAACCCTAAAGTTCGAAAACCATCATGATTATTCAAACTCATCAAAATTTCAGGCAAGAGTGGATAAACACAGAAAACGGTAAACAGAATCAACGCAGGTGCGGAAAATACAAATATGGACAATTTGGTGCTGTAGTACTTGTTCATGGCTCTCTCCACCGTCTGATTTGATATAGAATCCCCCCGGACTTAATGTTCCAAGGGGAATTCGGTCTATAACTTCAACTCATGAAATTTACTTTTTAAACCACGTATTTTCACTCCAGATCTTGCCCATCTCCGTACTAAACTTATCAGCTGGATATTGTCCCGTCAGCAATTTCGCCCCTTGTGTCGCAAGCTCTGCCGATGTTTTTGCATCCAACGAGTTAAGTGCGAGTGAAGCAATTTTGGTAGGGATAGGATTGTACCAGTTAATGAATTTCTTCATTAACGGCTTAGGTTCCGCCACTGTATTGCCTGTCTTCAAGGCAATTGGGGCACCCGTAGATTCAAAATATTGAGCGTCTGCCATAGCTAGAAATTCCGCCAACTTTACTGCCTCTTCAGGAAACTTGGTTTTTGCACTAACGGCATATCCGTTGAGTGGAGATCCCCAGAACTGAACATGCTTCGTTGGGTCGTATTTGTCGCTAGCACTTGGGAACGGGAAGAAATCGACTGTATCATCTTTCGCCAAATTCGGAAGCTCCCAAGTAAACATCATGTACATAGCTGCCTTCTTAGCTGTAAACATTTCGTTGGCTGGACCGTAATCTAGATTAGCGATTCCTTCCGGAAAGACACCTTCCTTAACCATCTTCTCAATGCGAGACACCCCCGCCTTGACCGCCGGATTACTGAAGTCTGTCTTATTACTCACAAGATCTGCCATTGCTTGCGGATCGCCAATTTGGATCATCTGCTGAAGCAGGAAAAGCTTAGGTCCCCATCCATCTTTACCAGGTGTAACAGCAGGCACCATGCCTTTGCTTTTTAGTTTTTTCGATACTTCGATAAATTCGTCGAATGTTTTCGGTACTTGCACCCCTGCTTGCTCGAACATGTCCTTATGGTAGAAAATGACCGGGGTGAAATACGTATCCGCTCCGGAAGACAAGCTGTAAATCTTTCCATCAACATGTTTCAATGCATCAGGAACAGCGTATTTGTTCAAAAACCCGTCCTTAGTGATCGGTGAGGTTAAATCCATAATACTGCCGGTGTTGTTTAATGGAGTAAAGTAACCTGCGTCGTTCCAGAATACATCAGGCATATCACCTGCGGCATTAAACGTTTTCAGTTTATTCGCCATATCTTCGCCGCCGCCACCTGGCTCAAATTCAATTTCTACGTTCGGAAACGCCTTGGCAACGTTCGGTTTAATATGCTTTTCCATGATATTATTGCGATTCTCGTCCGTAGTGATAGTTACAACTCTTAGCTTTACCTTCTTATCACTACCAGCCTTGTTTTCTGTCGTTGCCGCCGGGGTTGGTGAATTTCTGGTGGTTGTGGAAGGTTGGGCTTCATTCTTCGTACTACAACCTGCTGAAACGAGAAGCATACCTGCCATCAGAGAAGTGCCGAGTACCTTTACTGTTCTTACCATTTGTTGACCTCCTAAGTTTGATCAAAGTATATTGTATCTATTTGGTTGATCCCTCAATGGAAGCGGTATCATCCTTAATTTCATTCTACGGATTCCACATAAATAATTACAGAGACTATTCTCGGACAGAAAGGAAAATTGTTTGCAATTGCAAAAAAAGGCGCAATGAGACATTCTCGATAAATGCCTCATTGTGCCATATTCTTAAAACTACGCTATTGGATATTGTTCACGTACTTACTGGGGGTAATTCCAATATACTTCTTAAAACATTTACCGAAATAATTGGCATCAGCGTACCCGACCTGACTTGCGACGTATTGTACGATCTTCTCTCCTTGATCGAAAAGTCCCTTTGCTTTCGTGATGCGTATTTCAGTCAAATAGTCGTTAATTGTAATGGAGGTTTCTTTTTTAAATACATAACAGAGATGATTGTAGTTCATATGGACACTCTTTGCGAGATCAACGATACGTAGTTCTTCATTTCCATAATGACTTTGAATATACGATTTTACCTCGTCCACGATTCTTGCCGCTCTATTTTGCTTTCTGCCATGTACATGTGCAATCACTTTAAGAATCAGGTTACGAATCCATCTCTCCAGTTCGCCAAGAGAGTTCATCTGCTGAATGAACTGAAAAATATCAGTTTGAGCCGTATCCTGAAATACATGTTCGAAGCTTTGCGACATCTCATCCAAAAATTCCAAACAAGTGGATACGATTTCAAGTGCGGCAACAAACAACATTTCAGTGGAAGCGTTCTTGGTACGAGCATCCTGGAAAAAAGTCGTGAGCCACTCTTCTGTCTCAGAGAGATTACCAATTCGCATATTCATTAACAGCCCGATTCTCCTTTCAACGGAGAATAAACTGACCTTCATACCGGATTCGGCTATCATGGAATGAAGTATAACCTGATTGCCTCCTAAAACAAACCGATGTTTCAAAGCAAATAAGGCTTCTTGGTAGGACACGGATATCGATTCAAAGGCAGGGTATCCATTGCCAACGCCAATCGTTACCGTACATCCCAAAGTCGCCTGAACCGATTTCCGAATCGCTTCACTAATCGCTTCCATTCTTTCGTAAGAAGCATTAGGAACGCCAATTATCATCACATACCGATCGTTCGTATCGTGGCAACTAGCAAACGAGTACGTGTTTTGAATAAATTCTTGGGCTATATCTTGAACAGCCAGCTTGCGAATATGCATGTCTTCTTTGGTAACAAGATCATCTTGTGAATCAATATTGACTACGATCACCATATGAAATGGAGCATCCAGATTGATGCCCAAATACTGCAATCGGTCTGTAGAAGATAAGGGGTCTATAACTCTACTGCCCTGCAGCCATTCATTCAATAATCGCTCCTTCAACATCGGCATATGCTCTTTTGCCTGTTTCTTTAAGTGTTCATAATCTAGCTTTACAGAGTGCTCCTTGTCAATCAGATTCTTAATCTCAAGTAGGGAGTTTTTAAGTTCATCTTCGTCAATCGGCTTGAGCACGTAATTAAAAACCCCAAGCTGTACAGCCATTTTGGCATATACAAACTCGCTTTGACCTGTTAACATGATAAATTTTGTTTCCTGCTCAGATTGTTTGGCTTTCTGAATAAATTCCATGCCATCCATAATAGGCATATTAATATCGACCAAGACGATATCCGGACCAATTTCAGACATCAATGCTAGAGCTTCCTCTCCATTCTTCGCTTCGCCAGCGATCTGGAAACCCAACTCTTCCCAAGGCAGTGAAATTTTCAACGCTTGTCTAAAGTAATATTCATCATCGACAATGAGCACTTTTAACATCTCATACCTCCCGCAATGGTTTGAACGGCAAACGGATGGTAACTCTGGTATATAAGCCTACTTCGCTTTCTAACTCTAATCCGTATCTGTCCCCATATAGCATTCTAATCCGATTATGGACACTTCTGACTCCGAAGCCAGTTCTTTCACTGGAGTCCGAAACTTCCTTCAACAATCCCTTTATTTGGGATTCTTCTATTCCCACGCCGTTATCGTAAATTTCAATACGCACCTCGTCACCCAATCGGCGCCCAGTAATCCTCAATAAGCCTTTTTCCATTTTCCTCTTAAGTCCATGATAGATAGCATTTTCCACAATCGGCTGCAACGTTAACTTCGAAATCGAACTCGACATAATTTCCTCGTCAATATCCATTGTATATTCCATATACTCCACATAGCGCAATTGCTGGATTTCCAAATAACTCTCAGATAGTTGCATTTCTTCTCTAAGTGTAATAATATCGTTACCTTTGCTTAACGAAATTTTATAGAAATTGGCCATATATTTCGCTGCTGTAATGGCTTCTGTTTTCATATTCAGCTTAATAAGCGATATGATCGTTTCAAGGGTATTATACAAAAAATGGGGTTGCACCTGCGTCTGCAGCAATTTGAATTCAATCTCAGCTTTCGTCTTCTGTTCCTCAACATTTTCAGCCACTAGTTCTTCGATTCGGTCCATCAAATTATTAAAAACATCGTTTAAATAACCGATTTCATCCGATGATTGGTACGAGCTTCTGACCGTCAAATGGCCAGTCCGAATATCTCTCATCGTTCTGGAAAGTTGGAAGATCGGCCTCGTGATCGATCGGGACAACAGATAGGAGACAATAAATGCGAGCAATAGACATAATGAGCCAATCCAAATAATTAATTTGTTAATTTCTTTGCGCTCCACCGTAATTTCATCAATTGGAATAACACTTACAATCGACCATTCCAATGGTTCCAATCGATGAGTAGATACCAGCACCTTCTCGCTCCCGTTTCCTTGAAAGAAGCCTGTTTCTACTTCTGTCGAATTAGGAATTGATATCGAGGTTGCCTCTTTGAAATCCCGGTACAAATTAGCTTTATTTTGGGAAGAGATGATTTTTCCATATTGATCGAGTATATAGAAATTTCCTCCCTTGTAGTTCATTTTCCTTTCATAAATAGAGGCGATAACCGTTTCTTTTACGTATAAAACAACCAATCCAACCGTTTTTCCAGTATCTTTATGGATCACAGTTTTGGAAACGGCAAATACGTTATCATCCCCTTCATAGCGGAATTTGAACTTCATTAACCCTGTCAAGACAGGCTGAAAGGAATGATCGATGGCTTCTGGGCCGGATCCGAATATACGGGAAGCAAACTCATTATCCGCAAAGCCTACATCGACCCATTGATGATTCGAAGTGAGAACACTTACCGCTTTGATATTGGTATTGGGCTCAACAATGTTGCTAATAACTTCAGAGAGCGTCTTTTTCATTGATAAATTATCTAACCCCCCCACATAATGAGAGGTAGATAAGTTATTATTTTCTAAAAAATCGTTATAGAGTTCATTTTGCAACCTGTAATCCGTTGCCAATATTTTCGAATAATCTTCGACTGTCGTGATTAATGTCTGCAGGTTATTGTCAATGAGAACAAGTTCCCTTGACGAATTTTTGACTGCTTTCTCGATAATTGCTTTTTGAGAGACGATGTTGGCGAAAAGCGCTATGATTGAAATCGAAATGATAATTATTAAAATATTTGTGCTGAAGATTTTGTTTTTAATAGAGATTCCACTGAAATATTGCTTATACCCTTTCATGTTGATGCCACCTTTCAACTAAAGCAGACAAACTTTCATGTAAGCGTTCACCATCAAACCAACTCATCTATTTCCATCATTATATAAGGAAGAAATTAACAACACAATATTCATTCTTGCGCAACTTTTGGCATGAAAAGCCCAATAAGCACATGTCATCTTTAAAGAGACATGCAGCTTATTGGGCATTAAACTAGCTTTTGGAAATTTTCTCTATTTCGTCTACACAAGAGGGGGGGAGAACAGCAGAGCTCTCTTACATTACGCAGCTTGATTCGTCAGTTCACGGAAGCCGGCCAATAATCTCTTAGTTTTTGGGTAACAAATACCAGGCATCCCTGAGCAAGTAGCCTACGGCTTGCGCAGAGATATGCTTGCCGCTTTGCGCCTGAACTTCACTCACGAAATCGGCCAGACTGTTTGCAGTGAGCTTGCTCTGCAAGCTGTTCGCAATGCCTGCGTTATCGATCCATCCGGCATTCTTAAAGCGTGAGACCATAGCTTGCAAGGATTGGATACTGGCAGTCGTCTGGAACACGATCGTCCGGCTACTCGTATTCCCAGCCAGATCGCTTGCCGTCACGATCAGCATGTGCGAACCGAGAGGCAGCGTATAGAGTGGAATCGTTGCTCCTTGCTGTACGCCTTTTGTATCCAGCGTGACCGTTGTCTTGCTGCTGTCCACTCCGGACAAGTTATCGCTGAGCGTCAGGATTGGCGTGATATCCATGGAATCGCTGTATGAGCCGTATACTAGGCCGGATACCGTAATCGTCGGAGCGGCCTGATCCAGGTTGAAGCTGATCATTCTGGCTGCTTCCACATTGCCGGCATTGTCCGTCGAACGGTAGCTCACGGTATATTTGTTATCTTGGCTAAGCGTTACCGGAGCCGTATAGGTTAACCATGTGCTGCCGTCGTCCAGGCTGTACTCCGTCTTGGCCGCACCTGAGAGATTATCGGCTGCGCTAAAGCTTACCGTTACAGCGTGTGCATACCAGCCATTGCTGCCGTCAGGAGCTTCAGGATTGACATATAAGGCTGTAACAGGCGTCGTCATGTCAATGTTCGCTGCAGCCGTATGCGGCTGTTCCACATTGCCAGCGTTGTCCACGCTCCAATAGATGAGGGAATGAGTGCCTTCGCCGACAATGTACACTGTCGTTCCTGCCTGTTGAACTCCGCCATCTATCGTGTAATACGTCTCACCGACGCCAGACCCGCTGTCAGTTGCCGTCAGATTGACCACTGCATCATGATTAACCCAATGGATCGGTGCATCATCGACCGTTGTCGGCGGGGTCGTATCAACTTCTTGACCGCTGATTGAGATCAGCGCGCTGCTGCTCAAACTGGACCCGCTGGCTTTCGCCGTTACTTTCACGACGCCATTCTTTTTGGCCGACAGCAATCCCGTCTCGCTGATGATCGCCGCATTTGTCTCCGAACCGTCTTCTGCGGTTACCGACCATACAACGGGCACTCCTGCCAACATTTGCAGCGTGCCGTCTTTCGTCGTGATGGAGGTCGCTCCAGCAGCGCCGGTAACCACCGGCGGCTTGCCCACAAGTGCAACCACACCCCATTGTGAACCGTTAGCATAGGACTGTCCGGTCACGTCGTGCCACATGATAATGTCCTGACGGCCACCAGTTGCTTTCGCATCATTGATCTGCAAATCAAATCCAATTACACGATCAACCGTAGGAACGGCAGCTTTAAAGGGAATCTTCGTTTCAATGTAATAACCGCCATCCACGACTTTGGCAAAAGACTCAAAACCCGCACTGATACTGCCTGGATTAAAGCTTTTCACATTAAGATAGTTAATACGGTATTGTCCCATACCTGTGCCGTAAGAGGTTTGTTTACTATTGGTCTCATCCACAAAGATCTCGACCGAGTCCTGCTCCCACGCGTTGCTGCTGCTGTTGTTCAGCTCAGGGGATTTTACACGCACTAGAACATACAGGTTACTATCGTCCCATAGCACTTTAGCGTAACCATCCGTCGGACCGTTCACCATTGTCAGATGCTTAAGTATCGGCAGCGTGGCGGTCTTATCCCAGAGTAGGTCGAGCACGGCCCCGCCGAGAACAGGCGTACCGTATACGGCAGTCGAAACTCCGCTGGGTACTAATTGAAGCGCTTTGATTGCGTTACGCAGCGCGTAATATGAATTGTCCACTACTGCCTGCCCGATCTCACCATTTGAGACGGCAGTTTTGGCCTCACTTAATGCGCTTGCAAAAGCGTTCCATGAATTGCTTGTATAAATGGTAGCTTCCTTGTTATTGGCGGACTCAATCAAGGCAGTCAGCAAGGTTTTGTCGACCGCTGAGACAATTGGGTTCGCGGGTCCACCACGGCCCGCTTTGACATTGTTAAAATATGTTTCTACTTTCGTAATTTCGTCAGCTGTCAGCACCCTGTCGTAAATGAGAATCTGCGAGACCCTGCCCAGGAAGCGGTAAGGAGTTGCAGCCGCCATCGTGTAACCTACGCCCAGATCCGGGCTGTTCCCTAAAAGTGCCTTAGCGTTGGTTCCAGTGCCGATGACATTGTTATTAACAAAAACAGCTCTATTGGTTCCGTTAAGCTGCGCCCGAACGCTGGCCAAACCGTCAGTGGCTGTTGTTGTAATTTGTTGCCCGCCGCCTGATACGCCGCCATCCGTGTTACCAAAGCGGATGTTAACTCTGTTTGTTCCTACACCCAGATTAATACCGCTCCAACCGCTGTTGGCCGCCCAAGTTTGGTAAGCCTCGTTCAATCCGAAATAAACAAGGCCGTTTTGGTCGCTGGAGTTGTTGGCTGTGGTTGTTGGTCTAACCAGCGCGTATATCGTCATCTGCGTACTGCCGTTATAATTTTTAAAGCCTGCAGCTTTTAGCGGCCTTGACATCGCTGCGAAATCTACATAGTCATATCCATCGTTCTTAAGTGTGGGGTTGCCGTTCGGTGTTCCAAGATTATCACCGCCGCTTCCGGGGACGTTCGCTGGGACAAGCTTCGCCGGGACGCTTCCCATATTTGTCCATCCAGTCACGTTGCCGTTGCTATCTTTTTCCACACCCTCATCAGCCTTGAGCCATAAGTCAAGACCATTTCTAGGAATATCGGCAGGCGTCATATCGCGTACCACGACACTAGCGTGCGACTGGCTGAGAACATCGCCTTCTTTCGACCGTACATAAATAATGTATGGACCGGGCAACTTTGGCGCGGTTATTTCTATCATGTTGCCGGAGGCCATTGTTTCTTTGTCGCTTTCAATAAAATTGCCGTCACTCGATGAAGAAATCCATATCTGTTTTGTGGCGTCATCCAAATCGTACGCAAACCTGACTTTCCCGCCGGGGGCTACTGACACGTCAGCCGGGAGCAGCCTATTCGCCTCCGATACTGTGGTGGTAAAGTTGAGAGTTATAGCAGGCGTCGAAGTGCTGCCTACCAAGGTCCAGCTTCCTGCGGTGCGGATTTCGTACCCATTCGCCACGGGCTTGCCGTTAAGCGTAAAGGTGTAATCCGTACTCAAAGTCAGTTTAAGCGGCCGTACCGCTGAAACTTCGTAGCTTTTCCCATTTTCTACGTTGGTTGCTGAACCGCTTGCATCGACGTATACCGTATACTTGGAGGTGGCCGTTGCTCTGCCGTCTCCATATTTGATAAATAGTTTGTATTCTCCTGCGATAGACGGAGCATTGATTGACTTTACGTCGCCGGCAGCTTTTGTCATCGTAGTACCTTCATTAAAGACAGTTGTGTTCGCGGGCGCGATCCAAACTGTGTCTTGAGCTTTTAGCAGACCCCTGCGGTTCAGCTTTTCACCTTTCCCCATGATGACGTTGGAAGCCAGCTCGAACTCGGTATCGGCAATGAGGCTCCTTGGAATCATATAAGTATATTCGTTGGTAAGGCCCGAATTCAAAACGATTTCGTTGCCCTTAAGCGGCCAAATGCGGCTTGTGCTTTTGTAATTGTCATAAGTAGTCCTGGGGGCGCCATTCTGGTTGTTATCCCCGTCTACGTAACCTTGGACCATAATCATATCGCTTTTGCGCTTCCAGTTGTTAAACTCAATAAGACGGCTCTGCCCCGCAGCATAGGAGAGCTTGGCCTGCACGACGTTGCCTATCATCTTGATGAACGTGCTGCCTTCGTCGGGATGAAACCCGTTCATCCAGTTGTTGGAGTCCGTGGGTTTGTCAGTTGGATTCGGGTTAAGGAAGTTATAGTTCATCTCGGTGAAATTCGTCCAGTTGTCAGAATTCCAGTTACTATTCTTGTTGGTGACGGGGTCGTTTGTCAAAGGGTAGACGGTGTTGATGGTGTCCCATGTCCCTCCGCCCGGCAAATTACCCGGATCGCCCTGCCGTCCCAGTGAGTAAATGGCTCCGGAGTCGTTAACTACCGTGCAAATTTGCTCTATCCGGTTAAAGTTTATTTTGTTATTCCTGGAGGTCGTAGATATTGCTGGAGACCTTGCGATGCTCGTTTCACTCGTACCATTGTAAGGGCCGCCGGTCTTGTTGGTACCTTGGGCGGTAAAGCCGAACCCATCATACTCGTCCCAACCCCAGCCGATGCTCATGGCACCGTAAGTGGTGTCATAAATGTAGTTGTGCAGTACCTGCATATTCGTTGTGTAGAAAGAAGCCAGTGCGTTGGCGCCCGGGAATCCGTAGCAGGTCCTGTACAAAAAGTTATTTGTAATATAAATATTCTCCGGCACGGCTTCCGTACCCGCCGTAAATTTTTCCTTATCAACGCCGGCCCAGTTCCTTATTGGCGTGCCAGAGACCGAAACACTGGATTCATGCGTAATCGCCACATCGTTTTCATAGATATGCTGCGGATGTCCGATTACAATGCCGGAAGCGAGCGTATCTACGATATAGTTACCCGAGATTTCGATATCCTTGGCATCGTTTTCTACATGGATGCCATTAAATCCGGTAAGCCCGATCTCGCCGTTCAGCACTTTGATGTTCCTCGCCGCGTTGATCATTACCGCTGCCGGCGGTATGTCATACCCTCGGTAGAAAGTCTCATGCCAGTTTATGCTGCTGGGGAAGTAAACTTTGTTCACGATAGAGCCCTGAACGGACGCATAGCCTCGGGAACTGGTCGTTACCGGACCGGATCCGTCGCTAAGTGTATATGTGCCCGTCAGTTCAGTCAGTTTGTAGTCGGTATGGGCAAACTTCAGCCCGTTGAAGGTTATGTTTTTGACACGTCCATCATCCGAGCCCGCAACAGGGTTCAACCGATCTCCTACAGGGATCCCTCTTATGTCGAGGACCGTCTCAAGCCTTGGAATAACCACGTCGGCGGTATTGATATCTTCGCCTTCAAGCGGGATGTAATAAAGCGTGCTTTCCGCCTGGTCAAAATAGAAATTTCCGCGTTTGTTGAAGAACTCGAAAGCGTTACGGATTACTTGATTGTTACCAGGATTGTATTGTGTGTTATTACCCAAAGACTGTGAAATGAACCCATACGGCATCTGGAACCGGAACATGATACCGCCGGGCTTGTTGCTGGCTGCCGGCGCCTGTTCGATCGACGCGAAGGTGATAAAAGGCCTCGCCCATCTGGCGGTGGAGCCGCCCGTGCTTTCGGCTTCGATGTTTTGGGGGTTTTTCGTTGCCGTCGTCAGACCTACGCTGGCATCGAATACGATACCCGCCCGGATATTGGTGCCGTTCTGCCACGCCCAAGGGTTATTGGCAGCGGTAAAGCTGGCTGTGGGGGGGCCGGTGACGGTTCTGTTGGCCGAAGCTATTTCCGAACTCTTCGTCATGGTGGCGCCCTTATCGTTTACATAGAGTGCGCGCAGCTTATCGCTCCGGTTAAGGGTCGTTTTATACGCCTTTAATCCGCCAGTCTGGGTAAGGCCAACAGCTTCTGTCCATACGCCTTTTTTCAACATTTCACCGGCACTAATTACCGGCTTTGCACCCGGCGCCGCCTCATAGCGGATCGTGCTACTTGCACTTCCGGAATCATCTTTGTCAAAAACTAGGGTTTCATCAAGCGAATAATATCCATCCGCAATTTGAACGACGATATCACCGCCGGTCTTAGGCAGAGTCCTTACTACTGTTTTTGCCTTAGCAAGCGTTTTATACGGCTTTGCTTGTGTTCCGTCCCCTGTGTTATCATTGCCATTTGTAGCAACATAGATCGTTGCACTTGGCGCACTGGCAGCCGCAACTACCGACCCTGAAAATGGTAACATGGAAAATAGCATTACCAAAGTCATAATCCATATGAATGCTCTCCTTCTCACTTTCATAAAACCTCCTTGGATTTAAAATTTATAAACTGTTCTGGATAGCACGCCAGTAGGAGTTTTGTTTGAATCACCCCCTTCCATTACGAACTTAACAGCGTTTTGTAAGCGATATCATTTCTGAGTTCATTGTAGTTTTTCACAACTCTTTCGTACAGAGACAATCATACGGCCGGAAGGAAATTTGTAGGAACATTGATTAGATATAGTAATAGAATGTCCAGGTAAGACAAGGAAAAGCTCAAGTACCATCGAGTAACGTACTCAAGCTATGTCTTTGGCTATCTCCGCTTACAAGTCTTTGACCATGATTTCTATGTAGTTTCCTGTGTAGTAAATTTGCGTTTTCTTCTCTGCCTCTTTGAGCGATCCATCACCATCCCTAACACCCAAGAATGTTAGGTTAAATGATTGATTTTGCCTCATCCCTGGATAAGAGCCTTCCCGCTCTTTGATAATGAAAGTTCGGTTCTCCTCATCCCACACCATAGGAATTAGTGCATAAGCACCCTTTTCATAGTTATAATTATCTCCTTCGTCTTCATAGTAATCGAATGTGCCGTACTGCCCCGTGTAGACACGAATGTGTCTATTATCATCCGTACGTTGTTCAGCAAACTGAATACTCCCGCCCATAGGCACGATCGATCCAGCCTTCACATAAAGCGGTATACGGTCAAGTGGAGCCTCAGCTTCTATCATTCGCCCACCCTCAAAAATACGATTCGTCCAGAAATCGTACCACGCCGTTCCTACTGGCAAATAAACATCTCTCGTTTTCTTCACACCTTCTAGCACGTCAGAATTACTATTGTAGTACATGGGCTCAATGACTGGATTTACTAAAAAAGCAGGACCAAACATAAACTGATCCCCAATGTTATAGGTGTTCGGATCATGCCTGAAGTCAAATGATAACGCTCGCATGAACGTATAATCATAGTGATGAACGTGGGCAGACAAGGAATAGATGTATGGCATTAATTCGTATCGTAGACGGAGGAATTTAACAATGGCATCATATATAGGCTCACCGGGCTCACCAAATCTCCATACCTCCCTGGGGGTATCCGTTCCATGTGAACGAAACATAGGAAGAAACGAACCGTACTGAAACCAGCGAGCATATAATTCCCGGTACCCCATATCCTGAATGCCTGTGTCGTAATCGCCATTCCAAAACCATAGATCAGGTTTGTTTTGGACAAAGAAAGCTCCGATATCCACCGTCCAATATGGCGATCCTGTTGCGCAAAAATTCAATCCAGCTGGGATTTGCTTCCGCAGCGTTTCCCAATTTGCTGCAATGTCCCCCGACCATGTTACCGTTCCATAACGATGCTGCCCTGCATAAGCTGAACGTGTCAGGTTCACGACGCGTTTGCTCTCCGTAGTTTGGCGTTGCCCTTCATAAATGCCTTTGGAATGTAGCAAGGAATAAGCGTTAATGAACTCCGGATCAAGATAAAGCTTCGCTTCTTCTGTGTTAATTTGCATCCGTTGTTCGGGTTCAAGCTTGATAGATCCATGCCAATCTGCTTCGAAAGGCTCTGTGCAATCACACCACCAAGCATCAATGCCATGTACAAAAAGACCCTCGTTTGCCTGCTTCCAGTACAATTGTCTGCCTTTTTCCTGGAAAGCGTCATACGTTGCCTGATTGCCCAGCAAGCAATTATTTTCATTCATTTCCTTATTGTTATCACTCTGTGGATTCATAATGGGCCAGATAGAAACCATCAATCGTGCATTCATCCTGTGAAGCTCTTCCACCATAGCTTTCGGATCTGGAAAACGCTCAGGATCGAGCGTTTTCTGACCCCAGAGTTCTCCAGTCCAGGACTTCCAATCCAGTACAATGCAATCAAGCGGCAGTCCTCGTTCACGGTACTCGCGAACAACGGCTATCAATTCTTCTTGCGACGTATAACGTTCTTTGGATTGGACATAACCGAACGTCCACTTGGGCAGCATCGGCGCTTTTCCAGTTAATTCACGGATCCCATGCACAATACTGTCCATCTCCGGACCATGAATGAAATAGTAATCCATTTCATCGTCTACTTCTGTCCATATATAGGAACCAAAAGCATCATCGCGAAACGTCATCATGGAATAGCTATCCACTACAATGCCATATCCACGCGTAGATACAAGGGCGGGAACAACTGCCTTCATATTTTGTTGATATAAGTATTGATGCGTTCCTCTCAAATTCATTACGCCTTCTTCGTGCGAACCCAAGCCGTATAAAGCCTCATCTTCCATCCATTCAAACTCAAGCTTAGTATGAAATGCTTTTCGATCTATCACTTTTCTCACGTTGTCGGCTCGGACACGCAGGCCATCGGCTCCTTGTCCAGCTTCGATATTGGCGGATTCATCAAACACGGATTTCGTAACTTCCATGGGGACAAGCGTTTTGCCTCTACGATCTGGCTCTTTGGTTAATACAGCTCCTGACGCATCCAGATAAGTAAAAGCCCCCGTCTTCTTTAAGATACGGATTGCCAGTTCTGTCGTTGAAAATAATAAATGGCTATCCCGATCCTCTACGGTGAAGGGAATCTTCGAATCAGGCAAGCCTGTTATCATTAGACTTTCTTGCGTACTAAATTCAGCTTCCAATGTATATCGAATCCTAATGATCTTGTTGGAATAAGGCACGAGCATGATTCTCCCGCTTGTCGTTTCTAAAAGCAGACGATCTGCCTGCACCATATGTCGAATGATTTGCATCATAATTCTCCTTGTCACAGAAATGTGTATTCCTTATCCTTTTACCGAGCCAGATGTCATACCTGAAATAATGTAACGCTGACCTAACAAATACAAAATAATAGCGGGCAGACAGGTCAGTACAATATCAGCACTAACTAGATTCCAGTCCATTTGATATTGACCGAAGAAATTATAGACGGATAACGTCATAGGCCACTGTTTGGCATTGTTTAAAAAATAAAGAGGAAGCAAGAATTCATTCCATGAATTAATAAAAGCCAGAATAAATGTTGTCACTATAGCAGGCATTAATAATGGAAATATGATGGAGAAGAATAGCTTTAGTGGGCCGCAACCATCAATAATACCGGATTCGTCGAGTTCTTTGGGGACGGTTCCCACAAATCCATATAAAATAAATACACTGAATGGAATTTGCACGACTGCGTACAGAATAATGATTCCGATTTGCGTATTCATCAAATGAGTTATTTGCATAATCTTGGTTAATGTAAAATAATTGATGGGTATGGCAATGCCTAAAATTAAGAAATAGTAAAAAAAACGATTCCATCTAGAACGGTTTCTAGCGTAAATATAGGCTGCCATTGCAGCTAATAAAACGCATAAAATCGTAGAAACTCCGGTATAAAACAAGCTATTCAAGAGAGAACGAAGTAATTTCCCTTTTTCAATAACGACCAGGAAGTTTTCAAAATGTAGTTGTTTAGGTAAATCAAAACCCATCGAGCTAGCCTGCGTTTTATCCTTTAACGAATTAATCATAATTAACAGGAGTGGAGCTAGCGTGATCATGCTCACGATCCAGGCAGCTATATTTTTTAAACCATTCTTCACCATGCTCAGCTTCATTTGCCCACCTCATCTTCTTTGCTCATCCATTTGACTGCAAAAAAGCCAATCACGATCATAACAAGAAACATGACTGTAGACAAAGCAGTACCTACACCATAACGACCGAGGGAAAATTCCTTAAATACGCCAGTATACAGTACTTCTGTTTCGTATCCCGGTCCACCATTCGTAAGCGCGTACACAATATCAAATACTTTGAATCCATATATGAAATTAAGAACCGTCGTAACCGTAAGCGCTGGCATCAAGAGTGGAATAATAATATGCTTGAATTTATTCCAAAAATTGCTTCCATCCATTTCCGCAGCCTCATAGTACATATCCGGAATGGCTTGAAGGCCTGCCAGCAGAATGACCATGATATAACCGACTCCTTTCCAGGTATCGACAGCAATAATGGATTTAAATGCCAAATGGATATCCGTCAGCCAACTTTTAGCCAAAGTACCCAAACCGATGGATCTTAAAAACTCATTCAGTAATCCAACTTCAGGATGCAGTACGGATTTAAAAATTAATCCTACAATTAAAGTAGGAACGATAACTGGCATAAAGATAACAACACGATGAAAGTTTTTACCTTTAATGCCATGATTTAATATCAGAGCAAGGAAGAGCCCGATTCCCGTTTTCAGTATGGCCGTTGTTAACGTGAACGTAACTGTATGATTCAAATAGGATACGTATTTCTCATTCCCTGAGAAGATCGTTCGAAAATTATCAAGTCCAATGAATTCAATTCCTTCGCTATAACTGTTCCAATCTGTAAAAGAAAAGTAAATCCCCATAAAACCTGGGATTACAAAAAACAGCAGATACAGCACCAATGCGCCAATTGAAAAATAAAAGGGATATATGCTTTTGTTCATTGTAGGACTCTCCGCTCCATATTATCTTCAGTAACAACCCAGCAAGAGGTATTATCTTATCCACTGGGCTGTTCTGATTTATACTTTCGTTAAATTATTGTGCCCAAGCAGGGTCTTTGGCTGCTTTTGCGGCATCACTTCTTCTTTTGTCGATGCTTTTCAAAATATCCTTAGGCTGCATTTTCCCTGAAAACATCGCTGAAATGTCTTTCCCTATATCCATCCATTGCGGATTTAGGTAACTAATGGATGTTTGAAACACGGTGCCTTGTTTTTTGCCATACGTATCGAAGAATGCCTTTTGATCAGGTGTGTAACGGTTCTTAATATCTTTGAAATTCAAAGCTAAGAACTTCGGTTCGTTATCCAAAAAGAATTGCAAGTTTTCTGGCTTTGTCAGATACTGAAAATATTTCTTTGCCAAATCAATATGTTTGGATCCTGAATAAATAAATTTACTTGGCGCAGCAGGATTCACATTTAATATCTGGTTGTCAGCAAGCGGCATCAAGAAATAGCCAAATGTATCCGCTTTAACCTCTGGGAACGCTTTTTCGATTTGCGCCGGCAGTCCAAGATTATACACCGTCATCGCATATTTGCCGCTTGCCATGTTCTTTTCTGTATCAGCGTACGTATTTGAAAAGTAGTTATCTCCCATGTAACCCGACTTCGCAAGTTCATTGAGTTGCGTAAGTGCCTGCTCCATAATCGGTACGTTCGCGAATTGCTCCTTATTACTATTTAGCTTATCCGTTAATCCAGGATTTGCTTCTTCGAATTTAGGCCCAAGCTCAGGAAACCAAAGCACATGATGCCAGCCATCAGACACGGGTTCATATATAGGCGTCGTGCCTGCAGACTTGATCTTCTCTGATACCGCTTTAAAATCAGCATAAGTCGTCGGTACTTTTAGGTTTAGCTTTTCATATATTTTTTTGTTATATACGATAACCCAATCATAACTTGGATCCCAAATGGTTAGTGCATACACCTTTTTATTATAGGATCCTTGTTCTACAAACAGAGGGTCTTCTCGTTTTACCCATTCTTCCCCACTTAAATCAACCGCATTTTTTTCGACACCGTACAAATTGTTCAAATCAAGCTGTCCGTCCTGTCCACCGAAAATATCCGGGGCTTCCTTCGCATTGAGTTTCGTCTTCAAAATATTCTGGTACTGATCTGATGGAACGATTTGGTAATCAATATGAATGCCTGTCTCCGCCTCAAACTTTTTTGCGAGCTGCATTTCGGAATCTTTTATCCAGTCTTGACTGGCCATGTATGTCAGTGTAACTTTTTCTTTTGGCATTTCTGTTGATTTCGCACTATTGGTAGCACCACTTGAAGCTGCTGGTGTTACGGTCTCCGTTTTACTTCCACATCCTGCTAACATAGACGCCATAATCCCAATTGACACAATCACCGTAAATGTTTTTTTCAATGGTCTCGTTTCCCCTTTTCACTTGTCGTTGATAATGTTTACGCTTTCATTATATATGCAATTCATTTCTACCTTCCATGGATTTACAATGCTTTATAACTGGACATTCTTTACCTCCATCAAATTTCTTTTGACAATTCCCAATAAACACCGCAAACTAAACATAAAAAATCTTATTCATGTATTCAGTAGGAGACTATGGTCATTCAAAAACGTACCATTCGATTCGTTCTTTTTCAGACCTATTCCTTAATCATCATAGTTGTATTATCGTTAGTGGTTGTACCTTTCTATATCTGGTCATCCGATTTACTAAAGAAAAAGGCTGTTGAATCTCTTGATAATCTCTCACAATCCATGCAGGACAAATTAGACTTAGAAATTAGAAGAATTGACTCTGTATCCTTAAATATTTTGTATTCCAATCTAGTGAAAGACAGATTTCTCAAATTTACTGGGGGATCTGGCGACACGATCAATAACAATAAAGATTTAGCAGACATTTTAGTTGCTGCAAATGGACCTGCTCTCCCGGTTAATCAAATTAATCTATTTGATTTAGGAGGAAACATGTTTGGATCCGGCATCGACAACCGGAGAACGAAAGTAAACTTGCCTAATAAACTTTGGTATGAAGATGTGCTCGCAAATACCAAAGGCAAATACATCACAATTCCGGAGAAGGATGATGAGCTTTCCCTATTCCTATCCTCCAAGAATGCGTATTCCATCTCACTGGTTCGATTGTTTTTTGACGCTAATAATACCCCGGAAGGTATCGTCGAAGTCAAGCAAGATGCAGACAAATTATTTACCAACATTACTGATTACATAAAGCACAACTACGGGCAAAAGGTTATTGTATATACGGATATTGGGGACATTATTTATCCCATTGACCCCAAAGCTAAGGAACAAATTTCTTACTTTACCCTTCTGCAAACCAATTCCCATTCAGCTATGAGTAACATCCGTAACCCTATTACAAATGAGAAAGAAATTTATAGTATCGCTCATTCCGAGTACACAGGTTGGAACATTGCGCTACTTGTCTCCGAACAGCAATTATTAGGCCCTTTAAATGATTTTACCAAGAAAATCGCCATGGTTAGTTTCGCCATTCTACTACTTGCTATTTCGCTTTCTTACCTTGCAGCTAAACGAATCACAAAGCCCATAGCAAGAATGCATGCCACTATGAAATCCACAAATTTAGTAGGTATCACCTCTCATACACATTTGGAACTAAACAGCGGTTTAAACGAGCTTGATCGCTTGCAGTTCGCTTTTAACAAGATGAGCGAACGACTGAAAGAATCCATGGACCAATTGTTAATGTCCCAGTTACAGGAACTTCAAGCTAAAATGTTAGCGCTTCAATCGCAGATGAATCCTCATTTTTTATACAATACGTTAACTACGATTTCCATCATGGCCGAAGAAAATATGAACGATCAAATTGTAATCATGATTGAGAATTTATCCATGATGTTAAGATACATATCCGCTGATAATTCATCTCTTGTCCCTTTAGAAACTGAACTAGCCTATACCGAAAAGTATCTGGAATGCATTAAAATCAGACATAAACAAAACGTTCTGTATACATTTGAAATGGCAGATAATATGAAAACTATTCCAGTTCCAAGATTAATTATTCAACCACTTGTTGAGAATTCGCTGAAGTACTCATCCAAACTATTGCCTCCATGGACAATTAAGGTGAGGGGGTATCAGGAGAACGACCACTGGTTTGTAGAAGTTACCGATAACGGACCTGGATTTGATCAGAGTGCCATCGGTGAATTTACGAATAAGATTCAGGAAATTGAACAAACCGGTATTATTCCTGGCCTGCAGCTTGATGGTATGGGTCTACTGAATATTTATCTCAGGTTGAAAATTTCTTACAGTACTGATTTGTGTATGCAAATCAGTAACCTACCAGATGGCGGGGCAAAGGTTATCGTTGGAGGAAAATGTTGAAGGGGTGAGTCGAAGTGGAGCATACAACACAGATTCGCGTTGTAGTCGTTGAGGATGAAGAACTGATTTTGAATAATATCGTTAAGAAAATTCAATCTCTAGATACTTCCTTTGTCATCATTGGTACTGCTCAAGACGGTTTGTCCGCGCTGAAGGTGCTTGAAAATAATACTGTCGATGTTTTATTTACGGATATTCAAATGCCTGCCATTGATGGATTAGATCTCTTAAAGCAAGTGTCACTTCATTTTCCCCATATCGAAAAGGTAATCATCAGTGGTTACAACAATTTTGATTATGCGCGTCAAGCCATTAAATTCAATGTGAATGAGTACTTATTAAAGCCGATCATCACCAGCGAATTAGAACAAGTCCTAATCAAGATTAAGATGTCAATTGAAAACAAAAGGCAGTTACCTAAGTCACTGCCTTCTTCCGAGAAAACGATGCATGCACCTGAAGAAATTGTGCAGATGGTTCAACTATATTTAAAAGAAAACTTTTATGAAGAAATTACACTGGAATCGATCTCCAGGCACTTTAATTTTCATCCTTCTTATCTTAGTAAAATTTTCATCAAACATTCGGGGGGACCACCTTCCAAATACTTGACAACAGTACGCATCAATCACGCCAAATATTTGCTTACAAAGGAAAAGAATCTCTCTATTAGAGAAATCTCTCAGCGTGTAGGCTATCCGGATCCGTATTACTTCAGTAGAATTTTCAAACAAGTTGCAGAAAGAACCCCAACGGAGTATCGGAATTTGTTTGAGTGAATGAATCGTCAACTAAGCTATTGGAATCCCTTGCCCTATTGGGCAAATAACAAGGGAACACCTGCCAGACTAGGCAACATGTTCCCTTCTTAAGCTAAGATCATGCCTTGCACTCAGCTATCCGCATTTCGCCTAGAGAAATAGTCTTTTACCACCGAGTAGGCTAGTTTGGGACGTCGATAACGATCTACGACGCCTTTACTGTTCTGCGTGCCTGCGCGAGTCAGAAGCCAGCCGTCGGCTTCAGTAACACGACAGTCGCAGAACTGCCAAATCAGCATACCCGAGAGGAAAGGCAAAGGTAGATAAGCCTCCAGATTCGCTTGTATGATGTCGGCCTGCCTTTCCTCCGTCCCTTTCACGCGGCTTGGATCCCGATACCCATAGAAGCCGTCCGCGCCGAATTCGCTCATAATCATTGGCTTATCCTTACCGCCGGCATCATCTGCCCACTTGCGAGCCTGAAGACACAATTCGTAGGGATCCTCCTCCCCATACCAAAGGGGGTATAGATTAACAGAGACAATATCAGCCAAATCAAAGCACAGTTCCCGCTCCCGATGATGCGATGCGAAGCTGAGCGGTCTTGAGGTATCCATCGAACGAATTTGATCGAACTGTTTGCGATACATCTCCCGCCCTTCCATGGTATCGCTTGCACATTCGTTAAGAATAGCCCAGATAATGATGCTCGGGTGGTTGATGTGGGCTTCCACCATCTCACGGTTACAATCCTCACACTGGCGCTCAAAGAGCGGGTGCTGCATATCCTTTAAACTGAACCCTCTGGCATGATTCTCCTCCCAGACGAAGATCCCCCGCTCATCACATAGATCCAGAAAACGCTCATCGTTCGGATAATGACTTGTTCGTACAGCATTTGCCCCCATATCGAGCATTAATTCCATATCATGAACCATGAGCGGGTAAGGAATCGCCGCTCCGCATAAAGGGTGATCCTCATGCCGGTTAAAACCTTTGAGCACGACAGGCTCACCATTTACCTTGAGCTGCCCGCCTTCCGTCGAAACGGTTCGAAAGCCTACGCGTTCAATGAGGTCGTCAAGCACTCTGTTTCCATCATCGTTAAATAGCTGAGCTTCCAGAGGATACAACTGCGGCTCGGATGCCGACCACGCAGCAGCTTGCGGAAAAGGAACCGTCACCGAAACCTTCCTTGTTGCATCCGGAGGGACAATAACGCCTTCGGCAAACGGTACATCCCATTCGCCGAGCTTGCCGTGAAGACGAGCGTTCCTCCGTTCTTCACTGGTATTCCTAAGCACAACGTCGATCCTGCCGCTCCAGCCCACCTCTGTATATAGGGGCGTAAATGCCATTCGCTCGATAAACAGGTCTGCGATTTCTTCCACGGCTGCCGGACGAATGATGCCCCCATAGCTGTAATAATCGTTCGGAATGTGCAGGGCAGATTCTTCATGAAAGGAATTATCCACCAGCACCGCGATTTCATGTTCGCCTGCTTCAACTTCCGGCAGAACAAACGTGAATGGGGTATAGGCATTGTAGTGGCGGCCCAGCAAACAACCATCCCAATACACATCTGCCGTATGGCTGACGCCTTTAAAAACCAACCGGATGGCCTTTGCAAGCTCTTGGCGATACCTATGTTATTGATCCAGATATAATCTCGATCGATCCTTTGGCTATCCATCTGGCAGTATTAAAGCGTGCGACCAAAGCCTGCAAGGATTGGATGCTGGTCGTAGACAACATTGATCCTTAAGGCACCTCCTAAGCTTCTACATGCGTCTGATCTTGCAAAAAATCAGTAACAAAGAGCATTCTATCAGAGGAAGGCGCAAATGCCTTCCTCCGATAGAATAGTTCTATTTAATGAATGCCGGATTGATCATGAGGCACCGTTACGGTTGCCGTTACTACCGTTTTGTTGCCCGCTTTATCGATAGCCGTGTACGTGATGGTATAGATGCTTCCTTTTTCCGCACGCACGCTGAATGAAGTGTCGCCTGTGCCGAAATTGGCCTGAATGTCGCCGCCTCTGCCGCTATCCGGCAGATTGCTCGTGATGGAGGTCAACACCACCGATTCGATCTCTGAACCGTCGTCGCTCGAAAGCAGAGTAGCATTGATAGGTACCATCTTATGATTCGGCGGCCAAATCGACATTTTGCCCAACTGGACAGATAATACAGGGGCTGTCTTATCCACTTTGAACTCAATCGTTTTGAGTTGTTCCACGTTGCCGGATTCATCCGTACTGCGGTAACCCAGCTTATAAGCTCCATCACCAAAGGCAGGAATGGAACCGGTGTAGACGATCCAATCACCGTCATTCACTTGATATTCCGTTTTCACCGTTCCTCCATATACACTGGCGTATACGGATAAGCTAACCGTAACATCCGTCCAGTACCAGCTGTTCTTGCCGTTAGGCGTAGCAGGACTTAACGTTGCGGTGGTGACAGGAGCGACTTTCCAAATATTGCTTACAACGGCGCTGGTTACATTCGAAACATTGCCTACAGCGTCCGTTCCTCTTGCATATACGGTATCATTGTTCTGGACAACAATTAGAGCCGTATAAGCTGTCCACATGCCGCTATCGCCCACTTTGTATTCCTTCACTGCCGCATCTTCCGGATAGGTGATCGTTACTGTAACACCTTGATTGGTCGGAGCTGTGGTATCTACTGCCAAGATTGCGTCAGCCGGCGGTATTCGGTCGATATTGCCAACAGTATATTGTGTGACGTTGGAGACATTGCCGGCAGCATCCTTCCCTCTTGCATACATCGTGCTGTTTTCGGAGATCACAACAGGAGCGCCGTACGCGGTCCAAACCCCGGTTTCGCCTACACTGTACTCCTTCACCGCGACATCGCTCGGATAAGTGACCGTTACGGTCACATCCTGGTTCGTCGGCGGTGTAATGTCAGCGGACAATACGGCCTCCGCAGGCGGCACTCTGTCGATATTGCTTACAGTATAGCTGGTTACATTCGAAACATTGCCTGCAATGTCCTTGCTCCGTGCAGAGACGGTAACATTGTCGGATACGGTCACAGGTGAAGCATACGCTGCCCATGTGCCGTTATCTCCTACTTTGTACTCTTTGAGCGCCACGTTGTCCGGATAGCTGATCGTCAAGGTGACATTGCCGTTGATTGGACCTGTAATGTCAGCTGTCAAGATGGCGTCCGAAGGTGCTGTCATGTAAATGTTGCTGACCGTGTAGCTCGCTACGTCCGAGACATTGCCCGCAGCATCCGTACTTCTTGCATACACTGTTACGTTTTCGGAAACCGTTACAGGACCCGTGTACGCTGTCCATTCGCCGTTATCGCCAACTTTGTACTCTGTCAGCACTACGTCATTCGGATAGTAGATTGTTACAGTAACATCTTTGTTGGTCGGCACTGTAATATCCGCATACAAGCCAGCCAAATCCGGCGCAGTCTTATCGAGGTTTAAGGTGACCGTATGCTGCTGCTCCACATTGTCGGCCCAGTCTACGCTCCAATACACTAACGTATGCGTTCCATAGGTGGTCAATGTAACCGTGTTCCCTGTTTGCTCCGCGCCGCTGTCTACTTTGTAGTAGGTGGCCGCAACACCGGAGTTATCATCTGTGGCATTGAAGCTTACCGTCGTATCCTTGTTCACCGGCCCCTGCGGCGCATCGTCCGTGGTAACCGGAGGCGTCACATCTGCTGCTTTCACTACCCCGTGGAATCTCACTTCATTTATATTTCCAAACCAGGCATTGGGATTGACAATTTTGATGTAACGATATGGGACTTTACTGCTGACCGTCAAGTTTTGCCAGTCCTTTGTAGATACCGCCGCCTTGGTGAGCGTCGTCCAGGTCGTATTATCGTTGGAGCCTTGGATCACTGCACCATTGATTCTTGTGTAATATTGATCTTGTCTGGCAAGCAGCTCTACATTCGTTAGCGCAGCTTGATTGCCCGCTTTAAAGTCAAAGACGATGCTGCTTCCCGATCCGGAGTTGTTGCTTCCTATACGGAAATCGGAACCCGTGCTTGCATTGCCGTCAAATAAAGTATTCACCTGCTGCAAGGTTTGCGCAACACTTCTTCCTGAAGTAGAATCAATTAAATTCGCGATACTGGTGACATTCTTGACGACATCTGACTCAT
Source organism: Paenibacillus allorhizoplanae (assembly GCF_927798215.1). NCBI lineage: Bacteria > Bacillati > Bacillota > Bacilli > Caryophanales > Paenibacillaceae > Paenibacillus > Paenibacillus allorhizoplanae. The sequence goes on from NZ_CAKMMW010000001.1 coordinate 628,183, forward strand.
CAACAAGGTAAAGAGAAGTGTTGTCTGTCGTTTGTGGAGCCGGATACCCTGCCGTTCCATCTTGTTTATTGTAAAGAATGGTGAATTTCACCGGGCCAGCCGCTACACCTTGATTCATGCTCGCGGTAGCCGTCCAGTTGATATTGTCTGTCGAAGATACGGTTGCATTTTGGCCTTGAATCGCGACTTTTACATCTTTGATGGGCTCTTTGGCTACAATCGCTAATTTTACCGTGTTGCCGGGCACGATCCTATTCATGATGCTTTGAGCCGAACTGATCGAAGTCGATTCGATTCTGTTCAGAGATTCAACTTTTCCATGGAATCTCACCTCAGCCATATTGCCATACCATGCATTCCCATTGTAAATACGGATATAACGATACGGGACATTCCCGCTGACCGGCAAGGTTTGCCAATTCGGTGTAGATACCGCTGCTGTAGTGAGAGTCGTCCAGGTCGTATTATCGTTGGAGCCTTGGACGACTGCCCCTCGAATTCTGTCATACAAAGTTCTTCCGAGCAATTCTACACTCGAAAGCGTAACTAGATTGCCTTCCTTAAAGTCAAAGGTGATATAGCTTCCGGAGCCGGAGCCGTTCAACCGGAAGTCGGAACCCGTACCTGCATTGTTGTCAAATAAATAATTTACTTGTGTTAATGTATCTGGAGCTGTTCTTCCTGAAGTTGAATCAATCAAATTGGTGATGCCGGTGATATTTTTAATCAAATCCGACTCGTCTACAAGAAACAGTGTTGAGTTATCTGTTGTAGTGTGAATAGGGAATCCGACAGCTCCATCTTGCTGGTTGTAAGTAATGGCGAAATTCACTGTTCCTGTTGCTGCGCCTTGATTCAAAGTCGCCTCTGCGGTCCAGTTGATATTGTCCGTAGAAGCAACCGTCGCAGCCAGGCCTTGAATCGTGACATTAACATTATTGATCGCTTCTTTAGCTGTGAAGGCCAATTTGACCGTGCTGCCTGGTACAATCCTGTTGCTGAGGCTCTGCGTCGAACTGATCGAAGACGAAGCGATCTTGCTCAGGGACTTCACAACTCCATGGAGTCTTACTTCGGCCATATTGCCGTACCACGTATTCGCATTGTAAATTCGGATATAACGGTATCCTTTCGTATCGCTAACCTTCAACATTTGCCAATCCGCGGTAGATGCCGCTGCCTTGGTGAGAGTCGTCCACGTGTTATTATCATTGGAGCCCTGAACCACTGCACCGCTGATCCGAGTAAATAAACCAGAATCTTGTCTTGCAAGCAGTTCTACATTCGAAAGCGTCACTTGATTGCCTTCTTTGAAGTCAAAGGTCATGCAGCTTCCCGCTCCAGAGCCGTCCAACCGGAACTCGGAATTCGTACTAGCATTGTTGTCAAATAGATAATTTGCTTGTTTTAACGTATCTGCCTCGCTAAAACCAACCAAACTGGCGAGGCTGGCTGCATTCGTAATCAAATCTGAATCATCGGCAGCGAACAGCTTGGAACCATCGGTTGTGGCATACAGGGTATCCCCGTTCGTTCCATCCTGCTTCGTATAGTCGACACTAACTTTCACATCGCCGCTTTGATCTTGTCCGGTCAAAATTGTCGTAGCGGTCCAATTGATATTGTCAGTCGTACTGACTGTGGCAACTTGGTCCTGAATTTTAACCTTTACGTTACTGATCGCTTCTTTGGCCGAGATGGATGCTTTGATTGGCTTTCCAAGCGCAACCCTGCCGTTAAGTGCTTGATCCGAACTTAAGGAAATCGATTGAATCTTGTTGCCAATTTCGTAACGCGTTCCATAGACGTCAAAATCCGTCATTTCCATAATGTTACTGACTGTACCATAAAGAACAGCAGGCAGCGGTTGGATCATTTCCAATTTGATATAACGGTATTTCTCATTTTGGTAGGCAGGATCCACATCCAGCGTATGATAAGCTTGGGTATACTGGGTGACTCCCGGCGTTAGACGTGTCCAGTTCAGCTTATCATTCGATCCATATATCGTGGAGTTGGCAAGACGATCTACGAAGATGTTGGACAGGAATCCAAATTTGGTAGCTGACACCTTATAATCTGTACCGAAATCCAACAAATAGTACAAATGCGGCGCTGACCCCTGCGCAAGACCAAACCCAGCGCCGGTTAAATTCGTACCATCGTCCATATTAGAGGCCAATGAACCCCACGAGGACCAAGCTACAACCTTGGACCAACGCATTCCGAAGTCCGTTAAAGGCGTCACTAATGTCAGACCCTCGGTTGCAGCCCTTAGAGCTTGCAATTGCTTATCAAAATCCACTTCGGACGCCGTGTTAATCTGGCTTAATGTGTTGTTATAAACCGCTTGGAAAAGGTTAAGTGTTGCTTCCACATAAACTTGGTTACGATCATAGGAAGAAATAATAGCTTGTACTGCGGAAGCACGGTCGCTGCTTACGATAATCTTTACATTTTTGACCGAAAAAGTCGTGCCGTCAGTAGCCGCTAAGACAACGGAATAGTTTCCAGCCTCTGAAGGCTGCCAAGAAAATGCGCCTGTATGAGCATCAATCGGAAGCCCTTTGGAATTATTCTGAAGCTCATACGTAATCACATCTGTGCTGCTTGCATCCGTGGCAGACAAATCAACATTCACGGACGCTCCTATATAGGTATAGATCTTTAAATCCGTGCTTCCGGCTTTGAATACCGGCGGTGTCAGATTCGTAGCTGCCGCTGCATCAACGGAGTCAACATCGACGGTAACACCAGGCGCTCCTTTTACCGTCATATAGACAATATTTTCAAAAGTCCCAGCTACCGATACATATCTCCACTCCCCTTTCGTATCCGGAAGAGTGAAGGTCGAACCTAGCGCATCCAATGTGGTTACGCCACTCGTTCGAATCTTGAATCCAAAGGGTCCCGAACCGGCAGCGCCTGCAAAACTGAGAGCAGCAATTTTACTTCCTTCTTGCGTTGCATGGAATCGAATAAATCGTGTATCTCCCTCTTGCATAGTGGCTGTATGGTTGTCAAGCTTCGTGTACCGGTCTTCCAGATGCAGGGTTTTACCACTGGTTCCATCCTGAGGAATAAACTTTGCTGCATCAGCCTCCGCCTCCGCTGGCAAATAGAGCCAGAAGTCATTGCCTGCATCCTTGTTCCCCCACATACCGGGAGTTGCTGGTTGTTTTTTGGTGAAGGCTTCATAATAATATGGAGCAAGCTCGGATACATCTTCCTGTTTGACATACGTATAGTAGGAATAAAAATCCCAAAAATTCGCAGTGTCGAACCTTCCCCTGTAACCCGGTGAAAGAAAATTATAAGTGTCTCTTATATATCCACCCATACCAACGTTATCAGGGTCACCGCCTGTAATGGCGTATGCCTGTGGTGTCCATGGCGTGTCATAACCGAGCATGAACTGCCAGAAAAAGTTGGCTGCCCCTAAAAGTCGATGGTTCAGAAACTCCATAATATCTAAGGCATTGTCCGCTGTAGACGGGGTTCCGGTTACTGGATCAATTTTGGTTCCCTGGGCATGGATCAAACGGGTTAAGATAGCCGCGTTGGTTAAGTCTCCACCGCCGTGCGCTTGGTCTCGGCCCATCTCCATATGTTGAACATGAGGTTCTACAGGCGTTCCTTCACCGACTATCGTTCCCGGTTTTTCTTCCTCCGTTACCCACCGGAACAGCGCCTTGATCGATCCGTTGAAGCCTTGGTCATTCGCTGTACGGTTAACAGTAAACCATTCAACAGCCTCGTTGTATCTATCGCGGTTGCCGGTAAAGATATAACCAGATATGGCCCCTATCAAAGGATAATTATGTTGGTTCATAAAATGATTTTGATCATGGAGCAATGTTTCTGTTACCGGAATAATAAGATGATTGGTAAAATCTGCTGTATCTTGTTCTGTCCAAGCCAATGATGCTGTTTGTGTGCTTGAATATCTTAATATCTCCGCAGCCATGACCATTCGGTTAAGCGGTACTCCTGCGTGAATATGCGCATCTCTATAGAACGCATATTTCGCAGGATCCATCTGCTCCCAAATACGGATAATCATCATGGCATTGGCACGATATACTTCGTCACCGGTTATATAATACATCATCGCCTGTGCATATGCCTTTATGCCGTCTGCAATAAACCTACCTTCAATACCCTGACTGTCAAAATTATCGTTAAGTACTGTCACACCGTCTCTACTGTTGCTTGAACCAACTGTTCTTGAAGCTTCTGGAGCCGTGAGCAGCATGTTATTCCAATAGTATGTCCACGGTTGTGCTCCCGTTCTAATCTTCGATCTCAGGTTTTCAAGAAGCTCTTTGGTAAGTCCTACACCGGGATGTGTAAAGCCTTCATCATCGGTTACCTGTGCAATCGTCGGTAAATAATCTGTAAACACCGAAGGAGATTCAGCCTTAACGGTAACTGGCATAGTGGATAAACAAATCTGTGCTATCATGATGATTGCTGATAGAATTGATAATAACTTCCCTTTATTCTTCATTCGCAATCTCCCTCTCATCAGAAATCTGGATGTGTTTCCTTTCAAATATGATAGCGGTTTCACAGGTCGTTATACATCATCCCCTTCTTACGTTTCTACAAGCCGAATATCGATACAGCCCTTATAAGGGAGGGCAGAGCCCTTCCACTCGAAAGTCTGATCATCACTCGACGGTTTATGCTTCATGGCGAAACTGGATGTCATGCGCATGTTCGTTGATGTCAAATTTCCCCTTTTCTGCATCCAAAATCAACTCGCCATTGATACGAAGATTAATGAAGGTGATCCCGCCTACGAATCGTTCTTGATCAAATCCGTATAAGCGATTTTTATTTTCATTTTTTCCATTATAGGACACGTTTCGGAAGGTGACATTTTCAACTCGCTTACCGGGTACAGGATTATATTTCTCGTTCCATACCACCCGAATGTCTACCAACTGGCCCAATTCGAAATCCTCAACGCGGATATCCTCATAACTAACATTGCTTACCGTGTTATTATCGCCGACGTTAATATTCATCGCCCCCCAATAATTAGGTTGAGGTTCATGATGTTCCAGAATATCGATATTGGAGAATTGAATATTCTGAATCAGATCGCCACGCTGATAATCTCCATGCCCCCCAACATTAAGCGCATGGGCTACGTCTGCCCAAAGGACGGAGTCTCTAACGCTGATGAAACCCGCATCTCCTCTGTAGTCCCAACGACTTCCGTAGATGGCAATACAATCATCCGATGTTCGCAGGAACACATCTTCGATTTCGATATGTGAGCTGGCCATCATGTCAATGCCGTCGGACCAGCCACGCGTGCTGAAGGATTTGAAGTTGCGGATCTGGATGTACTCGGACTTGCCAATGTAAATGCTGTAGTGTGGCGGGTCGAGCAGCACGATTCCTTCCACCGTAATATGGTGTGAAAAGGTGATCCGGACACCTCGGAAAGCTGAGAACCGGTGGAAGTCGGATAAATATAGCATCCCTCTCCCGCGAATCGTGACATCGTGTACATGATCGCAAACGAGTGAACCGACAACGATGGCACCACCGGCTATATAAACAGTTTTCCCGGACGGAATGCGAAAGATCGTCTCCTCCAGATAATGCATGCCCGGCCCAAAATAAATCACTTCCGGCTCCACGCCACCAGGCAGCAGCGGGCTGTTCGCCAAACGGTCGATATCCTCCATTCGATGGATAGCAGGCTTCAGGAACAGCACGTTCGGCGCGTCTGGTTCAGGAGGTTCTTTCTCCAGTGGATTCGCAAAGAGATGAAGATTGCTGAACCGATCTCCGTTCACTTCTATCGACAGTTTGCACGGTTCATTCAGACGAAAGGTAACAGCCGCTCCATCCACTTCGAATGGAATTTGCTTCGAGAGCGGTCTAATAACCGCCTGATGCACTAATCCCTTCCGGCTCACGACCCGAACATCCACCGTTCCTTCCATGTCAAAATAAGCCATTGATGCCTGTCTGACATTGTGCATGTCCACCTTCGCTTCATATACGAAGAGCGGCTGCCAGTCCTCTCCAGGAATTCGGACGCTGACTTCAAAATCGTCCTGTCCCACCGCCCCTTCGGGAGCCTGCCAAATCTGTAAGAGGCTCATTATTATACTCCTCCTTGGAATCATGATAAGGAGGAAGACCTTGTGGCCTTCCTCCCCATGTACCTTAAATTTCCGGCGACCACGCCGATATCACTACTATCACAAAACAGTGAGATATTGGATAGTTTAAAAAACTGCAAATTCATCAATATGAAGCTTCTTCACAACTTTAAAAGCCTTCAAAATGTTTAATTTGGCTACTTCCCACCAGCATCCAGATAAGCTTGCATCTGTTTAACGACCTCTTGCCGTATCGTGTCCAAACCTTGGGTACGCCACTTCTTGTTTTGTTCCCTCGCATAATCCTTCCATTCCTTGACCATGCCAGTCATAAGCAAATCGGATGCTTGCAGCATAACGGGTTTGACCTTGGCAATTTCTGTCGCAACGGATGCTGAATTAAAGATAAACCCCGATAACGGCAGCTGATAATAGCTTTCATTGTTTCTAGCCCATTTCAGGTAAGCCAGTGTCTTCGCATCGTTATCCGTAAAAATGCGGGACATGGTTGAATGATTGGTTAGCTCATAGCCCGGAAAGCGGTATTGGGGTGATTCGGCCGTCAACTTATAGCCGTCAACTCCGTCCTTAACCCAATGTTTGCCTTCAATCCCAAGCTCGAACAAGTCGTGATGGTCTTGGCTGCTAAACAGCCAATCCAGAAATTTCATCGTACGATCCGTATTCTTAGATGTGACCGGAATGACCAGGCTATTATTAGCCCAGAACGTAGTTCCAATCGATGCTGGCTGCATATCCCGTTGTGCCTGGCTCCCTAGAAGGAACGGCTCATAATCTGCCTCAGGATTAACCCGTTGCAAATCTTGCCTAAGTCTGGCAATCCCGGATAAGGTCGTGTCTGCCTGTGAAGCAGCTTTGCTTACATCTAGCGCAGATTCTGCTTCTGATGATAGTGGATTTGCATTGTTGTATTTCCGGAATTGAACCCGGGTCCCGAAATGTTCGTAAATGGCATCATGGGAATTAAAAGGAGCTGGAAAGTCGGCAAATTCCGAGTCGGGATCACCGATGGTCGCAGCGCCAATTACTTTCTTTCCATCCTTGGATAACGCCACACTAAATGGGATGCCACCCGTAAACGAATCCGACATCATCGGAGCCAATCGGATATCACTGTGCCCTTTTGCGTCAGGTATTCCCAATCGAAAAATGCCCCTGCTGCCGATCACAGCCGGAATTTTATCGGGAAACTGTTGGAGTACTTTATCAAAATAAGTAGTTAGGTCATTCATCGTCTCGAGCGGTCTCATGCCTAACGACTCCCGAATATCCTTCCGGATTGCAATGGCCGGCGGGTCATAATAGGAATCTAACAATGGAATGGTATAGATGTGGCCATTGATTTTATTGGAATCCATCATTGCCTTGGGGAACGCTTTCTTCAGACCTGGATAATCATCATTGTGAAAATACTTGTCCAACTGTTGATAATAACCCATGCTTACATTATTAAATAAGTGTTTTGTCCAAGGTGCATCGAACATGAGATCGACAGGCTCTCCGGTGGACATTCTTAACATCATTTTTTTTTCATTCTCCAAATAGGGACTAAACTCAAATTGAAGCGTGGTGTTTAGTGTAGCATGCGTCATTTGTTCAAACTTTTGTAGTATCATGTCCATATCGATAGGTCTATCTCCGAACAGCATTACTTTTAATTTGACGGGATCTGGAGTCTCCGCAGTCACTGATTGGTTTCCTGGCGTACTTGACCCACGATTTGGGCTATCCACATTTCCCTGACAAGCCGATAAGAGCAAGTTCAAGCTAAAGACGATAAGTAGCCATGAAACAAGTCTGATTCTTTGATACTTCATGTAACTCCCCCCTGTAATTAGCAGCCTATTCGCAGATTGATTGAGTCTTTACTCCATCAATAAGGTTTCGAGCTTATGTTCCCTACGATAATGGTCAGGCGTCATGCCGACATGCTTTTTGAATAACACATAGAAATAGTTGGTATTCTCAAATCCCACGTTTTCGCCAATCTTCCTTGCAGGGTCATCTGTTTTCACTAATAGCTCCTTGGCTTTCTCCAAGCGGAGTGCTGTGAGATATTCAGAAACAGAATGATTCATTTCCTCTTTGAATAGTCGTCTCATGTAATTGGTGGACAGACCCACGAATTGAGACATCTGATCAACTGAGAGATTATAATCCAAATAGTTTTCTTTCATGTACTCCACCATGGCAGCAACGGTTTTACTATTTTTCGATTTGGATTCCTGATCACGAAGTCTTATGATAATCTGGCATAGATTCATGTACCAAGCTTCCATTTGTTCTAATGTATCCAGGTTCAATAATTCCTGCTGGCAAGTATGAATCTCCAACCGATGATCCGACTGTTCTAAGCTTGACATACTCTTGGCTACGCGGATTGTCATAATCAGCAACTGGATAAGGGAATGAATAATCACATCATAGGTGAACGCCATCATTTCAGCAAAAAATTCAGACGTATATTCCTTAAGGGCTTCCGTATCTCCTGCTTTAAGACTGGTCATGATTTGCTTCTCCAACGCATCGGGATATTCGTACTCTCTGAATTCCGTCCCTATCCGATCATCGAACGACAGGATGCTGTTCGTTCCAAAGATTAAACGGTAAAGAACGGTTTGGTAAGCGCTATCCCTGGATTCACGCAGCTGTTCCATATTATGGGCAACGGGCCCAATCCCTATCGTAACGCTAAATTTCAATAAGCTTCTGATGTTTGTTTGTATGTCGGCAAATAGACTTCTTAACACACTTATATGAGCTTCAGCATCCCCATTGCCAATATTGAATACGAAATCTAAAGAATCGTAGCCATTCTCAATAACTTCCAATTTAAAGGTATTGCTGACAATCTCTTGAGAGATATTCTGAATGGCAAATTTGAATAGAGATAAATCAACCATATCATATTTTAGCGAGATATCATGGAACCCGTCGATCTTGAGCACACAAACCACAAAATTATCCCCTGCCGAACCGATCTGCAACTTCTCCATCGCTACCTTGACTTCCTGATTATTATTCACGGTGCCATTAAGAACTGATCTAAGAAGACTTTGCCTGCGCACAGGTACCGATTGATTGAAGTCAGTTTGCAAGGTCTCAACTTTATCTTCCAATAACGAGAAAGACTTGTTTATCAAATCATATTCGTTCAAGCTAACCTTTTCTTTCGTCTCTGTTGTAGTTTTTATCCTAATGAGAAGATGAGAGATCGGGAAATATATGATTCTTGTAAAGAAGACCGATGTAATCGTTATCAAGAGAATACAAACTAAAGTTAACGCAAGTATGAAATTCTGCAGCGTATGAACTTTCCCCAACAGCTCATTTTTTTCCGAGAATACAACGAAATTCCAACCTAGATTATCAGACTTCACATATGAAATGCGAAATGATTTTCCTTGGATCGCTTCATCCATCTCTCCTCGCATACTGTTAGAACGAACAATCGTGGAAAGGATTTCTTGGGTTGACACATCATCATACGACCACCCCCTGGGTTCAGAAATAATATGACCTTGATAGTTGATGATCATCATTTTGTTCGGTCTTTCATCGTTTCCTTTCAAAATTAAAGATTGAAGCACCTTTTGATCCAAGTTCAAAACCATGCTGTTTTGTTCCTTGCTTGAATTAATCCTTGTATATACGATTGAAATATAGTCCTGTTTGGCAATCTTATTCGAGTCCGATGAAAAGGAAAGGGTCGCCGTTCGTGGAATAAACAATCCGTTCCTCGTCATATCCCCTTCTTTCAGAAAATCCGTCATGCCTTTATCAAAAAAATCATCAATCGTGCTAAATGCCTTGGCCGAATTGAAAACAATGCCAGCATGATAATTGTATACATAGATCGAAGACACTAATGGATTGGTGTTTTTAAATCCTCCCAATTGGCTGTTGATGTCGTAGATATCATTGGTACTAAATGATGTCCCATTCAACGCTTTTGAGATATATTCATTATTCAGATACAGCTGAGAATAATAGTTGTAGGTAAAAGTAAGTAAAATATCCGCCGTATTATAGGTTTGATTCATCATTCTTGATGAGGTTTCCACAATGTCCTCTGTCATATTGGACGAAACCCTTTTAAGCACTACATAGGAAAAGCAGCTAATAAATAAGAATCCAATCAACACATACGAAAGTATGATTTTAAACAACATATTTTTTTTTCGAAAAACAGTCATAACATTCTTCATGCTCACGCCACCCAACAGATGAATAGATTTGTAATGTTATTATATCCTTAAAAAACACCTTAGTGGAGTGAGATCGCTGTTTGAATATCAACAAACTGTTTGAATTCTGTTAAATAGCAATGAAAAATGCCTGCACAGACCTCAGTCTGCACAGGCATTGCCTTGATTTACTTCTTTTGAGCGAGGAAGGTATTGATTTGATTTTTCAATTCTTCCTTAATTTTATCTACACCAGAAGCCTTCAAATCCACATTCATCTTCGACAAGTGTTCATTAACTTCGCCGAAGCCGGACAATAGAAACGGTAGATACTTCTGTATCACAGTGTTACATTTAGCAATCTCATTTTTCACAGGCTCTTGATCAAATGTAAATCCTGCCAAAACATTTTTCTTGTACGATTCCGGCTTGAATTGATAATCATAATATTTTTGGAGTTGATCAGGCAATCCGGCAGGGATTCTGTTTAATGTCGGATTCCATGTCAATTGATAACCAGGGAACATGTAATTTTTCGCTGGATCGACAGCATCCGGAAGCTTCCATTGATTCGTACCTACGGACTGCCAGTTTGTACCTTCAATCCCGTACGTAAACAAATCATTGTTCTCTTGTTTGGAGAAAATCCAATCCAGGAATTCCATCGTTCTGTCAATTTTTTTGGAAGTAGCAGGTATTGCAAGGAAATTCCACGCTTTGCCATCTGTCGATTGCTTTCCAGGTGCCAATTCTTGATTGTTTTTAAAGATTGGCCAGAAACCAAGTTCTGCATTTGATACTTTCGCCTTAATTCCAGCTTCCGTACCCTTGAAATTACTCAATGTTACGAATCCAGCAGCGTTTTGCTTTCCTGTTCCAGTTGTAGCCGTCAGTGTATCTGCCGGGATAAATTTGTTAAACCTTTTCGCTTGATTAAACTGGTTCATCAGATAATCCAGACCATATTTGGGATTAATTTTAGCCCATTCGGATGCCGGATCTCCATAAGCCGCTATACCCGCTACAGATTTTCCATCTTCTGCGATTTGGGTATAAATATAATTCGCTTTAGGATTACCACCGCCAGTAAATGGGAATACCTTTCCTTCCAACTGTTGAGCATTGATATCGGTAAATAATTTAAAGAAAGCCATATTTCCATAATTCGCAAAGGGTACCATATCTTTTTCGTTTTGGCTTACTTTATCAAGGTAGTTATATAAATCATCATAACTGCTGATTTCCTTCATGCCATACTTCGTTAACAAATCCTTTCTGTAATATACACCTTCCATATCCATAAACGCATTTGTAATTGGAATGACAAAGGTTTTGCCAAAGATCTTGTTGTCGTTGATATATTCAGGTGAGAATGCCTTTTGAAGTCCTGGATATTGAGGATTGTTAAAGTATTTGCTCAAATCTGCCAATGCGCCGTCTTTCGCGTTTTTGTCCTTATCCCATGGGACAAAGAGGTCGAAATCTTCTGCCGCTGTCAGCCATAATTGTTGCTTTGTGCCATAGTCCGCAGGCGGTGTCCATGTCAGATTCAACGTCGTATTCAATGTATCCTTCGTACGTTTCTCAAACTCTTTAATGACGGGATCGACAGCGCGATAATGCGAGTTTTCAGCCCCGAACAGACGAACATTCAGCGTAACCGGATCTTTACTTTTTACTGGTGCAGCACTTCCGGCAGTCGACGCGCTTTCAGTCGGCTTACTATCTTCCTTGCTGCATCCAACGATTGAAGCAGCAAGGAGTGTTACAGCAAGCGGCACTACATAAAACTTTTTTTTCATCTTTTTTCCTCCCTAATGATCATATATCTATACTAAACCGCTATAGCGGGTCTAGCCCTTAACTGCGCCAACCACTAATCCTTTAACAAAGTACTTTTGTAGAAAAGGATAAATGAAAATGATTGGACCTACAGTGACTACGGCAGTGGCCATTTTTGCCGTATTGGTTGGTACGACATAATTAAGCGAAACGCCAGGCAATTCATTCACTTGATTCGCAAAGTCCACTTCTCTCAATACCTTCATGATCAGATATTGCAGAGAGTACAGTTCTTTATCGTTAATGAAAAGAGTGGCTGTAAACCATTCGTTCCAGAAACCGAGCCCATAAAACAATCCGATCGTTGCCAGTGCCGGCTTAGATAGCGGAAGGATGATTTTAAATAAAATATAGATGTCATTAGCTCCATCCATTTTGGCGGACTCAGCCAGTGAGTCAGGGATTTGTTTGAAGAAATTCCTTAACAGAAACATATTAAATGGGTTAACCAGCACCGGCAGGATATACACTAAAATATTGTCTGTTAGGTTTAAATACTTTGTTATTAGTAAATAAGTTGGTATTAAACCTCCGTTGAACAACATCGTAAAATACACGAAAAAAGCAATCTTGTTCCTGTGAGTAAAGGTTTTTACAGAAAGGGCATAGGCCATAGCACTCGTAAGGATAAGACAGAGCACCGTACCCACAACGGTGAAAATGATGGTTGTCTTGTAAGCATTAAAAATGGCATTATCCTGAAATATGACCTTGTAGGCAAATAAAGATATTTCTTTTGGAATTAGAACGAAGCCGGTCATCTGTACCGCTTTTTCGTCTGATATGGAGCTTGATAGAATGAGAATAAAAGGTAAAATACAAAATAAAGAAAATATTGTCATAAACAGATAAGAAACAATATCTATGCCTTTCCCCTCAAGGCGTTTAATCATCTTTAACAATCCCTTCCTAGAAAATGGCAGAATCCTGATCATATTTCTTTGCGAGCCAATTCGTTATAAATACAATGACTAAGCCGACAAACGATTGATAGAGTCCAATCGCGGTGGACATGCTGATATCATTCATCTGCCTAAGCATTCTGAATACATAAGTGTCAATAACATCGGTCGTGTCATATAAGTTCGGGTTATCGCCTACAATGGCATAAATCATCCCTAAATCTCCATGGAATATTCCACCTATGCCGAATAAGGTCAAGAGAACCGCTGTTGTTCTGAGCTGCGGCAGCGTAATCTTGGTTATACACTGCAGGCGGCTGGCTCCATCCATTTTGGCAGCTTCATAAATTTCCTGGTCAATACCCGCTATAGCCGCCAAATATACGACCGATCCGAAACCTGCTCCTTTCCAAATTTTCAATATGATCAGTATCCCCGTCCATAATGTCGGATTGGAATAAAAATTGATGGCTTGCCCTTCCTTCAAATAACCAACTGCTTTTAAAAATGTATTCACTAATCCTACATCCGTAGATAGCAGAGCAAAGACAAACATGGAAACCAATGTCCACGATATAAAATTAGGCAGAATGACAATAGATTGTGTCACTTTCTTGAAATACTTGGAGCTGATTTCAGATAGAACAATGGCAATAAAGATGGAAAAAAACAAACCAGTTACCAGAAATAAAACATTTAGATACACCGTGTTCCAGGTAACTGTCAGCCAATCTTTTGAAGTGAAGAAATACTCGAAATTTTTCAACCCAACAAATTTACTTTTAAAAATTCCTTTTACTACGTTGAAATTTTGAAAAGCTACAATGATGCCAACCATCGGCAGGTACTTAAAGATGATAAAATACAGAATTCCTGGAAGAACCAATAAGTAGAGATAAAAATTTTGCTTAATGTCTGATAAAAAGGTTTTTTTATTCTTTTTTAATACTTTGCTATTCAATTTGGCGTTACTCAAAGCTGTGTCCATGATAGTCCTCCTTATGGCTGATAGGAATACTATTGCAGACTTTCGGCTGGTGGAATAGTTTAAGAAGCTACAAAATCAACGATTTCAAGCCATTGTTGCACTTTAAAAAGCTTCAAATTCTATAATTTCAGTGATATGTCCGGTTGTTCTCGCAGCGCTTGGCACCGAAGATACGGTCGAATCGAAAACCGGTATTATCGTCAGCATTGCGACCAGGCGAATGATCCAAAAAGATTATATCGTCACGTAAGGAATGCGTGTCGAGGAATCGCTTTGCCGATTCGATGAGCATGTGATTCGTCTAGGCGAAGATTTAGCGTTTGCGCTTAAGCATACAGATGAAGATGATCGGCTTGTCTTTACACCGCATTACAAGCCGCATCGTGAAAGATACGGCATCTACTGGAGCCTACTGGACGTAGGGTCTGAAGAGCTGAAGAGCTGAAGGAGCATGTGAAGAAAGCGGAACGGGAACGGAACATAAGAGAGGCTACCCTGGATGCGATCGATACAAATTGGAAATGACCAATTCGAATTAGAGCATCAGGTACAAGGAGAACGAACATACGGCGGTACGTGGGAAGGATTGAACGGAAGAATGGAAGCGGATTTTCTACGAGCGGATCTTTGTCCTTCCTGATTCATTAACTTTAGGTAAAGAAGCCGTAACCATCACGTTCATGCCGCGCGAAATGGAGAATGGCATCTATGGCCTTCTTCGTACAATTAAATATACGACTTAAGAAAACGCTAAAAAGTCACCATTGCAGTTTTTTTGCAAGATGACTTTTTTTATGATTTACTTCTGTGTTGATCAATCAGATCATTGCGACTTCAGCCATTAAACACCTATGTCTGATCGGCGGCGACTACAAGGATATTCTCTTGTATACAAGCATATGCAGTAAAAGAGAGCCCGTTTTCCGAAGAGAGCTCGTTTTCACTTATCAGCTTTTCCTTCATCTTGAGAAGAAGCCCTTTCGCGTTACTATTATCAACTCTGACGGATACGGTGTATTGATGCTTTTTTTTGATATTATCCATTTCCAACATAGATAAATCCCTCCCATAATAAAGTAAGCACTTTCATCTTCGTGTAATTAGTTGCCCTACCCCATGCTCGGAAGCCATGTTTAAGGGGTAGGGCACCATATTCGCAGTATTACTTTATGTGATCATTATAGTAAATCAGATTTCCGTAACAATTGTTGTACCAACTTAGCAACCTCAGCTCTTGTCATAAAAGCTTTCGGAGCAAGAGTAGCTTCGTCTCTTCCACTTACAATGCCCGCTTGGATGCTATCAGCAATACCACTCATTGCCCAAGATGCACTTTCTGTTGCATCTGATGGCCCCTTTTCTATATCTGTAATTTGTATGTAACAAATTACTATGCTGTGATAATTACTGTTTACTGTTTACAGTTTAACTTAAACGTAATCATTTCAGAATGTAATTTCTTATTCGAAAAGTGAAGATTTCTATGAATTGACTTCGTAGATTCTAAGAAAAACCAACAAATACAAATATGCCCTATCCCTATGAAGATTTCTATCGGGATAGGGCATTACTGGCATTCAGTATTTATTCGAATATCTTGGATGCAATAAACGCAAGATCCATAATATCGATCTTATTATCGTTGTTCATATCAGCAATCTTGGCTGTCGCCCAGTCTGTGCTATTGGAATTCTTACCGTAATGGTAAGCTACCATCGCAAGATCACCTACATTGATGCTTCCATCCTTGTTGATGTCTGCCGACTTATTAACTTGCGCCTTGAAGGTATCTACTGCACTGCCTAGTGCTGTTACAGCATTGTCAACCTGGGATTGTGTCGCACTTTGGTTGTCCTTGACAGCTTTCGCTGCATTGAGGGCAACACCGAATGCATCTTTGGCTGCCTGCGGGTATTGACCTGCCGCTGTACCAACGACTGCTGTATCATACAAGCTCTGTGCACTCGTAATGGCTGTTGTCAACGCTGTCTTATCAACAACCGCTACAATAGCTCCTACTGAAATGCTCTTACTGCCAAGCTCCGCTTGAACCACGGTTCCCTCTGGAGCCACACCAAGCTTTGCCTGGGTAGCTGCAATCGTTCCACTGGTATTCTGAACACCGCCCTTTACCTTGAAGATTAGACTCAGAACCGGCGTACTGGCTCCAGATATCCCTCCCCCCGTATTAGCGGTGATGAGTCTCACTTTCCCGGCAGTGGATTTATCCTCCGTCACGAGCTGAATGTTATTGCTTGCACTTGCCGCACTCACATAGTCAAATACGCTGGAATCATAAGACAAGGTAATATCCTGGGCATACACATTTTGAGTCACGTTGTTCAGGCTAACAGCCACTGTGAAGCTGCTTCCAGGGTTCACACTGCTAGCTGCTGAAATGGCAGCTGCAGGTACAAGCGGCTGAGGCCAAACAGGATCTGTGGTTGCATCGCTGGTGGTTACATATATCCGGTCTATGATTAAGCCAGATTCCCTTCCCCATAAGTTCAATTCATGGGCACCAGCAGTAATATTCAATGGAGTGCCACCAGTTACAAGTGTACCTCCATTACTGAGATTGACCCATTTAAACTGACTGTTACTCACGTTCTGAATACCGTTGGAAGTGAATTTATACGTATTATCCAATCCAACGTGGACGGAGTCCGTTTGGAAACTATGACTCTTGGCAAGTATCCAGACATAGTAGGTTCCTGCCGTTGTAAAGTTGATCTTGTAATTCAGTCGGGAACCAGCAGCTAGGCTGGCAGCGTCAGTACCTGGTGTGACAGCAGTACCATCATCGGGACTAAATTGCATAGCTTTCGTGGACAATCCGTCAACAAGCGACCAGGTATGGCCATTTGCGGTGCCAAATACATAGGCATTGGCTGAGTTTGCTGCTGCTGCTTCTGCCTCAACGGCCACGATGGCTGGTGTATTAAAATTAATGGTATATACCGTAGCTTGTAAGCCTTCCCTGCTTACCGTCACCGTGGCCTTTCCTGGTACCGCCGATGCTTGTGTAATCGTAACACTCGCGCCAGGATCATTTGAAACCGCAGTAACTTGCGGCGGAGCTGATCCTACAGGAACATCTAGGGAATAGGTGTATGTACTTGGACTGAACCCATTCACTTGTGCACCGTTCAGCTGGAGGGACTTCAAATTCGTATCAAAGTTAGATCCAACCAACTTGTCATCTAATTTAAATGAGTCGAAGTCAACGTAACCACCTGTTGTCTTTGTTGAATAATTGAATAAGGCAAAACGGTAGCCCATAAAATGCGGTAGTGTATATGACATTTGAAGTGTGTTTCCTATGGATGCCCAACGCTCACCGTCAAGACTGTAATAAAACTTTGCTTTATCTGTCCTATTCTTAAAGTCCAACTCGCTCCTTAAATAAACAGTGTTTTGAGTGAGAGGGACACTTGCTATTTCCACTGCTGACCCTGAACTTCCATTCACCATAACAACCGATTTTGTAGTGCCGGACATTTTAACACCGACAAACCCGTAGTTCTGTTGGAAGGCGGAAATTCCCGCATAATCCCCGTCTTTCATATGGCTAACATCGATAGCAATTGTTCCTGAACTTTCAGGTCCGAAGGTTCTTTGTGTAAGCGTATTTCTGGCATCAAGAATACTAGTGCTCGTTCTTCCGGTAGTGAGTCTTAGATACCCCGGTCGGTCGGTAAGAGACCAGAATCTATTGTCAGGATTATGGTTCCACTGCCATACAAGTGCAAGATTGGATCCATTGTAGTCATTTTCTCCGCCTGCTACTTCTGTATGATAAGCTCCAACTTTCACTGTTCCCTGATCGAAGTTATCTGATGAAACCCAGGATCTTGACAGTACAGCAGGAATCCCCGTGTCATTGACATCCCCGAATACAGGCCATCCATCCTGACTCCATGTCATCGCTACAATGTAAGGTATACGTCCTACGGATCCATAATCCTGGAACAGCATTCCGTACCATTTTCCGTCAACGGCTTGAACAATTCCCCCTTGTGCTATACCCGCACTGTTGGAGGTGCTGCCCGATCTTAAAGCAATCTTTCCTTCATAGGTGCCATCTATCGTATCAGCCCTGTGGACTAATTCAGTACGAATGCTCCCTGTTGGCCATGAGATATTAAAGATATAATATTTACCATTAATTTTTTGAATGTGTGAGCCTTCAGCTCCAAGACCGCCAGAGCCTCCGGGAGCACTAGCATTTTGAATGATTGTTTTATTCATTCCGCCTGCTTTGATCGCTGTGGCATCTGAAGTAAGCTCAATAATCTTAATGGCTCCACCGCCATAAACCAGATATACACGCCCGTCATCATCAAACAGCAAGGACATGTCATGATAAACGCCACCAGCAAGCTCATACTTTTCCCATGGGCCCTTTTCGATGTCGGTGGTTTGAAAGATATACGTTTTCCCCGTATCATTGGAGGCAAATACCACATAAAACTTGCCATTATTGTATCTTAGACTGCTTGCCCATGAGCCTTTTCCATATATGTTTTGCCCATTTGAAAGCGTTTGTTTATCCGTCGACGCGAGTATATCATAGACATAATTGACGATTTCCCAATTTACGAGGTCCTTGGACTTCATAATAGGAACGCCAGGGTTCACGTGCATGGTAGTGCTGGTCATATAATAAGTATCATTGACCCGGATAACATCAACATCCGGTACATCCGCCCATATGATTGGGTTCTTGGCAATCGGTGTATAAACGTCCGCATAGAAAGTTGTAACACTTTTCCCCTTAAGCGCAGCTTGAAGTGAGCTTCCATTTACAGTGGTATCTCCTAAATTTGCAATATTCTCACTAGAAGAAGTTCTATACGTAGTAAACGATTTTACAGTTTTACCATTTACATTGAAAGTTAAAGGAGTGTCATTGTCATTTTCATTTATAGCTGTAATAACTAACTTTCCATTGGAAGGGTCTTTATATGCTGTTGTATATATGCCTGTTGCCGGAGATACATCCGAATTGACTCTTTTATAACCAGGTCTGACAAATCTGCTGAATTGACCAAGTGTATACAATCTTTTATTCAGGTCATAACTTTTGACAGAACCATTATCATCCGTATGAAATGTAATAAGTGCGCCTTTATCTCCAACCGAATTTACACTGTCTTTCGTGTTATTCCAAAGCCACCAATAGTTAAACGCATTTACTTCAGCTACCGTCATATCCTTATGGATCATTTTTGCCCAATAGATACCATCATTAATGGTTGGATCATTGGGTTCACCTACAGATGCTTCGGTCACCCATAATTTTTTATTATAAAGCTTCGTTTGCGTCAACCACTTTGCCCCAAGATTTGGATCTTGTTGATTTACAGCATACTGGTGTACACCAACGATGTCTACGCGATCCCTGCTATCGGCATCATTCAATGTTGGAACAGCCAGATCTTCACTAAAATTTAACCCCTCTGGCATAATAAGCTTCGCAGTCACACCTTTTTGTGCAAAAGTAGGTTTGAGATAGCCCTTTACAAAGTTATGAAAATCATCCGCTGACCAACTGCTAGATTCATAATTCGGTGCCCAGTTTGGCTCATTTTGTATTGATACAGCTGAGATATCTATTCCCTTATTGGTCTTAAATCCAGTCACATAGTCAGCTAAGAAATCAGCATATGCCTGATATTTATCAGTTCTGAGCTTACCACCGATCTCTCCGTTTGTTCCTGTGCTGCCAGTCTTCATAAACGGCGGAGGCGTCCAGGGAGTAGTGAAAAATTTGGTTACGTTATAATCCGTTTTTATTTTATTAAAAAGCCAGGTTGTACCATTAATATCCCAATTATTCCAATTCCATGTCCCTGATTCCGATACGATGTCATAAGGAAGCCGGTTTCTTACCATGCTAAGCCCTGCGCCAGTAGATGTACTAAAAAGCGCATCCAGTATTTCCTTCTGTGGCGGGTTTGCAAGATTTTGTACAATCCCTGTCGACCAAGCGTTGGATGCACCAAAGCCGTCGATTTCCTGCTTTTCAATATTATAATCTATATTAACCGTTGGAATGGATGCAGCATGAGTACTCTTATGAAAACTAAGCATGGATGATACTATCAGACTAAGACAGAGAGAAACTTTTAAAGCAGCTCTTGAGTCAACCCATCCGTTTTCCATTTATCTCTTCCCTTCACTAAAATGATTCTTGTACCTTACAAAGCTATGGGCCCAGTTGCTTGTAAGCATCATGGACCCATTACTATCTTAACAAGGATTTTTTACTACTTACATAATTGCCAAATGCCTGTTTGAATTAATTTCATTTCAATTCTAGATAGAGTCTGTAGATGACCGTAGCAGCTTGTGTTCTTGTCGATTTTCCTTTCGGATCGAAATATCCCTCTGACACTCCATCCATTAAACCTGCCTGTTTTGCAGCCCAAACAGCATCCTTGGCGTATGTAGAGATTTGATTCCCATCAAGGAAATTTGAGGCTGCACCATTTGCTTGTACAATCGTAGAACTAATAATCTTGGAGGCCCGATAAATAAGCACCGCCATATCTTCACGACTGATCTGGTCGTTCACACCGAAGCTGCCGTCATCTTTGCCTTGAACGAGGCCGATCTTCTGTGCTGAGGCTATGGAATTGTAGTACCATGCACCCGCCTCAATATCTGTGAAGGCTGCAGTTGCAGTAGAATCTGCTAGATCGAAGAGTTGAATCAACATCTTAACGAACTCTGCTCTTGTTACCTCCCCAGCCGGAATAAAATTACCCTCACTTCTACCGCTTACTACTTCACGAGCTGCTAAGCCAAGAACACCCTCATTTGCCCATGAATATTCATTCATGTCGCTAAAGGAAACCTGAACATGGTTAGCCGTATACTTGCTGAAGTGCGTAGGTTGAAACTGAACTTTGCCTGTTTCGATATTGTATTTCCCATTCCTGACAATTTCCAATTTACCATCTTCCGTTATATAGTAGATGACTACTTGATTCGGCTTTTCATTAGGTGCCAATGTATACGGTACTTCTACTAGGACACTTTTCTTGTTAAATTTTGTGATTTTACTACCATCTAAACTTAAATTAAAATCGTACACAACCGAACTTCCGACTTCTTCTCTGATATCCTGCGAAAGGTTGGCAGGGTCTACCTTTGCAATACTTAGTTGCAAATTAGATGTATCCGACAGGGTCCTTGCATCAAGAACATTTGGATTAATGGAAACTGTAGCAAGCCCCGTCTCAACCCTTAGCGTCTTGACGTCACCCGATTCTGAACGGAGCTGTTGGAGCTGCATCGCCGGCAGATTCAATTGGAGTTCCTTAACGTCAGAACCTGAGTTGACTTTAATCGTTACCGATTCATCTTTGGAATTTTTGCCCGCTTCAAGAAGAGCTTTTGACCCAACATCAATAGAAGCAACACCATTATTAACAGTCATTGTTTCCAGTAACAAAACAGATGTACCTAAGGTGCCCGGCGATGACGGATTTTCTGCCCCTTGGGAACCAGAGTTGGAGCCAGGACCAGAGCCAGGATTAGTGCCCGGACCAGTGCCGGGATCAGTTCCAGAGTTCGAATTATTAACCGACAATGTAATTCCGTTACCCATCTTCCCGTTCGTTTTTCCCAACTGACTATTGATAGTTGTCAAAGAACTTAGGGAAACGGAAGCTGCCCCTGCTTTGGAAGCTTTAAACGAAAGCGTAAATAAATCCTTATCCCCAGTTAGTCCCGACTTGTTTCCTGTTAAAGTAAAAACCAGCAATATTTTGTTTCCTTGTACTTTAGGTTCAAGCACGTATGCTTGATTATTCAGGCTGCTTGTGTAGCCCGTATACGCCAGTTGCTGCTCATCATACGTTAATTCCATCTCGGCAGCATACAAGTCTGTAAGTGCTTCGCCTGCAATGGTAATCGTAACGTTGTCTCCTATCTCGACGCTAGCGGCCGAAGAACGCAATACAAATTCATCTGCTACTTGTGCTGCTGCCGACAATGGAACTACAGTGGCAATGAACATTATAGCTAGGAAGAAAAAATGAAATTTATGTTTCATGTTCACGATCCCTCATTATAAGGAACGAATGGGAGACAAACGTCCCCCATCGCCCGTTTATTAGATTTAATTTAAATGTCTAGCATTCCGTTTTTTACGCAGCCAATAAGATACATACAACCACAACGAACGTGTGGGTCACTTATTGAAGTATCTTGGATGCTACATACGCAAGATCAAAAATATCGATCTTATTATCGTTGTTCATATCCGCTTTCTTGGCAGTTGTCCAGTCTGTGCTATAGGAGTCCTTACCGTAATTGTAAGCTACTATTGCAAGGTCACCTACATCGATGCTTCCATCATTATTGAGGTCTGCAGATTTAATTACGGTTGCCTTGAAGGCAGCAACTGCATTGCTCAGTGCTGTTACGCTACTGTCAACCTGGGACTGTGTCGCACTTGCGCTGTCTCTTACAGCTTTTGCTGCAGTGATAGCTGCACCGAATGCATCCTTGGCTGCTTGTGGGTATTGACCAGCCGCTGTTCCTACGACTGCACCGTCATACAGGCTCTGTGCTTCCGTAATAGCTGTTGTCAAAGCTGTCTTATCTATGACCACTACAATAACTGCTGCCCTGAAAGTTGTGCTTGCACTGCCCAGTGCTGTAACGGCACTGTCAACCTGGGACTGTGTCGCACTTGCGCTGTCTCTTACAGCTTTTGCTGCAGTGAGGGCTGCACCGAACGCATCCTTGGCTGCTTGTGGGTATTGACCAGCCGCTGTTCCTACGACTGCACCGTCATACAGGCTCTGTGCATCCGTAATTGCTGTTGTCAACGCTGTCTTAACCACTGCAATAGCGCCTACTGAAATGCTCTTACTGCCAAGAGCAGCGTCAATCACGGTTCCTTCCGGAGCCACACCGAACTTTGCCTGTGTAGCTGCAATCGTTCCGCTGGTATTCTGAACACCAGCCTTTACCTTGAAGGATAGATTCAGCACGGGTGTACTGACTCCAGATATCCCAACTCCGGTATTGGCGGTTATGAGTCTAACTTTTCCAGCAGTAGCTTTGTCCTCTGTCACGATCTGAATGTTGTTGTTGGCACCTGCCGCACTCACATAGTCAAATACGTTGGAGTCATAAGATATGGTGATGTCCTGCGCATAAACACTTTGTGTCACGTTGTCCGCACTAACAGCCACTGTAAAGCTGCTTCCAGGCTGCACGCTGCTGTCTGCTGAAATCGCAGCTGTAGGTACTAGTGCCTGAGGCCAGACAGGGTCTGTGGTAGCGTTGCTTGTCGTTAAATAGATTCGGTCAATGGCAAGGCCGTCTTCTCTTCCCCAGAAGTTCAATTCATGTACGCCAGCGGTAACATTCAATGTAGCTCCGCCAAACATACCGCCGCTAGAACCACTGATATTCGCCCATTTATACTGAGGTCCAAGTGTAAGACCCTCAATACCGTTAGTCGTGAATTTATACTGATTATCTAATCCAACGTGGATGGAGTCCGAATCGTAGCCAAGCGTCTTGACAAGTATCCAAACATTATAGTTTCCTGAAGTTGGAAAGTTGACTTTATATCCAAGTCTGGAATTGGCTGCAAGTGAAGCTGCATCCGTACCTGACGCAGTGAACACCGTATTAGGCCCGAAAAACATCGCTTTCGTGGACTGTCCATCAACAAGCGACCAAGTATGACCATTTATGGTGCCATATACATAGGCATTGACTGTGTTTTCTGCTGCTGTTTCTGCCTCAATGGCCACAACAGAAGGCGTATTGACAATTACACTAATTTGCGATGTTACAGCAGCGCCTAATGCTCCCTTAAAACTTACAGTAACATTTGCTGTTCCGCTTGCTTTAGCCGTTATAGTACCGCCCGCAACTTCTGCAATAGCAGGACTTGGATTGGTATACGTTGCTGTTTTGGTTACATCTTCCGTGTGTCCGTCAACATATTCTGCTGTTACTTTAAAGGTTGCAGTTTTGCCAGAATCCAACGTAACTGAACCATTGTCAATGGTAATCTTCTTCACCGTCAGTTCGCTGTTCAAGTCTTTTACAAGCATATTAACTGTATCTGTTTTTCCGCCATAGCTTACATCAATGCTTGTGGAGCCATAGCCCGTTCCGGTGACAACTCCGTTGCTTACGCTTACAATAGCGCTTTGTGCCGGTGTTGCGGCGGCCTGAGCAGTAACATCTGCACTAGTTCCATCTGCGTATATGGCTGAAACCTTCATGTTTGCCGTATTGTTTCCGGAAACAATATCAATCTTTTGTTTATTAATGGATGCGTTGATTGCAACTAGATCATGAGCAGCTGTCTTTTGCTCGAATTGCCAAGAATCTACCTTGAAGAGATTACCAGTTGATGCTCCCGTGTATACCATATATACATCATGGACACCTGTAGCACCGGAAACACTCGTGGTTTTTGTCTTCCAAACATCGTCTCCGCCTGTGTTGGAAATGGGAAGTGTCCCGATCAATGTGCCAGTAGCACTGTCAAGATGAAGTTCAATGTTTCCGCCGCCCAAACCACTTGCGACATTAGCTTTGAATGTTCCTGCGCCTGTAGCCCCAAAATCAACTTTGGATACCGCAGTCCAGTCTCCATCATTTATGCTGCTGACAGCCAGATTTACACTGCTTACCATGCCTCCTGGTTGTGTAGTCGTTTCAGTGGATATTCCGCCATTCCAACCAATTGTTTCGGCCTCAACCCTTGTATAAGGATTCAAATTTTGGAGCTGCGGAACACCTGCGTAATCGCCAGTAATAGGATTAATAACCCCGTTTGCATCAAAACTTACCTTATTGATGTTTGTATTACGGTATCCATGCGGTTGCCCACCCATTTGTGGATACATACCGCTTTCAGCCATTGCCTTTGCTACGGTCTGTGCGTGGTAGGTAACATACCACTGGTTGTTGAATTCAAAAATCGCATGGTGGTTGTTACCTCCAGCACCAAAGAACGTAGCAGGGTTGGGCAGTATTGTTTTGACAAAGGTAAATGGCCCCATTGGGTTGTCACTTACCATATAGCCAATTGCTCCCGTAGGGATATCCGATGGATGCCCGCTAGAGAAGTTCGTACAATAGGAGTAATAATACTTCCCGTTGTATTTGTGGATACCTGAATCCTCAAACAACCACGGTGGATTGATACGTCCAAGAGTCCCACCGCTTACACTCAGATCCAAACTAATCATATCCGCACCAAGCTTTGCAACACGTGCTGTTCCCGGGTCAGCATCTTTTCCTGCCGGAATACCGCCGCCGAAATACAAGTAACCGCTTCCATCGTCATCAACCAGTACCGCTGGGTCAAAAAGCCATGTAACATCACTAGCCCCAGGAGTACTTCTGCTTACCAATTGTTTTCCAATTGGATCTGTAAATGGGCCGATCGGACTATCCGCTGTGAGCACACCAATACCGCTTCCATTATCCGCAAAATAAAGGAAGAACTTCTCCTTGCCATCAATCGTTTTATGTGCAGCCGCCGGTGCCCAGGAGTTGTTTGCCCATTTTGCCGCACCTTGCGGCCCTGCTACAGGGATTTCCCCGTGGTCTGTCCAGTTCACCATATCATCGGACGAAACAACCGTAATCTTATTAATCTTACCGTATCCGTTATCCTTAACTGTCCCGTCAGCATTGTACTCGAATACATCATTTGTCATGTAGACATACACTCTGCCGTTATAAACCATGGCATAGGGATCGGCACCAAACTTTTGCGTAAATAGCGGATTGTTATTACCAGGTGTTTTAGCCAGCGCTGGAGTGAGCGTCGAAGCCGCTGCCTGCTTCTCCATAACTGGACTTAATGTAAATGCAAGAGTTAAAGCCATCGTCATCCCCAGCATTTTGTTCAATTTCTTCATAGAACAACCTCCTGTTTATTATTTGAATTCTCAATTAATTATTGATTTGATTTCTCCTGAAAGCACACACCTTGTTCCATGACAGGGTAGCAATTGACTATTCCGTCTCGGAATGCCGCCATCTTAGTCTACATGTTCAATAACCTATGTATGATAACGGCTGCTTCTGCTCTTATCGCCGTATCATTTGGCTTGATCATGCCATTGTAGCCCTGAATGATTCCTTCCTTGAGCAATTGAGCCAGTGGGCCTGCAGCATAAGCTGCTACCTCACTCGAATCACTAAAGCTGCTTAAGTCTGAAACTGACTCGTCCAGTATTTTTCCGGCAATCTTCATTGCTCGTGCAGCCACCACCATCATATCCTGTCTGGATATGCTTAGCCTCGGATCGAACAGGCTCTCGCTCGTTCCCTGAGCAATTCCAAGTTTCCTGGCTACCCCTACCTCTTTGTAATAATAGTCGGACTGTTCTACATCATTGAAATTGCCATCTACTTCTGCATTAAGATGTAAAGCTCTGACCAGCAAGCAAATGAAGTCTGCCCTAGTAATATTGTCCCCTGGACTAAAGGTAGTAGCCGACGTTCCTTTGATGATTCCCGAAGATGCTAGCGCTTCTATCTCCGTTTTTGCCCACTCATAGCCTTGGAGATCAACGAAGGCAGTTCCATAACTGTATACAGTTGCTGCAAGACTCGAATCCAGTGCCTTCACAGATACCAGCTTAATATTGGCATTTCCCTGGGCCTTCCCTTTGAAGATGATGGTGCTCAGGAGTAATTTCCCTTGCACTCCGGCCTTCTTCCCAACCTGTGTAAAGGCTATCGTCATTTGCCCGTTATCTACCTTTGGAGGTATGTAAAAACCCTCCAGCTTCGATTCCCCTTTAACCAACTCAACGATATCAGGATCGAATGTAATCAGCACTTCATATGCATAAAGGTCTTTTAAGTTGTTTCCATTCACCGTAACTTCCAACTCTTGATCAGGTGAAGCGCTTTCAATACTTTTACTTAGCGTGAAAACGGTATCCCCTTCTGCATATCCTGTTCGAGGGAAGCAAGCAACTATCAACACTGCAATTAAGTATAATACGAAAGTTAATTTCCCTTTTCTCATGTTAATCTCCTTAGAATGCATAATTTCCCATCCCCGGACTCACAGATACTTAATTTATTCAACTATTTTTGTTGAAGCATACGTAAAATTCGTAAGATAAACCTTACATTCTTTCGGAAACTAAGTTCCCACTCATTAACAGCTACCATCGTCAGCTTTGGCCAGTACTCTGCACTGAACATCTCCCCCCAAGGGGAGAAGTCTTTTAATAGTGTTTAGATCAAAGATTGAGCAGACCCCATACCTTTTTTCTTACTCATTCTAAGACTCCTCTCGTATTCCATCTTTACTTCCATTTGATTACACTCCTTTTAGTAATTTGTAATTACCAAAAAATACTGTGGTGTGATAATTACTAAGTTTAGTTTAACTTAAACGTAATCATTTCAGAATGTAATTTCTTATTCGAAAAGTGAAGATTTCTATGAATATACGATATAAATTCAACCAATAAGTGGATCATATAAAAGTATACATTTACTATAAAATAACAAACATTATACTTTTATAATTCAATCCAATTCTTCCTTTAATAACTACGAGATGCTATTTCTTTTTCTGCTGTCACTTGTGTAAATACATTTTCAGGGGTAACAATACGTTTCGGCAATGTGCTGCCTTTCACGATTTCTTTCACAGCTTGAATGAGATTTGGCCCCAGCAACGGATTACACTCAACCACTAAATTAATTTTACCCTCATTCATCTTCTCAAGTGCTTTCCTCGTGCCATCTACGGTGATAACCACAATATCCTTTCCCGGAACTAATCCATATTCTTCTAT
This sequence comes from Paenibacillus allorhizoplanae, assembly GCF_927798215.1. Lineage (NCBI taxonomy): Bacteria > Bacillati > Bacillota > Bacilli > Caryophanales > Paenibacillaceae > Paenibacillus > Paenibacillus allorhizoplanae. The sequence continues at coordinate 656,074 of NZ_CAKMMW010000001.1, forward strand.
CGCCTCTAAGGCTCCAAAGGTCATATCATCGTTATGGGAATATAACACACGAATTTCCCTCCCTTTTTCTTGCAAAAATTTCTTCATCACTTCTTTACCTTTAGCAACAGTGAAATCCGCGTTCTCACTCTTCAAGAATTGCAAATCACCACGCGAAGAAATGACGTCACGGAATCCCTTCCCCCGAGCAATGGATGGCGTTGATCCCTCTGTACCTTTTAATTCAACAATACCTACTGATTTCATCGATTTGGGGATTTTATCTAATAAGTACTTCCCTGCTTTTCGACCTTCCTCATAAAAATCAGAACCAATATATGTCACATACAGCGATGGGTCAGTGACATCTACCAGCCGATCAATAATAATGACTGGAATTCCTGCTTGTTTAACTTCTTTCAGAATAGGCTCCCATCCCGTTTCTACAACAGGAGCAATGGCGATGACATCCACTTTCTCTTTGACAAACTCTCGGATAGCCTCTATTTGCTTTTCTTGCGATTGCTCTGCGTTTTGAAAGTTGAGTTCGACATCAGATTCGGCTGCAGAATTTTTAATAGATGACGTATTGGCAAGCCGCCATTCACTTTCAGATCCTAACTGCGAGAATCCTAAGACTGGCTCTTTAATTGTGGGCGTTGTTACAGACTCCTCATGGCTTTCTTGTCCAACCTTTCCCGTTGCTTCATCTACTTGAGCTTGCTCACAACCAAAGAAGCACATTAGAATGCTTAGCGACACAATCAGTTTAGTAAGCGCTAACAACATACTCTTCGGTCTACTCTTGTACATTTTATTCAAGTCCCCCTTGAAGATTATTTCGTGTGGAAATGTGACATATGTCGTTCTAATTGCCCTGATATTTGATTCAATCTCGTAGAGAGCTCTAACAATTGCTCTCCGATCGTTAGCTGCGTTGAACAGAGTGAAGCGACTTGCTCCGTTGAAGCTGATGACTCCTGTGATACAGCAGATACTTCGAATATAGCCTGACCAAGTACGGTTTGTACAGCGTTTAATTTATCCAAGGACAAGGTAACATCCGTAGCTCGTGCTAATAACTGCTCCATCTCTTCTTGAATTCGTGTAAATAATTTGAACACCTCAAATACTTCCACATTCATATCTTGAAAAAAAGGCAGTGCATCGGACATAGCCCCTACTGTAGATTCCACCTCTTGTAAAATAATATCTGTAAATTGTCCTACTTGACCAATGGAGGCATTGGATCGTTCCGCCAATTGGCGTATCTCCTTGGCAATGACTTTAAAACTAGCTCCTGATGCTCCAGCCCTGGTTGCTTCGATCGAAGCATTAAGTGACAATATCTTGGTTGAATTTGTGATCTCTTTCAAGATTTTCAATATGGCACGAACAGAACTTGCAGATGCCTGGAGACTGTTAACTTTGCCTGCTACAACACGAAAACTAGCTTCAGTATCCCCAGCTTTACGCAATAAATCATGCACTGAGTTTCCACCCGTTCTACAAACCTCTTCTACTTCTTGAGCGGAATGAGCCATTATATGTTGAAGTGAAAACACATCAGTTAAAGAAGTACTCATTTGTTCCATACGCGCCGCACTTTCCTCGGCATTTGAAGCCAAGTCAATCGCACCACCAGCTATTTGATCTGTCGCTGCGTGTATTTCTCTTGCAGAGATAACGGTGATTTCGGCTGCACTGCTCATACGCTTACTAAATTCAGTGACTTCAATCACACTTTCTCTAGAGCTCAAGATAAGTGCTCCAATATTCTCCATCATCTGCTCGTATGCCAATTCTACCTGTCCAATCTCATCTTTCCGATTCTGAACAGACAGTCTTCCGGTTAAATTGCCATCGGCAGCTAACCTCATTAACTTCACAATATGTGAAAGTGGTTTGCCAACCATGAATACAATCCATAAACCAATCATCAAAGCAATCAGAATGTTCAAACCTATAAATAAATAGGTCATTTTCTGAATTTTACTAATTGACTTCGTTAACTCAGCCAACGGTGCAATCGCGATGAATGACCAATTACTAACGGTTGATTGGCGATAAGCAAGTAAATTATTATCCCCACTCATATTTTCATCTATGAAGCTCCCTGAAACTGTTGAATTAGCTGGTATAGAAATATCGCGAGCGCTCGATACCATGTTATTACTCAAAATCACCCTCCCAGACTGGGTTGTAATAAGCGTTTCCGCGCCATCACTAAGCTTAAAAGCATTGACCATTGTTTGTAAAACTTTAGCTTCTATTTGAACGATTAAGATAAAATCCTCAGAGCCTACATTATTTTTACCTAACAATCTCCCGTAAGCAAAGAGCGGTTTGGGTGAATCTCCTAAGTACCCTTTTTCTTCAACAGGCATCCAGACGGGTTTACCGTTCGCACTAAGAATCGTTTGAATCCAACTAACCGTTCTTAGATCTGGACTCACCCCTTCTCGCTGTGTACTTATCATATCAAGGGACGTTTGAATGGGAATCAGTGTGATATCCCGAATGCTCTGATCCGATAATGCTAACTGATCGAATACATCTCTCATTTCGGAAGCTCTTCGTTCCAGTTCAGCTTTTCCAATACCAGCGTTAGAAATTTGAAATAAATTTTTAGTAAATGTGCTATCACTAATGAGTTGATTCGATAAATCTATGTAAAACTGCTGCTTCATGTCTAATTTCTCCCCCGCAGTTGTAACTAAATCCTGCGAGCTTTTTTTCATTTGATCAATGATTGCGTTTTCAGCAATACGGGAAGAAAATAACCCCATACCTATAACCGAGACACCTAAAGAACAAAAAAAGATGAGGAAAAGTCTAGTACCGATCGACCGACTAGGTCGTTGAAAAAGCATCCGCGCAATGTTTGTAATATTTGGCATATAAGTTCCCCCTGTGAACATATGAAAAAGGGCACTAGTCGACAAAACCTGTCAATTAATGCCCTTCCCTCAATTTTTACCTACGTTGTGCCCAGCGCCGTTGACTTAGCAAACGTTGTAAGATAATAAACATGAACAATAGAATACCGATAACAATTTTCGTCCACCAAGAACTTAATGTCCCTTCGAAGCTAATAATCGTTTGTATAACACCTTGAATCATGACACCAAAGAAAGTTCCTACAATGTATCCAACGCCTCCGGTGAGAAGTGTGCCCCCGATGACAACCGCAGCGATAGCATCTAATTCCATCCCCATCGCGTGCAAGCCATAACCTGAAAGCATGTAGAAGGTAAAGACTACACCTGCTAGTGCGGAGCAGAATCCACTGAAAGCATAAATGAGCATTTTGGTGCGTCCGACCGGTAAGCCCATCAATATGGAAGATTGCTCACTTCCACCCAATGCATACGTATTTCTGCCAAAACGTGTGTAATGTGCAATATAGAAGCCTAAAAATACAACCAACAAGGCAATGATGACACTAATCGAGACAAAGTTACCACCAGGTAAGCTAATCTTCGTTTGAGCCACACTTGTGTAAAAGCCATTATCGATGGTAATGGTATTAATACTTATGATGTAGCACAATCCCCTAGCAAGGAACATCCCGGATAAGGTAACGATGAAGGGTTCAATCTTGAAGTAATGAATGATGGCTCCCATGCCCCAACCAAATAGAGCTCCGATTAACAATACCATCGGTATGACGAGGCCAGGTGGCCAACCAGCTTGGACTAAACTCGCCGAGATCATCGTCGTTAAGGCAATAACAGAGCCGACCGATAAATCAATACCACCTGATACGATGACAAATGTCATTCCAACAGCTGTTATTAATAAAAAGGCATTATCAATTAGCAAATTCATCAGTACTTGTAAAGAAAAGAATCCTGTATAACGGAAAGAACCAATAGCGAACATAAGCACAAATAATCCCATGGTCACAATGATCGGAATATGCTGTTTCTTAAGCATGTTGTTTGACCTCCCTCTCAGCCGGATAATGGCGCGTTTTCCAACGGAAGGCAATCGATTTACGGAAAGATTCCGATTGAATTAAACATACAATTAGAACAACGAATGCTTTTACCACTAGCGTTATTTCAGGTGGTACACCAATCATATAAATCGTCGTTGTTAAGGTTTGAATAATCAATGCGCCAACTAATGTGCCAGCTAAGTAAAAGCGTCCACCTGTTAGTGCGGTTCCACCAATAACGACAGCTAGGATCGCATCGAGTTCATACCATAATCCAGCATTGTTGCCATCTGCGCTTGAGACATTCGAACTTAGAATCAGCCCTGCAATTGCTGCGCATAAGCTACAAAACATATATACGAAGAACATAACCGTCTTCGATTTCACTCCGGCAAGCTTACTTGCTGTTGGCTTACAACCAACAGATTCAATAAATAAACCGAGTGCTGTCTTTCTTGTTAGGAGATAGGCAATAAGGAATACGATCGCTACGATGAAGATAGAAAATGGAAGCGTCAATAGTGATCCTGCGCCAATGAACTTATAATGAGGGTTCGAAATCGTTATAATTTGACCACTCGTTATTAATTGCGATACGCCGCGTCCAGAAACCATTAAGATTAGCGTCGCGATAATCGGCTGCATGCCAATATTGGCAACTAGGAAACCATTCCATATACCTAGAACAAGTGATACCAACAACGCAGTCCCTACTGAAATAATAACATTCACTAAGCTGCCATCTCCATTACTGATCATCAGGCACGCTATCGCTCCTGAAATCGCTACGACCGAACCAACGGAAAGATCGACCCCTTTCGTAGCTGCAATGACGAGTGTCATACCAATGGATACAATCATTAGTGGAGAGCCAAAGTTTAAGATATCAATTAGACTGCCGTATAGGTGTCCGTCCCGCATTTTGATCGCAAAGAAATCAGGAGAGTAAATAAAGTTAAAAACTAATAATGCACCTAAAAAAATTAGTGGCCAAAACAAATGATGCTTCACCATGTCTATTAACCTCCCGCAATTGCCTTCATGACATTTTTCTGGCTGATTTCATCGCCAACCATTTCTTTCACCTTGTGACGATCCCGCAACACGACGATTTTATGACTGACGCGTAATACTTCCTCAAGTTCAGATGAAATAAACAGAACTGACATCCCTTTTTGCGCTAAAGATAATACTAATTTCTGAATTTCAGCTTTAGCTCCAATATCAATGCCTCGTGTAGGTTCATCTAAAATCAACAAACTTGGATCCGTGAGCAACCAACGAGCAAGCAATACTTTCTGTTGATTACCGCCGCTTAAATTTTTTATCAAATGTTCGGGATTAGGTGGATTAATGTTTAATGCGCGAATGTATTCATCTGCCATTTCATCCTGTCGTTTTCTTGAGATCGTTTTAAACCAACCTTGAGAAGCTTGTAGGGCTAATATGATGTTCTCTCGAACGGTCAAATCATCAATAATCCCTTCTAATTTACGGTTCTCCGAGCAAAAGGCGATGCCTTGATCAATAGCCTGTCTTGGCGAATGAATCGCCTCACTTGAACCTGCAACTGTCATCCCGCCAGAATCAGCTTTGTCTGCTGCAAAGAATAATCTAGCAAGTTCCGTTCTACCTGAACCCAACAAGCCTGCTAAACCAACAATTTCACCTTTATGAATCGAGAGATCAATAGGTTCAATGGAACCTTTCTTCCCAAAATCGGTTGCTTGAATGAATACTTCATGACTAATTTGATTAGCTGCATCACCTTTGGGCAACTCTTCTAGCAGCTCAAGGTCCTTACCAATCATTTTAGAAACCAGCTCTATACGAGGAAGATCGTTGGCTAAATATTCCCCAATAAACTCTCCATTGCGGAGTATGGTTATGCGATCTGAAATGTCGTATACCTGATCCAAGAAATGAGTGACGAATAAAATCGCTAGTCCTTCATTTTTTAATCGGGTCATGACAGAAAATAGTTGGATAACCTCACCTCTATCTAAACTGGAGGTTGGTTCATCTAGAATTAACACTTTTGCCGAAATACTTAAGGCTCTGGCAATCGCTACAAGCTGTTGAACAGCTACGGAATACGCATGTAAGGGTTGTGTAACGTCTATTTCAAGATTCATTCTCTTCTTCAATAATTGCCCAGCATCATCATTCATTTTTTTCCATAAAATACGACCGAAGCGACGTGGTTCACGCCCAATATAAATATTTTCAGCTACAGACAGGTTTGAGCAGAGGTTAACCTCCTGATAAACCGTACTAATACCTGCGTTTTGCGCATCAAGCGGGCTAAGAATACGAATTGGCTGTTTATCCATCTCAACAATTCCCTGATCAATGGAGTGAACACCCGTAAGTACTTTAATTAGTGTAGATTTACCTGCCCCATTTTCGCCCATTAGGGCATGAACTTCGCCAGGAAACATTCTGAAATTAACGTTCGTTAACGCCTTAACACCCGGAAACTGCTTATGAATTCCGGTCATCTGCAATACCGGACCACCCTGTTTCATCATGCCACTCCTCTCCAATATGAACGAGAGCTGCTCCATACTAGCAAGATGGAGCAGCTCCGCCCTTTTCATTTATAATAACTAGGTTGTAGACAATTTCTTAGTACTGACGATTAGGTAATTCACGTTTCGCATCTTCGGAAGTAAATACGCCTTCTTTCGTAACAATACGTTTCGGCAGTTCTTTACCACTAAGTACATCTTTAGCCGCTTGCATTAATTGTCCACCTAGGAGTGGGTTACACTCTACGATGAAGTTAATTTTCCCTTCACTTGCCGCTACGAAGCCGTCTTTCACACCATCAACAGAGATAATGATGATATCTTTACCTGGCTTAAGTCCTGCTTCTTCAATTGCTTGAATAGCTCCTAGTGCCATATCATCGTTATGAGCATAGAGAACATTAATGTTCTTATTGGCTTTCAAGAATGCTTGCATAACCTCTTTACCTTTAGCACGAGTAAAATCACCTGTTTGTGAAGCAATGATTTTAAGGTTTGGATTTGATTTAATAATTTCGCCAAATCCAGCTTTACGATCATTCGCAGGAGCAGAACCAGTAGTTCCTTGAAGCTCTACAATGTTAACTGTTTCTTTCGCATCTTTATATTTGTCAACTACCCATTTCCCTGCGCTGCGCCCTTCTTCCACGAAATCCGAACCAATGAATGTTTTGTAGAGGGAAGTATCTTTCGAATCTACAGCTCTATCCGTTAAGATAACTGGAATGCCAGCATCTTTGGCTTCTTTCAATACAGTGTCCCAACCGGATTCAACAACCGGAGAGAACGCGATAACATCAACTTTTTGTTGAATATATGTACGAATGGATTTAATTTGATTTTCTTGTTTTTGCTGTGCATCGGAGAATTTCAATTCAATGCCTGCTTCTTTCGCAGAATCTTGAACGGATTTCGTATTCGCTGAACGCCATCCGCTTTCAGCACCTACTTGAGCAAAGCCCATAGTGATTTTCTTGTCCGCTTTAGCTGTAGCTACTGCTGCTGTGCTTGGGCTTACCGCCGCTGCTGCAGTTGTGCTGCTAGCTGTCTTGCTATCTCCTGAATTACCACATGCTGCTGTGAACATCATCATTGCTGAAGCTACTAATACTACCCCTAGAGACTTTTTCATTTATATTTCCTCCCTTATTTCACCTGTTTGCTTCGGTGTAACTAAATTATAGGATATGAAATTAGCAAGGGTATACGGAGTTTCATAGACACTTCTTGTAAATTATTATTCACTTTTTGAATCCCAAAATTAAAAACAGTACTTTTTTATTCAAAAAGTGCAGTATTTTGTTAAATGATTGCGTTTTCATATCGGTTGATTCATAATTTACAATAAGCTTTCGACACTTTTGAACTAATGAAAGGTATTCGCACGATGGATATATATCGAAAAATTACTTCTAGCCTCCGCGCCAAACTTTTAACCATGTTTGTTATACTCACATGTCTGCCATTAATTGTTGTCGGTCTTATCTCATATAATAAATCGTATAATACCGTATTTAACAACAGCAAAGCCGCAACGATAATGCTTGCAACCCAATTAGCCACAGACATTGATAATGTATTTACAGATACAAAGAAACTCTTAGAACTCGAAAAAAATCCAAATGTTTTACATTTTTTGTTTTCACAGACGGATTCCAATTTAGATGCACGAGAGATTTTACGAACAATGGCTTCCTATAGACAGACATACCAATATGATGGTGTATTGAACATTACCATGATTAATTTATATGGCCGGGGGATCAGCGAGAGGAAAGGTGTTTTTCAACTAAATAAAAACGTATTACGGAATCCGCATTTTGAATACCTGATTCAAAATCCTGAGGCTATCTTAAATATCCCACCCGGTGATCCATCTTCCATAGATCCACTAGACGGATTCCAATACAAGAATCACAACATTATTTCCATTGTTTCTACAGTGAAACAGCGAGTTACCCACGAAGTCATTGGATTCATAATTATTGATGTCGATGACAACATCGTGAAAAAGTTTAGTGATAACGTCAAAATAGGGAAAAGCGGCTTTTTCTATGTCGCAGACAACAAGGGTAATGCCATTTTCTTACCATCAAAAGCCACAAACCATACAAATTGGTTAGAAAACAGATATATTGCTTCTATCATTGAAGACAAAAACAAAGACTATGTGGATTCTTCGGAAGGTAAACCAGAATTTATTGTAACTTCCCCCTCCATGTCCACGGGTTGGAATATCGTTGGGGTGGTACCATTGCAAGAAATTGTGGAGGAAGCCAATTCCATTCGTCAGCTCATTATCATAAGCGTTATGCTTAGCATCGTTTTCGCGATAACCTTGCATTTCTTTGTGTCTACTCGCTTGACTCGACCTGTTCGCATACTCAAAAACAAAATGCAACTCGCCGCATCCGGCTTTCTTGAAGCTAAAGTCGTTCTTACAGGTACAGATGAGATCTCTGATTTGGGGAATAGCTTTAATATTATGATTGGGAAAATTCGCATGTTGCTAGACCAAAGCATTAAAGAGCAGCAAGAAATCAAGAAATCGGAGCTTAGAGCCCTACAGGCTCAAATTAACCCTCATTTCTTGTACAACACATTGGATTCCATACTTTGGTTGGCGCAATCAGAGAAAAAGGATCAGGTCGTCCAGATGGTTATGGCTTTATCCAAACTGTTTCGAATTAGCTTAAGTAAAGGGAAGGATTGGATAACCTTTGAAAAAGAAATTGAACATCTTCAGAGTTATTTAACCATCCAACAGATGCGGTATCGGGATATTTTGGATTATGAAATTGCCATCGATTCAAGCTTGCATTCGTTACTTATCCTTAAAATGACCTTACAACCCATTGTCGAAAATGCCCTTTATCATGGGCTTAAAAACAAGCGTGGCAAAGGGTTGATACGAATTATTGCGAAGATTGAGGATGAAGATAACTTCCTTATTGTGGTCGAAGATAACGGTAAAGGCATTACGGAAGATCGACTTCAGCAGCTACGGAAGGATTTAATGGAACCCCATACACCAAAGGAAACTGGAAATGAAGTGTCCGGAGGATTTGGATTGCACAATGTTCATAGACGAATTCGCTTATATTATGGAGAAGCTTATGGCGTACAGGTAGACAGCATAGAAGGTGAAGGAACGATTGTTAGCATTCGAATACCGTGTGATTGGGGATGATGTTTCGTGAAAAAAATATTGTTAGTTGACGATGAGATATTAATTAGAGAGATTATTCGTGATTGTATCGATTGGGAGAAGGAAGGATTTATATACTGTGGCGATGCATCAGATGGCGAGGTTGCACTACCTATTATTGAAAGAGTTCAACCAGATATCTTAATTACGGATATTCTTATGCCTTTCATGAACGGTCTGGAATTAAGCAGCATTATGAGCAAGCAGTTTCCGGATATGAAAATCATCATTATTAGCGGCCATGCTGAGTTTGAATATGCAAGAACAGCGATGCAAATTGGGGTAGAAGAATACTGTTTGAAACCAATTAGCCCTAATGAACTGTTGAAGGTACTCCACAAAGTTAGTCAAGAAATTGACAAGGAGCGAAACATACAAACACAACTCCAACTACTTAAAGATAAAGAAAATGAACATAGTGTCATTTCACAAGATAAGTTATTGAACGACCTCTGCAGTGGTTTCATGACCACCTCAGAGGTGATGCATCATAGTGCTTCCATTCAATTGAATATTATCGCTCATTATTATGTCGTAACCGTACTGGATTTACGTGAGACAGAGGCATATAAACATAATGACTTGAATGCTATGTATGAACATGAGCGCTTATTATTGGACAAGTGTGTCCGATTGAAGGTGAATGTTGCGCATATGATGTTTCAACGCAGCCGCTCTGAAAGTGTTTGGATCATTAAGAGCGATACCTTAGAGAATTTGAAACTTGAGTTACAAGTATTTCAAGATTTACAAAAAGAGATCTCCGAAGAAGCTCACTCTCTGCCGATCTCCATTGGCATTGGCAGTGTGCAAGATCGCCTCCAGAATGTACATTTATCCTTTCTTGATGCCATGGAAGATGCTCACTGGCGGAGACTATCCCGTCAAAATCGAAATGTGCTAAGTGAGATGAAGACAGAAACATTAGATCCGACTCTCTTTTTGGATCGTGGCGCTTTTATGGATTTTTTGAAAATTGGATCACATACGAAACTAGGTACCTTTGTCGCGGAATATGCTGCAGCATTAGTCGATATTAATTGGCATTCCTCTTCTATCGGATTTTATATTTTGAATGACGTTACAATTGAAGCTTTCCGTTCCAATAAAGATATGTATCGACACCTTGCTGAACCAGAGAAATCACTTCATCAATTCCAACAAATGATTGGTAATATTCGGAGTTGGGAAGAAACCTGTGCTTATTTAGTCAATTTAATCGAACAGTTCTGGAACTGGCGTTCTCGTATTTACGATAAATATAGCGATATGATTACGAAAGTCAAAGAGTATATGCAAATGAATTTTGAGAGGGATAACTTCTCGTTGCAAGACGCTGCCGAGTATGTCAATCTGAGTCCTAATTACTTGAGTCGCGTATTTAGCCAAGAAACCGGGCAAACCTTTATAGAGTTTTTGACCCAGGTACGCATTCGCAAAGCGATGGACCTCCTCAAAAGCACGTCAGCGAAGTCATATGAGATTGCCTTTTTGGTGGGCTATAATGACCCCCATTATTTTTCAAATTTATTCAAACGCTTAACCGGCATGACCCCCAAAGAATTTAGAAAGAATGGGACTGCAGGTGAAGTTCTCGATAGTACGAAGGGAGATTCTCTTCATGAGGGTGACTAAATGGATAACACTTGGAACGGTAATGTTAATGTGTTTAACGGGATGTAAAGCGTCATCACCTTCCGGTCCCGAAGTATCTTTTTCGACATCAAGTTCGCCAAGTTCAACAAGCTCAAACACAAAACATACAAATAAACTCACATTTGGTATCATTTATCCGATGACACACCCCTTCTATGAAATGATTACTGATTCTATAGAGAAAGCGATTGAACCATATCCCGTTCAATTAATTGTCAAAGCACCTGATGTAATTAACATAGAACAGCAGATGAGGATGATGGAAACTCTCATTGCCCAAAAGGTTAACGGCATTGCCATTGATCCAATCGATCCTGTTGCACTGGTGCCAATCATTAATAAAGCAACGCAAGCAGGCATTCCAGTTATTTGCTTCGAGTCAGATGCACCGGACAGTAAGCGTTACTCTTTTATCGGAAGTGATCCCCTTCAAGAAGGTACACTCATGGGTCAAATGGTTGATCGGTATCTTAAAGGCAGAGGAATGATCATGATCGAGGGAAGCATGACGGGTTCTTTTCAAATACGCCAACGACTTCAGGGTTTAGAACAATATTTAAAACAAAAAACGGAAATTCAGGTTCTTGAAAAAAAATATCATAACGGTGATACTGAGAAAGCTATTTCGGACCTTGAAACCATGATTAATGAGCATCCTCATTTTGACGCACTAGTTCCATTGGATATTATCTCCAGTTCCAATGCAATCCTTGTATGGAAATCTCAAGGATTAAAACGCTACGCTATCACATTCGGTATGACACCTGATGTCAAAGAAGCCTTATTAAATGGCCAAATTAACGCTGTGATTTCTGAGAATGAGCATCTATGGGGAGATAAAATTATCGAACAACTACTCGCGGCGTCTAGCCATGCACCTCCAACTACTTGGGTCGACACTGGTTTTGTGGAGATTAAACAGAGTGATATGGCGAATGAGTATTAAAGTTCTATACAACTGAAAGAGAGCAAAAAATACGCTAGGTTTATTCTTCCATTAACTCATATTCAATTATTGTTCTCATTCGCTTATCAAGCTTACATGTCTTTACCTCAAAACCATTAAACTCAAGGCGTATTTCCAAGTCCATACTCGGAATCCTAACCACAGTTGATCTCGCTAGCCCAGTTGGCTCGAATAATCGCAAGATATACGTATCTTCTCCTTGTTCGGCTCGCTTGAAAGCCGTCATTTGGATCACATCATCATCTAGTTGGACCGCTGTAGCAGGTATCTGCCCTTCCCCATGGGGGAAGAACGAAAGTGCATACGGTTTTTCATTCCATTGAAGCGCCTCGCGGTCAATGCATCTGAGTCTTTCCGATTTGGGGCCGGCATTCAACCAGAATCTGAACATTCGTTCACCTTGATCGATTCGTGGAGAAAAACGATCATTTGGCATCAAAGGTCGGTCAAGAATTGGATGAGCGGTGTAAGCCGCCCCTCGTAATAAGGAGGGTCTTATTACGCCATTTGAACAATCCGATCCATAGATCCCATCATTGATCAGAGTAATAGCGACGTTGTCAGTTTCGGACATGAGAGCTGTCCATTTTTGTGCAACAACTTCCGTTCCATCCGTTTCAAGAGACTGCACGCCAAAGATCGTCTGTCCTGCATATATGCCCTCATCAAGTACGGTTGGAATGGCGAGTTTCAGCATCGTGTCCTTCTCTTGCCAAAATACACGCACATGGATCTCTATCTCCGTCCCATTTTTGGGTAGCTTATACGTGATAACGGCTGCGGAATGACCATACATCAACAGCGATTCAATTACGGTACGTACTTCACCGTCTTCAATTACCCTAACAGAAGGCAGAGTTCCTTCTGTGATACCCGAGAATGCCGTTCCCTCTTCGGGTGACATCAGACGAAATGCCCCCTTCACGTTCTCAAACCCATCGGTGTCCATCCGCCAAGGATCCCCATTGTCAGTAATGGCCAATGGTTGAAAAGCTCCCCCTTTAAGATAAGGTATACCCTTAACCATGTACTGATCCATCAATCCTGTTTGCGTATTAATGACTACGTGTAGCGACGATGTTCGGAAATGAATATCACCGTCTTCGAGCACCACCTGTGGATTAGGCTTCGAAGGCAGTAATTCGATTCGACAATCGAATCGGTTCATCGAGGATGGTGATAATTGAGCTTCGAACACAACCCTTTTGCGCCAGTCCAAATTTAGATTGCTATGTTCCTTCTCCGCTTGAGAAGAAATACGCACGCCATCTTGATATACGACAGGCATCGAGAATTGATCCTGCCAGTTCTGATCCGCAAGCATAAATTCACATTCAAAAACTCCCCGAACGGGATAAGGATGCGGGTTGTAGACGAGTATCGGATACTCCCCTTCTCCTGCTTCCCGTTGCCCGCTCGATAAGGCAAAGAATGCACGTGTTTTCAGCCTTGATGCAATTTCCAAACCATGATCCATCAGACGAAGGGAAGCTTCTTCTGCAGGTTGAATTGAGGTTCCAGGCAAAATGTCATGGAATTCAGCCACCATCAGATCATGGAACGCCTCATTAAGCTCTTCTTTGGGATAGCGAAGATATCCTTGCAAAGCAGCAGATGATAACATTTTTTCCGTTTGGTACAGCTCATTCTCCAAATGACGATGCTTTTGTTTAATTCGGATCATAGAGGTGTAGCAACCAACAAAGCGTGGATTCAAATCTCGTTCATGGCGTGGCAGAGCATCCCCTTTCTTAGAGAGATCTGCAAAGTAAGCTTCTGGTGTTGAATGTAAGACCTCTACATTACCTTTCGTTGACTCAATTAAGGCGCCTATTCGGTTTAGATCTAGGCGTGAAGGTCCACCACCGTGATTGCCGACGCCCCAAAGCACAAGCTCAAATTCCTGGGTTGTTTGCTTATTAATTCTCTCTTCCACCTTGATATGTGCTTGACCAAGCAGCGTGTTATAACCGTCTTGAATTTGATGGGTAAGCACTTCAGAGCCATCGAACCCAACCCAGATGAACTCTTGTGCTGGGCCCGCAACACGATCCTCAGGGCGCATGAATAAATAGGAATCGAATCCTGCTTTTCGAATGAGCTGTACAAGACCTCTCGAGTGCCCGAAGGAATCAAAATTGATAGCTGTGGTTGAACTCACACCAAATTTGTCTTTGAAAAAAGTCCGCCCAAGTAAAATCTGCCTCACGATCGACTCTCCGGAAGGCATGTTGCAATCAGGTTGTAAATACCACCCACCCATGATGTGCCACTTACCTGCTTGTACCAACCCCTGAATTTTACGGAATAAAGAAGGCTCGTACTCCTCAATCCATTTATATAGCAGCGCTTCATTATGGTTGAATACGTACCCCTCATATTCTTCACAAAAAGCGGCAGCAGCCCGAAAAGTTGATACCGCAGCTGCAGCCCCTTCTTCCCACTCCCATTGCCATACGGGGTCCAAATGCGCATTGCTTAATAAATGAAGCTTTCGCATGTTTATCTCTCCTCTTTGATCATGAATCGATGTCATCTGCTACCATTTTCTCAAAATCTACCCCCAACGTATATTCACTGGAATCACACATTTTTGAACAAAAATAACATGCAAAGAAGGCTGTGCTATACTAAGAACATGCATCCTAACTTTTCGTAAAGGTGATCTTAATGAGTCTATTGAACCCACGTCATCCGCATGAAATACTTTTTCTGGGCGTCCAACCTTATCAAACTATGCTTAGTGGAAACCTACGGCTCAATGATGCTGCCGTTGAAATCATTGATCTTTTACTAGAAGTACCTGCGGGATTCGCTCAGTGCCCACCGCATCTCCACACGTGGTATGAGCTCAATTATGTGTTTGAGGGACATATGCAAACGAGCTTCGGCGCATCGATGTTGGATATTCACGCAGGTGAGTTTTTCCTCATTCCTCCGGGTATGGAACATGCTCATACCTATGAACCCAATGATCCACATAAGGGCGTATGTTTAAGGTGGAAGGTGGATAGAAGCACGGAGGATAAACCGGCGAATACGGTCTCAACATACGAACAACTCAACGTCCTATCAAGTTGGAAACCTGGCGTTTACACTGATGAGTTTGGACTAGGTCAGCTTCTTATGACGTGCTTTGAAAATGCTAAGTTGAACGGTTCATCCATTGCTGTTTTGCTGCAAATTGTGCAAGTCATTTTTTCTATAACAGAGTTATCGCCGGAAAGAAAGCGGTGGATTGAAACCGACACCAATTCTGATCACGCTTTGCTCCGTAAGGTTGAAATTTATTTAAACGATGATCAAACCTACGAAGTAGATGTTCATCGACTAGCTGCATCCCTTCATATGAGCTACGGTCATTTGGCCCGAAAATACAAAAAATTAAGCGGTCATACCATCATGGATCGTATGAGTCAGATTCGTTTGGAACGTTCGCTAGAATTGCTACGATGCACGGACCAGCCAATACAAGAAATTGCGTATATAACAGGGCTATCAAGTTTATCGTATTATAGTCGTTTATTTAAAAAGAATTACGGGATGAGCCCGAAAGAATATAGAGATTTAGGTAAAGAAAAAGGCTTAACTCATAGTTGAGTTAGGCCTTTTTTATGAATATGAATATGGTTATTTCACTGTCTGCCTATCCGCATTAAGGACCCGGACTTTAAAGTCGGCAATTATAAACCTTTAGGGAATATCGCGGCTATCTAATAAAATGTCTCAAAAAATAATAGAATAGTGACAAAGTCCCGATGTTTTGTATTCGCAGAACAAGACAATAACCGACGCCTGATCGGAGACGCCAGCTTCTTAAGTTTGATTATTCGAAAATCGTTTACGTTTAAAGCCCCAGTATTTGATCCAAAGTATGCCTTCATCGTCTTTGAACAGCTTAATACCTACTAATTTTAATGGTGTCCATATTTCTATTAAATAGTAAATAGGCATGTGTATGGCCTCCTTATTAGGTTATAACTTACCCGGTAAACTGTCCGGTAAAAACCGTGCATCTGGAGGGCAAATTTATATATCAGTGAAGCGAAGATAACCGTCAATCCTCCGCTTAAAATGATGGTCAGGTCTGCGGCTACGTGGTCGACCAAACCTCTTCTTTAAGCGGGAACCTTACGCTAAACGTTGTACCTGCCGATTCACAACTTTCTATCGAGATCGTTCCTCCATGATGATGTATGATGTTATAAGTAATCATGATGCCGAGACCAGTTCCGCTATCTTTGGTAGTAAAAAACGGCTGCCCAATCTTAGCAAGCTGATCTGGAGGAATGCCGCATCCTTGATCTTGAACCTGAATGAGAGCGGATTCATTTTCTTTTAAAGCAATAAGATTTATAACCCCTCCATCAGGCATCGCTTCAATTCCATTTTTTAGAAGATTAATAAACACTTGTTTGATTTTAACGGGTTCGCATGAGATGAATATCTCATCAGCCATCCATTCACAGACAATCTCAACGTCCGACATCAATGCTTGAACACTCATTAATTCAATGACTTGTTCGAGTAGGTGCCGCAAACAAGTCTTCTGGAATCTGATCGCATTTGGCTTGGCTAGAATAAGCAGTTCATTCGTAATAAACTCAATGCGCTTCAATTCAGACTCGATGATTTCGTAATAGTATTCCTTTGCCTGTGAATCTTTCAATAATTTAATGAAGCCGTTAATCGAGGTTAACGGATTACGGATTTCGTGTGCGACTCCTGCGGCTAGTTGACCAATCATTGACAACTTATCAGCATGTATTGCGCGTTCCATTGATTTTTTGCGATCGGTGATATCACGGAAAACGCCAAGAATAGCTTTTCCCCCTTTATATACGGTTTGCATGATGGTGGCTTCAACATGTTTATTTTCCCCGTCTATACAAACAATTTCGAATTCCAACGGATCTTGCCGTTCGTCCAACCAAAGTCTTTGCATTTGTTCTTGTATCCGTTTGTGGTACGCAGGTACAATCATTATCATGAAGTCCAGATATATCGCTTCTTCCGCATCGCTTACACCGATAATATCCATGGCCGCCTTGTTCAAATATTGAAAACTCCCGTTTTGAACGATAAAAATGCCGTCTGGAAGTTCTTCGAGCAGAAGGAAGAAACGTTCTTCTTTTTCCTTCAGCACCAATTCGGTTTGTTGTTGGATAACTTCTGCTTCCTTAACAGCCGTTATGTCATGAATTTGTGAGAAAAAGAATAAAGGTGTACCGTTTGAATCCCGGATCAACGATACGATAAGCAGTGCCCATACAACGTGTCCCTTTTTATGAATGTACCTTTTATTCATATGATAGGCATCCATCTCACCGGAAAGGATTCTTGTGATATAATCCATATTCATTCCTATGTCATCCGGATGAGTGATGGTTTGAAAATCCAATGAAAGCAATTCATTCAATTCATAGCCGAACATTTCGCACAAAAATTTATTTACTTCCAAAAATCGCCCTTCCGTTGACACGATGGCCATCCCGATCGACGCATTGTTAAAAGCAATGTCATACAATTCGATTGGCGCCAGTTTCATCTAGTAGCTCCTTCGCAGCGTTGGCCCTTTTACTTTTATAAACTCAAAGTTACAAGTTTACTAGAAATATTACATTCTAATTAAGTATTTTAGAATGATATTTTATATTCAATTCATGATATTTTAATGTTAAGCTCTTCTTGCAGTGTGCATGGCTTTACCTCCCTAATAATTTAAAGACTGGCACCGGTGGGATACCGATGCCAGTTTCAGTGGATTACTCTATAATCTTCTGCGCAAGGAAGGCCAGGTCTGTAATATCGATTTTGCCATCAAGGTTCGAGTCTGCGTGCTTGATACTCTCCCAATCCGAACTTGTCGACGTTTTACCATAATTCGCAGCCAAGATACCCAAATCCCCGATCGATACTTTACCGTCATGGTTCATATCGCCCGGAATGCCAACTGGAGGCGTTGTCGTAATGTTCACGTTGATTGTAGAAACTTGCGCCTTCGATTCCGCTCCCTGCGCATCGCCAAGCGTTGCGTCGGTTACAGCAATCGTTCCCGTCGAAGACTGCGTCAGAGCTTTGGCTTTGAACTTCAGTTCCAGGATCCCGGCATCACCTGTCATGCCTTTGCCAGCCCCTAAGCTTGCGAGAATAAAGCGGAGTTTCCCCAGCGTATCCTTCTTAGTATCTACGAGTTGAATTCCATCCTTCACGACATGAGCCGAGACGAATTCAAATACGTTCGAATTATAGTCCATCTTCATATCTTGTGCATATACGCTTTGCGTGACGCTGCTCAAACCTAGCTGTACAGTGAAGTCCTGACCTGTCTGAACAGTACCGGTTGCGGATAGCGTCGTTAGAGCGTTCTGCGTGTCGTTGCCTTCTTGTACTGTAATTTTGCTTACCGCTGTAAAATTGCCATTAACAGTGGTAACCGTAATGTCTGCCACTCCATCTTTCAATGCAGTGACAACTGTTTTACCGTCTTTTACTTCCACTTTGGCGACGGTATCGTTGCTGCTCGACCAAGTTACATTCTTATTCGTTGCATTCTCAGGAAGCACAGTTGCAACTAGCTCTGTTGTCTGCCCTTCTTTCAGCGAGACTTGCGGTGTATTAAGCTGTACGCCGGTTACGGGCACCTCGATAATGCGATAGACATTCATTTCAGCTGCTGATGCCCATCCATTATACCCAGTTGTAGCTTCCAGTTTAATAAAGGACGCTCTCGTCACTGGGAACTCCGCTATTTTCGCTAAGGCGTCTTTAGCCCATGTTCCACTAACGACTTTGGTGTACTGGATGCCATCCGTACTCGTATAGACATTGTAGGCCGTAATCATGCCGTTACTTCCCCCATCTTGTCTAGGGAGAACCTTGATTTTATTCACGTCGTAAGCACCGCCAAGATTCAATGTGATCGATTGCGGCAGCGGATCTGACTTATCCCACTTCGTATGCCAAATGGTATTGTTATCTCCATCCAGCACCATGGCTGCTCCGTTATCTTCGGATTCAATCTCTTCGCTCGTTGCCGCCGCACTCATTTGGGATTGCGGAATGAATGGGGTTTGCGGCTTTCCGATTTCATTACCCTCTAATTTTAGCATCACTACGCCATGTGACGGCACATTCGCTGTATAGCTGCCGCTGAATTGCCCTTTATCTGCATGTTCCCACAAGTCCCGAACCGCCACGGCAGCATCCAACCCAACTTGAGCAAAATCCACAGTTATATTCGCAGCGGAATCCGTGCGGTTTAATAAGGAAATTGCAAGTGTCCCCGACTCCGACAATTCTTTCGCCCAAACTTGGAGTCCTCCAGTTTCGCTTACTAGAATGCCTTGAATGCCGGCAGGATCCTGATCCACGGCTATCACTTCAGCGTTCTTAATGATATCAGCAAATTTACTGCTATAAGAGTCCGTCTCATCTAAAGTGGTTACATCCAAACCAAGCATAAGAGGAGACGCCAGTACGGCCCACATACTGAAATTAGCCTTGGATTCTTCGTAAGATAAGCTTTTTTGGCCAGGATATTTGTCGGCTATTACACCAACCTCCAAGCTGTCTGGGTCATTAAAATGGCCCGGTCCCGCTACATCAGCATGTGGAGATGTCCGATCGATCTCATAGAGCACACCATTCCAATAGTCTCCCTGATTATCGATATCGAAACCAACCCTCCAAGTATGCCCGATACTTGGGGCCCATTTCCAAGGTTGCTGCTTCCCCCACTCGCAAATATTTAACAAGATATCGCGTTTGGGATTCGCCTGATCTAAAGCGTCCTTGAATTGCTGATACTGGGTCTTAAAGTCGAGACCCATCGCATCCGCACCGCATGCATCTACTTTGACATAATCGTATCCCCACTCAGCAAACTGGTCGACATCCTGCTGATAATGTCCGTAACTTCCCGTCTTTCCTCCGCAGCCAATGCTGCCAATATCGGTGTAAATACCAATCTTCAACCCTCTGCTATGCACATAATCTGCGAGTGCTTTCATTCCGCTCGGGAATCTTGTTATGTTGGCGTTTAATTTGCCATTAGCATCTCTGGTGCCTTGCCAACCGTCATCAATGTTGACATATTTGTATCCTAAATCACGCAAACCGTTGCTCACCATACTGTCCGCCACATTACGGATCAGCTCCTCGTTCACGTTAAAACGAACGGCATTCCAAGTGCTGTAACCCATTGGCGGCGTCGCAGCCAAAATAGGTGTATCCTGCAATGGGGAAGCTTCAGGCTGTGCATCAGCGGTTGCAGCATATACAGATGTAACTGCGCCAATCATCGAAACGGAAACAAGAGCACAAGCAAAAACTACTTTTTTCATAAAGTAACTCAATTTGCATACCCTCCTTCAAATTAAAGACTGGCACCGGTCGTATTCCGATGCCAGATTCATCGAATTACTCCATAATCTTCCGCGCAATGAAGGCCAGATCTGTAATATCGATTTTGCCATCAAGGTTCGAGTCTGCGTGCTTGATACTCTCCCAATCCGAACTTGTCGACGTTTTACCATAATTCGCAGCCAATATACCCAAATCGCCGATCGATACTTTACCGTCATGGTTCATATCGCCCGGAATGCCAACAGGAGGAATCGGAGTAATTTGTACGCTAATTGAGGAGTTTGCAGCCTTGGACTCGCTGCCTTGTTCATCCCCGAGAGTCGTATCCGTTACCGCAATTGTGGCCGCATGAACCACGGAAAGCAGTTTCGATGTAAAAGTAACCTTGATCAGCTGCACATTTCCGGTAATGGCATGCCCTGCCCCTTGACTGGCGACAATCAGGCGAAGATTGCCTGCTCCGTTATTCACTTTCTGTACAATGCTTGTGCTCGAAAGTATCGGCTCTGCCGAAGTGAATGACATGACAGTTGGATCGTAGGTCAGTGAAATGTCTTCTGCATAAACCTGCTGCGTAACGCCATTCAAGCCATACGTAATTATGATCGGCTGACCGCTTGGAACGCTGCTGCTGCCCGTCAATACTGTAGTCGGAGCCCCAGGATCGGTCACTTTGACCACAATCGCCGCAGTCGCCTGCTTGCCTCCGTATGTTGCCGTGAGAACAGTTTCGCCAGGCGAAACACCAGTTAGGGTACCGTTTGCGATCGTTGCAAATGAGGAATTTGCGATCCCAAACGCGGATTGAGCCGTCACGTCTTGCCTGCTGCCATCCGAATACTGAGCAGTAACCTTCACTGCTTTGGCTTGGCCTTCCTTCACTTCATAGCTTGCTGCATCGAACACGATTGCTTGCAGCGCAGGTGCGCCAACTTGCTCATACACGTTCAATTCAGCAGCCGAAGCGAAGCCGCCAGCCCCTGCTGTGGCTTCAAGCTTTACATAACCAGCACGAACGGGAGCAAAATTCACTTCTTTGACGGATGCGCTCTTCGGCCATACACCGGTCGCAACCTTCGTAAACTGTACGCCATCTTGGCTTACATACACATTATAGGCTGTGATCGTGCCGTTGCCGCCATCCGGACGCGGCGTATACTCCAGCTTACTGATGGTATGCGTACCGCCCAAATCCAACTTAATCGATTGCGGCAGCGGATCGACGCCGAACCATTTGATATGCCACCATGTATCCGGATCGTTGTCGAGCGCATTACTCGGATCGTCTCCCGACTGGTAGCTTGTTGCCGTGGCCGTCATTTGACTTTGCGGGACTTTCACCAAGCTGGATTCCCCCGTTACAGTAACAACCACAGACGCGGTAAATCCACCCTCCGCCGTAGTGACAGTAATCGTGGCCGAGCCTGCCCCTTTCGGAGTGACAACACCGTTCTCATCGACCATCGCGATACCTGGATCACTGCTGCTCCATACAACCGATGTATTCGCTGCATTCAGAGGCGCAACCGTCGCTTCAAGAGCCACTGAAGCATCAAGAACATTCATATGCAGTTCCGTTTGATTCAGCGATACGCCGGTTACAGGAGCCGTGCCGATGATCGGCAAGCCAATCAGCTTCACATCTGCAATGCTGGCTTTCGTGGCTGCGTCAGGCAGACCTGTAATCGTAAGTCGCACGTAGCGGCCTTGGCTGCCGAATGTATCCTTCAGCACAGCGCCAGCTTCCGTATTGTTCATGCGGTTCAACACTTGAATCCAGTTGTTGCTGCCCGCCTCTCGGACTTCGAGTTTATACTTATACGCTTTGTCGCTCTGCCCAAACGAGATCTCAATGCCCTTAATCGCGTACATGTTACCCAAATCGGCAGACCATACATGGCCAGGGTTCGTATCAGCAGCCGACCACATCGTACCTGGATTTCCGTCGTTGGCGTTGCTTGCCGGGAAGGCAGCATCCTCACTATCCGCGCTCGCCGGCTTGCCTTTCACAATATCGCCCAGAACAGGCGGAGCCTTTGGCGCTTCATAAACGTCGATTTCGGATGCGGAGGCGTAGCCGCCGACTGCAGCCGTCGCTTCCAGCTTGACATACCTGGCATCAACTGCCGTGAATTGGATATATTTTTTCACATTGTTTCGTACCCAATTCCCCGTGCTGATTTGCGTATAGTTCGTTCCGTCCTTGCTGGCGTAGAGATTGTAGGACGTAATCGTTCCATTGCCGGCATTAAGCCTTGGCGCATAGCGGAATTGGCTGATGCTGCGGACTTTGCCCAAATCCACGATAATCGATTGCGGCAGTTTATCGGAACCGTCCCATTTCGTGTGCCAGAGGGAGTTGACATTGCCATCGATCGCATGTGAGGGCTCGTCGCCCGGCTGGAAGCTTGCAGCCGTTGCGGTCAATTCACTTTGCGGAATCGGCAGCGGGATTAAGACAGCGCCGTCTCTGTACACATTCAATTCTGCTGCAGCCGCAAAACCGCTAACACCAGCTGTCGCTTCCAATCTCACATATTGCGCTTCGGAGGTATCGAATGTCACCGTTTTTTCCAGCTTATCCGCATTCCATGTTCCGGTGGCGACCTTCGTAAAATTCGTTCCGTCTGTACTGACATAGATGTTGTAAGCGGTAACATTTCCGTCGGTCCCCATGTATTGTCTGGGCAAGTATTTCAGTTTATTCACTGAAAGCTTCGTACCGAGATTCAATGTGATCGATTGAGGCAACGGAGTACTGCCATCTAGCTTCGTGCTCCAGATCGTCTCCGTGCTGCCATCCAGCGCATTCTCAACTTTCGCAGTCGTATCGGCGCTCGAAGCCGATGCTACCATGTCTGCCTGCGGGATTTTCGTCGGATCGTTATCCAGTTCTGGCAGTGATATGTAAGTTGCGTCCGTAAGCGGAGTCGTATCTGCAGCAAAACCGGCAACTTTCAGTTCAAAGCCTTGATCGCTCGGCATATCCGGTGTTTTCACATAGACAATGCCGCCATGGTCCGCGCTATCAAAGTACCAGCCGCTTACAGCATTCGTCCATTCCGCTTTGCTTGCAAATTCCGTATATGCTAAGCCTCCGACTTCGACGCTCGTCGGTTTCGAATGCATATGAACCTGGAATTGGTTCGTCCGTGCTGACAGCTTGCCGTTATAATCACCGACGCTCGCTCCGACTTGGACTTTCAAATCACCTGTCCCGGTTTCCGGCGCGATCGAAGTAATGACCGTCTTCGCGAATTTGCCGCTGCGGTGCTCCTTCGATACACCGTCATCCTCATACATCGTGAAGCTGGACGTTTTGTACGGATAGATGTCGTATGTAATCGGATTTGGCGGCACTTGACCGTCATACAAAGTCTCCGGATACATGGGGATGATCGCACCCGCTTTGACGAGCAGCGGTAACCGGTTCAATGGCGCGCTGTATTCGTCAAGCATTTTGGACCCGTAATGTTCCGTACCTGTCCAGTAATCAATCCATTTGCCCTTCGGCAAGTAAATGCCGTTTCGGACTGTAGCATCTTTATAAACCGGTGCAACAAGGAGCGACCCGCCGGACATGAACTGGTACTGTG
This sequence comes from Paenibacillus allorhizoplanae, assembly GCF_927798215.1. Classification (NCBI taxonomy): domain Bacteria; kingdom Bacillati; phylum Bacillota; class Bacilli; order Caryophanales; family Paenibacillaceae; genus Paenibacillus; species Paenibacillus allorhizoplanae. The sequence continues at coordinate 680,321 of NZ_CAKMMW010000001.1, forward strand.
TCAACGTGCTCTTCGTATTCGGATCATTCGGGAATTCGTAAACCATCGCTCTCGTAAACGGTGCTCCCGACTCGTAGGCTTCATTCAAATAGGTGTAGAAGTAAGGCGTTAAACGCTGTCTGAGCTTCAAAATATCTCGATTATAGCTTGTGTATGGCTCTCCATAGCGCCATGGCTGCTTATCGACGGATGCCCAGCCTGACATGCCCATCAGAATCGGCGTAAAGGCTTTCCATTGCAAATCGCGCACATAGGTCTGAGGGCTGCCGCCGAAAATCCCATCCACATCACCAGTCGCATAGGTCATGCCTGACAACCCGGCGCCGATCATGGAAGGAATGTGGAAACGGATGTATTCCCAGTTCCCAGATTGATCTCCGGACCAGACGGCCGAATACCGCTGCGTACCGGCCCATCCGCCGACGGACCATACAAAGCCACGATCGTTCGAGTGGGTTTCAACTCCTTGATGAGCCTGTCTCGTCCCATCCAGCGCAAAGTCGTATCCCGGACCGACCCATGCTACATCGAGCTTGTTCAGACGAGTGCCTGCTTCGCCCACTTCCGTTGCGATATTCGCAAGGCCGTTCTGTGTCCACAAGCCGGTATAAAAGCCCAAATCATGAAGCTGCTGAACGGTGCTTGGCAGCTGCACATAGCCGCAGCCGTAGCCGTCGTTCGGCAGCAACCATCCGCCCGGCATGTCGTTGGAACGGAAGTCTTGCGCAACCTGTATCACATCAGGCGTCGTCAGCTTACCCGGCTTATTCGCACCAGTGTTGCTCGTGTTGTAGCAATCGGAGTCCCCCATGCTCATGCCCCATCTCGGGATGAGCGAAGGTTTACCAGTCAAGTCAGTATAGCTGTTTAATATATCTTTGAACGTCTCACCGTAAAAATAATAGGCATCAAAGCGGTTCTCATCGTGCGTTAACTTGGCAGGACTGCCGAAATTGTAAGTTCCGTCTTGGAACGTGTTCCGAAGCACCCCGTAGCCAGCTGTACTCAAATAAAACGGAGACGGATTGGATACGGTCCCGCTGCCCCAGTCGCCGTAATTTGCGGCAATCTGGATCGTCTTGTCACGGTGAGAGAAAAATCCGTTCTGCATTCCTCCGCCGTAGTAGTACTCATCCGCTCCTCTACCGAGCGTCTGGGTCGTCGACGCAGCGCTGTAACTTAGCGGTGACATCTCTTCCCACACGACAGTTTGATTATCGCTCTTGTACATGGCGAACTTGAGCGGACTTTTGTAGGCGCGCAGCACAAACTTGCCCGTCGCCATCTTGTAGTAAGTGCCCTCATCGGACCAATTGACAGAGACCGAACCGAAATCTTCCTTGATCACGATCGGCTCTTTGGGCTCGGACGAGAATTTGCCTGACAGCGTTTGGTAATTGCCGCCTACGCCAAGCCAAATGCGCACGATGTCGTCGCGATTAAAGATGACTTTCACCTGATCGGAACCTGAAGTAATTTTGAAAGTTTTATCGTCTGTTTTCTCAAAGCCCGTAATGTCTCCTACCGTCGCCGCATATGTCGTCGTCCCGTTGATGAACATGATCACGAATACGAACACTAAGCAAAAAGTAATACCCAAAGCGTGTTTAAGCGTTTTCAAATCAGACACTCTCCTCATTCATCCTTAACCTCATTTGGCCAAACTTCCGAGGCGATGCACGTTCCTTCCGATATTCACCCCTTTCTAGCCATTCAGGCTTAACCCTTCAATGCACCGGCCGTTATGCCTCCCGTAATTTGCTTTTGAAATAGGATAAAAAACACAATCGTAGGCCCCATTGAAAGGATGAGCGCTGCAAAGAGCGGTCCCCACTCCGTCCTATACTGCATTTCGCCCTGCATGACCGCAATCGCGACCGGTATCGTATATTTTGTTGGATCATTCATCAGGATGAGCGCGAAAACATATTCATTCCAAATATTCAGCACAGTGATAATGGCTACAGACATCAAGCCGGGCTTAGCCAACGGCAGCATAATCCGAAAAAAGATGCCGTAGTGCGAAGCGCCGTCCATTGCTGCGGCTTCTTCCAGCTCATAGGGCAGCGATTTGAAAAAACTAACTAATACGAAAACAGCGAACGGCACGGCGGTTACCGTATACACGAAGATTAGGCCCAATAAATGGTTCGTTAAATGAAGATCGCTCAGCAAAAAGAATAACGGGATGATGCCGAGAAAGGTTGGAATCATCATGTAGGCAAGATAGGAATAGTAAAGCAAGCCGTTTCCTCTGAAGGAAAACCGGGCGATTACGTAAGCCGTCGTTGCCGATAAAAGCACGCCCGCTGCGGTGCTCACAATGGTTACAACCAATGAATTCATAAAATTGTGGGCGAAGTTATATTTTTCCCATACAAATGTGAAATTGCTCCAAAGCAGCGGAAGCTTCGGCAAATCCCAAGGCTTGCCCAGGAAAAACTGCTGGTTGTTCTTCAAAGCGCTTAAGACCGTCCAGATCAGCGGATAAAGGACGCAAATCGACCAAACGATCAGGCTCATTTTGAAAAAGATACGACTGACTGGACTGAGGATTCGTTGATTCATATGCATGGCTCCTCTACGTTATTTCAATGGTTTCTCTCTTCATCAGCCGCTGAAGAGCTGCTGTCGTTATGAGAGAAAGAACCAGGATTAGCACACCGATCGCAGACCCATAGCTGAATTTACCGAATTTAAATGCATTCAAATACAGATACGAACCCATAACCTGCGTGGCGTTGTCGACGCCGCCTTCGAAGGTCATGATCGTGACGATGACGAAGGATCCGTTCAGCGTCGTCATGACAATCCATAGCACGGACGTCTTGACCTGCTCCCACGACAACGGCAGTGTAATCAGCCAAAATTGGCTCCACTGTGAAGCGCCGTCGATGTCAGCGGATTCATATAAGGACGATGGAATGCTCAGAATACCGGCAACTAGCAAGATGATTGTAAAACCGATGCCGGCCCAAATCGATGGCGGCAGCAGCGCAAAGATCGACCATTTATCGCCCAACCAGGCGAAATCGAAGGGTTTATCTGTAAACAAGGAAAGAAAAGAATTCAGGAAGCCAAGGTTCGGATTATACACATAGCGCCAGAGAACGCCTACAACAACAACTGAAAGCACATTTGGAATAAAAAATACAATCCGATAAAAGCCCGAACCTTTGATGTTGAACCGGGTTAGTGCTACTGCGAAAAACATGGACATGACCATAAACCCGACCACTTTCCCGATGACCAGGATATAGTCGTTGCGAATGGACTTAGCGATCACTGCATCATGCAGCAACTCTTTGAAGTTGCCTAGTCCGATAAAGTTATAGGTCTCGGAACCGCCGGACCAATCAAACAAACTCAGATAAATGCCTTTCAACATCGGATAGACAGTAAAGACGAGATATAGGAGCAAAGTTGGAAGGGTAAAGGAGAGAATAAATAGATTCCGCTTCATCTTCGCAGTGCCGTTTCTAACAGTCTTGCGCTCTTGCATACTATCCTCCAATCTAAATATTCGAATCATACAAGGGAGTCCAAAGGACTCCCAACGTATCATTCAAATCTTTATGGGCGTGTTATTTCTTTTCTTTGCTGCGGATTTTCTCTGTCGCTTCTTCCATGCGATCCGCCCACTGCTGCGGCGTAATTTCGCCCTTGGTCAACGCAACGGTCGCGTTATTTCTAGCTGTGACCAGTTCCTCTGGAATAACGATCTCAGGCGCTACGACGGTATTCGGGGAGTTGTAGAATTTGGCTGCCTCTTTCGTAAGCGCAGGCGCGTTCGTGCCTTCGAGGTCCGCTTTAATGTTGGAAGGGGCTTTCGAAAGCTCCGCCCATGCTTTACTTTGCTTTTCTGTAAAGATATATTGGATGAAAGCTTTGGCCGCTTCCGGATTTTTTGCTTTTTTTGCTATGGCGACTGTTGCCGTGTATGGATTTGCGACGTACTTGCCGCCTTTGTCTTGGCCGATTGACGGTAAGAAGCCGAACTCAAAGCCTGCAGGAACGTCCTTCGCCATCTCACTCTCAACCCAAATGCCAGTCGGAATGAAAGCTGCTTTGTGCTGCAGCCATTGGGATTGGGAATCTGTATGATTCAACGCTGGAGATCCTTTGTCGATGAAGCCCTTATCTCGCATTTCTACAATTTTGGCAAGCGCCTTCATGACTGGCTCGCTTTTCCAAATCCCTTTTTCAAGCGAATTGATTCGCTTAAAGATCGAAGTATCATAGTTGTTCATCGCGATGATCGTTGGGTCCAACAAGCCACCGTTAATGTAATAAGGATAAACACCTGTATGGATGTAAGGACTCATGCTGCCTTCAGCTTTAATCTTGTCGCCTAGAGCAAGGAAGCTTTCGAAATCCGCAGGAGCTTGCCAGCCTTTACTTTTAAACAACGCCTTATCGTAGAATGTCCCCCACGATCCGAAAACTAGTGGAATGGCATAGGACTTGCCCGGTTTGTATTCTTCAGGCTGGGCGATCAGGAGATCCGCAATTTTTTTACCGTCAACATTCTTCGCTTCCTTCAGCCAGTCTGTAATGTCCATGAGCTGATCGTCGGTTACCATTTGTCTTGTATTGGATCCAGCACCGTCAATGTATACGAAATCGGGCGGATTCCCTTGAAGCCAACGTGGTTTCATTTGGTCGTTGATTTTAGCTCCTGCCGACTCTTTGATCTTGAGGTCCGGATTCTGCTTTTGGAATTCGGCAATGACTTGTTTCCACCACACATCGCCGTAACCGCCGACAAAATACTGAACTTCAAAGTCCCCAGTAAGCTTCGAGCCCTGAGGCTGACTGCTTACAGCGGGTGCTGCGCTTTCAGCCGGGTTGGCGCTTCCCAGAGGCTTCTCCGTCGGATTGGGCGAATTCGTGCCGCTTCCGCAGCCAGTTGAAAGTAATACCGTTGATAAAATCATGCTCCATGCCATTGTTTTTTTGGAATTTCTCATTTGCGATGACCTCCTTTTAATTTTACTCCTTTATCTTATTGATTTATCCGGCATCGAACCATTGAATTTCGTCCTGTAAATAGTGAATACAGTACTGTCTTTTGGGGCATCGTATTCATTTCCAAAAAAAATAGAAGCGCCCCTAAGGACGCCTCTACTTCTTGTTGATTCCATATGAAACGTGCGATGTAAGTTAGTTCATCATTGTATACCAGTGCCTCAGATGCGAGGATTAGTCCAAGCTGTCTAAGAGTGCTTTCAATTGCGGGTTTAAGTTCAATGCATTCAGAATGACCGTAAGCGCCTCTGAACGTGTTGAGTTGCCATGCGGATCAAATATCCCCTCTTCCTTGCCGTTGATGATACCAGCTTCGGCCGCTTCTTTGATTTGGTTCACTGCATAAGAGCTTGCGTCTGCCAAATCTGTCAAGTTGCCCTTGGATGCATCTTTATCCAGTTTGCTCAAATTGACAACTCGGGATAAAATAACGACCATTTCTTCCCGGCTGATCGTTTGATCCGGTCTAAAGGTTCCGTCCTCGTATCCAGCAATCACCCCTGCGCTGGCGAGTTTCTCGATAACACTTTTCGCCCAGTGACTGTCGATATCATTTAATGCAAGGGAATGATTCGCACTACTGCTGATATTGAATACGCGCGCGATCATCGCTCCAAACTCGGCGCGTGTAATGTTGTCGTCCGGATGGAACGATCCATCCTCATATCCATCGATAACTTTTAGTTTTACGAACTTGCCAATGGTCTTTTCGGCCCAGTGTCCTTTCGTGTCAGACAATTCAATCTTCGCATTCGATTTCAAGGCTTCCGTTACCTTAGACTCGATAGATTGAATCAAATCTTTTTCATTTACAATGTCACTATTAAACATATCAACTATAGGTTTTACTGGCGGTTTTGTATTCTTTTCATTTACATTAACCTTTACTTTATTGTTGCCTGAAACAACATTAGACACTAGCTGCGAATTGACAACTTTCACGCTGTCTATTGAAATTTCGGCCGGTCCTTTACTAACTGCTTTCATTCTCACCTTTGCCAGCGTTACGTCCCCGTTCTTGCCTGGAATCTTGCCCATCAGCGTATTCGCAATTTGAGCTTTGTTCCCTTTCACCAGAGGACCTACGGTAAAACCGTCATTAGCTGCGTTTACATTCTGATAGTCCGTATCTCCTGCAACAGGAACTTGCAAACGGCTGGAATCGAAAGATAAATTGACTTCATAGGCATACAAGTCGCTTACTTGCTTACCTTTCACTGTCACCAGGAAGTAATCACCTGCTGAGATTTTGTCCTCTTGAATGGAAAGTGAAAAGGTTTCACCACCGCTTGCATGTATAGCGACTGAAGGAAGTAAGAGCATAGATAGTAGGAACATCAGGCTGAGTATATGTTTTTTTATCATTGTGGAAGATCTTCCTTTCGTAGTAGACTTCTGATACTTATTATCTCCAGTTGTTTCACATGCTATTTCGTTTATGACTGCTGAATGAATATCCTCCCTTATTCGGAATAAAAACCATTTAAACCGCTTTCAACTAATCATAATAAGAGTCCGTCTATTAAAACATGATATTTCCTACGAATTACTTGATATATTTTGTGTGTGCGCATTAACTTTTACTTAACGCAATTTGCTGCAGCCGATCCAACGCTTGTTGGGGCGTCATTTGCCCAAGAAGTACGGCCTGCCCCATGTTTCTAGTCGCGTTAAGCACGGCGGACCAAGCGGGATGCTGGATGGGATAAAATTTGGCTTGCTGGATCCAATCGAGATTTTGCTTCATGACGGAATCTCTTCCTGCCATCTTCTCGCCTACTGTGTTGATCGTTGGAATGAAGCCTTCTCGGCGAACAAATTCCTCATAACGCGCATCCTCATAAATAAAGTCGAGGAACTTGGACAATGCGTCCTTGTTCGTATGATTCGTCCGGAACGACATCCAAACATCCTGCACGCCTAGTACTAAAGGCGTTTGGCCTTCCTTGACCGGGATCGGTCCTTTCCCCCACTTTAACCCGGGAAATTCATGGGGCACGACCGTCTCGAAATAATTGCCGGATATGAGCATGCCCATCTTGCCGTTGCCGAGTATACGTTGTTTTTCATCACGCGTCGTGACTGTGGGGTCTGGATCCGTTAATCCTTTGTCATAAAGATCCTTTAGGAATTGAATGCCTTCTACATTACTGGGCGAATTAATCGCCCATTCTCCATCCTTCATCCAACCTCCGCCGGCACCATAGAAAAAATAGGAGAGATAAGCCCAAATCTCGTTATCTGTCAGATCGACACCGAATCCGTCCACTTGTTTCATATTTTTGATTTGGCGCGCAACATTCTCTAGCTCTTTCCAAGTTTTAGGCGGACCTGCAATACCTACCTCGTTAAAAATATCTTTGTTGTAATACATTTCCCTAATCGTCGATGCATATGGAACTGTGAAACGCGTACCATTCCACTTACCGGTTTCCGTGAAATAGGGATAAATTTTCGCTTGAAGTTCGGGAGAAAGCAGCTCATCCATCGGATTCAGCAAGCCATCTTTCGCAAAATGCGCGTAAATGTTTGAAAGCAGCAAGTCCGGGGGCTGGTTGCGACTGATCATTGTCGTGTAGGCACCATCCATAATATCCCAGTTAATGACTTGCAGCTCGACCTCGATATTCGGATATTTCGTCTCGAAATCCCTCACCAGGTGTTCAAAAAATGGCTTGGTCGCCGAACTGTACTCCGGAGCAACGAAGGAAATAAAAGCCTTTGGATCAGGCTCGGCCGATGCTGTGCCACGCTCCTCTTTCGTGCATCCAGAGAGAGGAATCACCAATAGCAGAAGCGGCACGCCACAAAACAATGATATTTTACGCACAATTGCAATACTCATGTGTTCCCTCCTATTGTTACTTCTCCACTAAAGGAAAGAGCAGCTCTTGATTTTGCTGCGTGTACATGTTGTCTTTGGTGATGACTAACGCCTCCATCATCGAGATCGGTTCGACTTTAATCCCGTTCAAAACCTTTTCAGCTGCTTCGACCGACAGGTACCCCATGTTGAACGGCTTTTGTACAATCGTGGCCTGCAATCGGCCTTCTTCCAATAGCTTGACTTGATAAATGGAGTTATCAAAACCGACGAGCTTTACGTGATCCGTCCGTTTATACTCTTTGAGTGCTCTTGCGGCCCCTAACGTTGCTTCCTCATCTAATCCGGCTATCCCCTGGATGTCCGGGATCAAGGACAACAGCTTTTTGACTTGCTCATACGCAGCGTCTTCGGTTGAATCGAAATAAAAAGTGCCTGCATTTTCAACTCCATCCAGGCTTGCAATAGTTTCTTTAAATCCTTTCTCACGTTCCTGTTCAGCCAAAGAGCTCTTGCTATCGCAAAGCGCCAGCACTTTCGTCGGTCCGCCATTTCGTATGTCCGCCAAGCTCATGCCGATTTGCTTACCTGCTTCAACATGATTGGTAGCAATTAGGCTATCTCCTTCAGCACCATCAATAAGCGAATCGATTAAGATTAGCTTAATGCCGGATTCCTTTATTTTCTTAGCCATCGGCGCAAGCTTTCCAGCATCGGTTGCTGCAAGGATGACAGCATCAGGCTTAGCGGCCAGCACATCATTCAAATTACGGATTTGTTCGTCCGTATCCGTCTCGAATAGCGGCCCCGTCATGCTGATTTGGATATTGAACTCCTTCGCAGCCGCTTTCACGCCGCTGCTTACCATCTGCCAGTAGTCGGAGCGAATATTGTTCGTTTTCAACACGACAGCGATCACATGTTTCCTTGAATTCATCATACGAAACGTATCCACGACGTGTACGGCTAGTAATCCAATTAGAACAGCCAGCAGTACAGCCAAAAGTACGGGGTTCTTATACGCCATCCATTGCTCCTTTCCCAGCGATCAAGGGAACTACAATCGTAACCTCGGTACCTACCCACCGCTCGCTGTTAAAGCTGAGTCCATACTCATGACCATATAGCTTGATTCGCTCATCCACATTGCTGACCCCGATTCCTTTCATGGTTCGGTTCTTCGCCTCCCAAATTTGAATCAATTTGTCCGGCTCCATGCCGACCCCGTTATCTGCAACAACAAACACGATGGTTTCTCCATGCGCCTTACCAGTAATATGTATGAAGCCAGGCTCAAGCTTGTTTTTTATTCCGTGATAAATCGCATTTTCAACGATAGGCTGCAAAATAATTTTAGGAATGTGATGTTCAAGAATGTCCGGATCTACGTCGATAGCAAAGTCAAGATTATCTTTATATCTAAGCTTTTGAATCTGCAAATAGTTGCTAATATGCTCCAGTTCTGCGCGAACGGGAATAGTTTCATCATTTTTATGAATAATGGCGCGAAACAGCTTAGCCAACGAAGATGTCATCAGAACGACCTCTGCATGCTTCTTTCGTTCCGCCATCCAAATGATTGAATCGAGCGTATTGTACAAAAAATGAGGGTTGATCTGCGCTTCCAGCAGCTTCATTTCGCTCTTTCGTTTGATTTCCTCGTTATGTATAAGTTGGCTCATTAAATCTTTGATTCTGCTCACCATCATATTGAACGACCGGCCCAACTGGCCGATTTCATTCTCGCTGCGAACCTCTGAGCGAATGTCGAAATTGCCTTTTTCCACCTGCTTCATGCTGTTTTGCAGCACTTTAATCGGCCGCGAAAGATGCCGTGAGATGGCAAAAGAGAGGTATAGAGCAATGACCAGCGCCAATATTGTCCATGAGAAATAAGACAATTTGATCTGATATTGGTTGGCGATCATTTCGCTCGCATAGGCAACTCCGACAATTTTCCATCCGAAATGAGTTTCTTGGATGGAATAAATCCGTTTATTGTTGCCCGCCCCCGCAATGAAACTGCCGCTGCCGGCTGATCTTACTTGATCGACCATCTCCGTTTTGAGATTGCTGGTAATGAGCTTTTGCTGAGGATGATAGACGATGTTCCCGTCCTTATCGACGATGAACACGTACCCTCTACGTCCAAGTTTAATCTGATTGCAAATTTCGTTGATCACGCTCAGATTCAAGTCAACCAAAAAAATACCGTCCCCCGTAATGCCGTCAGCACTTTTCAGTTCCCGGCTCAAAGACACGACCCAGCGGTACTCGTTTTGGATCATATTTTGAACATGGGGGGCCGTGATGACGGATCTACCTCCCTCCAATCGCGCATGTTGATACCAGGTCTGCTCCTCAATTTTGGTATTCTCGTTCAAGCTAGTGATTCTGCGGTCGGATACGAATCGCCCGTTATAGCCGAAAATCATGATCGATGCAATATCTTTGCGTGAAATCAAGATCGATTGAAACAGATCGGATATTCTTTTCTCGTATGGCCTTCGCTCCTCGTCGCTAATGAAGCTTGTGCCCGATATGTAATACTTTACGTCTTTGTTCGCCATAGCGAGCATCCCAATATTATCCATATTCGTGATGTAGGACTGAATGTTACTATTTACCTGCTGAATGATTTCCGATATGTAGTGCTCCGAATTCCCTTCAACCGCTTGGGCGGACAAATAATAAGAGATGAAGCTCGTGATCGCGATTGAACCCAGAATCAAGAACGAAAATGCGAGGGAAATGCTGGATTGAATGCTTCGAAATTTAAAAAATTGAAGCCCCTCTTCCCATCCTTTTCTCATCCTGCCGTCTCCTTCGTGAGCTTTTCTCGATATTCGGTGGGGGTTGTCCCCATATGCTTTTTGAAAAGCACACTAAAGTATTGGGGGTCGCTGTATCCCACTTTCTCGGCGATTTCGTAGAATTTCATGGGGGTATGCCGCAGTAAATCCTTTGCTTTGTCTAACCGGATTCGCGTTACGTATTCCATGATCGTTTGTTCCGTATGCTGCTTAAATACGGCGCTGAAGTAGCTTTTACTTAGATGTACATGACGGCAAAGATCATGGATTGTCAAATTCTCGTTATGATAATGTTCCTCGATATAAGCGATAACACTGCGGACCTGCATTTTCGTCAAATCGTTACGCTGAACAGCAATGTAGGCAATCGCTTCCTTACAGATGTCCTGGAGCCATTGCTCGATTTCGTCCAACGTTTTTAAACGGTTCACATTTTTGAAAATCAACTCGTGTCCTTTAAAGTGATCGCTTTCGTCTCCGACTAACTCGTGAATCGTATTCACAATCGCAATAAGGATGGACTGAATCTGCAAGTAACAGGCATCGATCGGCATTAATGAGTCTTTCAGACGGGAAATTAATTGTTGAATGAGGGCATGAGAATCTTTGTTCGCACCTGTTTTGATCATGGTGGCGAACCTGCGGCTCCATTCCATGTCCAGCCAATGCATGGCGTTATGCGCTCCCTCCATATCTTGAATAGAGATAACACGATTAGCTCCCAGCATAAAGCGGTAGTCCAGCGCCGAAATCGCACCATTGTAAGAGATTGACAACTCGCTTAATGCGCTGCATAAGGTACCGATACCAGCGGTAACCGTGAATTTCAAATATTTCTCAATACAAAATCGGATCACCTCAGCTAAATGGAAAGCCGCGTCATATAGTACCTCTTCCGCTTCACCGTAAAATAGGATGACCATCCGATCTTCTCTCGTACGGAAGTTCACCGCTTTTTTGCCTTCCAGGACCTCTTGTACAATATTGTATGCCGCAGAACGGAGAAGCTCCGGATCGTTGTCCCATCTGCCTTTGGTTATGTCACTTAATTCGTCAAGATCAATAGCTGCAACCAGATAAGGAGGGAGCATTGTCGGAATGCGGAAGTAGTGGAGCCTATCTTGCATTTGCCCGTCTTTTAAAGTGCCGCCTACCATCTGTTCGAGAAAACGTTCCCTTAATAACGGCAGACTCTGCTGAAGCTGTATTTTGAGATGAGTCAGATTTTCTCGATGCTCCGCTTCTTTGTCCATATCTGATCTCACCTTTTCCAGCAGAGCGCGGAGTTCATATGCAGTAATCGGCTTGACGATAAAGTCGTATACTTGTAACCTCAGCGCTTGTTGAACATAATCAAATTCATCATGAGCGGTAAGGATAATGACTTTGATATAGGGATACTTCATCTGAATGTTCCGGGTCAACTCGATCCCATCCATAAATGGCATGCAAATATCGGAAATGACTAGATCCGGTCTCGATTCTGCAATCACTTCCAAAGCTTCCCTTCCATTCGCGTAATCGCCTATGCATTCAAAACCGTATAGTTCCCAATCGATACTCTCTTTGATGCCTTCCCGCACTTCGGATTCGTCATCCACAATCATGATTTTGTACAATGATAAGGACCTACCTTTCCAATATATGGACAATCATGCGAGCGTTTTCAAAGTGATTCTATGCGATATTCGGCTCTAAAAGGCCAGCCAGCAATCGCTGGTTGGCCCAATTTGTTCGGAACTGTAATTTGGATGATTTACTCTATTAATTTTCTGGCCACGAACGCAAGATCATCCACATCGATTTTGCCATCAACATGTACGTCTGCTTGCTTCACTTGATCCCAATCTGTGCTAGCAGATGTTTTACCGTAATTCGCTGCAACGATAGCAAGATCACCGATGCTTACTTTATTGTCATGGTTGACGTCGCCTGGGATTCCCGCAGGAAGCGTCGTAATGCGCACGTCGACCGAAGAAGCTTGCGCCATTGTTTCCGCTCCCTGCCCATCACTCAGCGTTGCGTCGGTTACAGCAATCCTTCCCGTCACCGTCTGCGTCACAGCTTTGGCCTTGAACTTGAGTTCAAGAATCCCGGCATCGCCTGTCACAGCTGTACCTAAGCTCGCGAGAATAAACCGGAGTTTGCCGATTGTTTCCTGCCTTGTATTTACAAATTGATTGGTGTCATTCAAAGCATGGGCCGAAACGAACTCAAAAGCGCTCGGATCGTAGTCCAGCTTAAAATCTTGTGCATATACGCTTTGTGTGACGCCGCCCTGCCCCAGCTGTACAGTGAATTCCTCGCCTGCCTGAACGGTGCCTCCTGCGGATAGCTTCGTTAAAGCGACGTTTGGCTGATTGGTAACGTGATACACATTAATTTCAGCTGCAGATGCCCATCCGCCTTGCCCTGCGGTTGCTTCCAGCTTAATAAAGGATGCTCTCGTCGCCGGGAACTCCGCTGTTTTCTCCGTCTTGTCTTTTGCCCAAGTTCCACTTGCGACGTTGGTGTACTGGATGCCATCCGTACTCGCATAAACATTGTAAGCCGTAATCATTCCGTTACTTCCCCCGCCTTGTCTAGGGAGAACCTTGATTTTATTCACGTCGTAAGTACCGCCGAGATTCAATGTGATTGATTGCGGCAGCGGATCAGACAAATCCCACTTCGTATGCCAAATGGTATTGGGATCTTCATCGAGCACATTGAAGGCTCCGTTACTTTCATTTTCCAATTCCTCACTTGTTGCCGATGCCGTCATCTCCGACTGGGGAATTGCTGGATTGGGATCCGGGGGTGATTCTTTACCTACTACACTGATATTATCAAACTGTGCTTGGTTCCACCCGCTGCCCAGACCCGCCATTCCTTTTCCTCGTCTGCTGTCGGTAATCGAAGCGATTTCGTTATTGTCTACATAGGCTTTGATATTGGTCCCCATAAAGGATAACTTTAAATTATGCCATGTATCCGCAGAAAATCCGGAAATTGTTCCTGACGCAAGTGTTACATCGTCGCCTGTCTCATAGGTATAAGGATCACAATAGCATAGATTCCACTCCCCGTTGTCGTCAATGCCGAGCCTATATCCCGTATAATCATATACGTTTCCACCGGATAATGCCCTGCCCACTCTACCGTATATACTGACCGAACCTGAATTCTCAATTAGCGTATCTACGTTGTAATCATAGTCCTGCCACTTTAAGTCTCCGAATTCGGTGAATGTACTTGGATTTGTAGAATCCCCTCTATCCCCCCAGCTATTCCATGGAATTATCGGTTTTGAAATGACCTGACGCAAGGTCTTTCCGGCTCCACCTCCGAAGCTGTTGCTTACTTCGAACGCCCCTTCGATATCGTAGGTATACTTTGGTGTTTTGCCTACTGCATAGCTTTCAAAATTCTCACTGTAACTCTTTGTAAAAGAATTATTGGCTGGTATAGGATTTGCAGCAACACCTTTGTGCTGTCCCGTTGTGGTTGTCAATGAATAGATCGAATTTGCCTCAAGATTAATCGAATACGAGCCTGCATTGACCGGAATATCATTTTGCTGAATAAACTGCTCACTACTGTTTGATTTCCATACATGAACCGCCCCGGTAGAAAGCCCCCCGGAAAGGTTAAAGGTCATAGATTCGGGTGATCCCCCCGTTACTATAACCGTACTATAATCTCCGCTGTTAGGCTTTTTAAAGGTTACATAGGAAGTTCCACTTGATGTGACGCCGCAACCGCTGTCCAAATATTTCCATCCAGGTTGAGCAAATTGGGTTGTATGTGCTGCTACCCATACGGTCGGCTGTACAATATAATTGCCTGACCAAGGTGTATTGGCCTCCATGATACCGGAATGGGCCCATTTTGCATTATTGTATTGGGAGTTAATTGCGTGCCAGACACTGGTCTTCGTAAGTTTAGCATTCACATAGTTGAGGTTCATTTCCTTTGCGAGGTTAAATGCGCCCTTCCAATCGCCAATTCCGGTCCAGCCTTCGCTTTCCCAAATCGGCAGTCCGCTATTCAGAGCATTACTTGTAGATGTACTATTGACGTAGTGGTATCCGATTGCTGCTACTGCATTTTTTAACTCGGGATCGTTGACAATTTGATTGGCGAAAGCCCAATTATCGCTTAATATATCGGGTGCTACAATTTGGACATTGGAGAGACCGTTCCTATCCAATGTTGGTCGCAATATATGTACAATATAATCTCGTACCTGCTGGGATGTCCCATTAAAATTTTCGTTCTGGTTACCGCCAATGTAATCCAGATCATAGCCCCAGACGCTTTTTAATCCCTTGATATAACTGACAAGATAATCCGCATTGTCTTGGGACCATATATTACCATCGCCTATCCAGCCTGGCGCTCCCCACTGCAAGCCGGATAGCTTGATATTGGGGTTTCTCTGTTTCGCTTCGTGGATTAGCCAGGTTTCATAACCTCGTGTCATATTCGGATTGGCATTTTCTTCTCTTGTCCTTGCATGACTCGGCTCAGTTCCACTGGTAGAATTGATATCTCCGCCGATTTCTACTTTGAGTTCTTGATAAGAAGCTCCAAAATTAGGTTTAAAAAGATAGTCCAAAATATCACTACGATAGGGCTCAGGATAGTCAATAAGAAGCTTAGTATTGCCCCCGCCGCCGCTTAACACACCTTCTCCGTCAAAGATTCTCCCCGCACCGGCTCCGTCAATATTGACGGTTGTACTACTCGCTGCATGAACACTTGAACTGATCGTAAACGATGTTGCAGAAACAGCAGCTATTAATGCAATACACGATAATTTTTTAAACTTATTTAACATATATTTCATCCTCCTTTATCGGGATAGAGTACTTAAAAACGCTTTCATAATAATTGTAAAGGTTTTCGCCCCTATTAAAATGATATAATCTACGATTTCCCTCTCATTTTTTATCCTAATCCCAAAAAATAGAAGCGTCCCTAAGGACGCCTCATCTTCTTTTTGATTTCATGAGAAATGAGCGGATACAAGTTAGTTTATAGTGGTAGGCATATAGGAAACATTGAGCTCCGCTGCCGAGGCATATCCGCCGACCCCTGTATTAGCCACTAGCTTCACGTATGCTGCATTAGTCGCAGGGAACTCCGCTTTCTTCTCCGTATTGTCGTTAGCCCAAGTTCCATCCAACACTTTCGTGAAGTGCGTTCCGTTCATGCTTACATACACACTATAGCTCGTAATGATGCCGTTAGCTTGTGATTGTCTAGGTAGATAACGGATGGAGTTCACCGCATATGTGCCGTTAAGCTTAAGTGTAAGGGACTGAGGCAGAGGGCCCGACAAGTTCCATTTTGTGTGCCAAATCGTCGAAGCACTCCCGTCAAGCACCATGGATGCTGCATTATTCTCAGATACCAGCTCTTCGTTTGATGCCGTCGCGCTCATTTGGCTTTGCGGGATGAGTTGCGGTAGCATGTAGGAAACATTGAGCTCTGCTGCCGACGCATATCCGCCAACCCCGACATTAGCTACTAGCTTCACGTATGCTGCAGAAGTCACAGGGAACTCTGCTTTCTTCTCCGTATTGTCGTTAGCCCATGTTCCATCCAACACTTTCGTGAAGCTCGTTCCGTCCTTGCTCACATACACACTATAGTTCGTTATGATGCCGTTAGCTTCTGATTGTCTAGGCAAGTAACGGATAGAGTTAACCGCATAAGTGCCGTTGAGCTTAAGTGTAAGGGACTGAGGAAGCGGTCCTGACAAATCCCACTTCGTATGCCAAATGGTATTTGAATTTCCATCGAGCACGTTGGAGGCTCCGTTATTTTGGGATACCAGCTCTTCGCTCGTCGCCGTTGCATTCATTTGGAGCTGCGGAATGAGTTGCGGTTTGTTGATATCCGCCGTTAAATTCCAGATAGCGTAAGTCGGCTTCTGGAGCCCAAGAGCAGCGACTGCGTCACGCGCACTTGACGAATATTTAAACCCCCATCGGTCAAAAAACTCCAGCAAATTCGCCCCGGCCATTCGGGAAGCGGTGAGCACTAATAAATCTTTCTGCTGCTGCAAGTCGGCAGGTAAACTGGATTGGTTCATTTCTCTATACGCCGTATGCAGCTTCGCGTAGAAGTCCCAACCGTAAGCATATTTCAACTGGGTGAACATGACTAATTTCACGAAAGGATCGTCGTTGTTTTCGAAGTCTTTGTTCGGGTCTGTGTTTGCTACATATTGAGCAGCTTGTGGGAAATAATCTTTCAACCGCGACTCATTTCCGTAATATTCTTGGACATGCAGGGAATGGAGATTGTTGGTTACCTCCCTAGTAGTGCCCCATGTCCATGCATCCATCTGAAAGTTATGGCCAAGTTCATGCCAGAACCCCCAACCGTCATGCTGAATAGCATCGAGGTTTACCAATCGCTTAGAAGCCTCGCCCTGGTGGAACATAATCGGATAACCTGCGTGCATCGACCCGACGCTGATTTGTTTGTCGGCCACATAGCGGAAAGGCCAGCTATCTAAGCTTTTGTTCGGCAGCGCTTTACCCGGAGCAAGTCCGCTCATATTTTCATATAAGCTATAAATCTCATCCCATTTAGCCATCAGCTGCTGCGGATTATCGAGCAAGCGGATATCATCCGCCGGCACCGTCAGCGCGATATGATTGCTTCGAAGTTCCGCCCATGGAGCGGGATAATTGCGAATAGTATCCTTCCACTCTTGTTCGCTTGTTTGCCCGAGCACAAAATAAGGAGCTTGGACGACACCGCCGACATTAACATTCACCACTCGTCCGGGTTTGGATGTGGTCGGGATGATGTACACCAAGCCGCCGTAAGGGCTGCTGATCCGATTGAGACCGGGATTCAGCTTTTTCTTCAGAACGACGCCAGGCAGACGATCCCATTGTGTAATCCAGTTATACCATGTCAGTTCGTCCGTATGTGCGCCGATTTGGACAACCAAATCCGGTTCGTCTGCAGGAACATCTATGGTAATCTCACTCCCTGCAGGCGCATACGATCCTGTGCTTACCCAATGCCCTGGAGTAGAATACATTCGTAAATAGCTAGTGTCTGCATAGTCCATATTCACAGCTATCGTTTTCGCGACCCTCGGTACCGTATTCTCTACCTTGCCTGGAAACACGTCCGCTCCGGCAAACTTCACACCCGTATCATCCAAGCTTGCCACAGATGATCTGTATTCAACGAGTACGCTCGTATATGGCTTTTGTAAACGATCTAACGGTAGTGTTAAAGCGCTCATGACCGCATCGCTATTGCTCTTCACTCCGCTCAGGTAGAGAGTACTTGGGACAATTGATTTCCAGCCCTGAATAATGTTGGAATTGATTCTCCACCACACGTCCTGCGGCACAATCTCACCTGCTATGGCATAATCCATAAAGGTCTTGGAACTAGCCTCAACTTGCTGCAGCGCATCGGTCAGATAAGGAAGATTGGCCTTGCCCACTTGATCCAAGGTTGGCTTCGGATTAGGGTCATTCATTGAAATGTAATCGTCGTTAATGCCAAGACCGGCTTGATTCAGCAACCATTGAGCTGGGTAATCCGTTACCTTGACGTTCTGCGGATCTTTCGCTTGTGAACGGATGGCATCCGGCGGATAAGCTGTCATGACCCATCCCTTTTCTGTAACAATGACGCTCCCGCCATTTTTAACATACACCTCCAGTGCGATTGCTTCTTCACTGCTTACGTTTCTCGGATCGACAAACGCGATCGGGTATACGAGGGGGTCCAGCGGTTGATTGGTCCAACTGCTGACAACGGTTTGATCAATAGGCAACGTCCCTCCGCTCGATATATCATTTTTCGTGATCAACTTGAGCCTTTCCGTGCCTATAAGCGCATTCGAGTAACGATTCGTGGCGCCTGTAGTCGGATTCGGGGACTTGTCTTCGGTCAGCCAAAGCAGCATGTTTCTTGTTATTTTTCCTACTGTCGTGGCCGTGCTTGCCGTTAAGTTAAAGTAGTCCCCGGCACCCGCTGCAATCACACGCCCTGTCCCGTAACGAGAAGCGCCTGCAAGCGGAGATTTGCCCTGATCAATCGTCAATGCAAATGCGTCCGTACCAAATATGGTTATTGACGAACCTGATGAGAGATCTGGATAACTTTGCAAATCGGTATACAAGAGATTCAAATCATGATCCAGGTTTGTATTAACGGAACTGGATATGGAAGCTGCTGCTGCGACTGAATGAACGGCAGAAAAGGTTGGGATCGTGGGCAAAATCAAGCTTAGCGAAAGTAAGACTGCAATTTTCTTTGTTCTCTTCATTCGTTTTATTCACTCCTGTTAATTTATTGTTTCTGCATGCCGGAATACGTCAAATTCACCTCCTTCAACATCTGAACAACTAAACAAGGGTCAATAATAAGCGCTTTCATAGTGATTCTAATTGACATATGTCTCTTAAAGAATGATACTTTCTACGATTTACCCCTCATTTTTTTACCTAATTGATAAAAAAAGGCCAACTAGCAAAATTGATTTGCTGGTTGGCCCATTCTATTAGCTACAATCTGTATGATTTACTCTATGATTTTTCTAGCCACGAGTGCAAGATCATCAATATCGATTTCGCCATCGCCAGTTACGTCTGCTTGCTTGACTTGCTCCCAGTCTGGGCTGGAAGATGTTTTGCCGTAATTCTTTGCAATGATGCCAAGATCGCCGATGCTTACGCGATTGTCATGATTGACGTCGCCTGGAGTTCCCGGAGGCGGTGTCGTTATGCTCACGTTGACCGAAGAAGCTTGCGCCTTCGATTCCGCTCCCTGCGCATCTCCTAGCGTTGCGTCGGTTACAGCAATCATTCCTGTCGCCGGCTGCGTCACAGCTTTGGCTTTGAACTTCAGTTCCAGGATCCCGGCATCGCCTGTCACAGCCTTACCGGCCCCTAAGCTTGCGAGAATAAACCGAAGTTTGCCCGGTGTATCCTTCCTAGTCTCTACGAGTTGAATGTCGTCTCTCACAGAATGGGCCGAAACGAATTCAAATACGGTTGAATCGTAGTCCATCTTAATATCTTGTGCATATACGCTTTGCGTGACGCTGCCGAGAGCTAACTGTACAAGGAATTCCCCGCCTGCCATAACGGTGCCTGCTGCGGATAGCTTCGTTACAGTGACGTTGGGAACCTCGATCACGCGATAGACTTTCATTTCAGCTGCCGATGCCCAACCATTATATCCAGTTGTAGCTTCCAGTTTAATAAAGGACGCTCTCGTCGCATCGAACTCCACTGTTTTCTCCTCAGAGCCCATCGCCCAAGTTCCACTTGCGACTTTGGTGTACTGGATGCCATCCGTACTCGCATAAACATTGTAAGCCGTAATCATTCCGTTACTTCCCCCGCCTTGTCTAGGGAGAACCTTGATTTTATTCACGTCGTAAGTACCGCCAAGATTCAATGTGATCGATTCCGGCAGTGGATCAGACAAATCCCACTTCGTATGCCAAATGGTATCTGAATCTCCATCGAGCACCATGGATGCTGCATTATTTTCATATTCCACTTCCTCACTTGTTGCCGATGCCGTCATCTGCGACTGAGGGATTTGGTTCGGATCGACAACTGAACCTGAATCCGGCGGTGGATTTTGGCTTACATCTCCTCCAACGCTGACGACCAAATCATCCATGACGAAATCGGTATCATTCCCCGTCTTCTTCTTCAACCCCATCCATGTATTTCCTGACGATGACGCGACAAATGCGAACTTGAATGTTTCAGGTGAGGTAGCTGCAGGAAACGTAGTTGTCGATACGATTGTCGTGCCATCACCGACAACGAACGCATAGTCTGTCGAACCGCTTTCGTATTTGAAACTTGCGGTATATGTCGCTCCCGGAGTGAATCGTAATGTTTGAGGCAGTGTTCGGTAAACAAGGCCTCTATTTTCCTTATGCGAGACTAATGACCAGTTCCCGCTAATCGTGTGGTCGATCGGATTGCCATTCCACCCTTTTTGGGTATACGGGGCATGCAATTCGGAAAGATGGGTACGCGGATCATTAATCCCGCCAGCTTCCGCTTTCACAAATGGATACCAGCCTGCGTCCACATGCTCAAAATCTTCTGCGAAATAAGCGTTAGTCGGATTCGCCGCACGCTCTACCTTCATCAGATGAACGTCATCGAAAGTAATGTTTGTTGTACCTGCCAGACCTTTTAGATAAAGTGTCGCTGTCGTGTGCCCTCCCGGAACGTCGAACAGTACGCGCATCCGCTGCATGTTAGTACCATTCTTGGAATCCGCAGCAATGTTATTGGTAGCGAACGAGCTGTCCGTATAGTTCGTCACCTCGTCTCCGCCATAATCCTTAACCCCGATTACAGCGCGACGCGTACCTTCTACTTCCACATTGACATAGGCTGAGTAAGTTCCCTGCGAAAGTCCTGTCAGCTGCTGGCTGACACTCACTTCTCCTCCGCTTGCAATCTTCAGTTCATTCTGTCCGAGATCGTTTCTCTGTACAGAAGCAGATGTTGTATCACCCGTTACCGTCCACGCAGCGAGCCCTCCGCTATTAAAGCCTGGGTCCTTCAAGAAGGAGCCTTCCCCGTATTTCACATCAGAAGCTACAGGCGTCGCGTCTCCTTTGTAGATCACATAAGGCGTATTCGCATCTGCGTTAATCGTAATTTGATTGTTCGACACCGTTACATTTTGCAGCGATTCCTTACCCTGATCCGTCAGCTTGTAAAGCTTCACTGTCGTGAGCCCCGACCAGCTTAACGGAAGCGTCCAGCTCGTATTTCCGCCGGTAGCATTCCAGTGATACAGCTTATCCTCTGTTTTCGGATTCCAGGGAAGCAAGTACGCTTCGTCATTTAAGATCGTGATACCATCCTTGGTTATCACTCTTTTTCCGCTAACATTGCTTACGCTTACATTATGTTCAAAATTGACCGTGTTACTCGTCCACTTGGTGATCGGGAAGTTCTGCATATATTTGGTCGGCAGGTTCGTTGCAAATGTCATCTTGATCATTTTGTCATAGTCGACCTTGCCTTGCCAGCCTTCGTATGCCTCCAGTTCCGTTCCGCCTAACAGCGGATTGCGAACGATCCATGTATCCTTCTGATGATTATGGATGAACCGGGCGATTTGACTGTTAAATCCTTTAATTGTTGTCCCGCCGTAGTTGTAATCCGTAGCCCAGTGGAACCAGATGGCGTCTCTCTCCATCAATGAAGGGAACTCCGTAGTAGCTGCCCAACCCAATTGGTTCATTTCCCGTGCAAGCTTCACCCCGTTCCAGCCATTCTCGAACCAGGCATCTGCATAAATAAAGTCGAGGTTCGGCACCGCAGTTTTCAATTCTTGCAAACGGTTGTTCCTAGCCCCTGTCGAAGCTTCGCTGCGCATTTGAGCCTTATTGAAATCGTAGGATGCGTCCAGCCAATCCCAGCCAGGTTTATTCGGATCTACTAACGTGTCGCTAAAATGTTTGGCTTCGGGGAGCGCACCGGTCGCACTAATATGCACACCGAAATAGCCTCCGTACTCATGACCTATATTGACAAGCGTGTTCAAATCTGTCGTTCCGCCTTGACGAATCCCGATATTGTTGCCGTAATCCGGATGCGCGGAGTCATGACCTTCCTGCTGGTACCCCTTGAGCTCAATAAACTGGCCCAATCCGTCTGTGTTCAAATTGATCCGCTTTGTTTCATCCAGTGTTTGTAAAAAAGGATTTGTAGCCTGACTGGCAAAGTTAAATGGAATCCGCTGTACGACAAGATCGGGAATCCGATCACTTCCTTTAGGTGTCTCCATGATGCTGCGATAAACAACAGCCGCATCTTGCCAATCAATGACACTGTCCGTATTGGCATCTCCGGTAATGACCACCTTGGCACTTGGCAGCGGTTCGGCTTCACTCATACCTTCAGGACGGTATAACCAGGACCCGCTCCAAATGCCGGTACGGGCATAGCCTACTTTGTTTACTGTCTGTTTATGAAGCCTTTCATTATCGGTATCCGTCGTATAATCTGAGATCGCATTCGTCCAGATGCCTCCCGCAAGCTCGCTCGTATTGAGGAAGGTGTACAAATAATTTTTTGGCGCTGCATCTGTCTGAGGGGTTCCAGTTACATCACTAATCGTATCACCTGTTCCTGCAACAGCCGTATACATCCGTGAACCGGCAAATTTCGCTCCGCTTTGCGTGCTTCGGACAGAAAGCAAATTGTGATTCGGTATTTCCAGAGTTTTGACTTTGGTTTCAGCATTTTCAGTAATTCCTGTAGCTTTAAAATTCAACGTATTCCCTACGACTTCCAGATCGAATGTTATCGTGACGTTGATCGCTGGAAAGGATAAGGTATAGGACGCCTTGGCATCCGTTTTGCTAAATGTTACATTCGGCGTATAGCTGATTCCGTTAATTTTGACCTGCGATAAATTATCCTCTTGACCGTACATCACTGCGTTACCATATTGATATTGAATGACACTTGGAAAATTTCGGTCTACTTCAACACGCATGACATTCGAAGCTATGAATTCGGATTGCGAATCTGTCGCTAACAGTACTGTCGAATCACTTGATAGAGAAGAGCTATCCGTAGATGAGCTGAAACTCTCCATCGCAGAAACTGACTGATCTGTAGGCGACACAAGAAACATCTGCAGAGCTAGAGTAATCATAGAAAGTTGTCCCAAACGTTTTCGTTTTTTGCCTTTTCCCATTTGTCTCCATCCTCTCATAGCAACACTAATTTCGATACGTTTTGTTTCATGTAATAATTGTAAAATAGTTGCAAGCGCATTCAAATGATATTTTTCCAACAAATCATGATATTTTAATGCTTAATAAGCCTGAAATAAAAACAGGTGCATATTGCGACAATTATCGCAACATGCACCTGATATCACTATTCTTCCTGCAATGAATTACTCTATGATTTTTCTAGCCACGAGCGCAAGATCATCAATATCGATTTCGCCATCGCCAGTTACGTCTGCCTGCTTGACTTGCTCCCAGTCTGGGCTGGAAGATGTTTTGCCATAATTCTTTGCGATGATGCCAAGATCACCGATGCTTACGCGATTGTCATGATTGACGTCACCTGGAGTTCCCGGAGGCGGTGTCGTAATGCTTACGTTGACCGAAGAAGCTTGCGCCTTCGATTCCGCTCCCTGCGCATCGCCCAGCGTTGCGTCGGTTACAGCAATCATTCCTGTCGCCGGCTGCGTCACAGCTTTGGCTTTGAACGTCAGTTTCAGGATCCCGGCATCGCCTGTCACAGCCTTACCGGCCCCTAAGCTTGCGAGAATAAACCGAAGTTTGCCCGGTGTATCCTTCCTAGTCTCTACGAGTTGAATGTCGTCTCTCACAGAATGGGCCGACACGAATTCAAATACGGTTGAATCGTAGTCCATCTTAATATCTTGTGCATATACGCTTTGCGTGACGCTGCCCAGATCTAACTGTACAAGGAATTCCCCGCCTGCCATAACGGTGTCTGCTGCGGATAGCTTCGTTAACGTGACGTTGGGAACCTCGATCACGCGAAAGACATTGATTTCAGCTGCCGATGCCCAACCATTATATCCAGTTGTAGCTTCCAGTTTAATAAAGGACGCTCTCGTCGCATTGAACTCCACTGTTTTCTCCTCAGAGCCCATCGCCCAAGTTCCACTTGCGACTTTGGTGTACTGGTTGCCATCCGTACTCGCATAAACATTGTAGGCCGTAATCATTCCGTTACTTCCCCCACCTTGTCTAGGGAGAACCTTGATTTTATTCACGTCGTAAGTACCGCCAAGATTCAATGTGATCGATTCCGGCAGTGGATCAGACAAATCCCACTTCGTATGCCAAATGGTATCTGGATCTCCATCGAGCACCATGGATGCTGGATTATTTTCATTTTCCAATTCCTCGCTTGTTGCCGATGCCGTCATCTGGGACTGGGGAATTTGGTTTGGATCGACAACCGTACCTGAATCCGGCTGCGGATTTTGGTTGAGATCTCCACCAACGCTGACGACCAAATCATCCATGACGAAATCCGTATCATTCCCCGACTTCTTCTTCAACCCCATCCATGTATTTCCTGACGACGACGCGACAAATGCGAACTTGAATGTTTCAGGTGATGTAGCTGCTGGAAACGTAGTTGTAGATACTATTGTCGTACCATCACCGACAACGAACGCATAGTCTGTCGAACCGCTTTCGTATTTGAAACTTGCGGTATATGTCGTTCCCGGTGTGAATCGTAATGTTTGAGGCAGTGTTCGGTAAACAAGACCTCTATTTTCCTTATGCGAGACTAATGACCAGTTCCCGCTAATCGTGTGGTCGATCGGATTGCCATTCCACCCTTTTTGGGTATACGGGGCATGCAATTCGGAAAGATGGGTACGCGGATCATTAATCCCGCCAGCTTCCGCTTTCACAAAGGGATACCATCCTGCATCCACATGCTCAAAATCTTCTGCGAAATAAGCGTTTGTTGGATTCGCCGCACGCACTACCTTCATCAGATGAACGTCATCGAAAGTAATATTCGTTGTACCTGCCAGGCCTTTTAGATAAAGCGTCGCTGTCGTGTGTCCCACCGGAACGTCGAACAGTACGCGCATCCGCTGCATGTTAGTGCCATTCTTGGAATCCGCCGCAATGTTATTCATAGCGAACGAACTGTCCGTATAGTTCGTCACCTCGTCTCCGCCATAATCCTTAACCCCGATTACAGCGCGACGCGTACCTTCTACTTCCACATTGACATAGGCTGAGTAAGTTCCCTGCGAAAGTCCTGTCAGCTGCTGGCTGACACTCACTTCTCCTCCGCTTGCAATCTTCAGTTCATTCTGTCCGAGATCGTTTCTCTGTACAGAAGCAGATGTCGTATCACCCGTTACCGTCCACGCAGCGAGCCCCCCGCTATTAAAGCCTGGGTCCTTCAAGAAGGAGCCTTCCCCGTATTTCACATCAGAAGCTACAGGCGTCGCGTCTCCTTTGTAGATCACATAAGGCGTATTCGCATCTGCGTTAATCGTAATTTGATTGTTCGACACCGTTACATTTTGCAGCAATTCCTTACCCTGATCCGTCAGCTTGTAAAGCTTCACTGTCGTGAGCCCCGACCAGCTTAACGGAAGCGTCCAGCTCGTATTTCCACCGGTTGTATTCCAGTGATACAGCTTGTCCTCTGTTTTCGGATTCCACGGAAGCAAGTACGCTCCGTCATTTAAGATCATGATACCATCCTTGGTTATCACTCTTTTCCCACTAGCATTGCTTACGCTTACATTATGTTCAAAATTGACCGTGTCGCTCGTCCACTTGGTGATCGGGAAGTGCTGCATATATTTCGTCGGCAGGTTCGTTGCAAATGTCAACTTGATCATTTTGTCATAGTCGACCTTGCCTTGCCAGCCTTCGTATGCCTCCAGTTCCGTTCCGCCTAACAGCGGATTGCGAACGATCCATGTATCCTTCTGATGATTGTGGATGAACCGGGCGATTTGACTGTTAAATCCTTTAATTGTTGTCCCGCCGTAGGCGTATTCAGTAGCCCAGTGGTTCCAGATAGCGTCTCTCTCCATCACATCAGGGAACTCCGTAGCAACTGCCCAACCCAACTGTTTTATTTCACGTGCTAGCCTCTTGCCGTTCCAGCCCTTCTCATACCAGACATCCACATAAGTATAGTCAAGGTTCGGCACCGCAGTTTTTAATTCTTGCAAACGGTTGTACCTGGCCCCTGTCGAAGCTTCGCTGCGCATTTGAGCCTTATTGTAGTAGAAGGATGCGTCCACCCAATCCCAGCCAGGTTTAGTCGGATCTACCAACGTATCGCTAAAATGTTTCGCTTCCGGGAGAGCCTCGGTCGCATTAATATGCACACCGAAATAGCCTCCGTACTCATGACCTACATTGACAAGCGTGTTCATATCTGCCGCTCCGCCTTGACGAATACCGATATTATTGCCGTAATCCGGATGTGCAGAATCATGGCCTTCCTGTTGATATCCTTTCAGCAGAATAAACTGATTCAATCCATCGGTGTTCTGATAGATCCGCTTTGTTTCATCCAGTGTCTGTAAAAAAGGATTCGTAGCCTGACTGGCAAAGTTAAATGGAATCCGCTGCACGACAAGATCGGGAATCCGTTCACTTCCTTTAGGTGTCTCCATGATACTGCGATAATCAACAGCCGCATCTTGCCAATCAATGGCACTGTCCGTATTGGCATCTCCAGTAATGACCACCTTGGCACTTGGCAGTGGTTCCGGTTCGATCATACCTTCAGGCCGGTATAACCATGACCCGCTCCAAATGCCGGTACGGGCATAGCCAACTTTGTTTACTGTCTGTTTATGAAGCCTTTCATTATCGTTATCCGTCGCATAATCTGAGATCGCATTCGTCCAGATGCCTCCCGCAAGCTCGCTCGTATTGAGGAAGGTGTATAAATAATTTTTTGGCGCTGCATCTGTTTGAGGGGTTCCAGTTACATCACTAATCGAATCACCTGTTCCCGCAACAGCCGTATACATCCGTGAACCTGCAAATGTTGCTCCGCTTTGCGTGCTTCTGACAGAAAGCAAATTGTGATTCGGTATTTCCAGAGTTTTGACTTTGGTTTCACCATTTTCTGTAATTCCTGTAGCTTTAAAATTCAACGTATTCCCTACGACTTCCAGATCAAAAGTTATCGTGACGTTGATCGCTGGAAAGGATAAGGTATAGGATGCCTTGGCATCCGTTTTGCTAAACGTTACATTCGGCGTATAGCTGATTCCGTTAATTTTGACCTGCGATAAATGATCCTCTTGACCGTACATCACTGCGTTACCATATTGATATTGAATGACACTTGGAAAATTTCGGTCTACTTCGACACGCATTACATTCGAAGCTATGAATTCGGATTGCGATTCTGTCGCTGACAGTACTGTCGAATCACTTGATAGAGAAGTACTATCTGTAGCTGCGCTGAAACTCCCTGCCGCAGAAACTGACTGAGCTGTAGTTCCGGAAAGAAACATCTGCAGTGCTAGGGTAATCATAGAAAGTTGTCCCAAATGTTTTCGTTTTTTGCCTTTTCCCACTTGTCTCCATCCTCTCATAGCCATACTAATTTCGATACACATTGTTTCATATAATAATTTTAAATAACTTGCAAGCGCATTCAAATGATATTTTTCCAACTAAACATGATATTTTAATGCTAAATAAGCCTGAAACAAATACAGGTGCATATTGCGACAATTATCGCAACATGCAACTGATATCACTATTCTTCCTGCAATGATTTACTCTATGATTTTTCTAGCCACGAGCGCAAGATCATCAATATCGATTTCGCCATCGCCAGTTACGTCTGCCTGCTTGATTTGTTCCCAATCTTGACTGGAAGATGTTTTGCCATAATTCGCTGCAATGATAGCAAGATCGCCGATACTTACTCGATTGTCATGATTGACGTCGCCTGGAATTCCCAGAGGAAGTGTCGTAATGCTCACGTTGACCGAAGAAGCTTGCGCCTTCAATTCCGCTCCCTGCGCATCGCCCAGCGTTGCGTCGGTTACATTAATAGTTCCTGTCGCAGGCTGCGTCGCAGCCTTGGCTTTGAACTTCAGTTCCAGGATCCCAGCATCGCCTGTTACAGCCTTACCGTCCCCTAAGCTTGCGAGAATAAACCGAAGTTTGCCCGGCGTATCCTTCCTAGTCTCTACGAGTTGAATGTCGTCTCTCAATGAATGGGCCGAAACGAATTCAAATACGGTTGAATCGTAGTCCATCTTCATGTCTTGTGCATATACGCTTTGCGTGACGCTGCCTAGACCAAGCTGTACATTGAATTCCTGCCCTGTCTGAACGGTGCCAGCAGCAGATAGCGTCGTCAAAGCGAGCTGCGTGTCGTCGCCTTTTTGTACCGTAATTTTGCTTACCGCTGTATAATTGCCACTCACCGTGGTGACCGTAATGTCCGCCGCTCCCTCTTTCAATGCAGAGACAACTGCTTTGCCGTCTTTTACTTCCACTTTAGCGACGGTATCGTTGCTGCTCGCCCAAGTTACATTCTTATTCGTTGCGTTCTCTGGAAGCAAAGTTGCAACCAACTCTGCCGATTGCCCTTCTTTCAGCGAGACTTGCACTTTATCCAGCTGCACGCCAGTTACGGGCACCTCGGTAACGCGATACACATTCATTTCAGCTGCAGATGCCCATCCACCTTGCCCTGCGGTTGCCTCCAGTTTAATAAAGGACGCTCTCTTCGCCGGGAACTCCGCTGTTTTCTCCGTCGTATCTTTAGCCCAAGTTCCACTTACGACTTTGGTGTACTGGATGCCATCCGTACTCGCATAAACATTGTAGGCCGTAATCATTCCGTTACTTCCCCCACCTTGTCTAGGGAGAACCTTGATTTTATTCACGTCGTAAGTACCGCCAAGATTCAATGTGATCGATTCCGGCAGTGGATCAGACAAATCCCACTTCGTATGCCAAATGGTATCTGGATCTCCATCGAGCACCATGGATGCTGGATTATTTTCATTTTCCAATTCCTCGCTTGTTGCCGATGCCGTCATCTGCCACTGGGGAATGGTGACGTTCGTCACAGGCGGGGCTTCACTCGCATACTCAAAAGCGTCTATAGCTGAAATGGTGCCAATAGAAGAAGGATTCTTCGTTCCTTTGTTTACGACTTTGATCGTATGTGAGGAATTTGACAGCCCAGTCTTGGCATATGCCACTACTTGTTTGCTCGTACTTGGCGCGTACAAATCAATACTCCCTTGATCGAGATCACCGTCCAAATACACATCCACAATCCCCATATTTTGCTGTTTCATGCTGATAAGCTTGACGGAAGTGCCTGTAAACGTAAGCTCTGCGTAGTCTCCGGTATTGCCCGAATATTTCTCCGTACCTGAATAATCGGAAGCATCGTCATAAGTCGACCATGTGCCGTTGTAAGTCACGCTCGTATCCCGATCATCCACCTTCATAGTCGTTGAGCTCGGCGGAGCCGGCGGTATGGAGGATACCGTATAAGTTGAACCGGCCCCCGTATTGAACTCGATCTGATCACTGTTGAGAGCTGTGTAGGTAACCGACGCGCCGTTTTGATCCTCGATGACAGCCCCATCAATATTCGGATAATAGAGAACAGCTTTGTTTCCAGTAAGGGATTTGATCTGGATGCCCGTTGCCCGAGATTGCGCCCACGTTACGCCAACCTCGAATCCATTTCGCGCTTTCAGTCCTGAATAGCTTCCGGCAGGCCATGCAGAAGGCAATGCCGGCAAAATGTGAATGTTGTCCAAATGGCTCTGAAGCAGCATCTCGGACATACCCGATGTTGCTCCGAAGTTACCGTCAATCTGAAACGGTGGGTGCGTGTCGAACAAATTGCTTAGCGTGCTTCCGGTTAGTTGGCCCCTCAGTATGGTATGTGCATGCGTACCATCCAATAAACGTGCCCACAGGTTGATTTTGTTCGCCTTGCTCCACCCTGTACCGCCATCCCCACGATGCATGAGGGTAACTTTGGCTGCATCAAACCATTGTTGTGTATTCATGTTTATCTGTTTGCCAGGATAGAGTCCGACCAATTGCGAAACATGGCGATGCGTATTGTTCGGATCATCGATGTCCTGCTTCCATTCCTGAATTTGACCGTAACTGCCGACCTTGATCGGCGAAAGCAGATTCCGCTTGGTGATAAGGTCACTTCTGAACGCACTATCAATGTTTAATTTCTCGCTTGCTTCGATTGTGTTCGTGAATAAATCCCAAGCAAGCTGCTGATCAAACGCGCATCCTTTGCTGATATCCCCTTGCTCAGGCGAGTAACACGGATTTGAAACAAGCGTTCCATCCGTATCCGTGACCAAATATTTTGTCCAGAACTGGGATGCTTCTTTCAAAACCGGATAAATTCGGTTCAATTTAGCTGTATCACCGGAAAACTTATAGTACTCCCACACATTATTGGTAATAAAAGCATTCGCGGATGGCGCCCAGCCCCAATAAAAATCCCAGCCCGGCGCAGTGAATCCGAACGGATTATTCATTGTGTTAACCGTCCAGCCTCCGCCTGTAACTCCAAAATGCTTCTCTGCGGATACTCGGCCTGGTGCCATCAGTGACTCGACATAATCAATCAGCGGAACCATCGTTTCGTCCAGGTTCGCTACTTCAGCAGGCCAGTAATTCATTTGAATGTTAACATTAAAGTGATAATCGCTTTCCCAAGGCGGCGTGTTTGAGTTATTCCAAACGCCTTGCAAGTTTGCAGGAAGAGAACCCGAGCGTGATGAAGAGATTAACATATACCTTCCGTATTGGTAAAAGAGCACTTCCAACGCTTTGTCCCTGGTAGTGCGATAGGAAGTAAGGAGCTGATCCGTCGGAATTTGCGGGATAGATTCCCCTAGATTCAGGGATACCCTGTTAAACAAAGCTTGATAATCATTCATATGATTGCTTCTCAGTGTCGAATACGACTTGATGGATGCCGAATTGATAACCGATGTCACTTGATTGTGAGGATCTGTTCCCTTATACGTCGGATAGCTATTGGCATAGTCCGTGCCGGCAGCCATCACGACCGTAAGCGCATTCGCACCTGATACGCTTATTTTTCCATTTGCTGGCGTAATGGTGCCGCCTTCGTTCGTTACTTTCACTTGCGACTCATAGAGCATCTGATTGTTGCTAACATTGCCTCGTATCGTTATCGTGTCGCCGCTTGCAGTAACTGTTCCTCCTTGGGCGCTTGTCGGCCGAACATCCAGAGATATTTGTCCGTTTTGGCTGGCGGAGAGCCTCATCACCATAACTTTATCTGGATAGCTGACAAAATACTCCCGAAGGTAATCGACGCCATTGTACGTATAGGAGACTCTGGCAATGCCATCTTGCAAATCCAGCTCTCTGCGGTAATTTGAGACCGTACTTGCACCCGGAAGCGCGAAATCAAAATACATATCGCCAAAATTTTGATATGCGCCAAAGCCGGTGCTGTTCCCGGTCAAATATGTGTTTGCCTCGCTGCCCGCTCCGGAAATGTTGCCTGCATCCAGCTTGGATCGAACGCTTGCCAGATGGGATGCAGCGCCATCCGTGTTGCCATAAGAGTAGGAATCTGAAGCATCTGGACCACCGGTCCAGAGCGTTTTTTCATTGAATTGAATGTGTTCCTGATCCACCCCGCCAAACACCATGCCTCCCATGTAACCGTTACCAATTGGAAGCGCTTGAGATTCCCAGTTCGAAGCTGGCTGCTGATACCATAACGATAGCTTATGTGCTGGAGCCGCCGCCGAACCAGTTAAGGTAATCGTTGCGGCCTTCGATTCTGCGGGGAAACCAGTAAGAACAGAAAACAGCATAGTTAAGGCACTAACTATAATCGGTACCTTTTTCACCCTTTTTTTTGCAAACATGACTATTCCTCCATCATTCGTTTTGATGTATTTTGAATCATGACCTAAATGAAACCATTGTACATTGCTTGAAAGCGCATTCAAATGATATTATTCCAACAAAACATGATATTTTAATGCTTAATAAGCCTGAAACAAATACAGGTGCATATTGCGACAATTATCGCAACATGCACCTGATTCACTATTCGTCCTGAAATGATTCCTTATAAACCTTCGGGCTTACACCCGTGACCTTCTTGAATACTCGACTGAAGTGCTCCGAATTCATATATCCGATCTTCTCAGATAGATCAATGATTTTATACCCCTGTTTCAACAATCTCTTAGACTCTTCGATACGTAAATTCGTTACATATTGAATGAAACTCTCGCCGACATTCTTCATAAATAACCTGCTTAAATAATTTTCACTAACCCCAACCCATTGGCTGACCATACCAAGACTCAATTCCTCGCAATAGTGCTGATGAATGAATTCTTTCGCCTTCTCAACGATACTATAGGGCGAATATGCTTTTTTGCTTAGCTCATGAATAAAACGATAAATATCAGAACAGACTCGCTTGATCCATTGTAATGTATCCTCAAGTGTATGAAATTGTTTCAACTGTTCAAATGGATGACTATGGTCAAACACGCCCGCCCATTGAACTTCTTGGGTATATAATAATGAGCCAAGCTCCCACAGGAAATCGGTTAGTATCAACCTTGTTTCATTAACTTCAAATCTTGTTTTTCCTTTCAATAGCTTTACATACTGGTCAAATTTAAGCTCCCATAGCGGTGCATTCTCCAGCTCAAGTAAACGTACAACCTCTATGCCTTTCGCTTTTAGACTCATTCGTAGCTCAGCACTAGTTTTTTCCACGCAGGATTTGATTCCGCTCTCTGGATAAAAGAACTTGTCATAGCCTTCAAAAAAGCACAAAGAAACTAGGCTTCTCGCCTGAGTCATTAACCTTTGCCAATGCTTTCTCCCATCAACGGTATCGCTAATTCCCATTGCTACACGGACATTCATATATTGCTCAAGTCTAGTTTTGATCAATGAGAGCGTAGTGTAAAGAAGTTCACGAATCGCGATTTCACTTCTAAGCTGCGGAACTGTTAACAGGAGAAATATTTCATTCGCGTCCTCACCATAAACGATATGCTTCAAGAACGCCGAGTCCATCTCAGTTTTAATCGTCTGCTTAATCTCCTTCTTTGAAATCATCTCCCCTGTGCTTGAAATCGACACCGCAACAGCTACTTGATTGATCTCGCCCAGCCAATTACACACTTCAGAAACGATTCGGGAATAATCCATATCTTTAGATTGGATTTCAAAGTTGAGCAGACGCGCGACCGCGCTGTCTGGAACTTCTTTTTCATTCACTTGATGGGTTATTTCCAAATCATTCGAAGCATCCAGCCTTTTAAGCATTTGCCGGGCTTTTTGCAGAACAGGCAGAATGTGCTCCTCGTCCATATTTGCTTTTACAATGTAATCAAAGGCTCCAAGTACAAAGGCTTCACGAACATAAGTAAAATCGCTGTATGCGCTTATGATAATTGGGATTGGCTTTTTCATCGAATCTATGGATTGAATAGCACCTAACAGTTCAATTCCGTTCATTTTAGGCATCTGAATATCTAACAGCATAATATCGATATCATTTCGCTTTTGCAAAATAGCCAAAGCTTCCACGCCATTCTCAGCTTCAGCTACAATCTCCATATCAAGTTCTTTCCAAACAATAATTTGGTACATGATCAGTCTCACAAGTGGCTCATCTTCTACCAGCATGACTTTATACAATCATCAATCATTCCCTTAAATTTAAATGTATGGAAAAATTCATAGATTAGGGTGCTCTGCAATGAAAATAAGTTAGCGGCAGCTCAAAACGTGATCTGTTCTGGGCTGCCGCTACAAGTAATGTCTATTCAATTTATTATCGCTTACTAGAACCTGACTTCCGTCACTTTACTCGATTACGTAGGAAATCTTGCACAGTCTTGCTTTTATGGCGTTAACAGAATTCGATCAAGGTCAGGCGCATATTCGTTATCATTGTATAACTTCAATGCGTTATTGCCTGCGTTTAGGTTAACATCGAGAGGTGCGTTTGGAGCTAATGCACTCCACGAAGTTCCATTTACGACGACTCGTTGGCCAGGACCACCGTTGACGCTTATATAGAAAGATCTACTTCCTGAAACAATACCGCTAATATTCAGTCTATAGATTCCTGCATTTGAGACATTTGCGTTTAAGGTTACGTAATTGGATGCATGATTACCGATGTTTCCGACGACTTTTCCGCCAGAAGAAAAGGAAGAATTGTTCACTACCGCACTGCCGCTTACGGTACCGCTTTCCCCTTCAACACTCGTGACAGGCGCAGAGCTGCTGCTAGTCAACAAGACTTTATCAAGGTCAGGGGCCCATGCGGTATCGTTATAGAACTTGATCGTATTGTTACCTGCGTCCAAATTCACATACAGGGATACAACAGGTGCCAACTGGCTCCAGGAAGTTCCATTAACAGTGACCTGCTGAGCGACTCTTCCATTTACACTTACCTTAAAAGATCGCGACTCCCCGGTAATGCTTGAGATATCCATTTTATACATGCCTGGATTGTCTACAAAGGTATTCAGAGCCACATAATTGGATGCGTTGCCGCCAAGATCACCAACATACTTACCTCCAGAGGCTGCAGACAATGAACGAACTGCGGCATTGCCATTTAATACGCCATTTTCTGCTTCGATCACCATAGGAGGATTAATTTGCCCGGATCCTGCCTGGTTAGCTGCGATTTCCAGATCAACAGGACCATTGTGGTTGATCGTTACTGTATACTCACTTGTAGCTGCATTCCACTGATCAGTATAAGTGAAACCATTGTCACCCGTAATGGTCAGCACCGGTTTTTGACCGTTATACTTGCCATTGACCCTGATCCTTGTCGTTCTTAACGTATCATCATTTGGATTTACAGAATATGTGTTGTAAATATACTGATTGATGGCGTCCTGATCCCACGCCGTCCCGTCATAGATTGAATCTTTATTTACCCGATAATTATTCAGATGAACTTTGAATTTATCAGTTTTCTCTGTAATGACTGCATACGTATGCGGATTGGAACCGATATAGAAATACGTGCTTGGATTCGTTTTGGGAATCAGCTTTGAACTCTGGTAGATGTCCGTATTTTCACTGCTGTTCATCCAATACCAGGTCGATCCGTTTCTGGATGCGAATGTATTCGTGCTATACGTTTCTTCCGGATACAAGTTTTGGAAATACGCTTCATCCTTGGGAGTTGTTGACGTATTTTCGAAATTTGCAAGTTCTGTCGCGTTCACATTAGTTGGAAGCAACGGGATGATGCCGTATCTGCCGGTTTTCATATACAAATCGGCGTAATCGGACATATACGGCACAGACCAAGCTGATTTGCCAATATAGGCGAATTTATTTTTGTTCAATACTTCTTGTCTAGTCGGAATATGAATGCTTCCATCTACAAGCTTATTGAGGAGCGGAACGACCAAATGATCAAAAGCAGGTGTCGTTCTGCCATTGTTGGAAGTTGAATACCAGGATCCCTCAAATTTGAAGCAAGTAGCACCCTCGCTTGCAGTTCTGACCAAGTCCATACCATACATGGTCTCCGGCATAGAGAAAATTTGTTTCCATGGGTCGTTCGTGCTGGCCGGACCGAATACCTTGCCGGATCCGTCAAGCTGCCAATGCCACCAGTCTGGGCTTACTCCCCAGTTGCCGGCAAGACCCGCCAAAAATAGTCCGAGGCCCAAACCATCAGTAGCATTATCTGTGAAGGATTCTTTGTACATGAATATAAAATTATCCTTATGGTTACGCATAGCTGTAATCAGATTGCTATTATTTTGAATCCAGTCAAGAACAGTACCATTTGTGGTAAAAATATTCGTATCTGTCCAGGCGAAATATCCGCCATATTTAGACACCATATTTATCAGATCGGCGACATATTGGGAGTGGTTCCCGTCCGCCTCGCCAAACCAACCTGTAGAGTTGTATAATTCGGCGGCATTGAAGCCAATCAGTTTGCTGTAAGTCTGCATCAACGTTTCAAACCAGCTTATAGGAATCGCCATGCTCTCCCTGGTCTCGCCGTTCATCGCCTGTACCATACAAGTAATGCCATTAGCCTGACATTCGTTAAGTCTAGCCGTAATCCAGTTTTTCACCAAATCAGTGTTATCGATATGATGCTCTGCAATCAGTACAACGGCGGAGTATGGCTTCAGATTATTCGGGACGGAATTCCATGCCTGAGTAACGGTTCCAACGTCAGTATAATAGTAGCCGATTAAGTAAAGAGGGTGTGTATTGTCTACAACTTGGCGCATCGTGGCCGCTTGCGATTGGTTGCTGGTACCTATGGATAGGATACTCGTAAAAACAAAGGATAACACTAGAATTTTAGCAAGTAGTGAGCGAATCATGTTGTTGCCTCCCTTTTAATTTCCCACTTTTTGTTAACGCTTACACAATAGACTTTTAACACATCTATTACATTATCATCCCCCCCTTCTTTCATTCAGTTTATCTACCCATGTGAGATTGCTTTTAAATCGAAGCGCTGTCCGGGCTCAGTTGTAAACACAACGCTGTAATAACCGTCCTCAAGGACTTTTACATCCATTCTGGAGTAATCTTCAAAGCTCAACTCTTCTTTGGAGCGTATACGACAAACCCCTCCGTTCAAGGACACTATTGAGGCAAGAAGCAATTTCCCGCCCGACCACTTCATCCCTACAATAAATCCACCTCTGGCCTTCAGCCCAGTAACTTTCCCCGTCGACCACTGTTCTGGTAGCGCCGGGAGCAAGTGGATGGCTTCTGTATGACTTTGCAACAGCATCTCCGCGATTGCCGCTGTAGCGCCAAAGTTTCCATCGATTTGGAATATGTCCTTGGAATAATCGATCCTCGTATCTACCATGTACGGATGTCCGTCGAACAAATTCGCAAAGGTTGAGCTCCGCAGAAGCTGGGTAAAGCAGTGATGCGCATTCTCCCCATCTTGCAATCTTGCCCACAATGCCATATTCCACGCACAGCTCCAGCCTGTGTATCCGCCTCCATGTTCCATGCGAAGCTCCAGGGACCGACGGCATGCAGCAGCTAGTTCCCGATCACGTTCAATCTGGATCAAGTCTCCAGGGAACAAACCGTACAAGTGAGATAAGTGCCTATGCCCGGGTTCCCACTCGGCGAAATCTTCGGCCCATTCCTGAAGTTGTCCGCGTCCGCCGATCTGCAACGGAAATAATTGTGACAGTGCGTCCTGCAATTCCACGCTATATTCGTAATCCTTTTCAAGTAAATCAGCTGCGGCGATGCAATTTTGGAATAACTGGCGAATTAAGAGAAGATCTAGAGTGGAAGCTTTCGCAACCGCGCAAGGTTCGCCTTCCTCTGTGATAAATTTATTTTCCGGCGATGTTGACGGGCTCGTAATGAGTAAGCCAGACGTCTCATCGCGTATGAGCCAGTCCAAACAAAATAGCGCTGCTTCTTTCATCACGGGATAAGCGGTTTCCTCCAAGTAATTACGATCCAGTGTGTATAGGTAATGTTCCCACAAATGTGCGCATAACCATGCCCCTGCCATGGGCCAGAACGCCCATACAGCCTGCCCATTTGCGGGTGAGCTATCCAGCCACAAATCCACATTATGATGCGCTGTCCAACCTCTGCAGCCGTAATGAATCTCTGCTGTCCTTCTTCCTTCAAGACTGAGCCTGTGAATCCAGTTAAGAAGCGGTTCATGGCATTCGCTTAAATTGCACACTTCAGCAAGCCAGTAATTCATTTGCACGTTAATATTGGTCGTCCAGTTGCTGCCCCAAGGTGGCCTAAGCTCCCGATTCCATATGCCTTGCAAAGTCGTGGGCTGCGAACCGGGACGTGAGCTCGACATTAACAAGTAGCGCCCGTAATGAAAATATAACGCTGCAAACTGCGGATCTTCAGCTCCGCTGCGAACCGCTTCAAGCCGGAGATTTGTTGGAAGCAGTGATGATTCCGTCTCCTCTAGCTGGAGATTGACTCTTCCCATTAGAGACCGGAAGTCTTGCACGTGTCTCCCTCTCAGTTCAGCATACGTTTTAACACTTCCTTCATTGAGCTTCTGCCGGCAAACTCGCGACAAATCTTTCTCAGCGACTATACGTTCCTTGCCGCTCTCCGAGAAATTTGTTGAGGCAGCCAGGCACATATATAGGGTATCGGCTTCACGAATCTCGATTTCGCCCTCCCCGTTAACTGTACAACTCCCTCCTGTGGTAAAAACCCGCAAATGCGCTTCAAAACGGATGCCTCTTCCTTCTTCATACAAGATCGGACTCGGATGATCTTCGATATAGTTGGGCTCTACATGGCTCGGACACGTACCTTTCAAGATAAGCTCTTTATTACCTCGACTTCGTACAGCGCTATGGAGCAGACTTTCTAGCTTGATACCAAGTGATAGCTTTCCACCCTTCGAGCAGCTAAATCCTACGATTACTAGCTGGTCAGGCATGCTGACGAACGTCTCGCGCTTATAAATAATCCCCTCGCTCATAAATGAAGTAGTCGATATTCCTGTTTGCAAATCCAGCTCTCGGTGGTAATTCTCTTCCTCACTAAGTCCGAATTGTTGAATAAGCAGGCTACCAAGCGGCATATATGATTCATGCCAGGGACCAAGCATATGACGTTCTATAAGTTTTTCGCTCGACCTAAAATCACCATTTGCAACTAGCTCCCGAGCAGAATTTAGATGCCGAATGGCGTCGTAATTGTTCGTATCCCGCGGAAATCCTGACCACAACGTATCCTCATTCAAATCGATTCGCTCTTGATCGGTACCTCCATACACCATTGCGCCGAGTCTACCGTTGCCAATAGGCAATGCTTCCACCCATTGTGAAGCCTTTTTCGTGTACCACAACGTATGGCTCGTTGAGTGCTCATTCATTCCCATTTATTAAGTCACCTTTTCATTCGTTTGTCGCTGTTTCCAAGATAAGTGGTCTTAAGGGATCCATTGTCACGGCTTCTACCGGCATATTGGTGATGTGCATTCGATGATTTTCCGTTGGAAAATTATTGTCTTCTATGAGCACATCCGAACATGCTTCCAAGATCATCAGTGGTTTCCCTGCGTGGCTAGTACCAGCCACTACATTCCCTCTAATCACCAAACCTTGCGTACTTTTGGCATCAACTAGGCCTGTTCCGTCTAAATAGAAAAAATTATGCTCGATCGTAATGTTCCGATGCACAGGATCCTTGTAGTGAGCTTCTTCATTTTCAGGCATGACACTTATGACGGGGTCACCGCATTTAATAAAATTATTATGTGATATGGTTACATCACGTACCATTCCCGATTCAAACCAGCTTTCGCCGTCATCAGCGATGAGAATGCCGCTCATCTGCATCCCGTCGAACGTATTCTTTTGAATGACGACCTTTTGCCGGGTGGAGACAAGTATGCCTCGAGTCGGAACGCTCGAGAAGTCATTCCCAATAACCTCCACTTGCGGGTTCCAGCTTACATTTTCGATCACATCGCCAAGGCAAACGTCATCAGGGATTCGTTCTGTGAATTCCAGCCAAATTTCCCGCGAGTTGACTTGTTTTGCTTTCTGAATGGTACAGCTTCCAATGGCAGTTAACGTAGAACGATGAATAAAATCCACATGATCACCCGGATAAAAAGCATCGAAACCGTACGTTTGGTGGTGCATGAATCGGACCACACACGCTTTGTCGCCAACCATCTCCATGATTTTCAAATGTGTTCCGTGCACATTGATGACATCGTCATGCGACCCGCTAAATTTACTGTTGTATATGCCAACTTTACCTTTGCAACCTGATACATGAACAAAATCGGCAAAGGCGGCCGCCGTTCGCCCCGTTCCCCGTCTTGGCTCGCAAGTAATCTGCTGAAGTGTAATATTCTCTGAAAACTGCGCAACCACGCCTAACCCATGCATATAGCCAAAATTCACCTGATCGAACACGATATTCTTACTTTGAACGATAAAGGTCCCCGTCTGGTCGCGAATACCATCTCTCATCTGGAAAATATGTCCTAAAGTTGTTTCGGGTGGCTTCTTGTAGTGGAATCTAACTTTGAAAGGTTCGAGCTCCTCCACGCGAATGGCCTCCGATGCAGGATTCCACGTTCGCCAAGTTCGATTAGAATCAGGATCAAATTCTTGCGAAGGACCTGACGAATAACGCCAGCCCTCGCCAATCCATACCAGCTTTTCTCTTTCGATGCAGTACCAGGAATCCTGGTGTATGGCACAATCCATCGATGTATCGTGGATCGCTTCGACGCGCATTTCGGACATCGTTGGTCGCTCAAAATCTACCGAAACATGTTTGATCTCGATATTTTGGCAACCATCAATAATAATGGGGGTCATCTTTCCGTGAAAAATAAGCAGCGCCCCGCCGCCGTCTATCGTTATATTCGACATTTGCTTCAAATGAATCCCAATACTTTTCGTATTGTCCGGATTTTCCAGCTCGGAAGCTGTATTAGATACAAAGTAAACTTCCTTTGATGCATGTGTATGATAAAAGTTATAGCTACCACCCTCAAATTGGATGACGACGTGCTCGTCTACTTCCGCTGCAGCACGAAGTATCCTTCTCATCGCCTCACAGGCGTCTTCACTAGTGTTCGGTTGTATGCCAAAGTCACTGATGCGAAATGTGATCGTATCTCTCGCTTTCTCCATCATCGATCTCCTCTTCCTGGTTAAACACTGTATTAGCCTTTAACTGCGCCAGCTGTCATTCCTGACACAATATATCGTTGCGCTATCAAATAAATGATGAGCACAGGAATCAGCGCAATAACGATGAATGCACATACGAGTCCGTAATTATAAGAGTGAAGTCCTTTAAAATTAAACACGCTCATCGGCATCGTCCACATGCTTGTTTTTGGTACCAGAAATAGCACATTTCCGAAATCGTTCCAAATCGCTGTAAAGGTAAGTACAATATTGGTCGAGATCACCGGCCTTAATAGCGGAAAAATGATTTGGAAGAACAAACGAATAGGTCCACAGCCCTCCACGACGGAGGCTTCATCCAATTCACGCGGTATGCCTTTCATAAACCCGACATACAAAAGAATGGAAAAGGGAATTTGTCCGGCCAGATCAACCATGATGAGTCCAGAGAAATTACTGCCCATATGCAGCAATTGCAAAAGCTTTATGGCAGGAATAAATGAAAAGGGAGCAATCATTCCAGCTAGTAAATATTTGTAAGTAAAATTCGAGAACGAATTCCGGTTTCTCTGAATAATAAAAGATGAAATCGAACAAAAAAGGACAGTCAATACAGTGATGACAGTAGATAGGAACATTCCGTTAAGAAAGCCTTGCAACATATGGCCTTGAACAAAAACCGTCACATAATTTTGGAACATGTACTCTGACGGCAAGCTTAAATTCATAATGCTTGATTCCTTTTCATTCTTTACCGAGTTAAACAAGATGAGCAAAAATGGAAATATGTACAGCAGAAAAACTAGTAGAGCGGAAGCATAAATGAAAGTCGAATGAAACAATATCCTCTTTTTATTTGAAGCTCCTATCACGACTCCATCTCCCTTCTACTGGAGAAATAGTTAATGACCATGGCAACCACAGTAATAATGACAAATTGGCTGACACTTATGGCGGCAGGATATCCGATGGATCCCGAAGACATTGACTTTGCCAAGAAGGTCGTCATAACTTCTGTTGCATGACCAGGACCTCCGCCTGTCATGGCATAAATAATATCAAATGCCTTCAGTCCCGAAATAACAGATAACAGGAAGCTCAGGTTAATAGCGTGCATGATATATGGGAGGACAATGCTGAAAAATTTTCTCATTGAGCCTGCTCCGTCAATTTCAGCGCTTTCCATCTGTTCTTTTGGAACGGATTGCAATGCAGCAAGAATGACCAGCACTGACCATCCTGCGCCCACCCAGACGTCAACTGCAATGACCGAATACAACGCGAGAGTGAAACTGCCTAGCCAATCATTCGCCAAAGAACTCAGCCCGATGCTTTTGAGCAGACCGTTTAAAAAGCCCTCAGAGCTTAATATATAATTAAAGATAATTCCTACTACGATGGTGCCGAACATAATTGGCATGTAGACTAGAGCGCGAAGAAGGTTATTACCTCTGAATTTCTTATTTAAGAGTAGGGCAATTAAGAGTCCAATAACGGTTTTACCAACCGCGTCAAAGAAGGCAAATTGAAATTGATTCCATATACTAATAAGAAATGCGTTTCCTTCGTTGAACAGCATGGTGTAATTCTCCAGCCCCACGAAATGAATGCCGGACGTTGTAATACTGGCATCTGTTATCGAGTACAGCAACCCTAAGAGTGCGGGAGAAACATAGAATATGGTAAACACCAATAGAATGGGAATGAGAAAATAAGTGGGGTAATACTTTTTAATATAAAATCGATTCAATGAAATCTCCTCCAAACCAATCCTTTAATGGCAACGATA
Organism: Paenibacillus allorhizoplanae; assembly: GCF_927798215.1. Lineage (NCBI taxonomy): Bacteria > Bacillati > Bacillota > Bacilli > Caryophanales > Paenibacillaceae > Paenibacillus > Paenibacillus allorhizoplanae. The sequence continues at coordinate 723,018 of NZ_CAKMMW010000001.1, forward strand.
CCTGTCATTCTTTTTTTAAAATGGCAGGTATCGTTGCTTTCTTTTCGTCTATTTTACAACTTATTAAAATCCAGGAATTTTAGCAATTTTTGCATTTTTCACATACATGTCACCATGCTTTTGAACAAATTGATCCGCAGTAATTCTGCCTGCTAACAATTCTGTGTAAGCTGCCACAAGTTCATCATAAGGCAGTGGCACAACATAAGCGTCGTCGCCGTGTCTTGCAATGTTCCCTGCGCTCACAACAGCTTGAATTTCTTTAAAGGCAGGAGAAAGTTTATCGGAAACATCCACGTCCTTAAATGGGCTAATACCAGGTGATTTTTCTAAATAAGACTTCACCTGCTCTTTATCCGACAAATATCGCAATAGATCTTTTGCAGCTTCAGCATGCTTGCTGTTTTTTGCGATAAACACTTGCGTTGCGCCGCCTAAAGCAAGTTTTTCAGATCCGTCTTTGTTAGGAAGAGGAAAGAATCCAATCTGAGCATCAGCCTTCTTCTTCATAAGTTCGGAATCTATAAAAGACCCCTGAATAACAATTGCCGCTTTGCCGTCTACCAAAGCTTGTTGTTGCTGATCGTAAGTTGCCGTTAAGTCCTTATTGATATACCCTTGTTTCACCCAATCCTCGACCTGTTTATATTGATCTACGAATGCTGGGACATCTTTCCATTGGATTTGGTTTTTGTTTAATTTATCCCATATGCTTGAATCAGTTCCACCAACAATACCGTTTACAGCATTTCTGTGCTGCAGCATCGTCCATCCATCTTTAGCAGAAAAATAGAGTGGTGTAATCCCTTTTGCTTTGATTGCAGCAAGATCCTTATTAAAGTCGTCCATCGTTTTAGGGACGGAAAGACCCAAATCCTTGAAAACCTGTTTATTGTAGAACGCCCCCCAGGTAGCTAAACCCATTGGAGCCGGGAAAGCATAAATTTTTCCATCCGTATACTTCATCGATTGAAGCGCAACGTCGTTCAACCTGGATTCGAAACCTTCTCCGCTAATTTGCAAAAGTTGGTTGGCTACATCATATTTTTGATACGCGCCGAAGAAAATGTCTAAATCGCCACCACCGGCAAGCTTTGCCTTGACAAGATTATCGTACTGATCATCTTGAATTGCTTGTATATCGACTTTATTACCAGTTTTCTTCTCCCATGCGGCAATCAAATCTTTAATGCCACCGTAATTCAGTTGGCTCGTTACAGCTAGGTAACTAACAGTAACTGGCTCTTTTTTTACCGTTTCTTTTGCAGGCTCGCTCTGTGTCTTCGCGCTGTCTTTCCCGTCTGTATTCGTAGTCCCTCCACAAGCTGTTAAACTAATTGCAAAAGTGCTCGCTAAAGCTACGGTTAATACTTTTCTTGTAAACAATTTCATTGGTTTTGCCCCCTCCATCATTCGGCGCTAAAGAAGTGTTGTCATTGTAAAGGCACCGTTAACCCAAGTATAGGGGACGTGCCTTTTTAGATAAATGTAGAAATCTGACTTGCTTGTTTATACTATTTTTACTGACCTATTAATCGTTTACATATGTGATATAATAACACCAATTCTCATTCTCTGGAGCTGTTGCGAAAATGTTAAATAAACTCGGATTTCAAGGCAAGGTATTCCTTGTATTTATCAGTATTTTTTTATTCATCATAGTTTCCTTCTCATCCTATCTATTTATGTATATGAAGCGGACCCTTGTTCACACGGATCAGATTAATCTTGCACCTGCTGCGCAAAAAATATCGGATCAGATCGATATGTTGTACAAACAGCTGGGCAATGCGGCTATTAGCTATACAACCAACCAGGAAAACCTGGAAATGATGATCAATTTGTACAATGAATCTGAAAGCCATTCTTCTGAGCAATTATTGTTTAAAACGAAGCTGGCTCACAATTTAAACGCGATTTACAGCGTAGTCAGCGACTTATATAAGGTCATTATTTTCATCCCGGAGAAGAACATTTTCTTCACGTATATTCGAGATGAAGGTCTTGTTAACGAGATTCCTGCTCGATATTCGGATCCGAAAATTGTAAACGAGCGCTTCGCATCCAATCGTCTATTTACGGGTATTTCTGCTCACCTCGACGACTGGTCGACTACTCCCCAGAACGTCATCTCTGTGGCACGTAAATTCAGTACGCCGTATAATACGGATTTTGGAATGATTGAAATACAGCTTCCCTATCAAATGTTAGAAAAAGTTTGCTCAATTGATATTAACAAATCCGGAAAAGAAGTACTTGTATTAGACGAAAACGGATCTCTAGTATTTCCATATTTAGAAGACGAGGTAAAGGAAAGAAAGCACAAGGCACTACGGATAGCAAAAGCAATAAAAGACCAGCGAATGAATACAGGTGAGATCTCTGTTGACAACCAGTCGATTCTATATAGCTCCTATCCATCGGCATATACGGCGTGGACAACGGTTGTAATCGACGACGAAACGCTTCTACAACAAAATATCAGCGACTACAAAATGATTATTCTGTTGTCCAGCGCGCTCATCTTGCTGACTGTGCTACTCGTTTACTACTTCATCATTCAAAAACTGACCAGACCACTAAGACAACTTATTCGCAAAGTAAGACATGTTAGTTTAGACAACCTCGCCCTACAAGTAACGAGTGCTGAACATAACGAATTCAAGCTGCTAAATCAATCTTTTGGTGATATGTTCGATAAGTTACGTGTATCCATCAATAGTGAATACGAGTCGCGGATCCGGGAAACGGAGGCGCATTCCTCGGCGCTGCAGGCGCAAATTAACCCTCACTTTTTATATAATACACTCAGCGTGATTGCCGTTCATTGCGAAGATAACGGCGCAGAGGTAGCGACAGATATGTGTCATAGGCTTTCCCAGATGATGCGATATTCCGCATCGACTATGACTAAGAATGTCCTGCTAGCTGACGAAATTAAGCATTCGATCGACTACTTGGAACTTATGAAGCTGCATTATGATAACAGTCTATTATACGAAATCAACATTCCCGAACAAATGAACAGCATTCAAATACCAAAGCTTTCGCTGCAGCCCTTCGTGGAGAATTGCATAAATCATGGGTTCGAGCAGGTGCTGCCGCCATGGAAAATATCGATATCCGGCACAATGGTAGCCCACGATACTTGGGAACTGACCATCGAAGATAACGGTTCTGGCTTTGAGCCTGACAAATTGATTGAAATCAATCAACTGATGACCACTTATCGGGGCAATTTTCTGCACGGTAAACTATTAACGAATCTCAAGATCGGCGGATTAGGCGTCTTAAATACGTATGCAAGATTAATGGTGCAATACGGAAAGCCATTTTATTTGAACATAGATAATTTAGAAGATCGAGGTTGCAGGATTCGTATTGGTATCAAAGGACAACTAGAAGCTCTGGAGGATGACGCATCATGATTAATGTAGTAGTAGCAGAAGATAAACATCCGATTTTGCGCAGCATTGTTAAAAAAATAGAAGATTATAGCCCCGATCTAAGGATCGTAGGCGAATTCACAGACGGAATTTCCGCGTTGCAAATGATTAAACAGGTGAAGCCGCATATTGTGTTTACCGATATTCGGATGCCTGGTATGGATGGGCTTAAGCTCATTTCCGAAGTGAAGGAGCAAGCACCAGATACGATATTTATAATCATTAGTGGGTACGGGGAGTTTGATTATGCGAGGCAAGCGATGCAGCTTGGCGTCACGGAATATCTGCTTAAGCCTGTTACGCAGAAGTCGATCTTTGAAGTATTAGATAAAGCCGTGCAACGCGTAACTACAAGCAGGCAAACCAAGGAATATCATATATTTTCGCATGCGATCAAAAGCTGGAACAATACTTCGCAAGCAATTGATCACGGAGAATTACCCTACGACAGCTACTTTATTATGCTGATCTGCGCAGGCACATTCTCCAAATTTCTAATCGATGTCGCGAACCCATTGCATGATTTCTGGCTGCAAACAGATCTTTCCACGCTTCTCAATTCCCAATTCCCCGATCTCGAACCATTTTGGGTGCTTGACGGACAAGCGATGAATGAAGCAGTCGTTGTATTTAGTTGCAGCCATGGTAATGAATTAGATTTTCAAACAATGATTGATTGTATGATGGAGAAATTACCCACATCGGGAGTCCCCCTGACCGTTGCAATTAGCAACCAGGTATCAAAGATCCCTAATTTGAAGCTGGAGTACCAAATGACAAGAGCTGGTTTGCAAAAATACATGCAATTTGGCAAATCAAGTGTCGTCATTGCGAAGGACGCGAAGCTAAACTCGCCGAATGATCCTGGGCTTGAGCAAGCGATTGATGAGCAGAAACTCGTTTCACTCGTCAAGCTTAAGAAGAGGCTGCCGTTTTTTACCGAAATCGAGTCCATTATGGCTCGTTGGAAAGCAAACGATTTTACACAGAGTGCTATAGAAGCATCTATGCTTCAGATAATAAGTGCATGCAGCAGAGCAATCGTAGACAAGCGTATCACGGACAGCGATTTGAAGCTGGAACTAGATGAAATCATATCAATTTCCAAAGACTATCCCTCTCTCTTGCGAAATGTTTCATTCCTATTTGAGAACTTTTTTCTTCATCCAGGGAATTCCGAGCCGAACCCGAATTATGTCAAGGAAATCATGGAGCAAGTCGATTCCTACCTTCAGGCGCAGCTGTCCGCTGAAATTTCCATCAACGACATTGCGGATCGGGTGAACTTGAACGTATCGTACTTGAGTAGGGAATTTAAAAAATATAAAGGCATCGCTCCTATTGAGTACCTGACTCAAATTAGAATCGACAAAGCCAAACAATTGCTTACGGACGACTCGAACCTAATGTTTAAAGATATTGCCACTTTAGTCGGATACAGCAATCAATACTACTTCAGCAAAGTATTTAAGTTCATTACGGGCTTAACGCCAACGGAATACAAAAAATCCTTTCATAAGGAATCGAATAGTTAATGGAGTGTTGACATTATTTTAAGTAGACCTCCAATGCCAAAAGTTGTTAATTAGCAAAGAAACAGCGGCAGTTCATGACTGAGAAATAAAGTCATTGACTGTCGCTGTTTTAACTCAATTTTTATTGCAGTATCGCTTTGGCTACGATGGCGAGGTCAACAATATCAACCTTACCGTCATGATTCACGTCTGCTTTTTCATTCCAACCCGCTTGACCTCGTTCTGTGCCGAATATCCCTGCAACAATTGCCAAGTCTCCTATAGAGATGCTTCTGTCTCCATTGACATTTGCGGTTATTTTCTTGCTTTCAAATACTTGAATGGCTGCTTCCAGTGCTGTTTTCGCGCTGTCCACTTGCTGCTGAGTGGCGTTCAAATTATTGGCTGTTACACGGGCCGTATCGATAGCCGACTGCAATTGCGCTTTGGAGCCAATCACGTACAGACCGTCTTCACTGCCTTCCACTGCTGCAGTGTACTTCGTCTGAGCACTTGCAATCGACGCATTCAGGAGCGACTTATCTACTGGTGTACTTGGTATCCTTATTTGCAACTCGTTGGAGGCTCCGCCAATCTGCAGCTCATTGCCCTGTCCGTTCGCAATCAATACGCTTCCTACAGAAATGGTCGTATTGGATGTCTGGGATAGAGATTTGGCCGTGAATTTGAATGAGAGTATATCGCCTTGGGAAGATACGTTCGCTCCCACACTGGCAGCCACAATCCGGATTTGACCCGGCGTAATCTCCCTTTGATAGACTTGGAATCCGTCTTTTACCGAAGTAACCGATTCGAATTGCAACTTCGTTGGATCATAATTAAGCGTCAAATCCTGAGCTTTCAGTTGCTGGTATACGCTTTGTGTGACGTTGCTAAGTCCCATCGTTACATCGAATGTTTGGCCGACAGTTATTTCCTGTAAACCTGTCAATGTAGACTTAGGCAATAACGCTGTTGGCAGCACATTCACGCTGATGCTCGTGGTCAATGCTACGTTGTTCGGATTTACCACACCTGCGGGCAGGGTGACAGTTCCATTCACTGTGAAAGTCTGTGCCGCCATTACAGCCGGGTCATAGTTTGCTGCATCTACATTCCAAGTTACATTAGCAGTCTTGCTTCCTGAATCGGTAACCAATTCTACTGTAGAAGGCAAGCCAAGGGCTGCTGCCGACTTTGCTGTTCCATTAGCTACCCCTGTGAGGTTAGCTGGCGCTGTTATGCTTATTAGCTTTATATCTGCACGTTCAATGTTTAATTCAGAGATGGAAGCAAAGCCGCCATGCCCGCTCGTCGCTGTCAATCTCACGTATTTTGCCGATACTGGACTGATGGTTGCCGTTTTCTCAGAAGCATCATCCGCCCACGTACCGGACTTCATATTCGTAAAAGAAACCCCATCCGTACTTGTAGAAATGGTATATCCCGTAATATTACCGTTGGCAGTACCATCTTGTCTTGGCAGATATCTTAATTTCGAAATCGTGTAGCTTCCCCCAAGATTGAGCGTTATGGACTGTGGGAGATAGGCCATCGGAGCCCATTCGGAATGCCAGAACGTTGAACTTTCCCCGTCAAACGCTTCACTTGCTTCGTTACCGCTGTGCTGGCTAGTAGCAGTTGCTGTTATTTGCGATTGAGGGATGTCATTCGGACTGGAACCCAACGGAACGTAATTATTGGTCCGTGTTACCGTAAAACCTTGAGATGGGTCAATTGTATCTGTATTCGTATACATATTTGAAAGCGTAATACTTTTGGTTATCCCGCTCTCCCCAAACGTAGTTCCGGATATGGTGACAGCTTTAGAGCCTTTGGCTGTAAGGCTTAATCCGCCTTCCTGAAATTTATTATTCGTGAAGTTAAATCCGTTAACGCTGCCAGCATAAATGGAGGTGGTACCGCCAGTCATATAAAAAGTATTATTATTAATACTGATGTTGCTGTGTACCGTTTGATCAGGATTCGTTGATGACGCGCTTGGTTCGATGCTGATTACAGAATTACCTGGGTTGTTGAACGTATTATTGCTAATCGTCACGTTCCTGACCATACCGGATTCAAACCAACTGTTGGCATCGTCAGCAATCAGGATTGCGCTCATTTCCGTTCTGTTGAATGTATTATGATCGATCAAAACATTTCCGCGGGTTGTGACCAGAATTCCTCTTGTCGGAATAGATTCGAAAGTAGAATTGGTGATTGTGACGTCTGGATTCCAGGTTGCATTCTCTACAAAATACGTATTGACTGAAATTGAGCTTGGAACATCTTGATCCAGTGTCAAAAGAATATTGTAATCGTCCACTCGAGTCACGCCGGTTACTATAGCGCTTCCATTGGCAAGCAGGTTGGAGCCTTTAATATAATCAATTTTGTCCCCGACAGCAAATGCGTCAAAGCCCCAGCTCTCGTTATGCTTAAACTGTACTTTGATCTGGTTGGAAGACGGTTTGTCAACGATCTGCAGATGCGTGCCGTGAACGTTAATCGGATCATCGTGCGCTCCAAAAAAATGCGAGTTGTTAACCGTTATCTGCCCTTTACAACCTGAAATTTGCATAAAATCAGCCATAGAGGCATTCGTTCGCCCACTGCCCGTTTTCGGAGCGAAATTCAGTTGCTCAAAGTTAAGATTTTCACTATATTGCCCAACGATGCCTAGTCCGGGAGCAGCATAGAAGTTCACCCCTGTCCACGTTATATCTTTACTTCTGTAAATAAAAGCTCCTTCTTCCTTGCGGGAGTCGTTTCTGATTTGATAGGTATGGCCAACTGTCACGTTCGGAGCGCTTGTGTAAGTAAACCTTACTTTCCTGTTCCCTAAATCCTGCACACTAGAAGGGTTTCCAAGAGCATTCCAAACTCTCCACGTTTTTTTGGAAATTGGATCGTATTCCTGGGTTTGAGTAACATTCGCATATCCTCGCGCCACCCAATTGTCAATCGCGTTACCATTGCTGTCCACTTCTCCTGTCCATTGCAACTGATTATTTACAACCTTATATAAGGAATCTGGGTGAATATTCATATCAATATAATTGTTGCCGACTGCTGCAACCGTTATTTCAGACATAACCGGGCGCTTGAAATCAAAACTGATGTTATTCATCTTTACATTAACAGCATGATCAAATACGATCGGCGTCACCACACCATGAAACATCAGAGACGATCCGTTGCCTCGTATCGTTAAGTCGCTGATATCTTTAAACAAAAGTCCAACCTTTCTCCAACCTCCAGGCGCTTTTGCAGCATTAGTTGTATTGGAAATATAGTATTGGGCATCAATGGCAGAGGAATCCTTAAAATGATAGGTAGCTGCCGGAAAATCAAGTATAACCGGTTTTGTTGCCGTTTTCGCTGCTGCTATCGCTTCATTGACAGCTGGACCCGCATCATCTCCGGAGTAGGAGACGGTTATAACCGAATACGTTACGCCGTTTATCAATTCCGATGTCAGTGTATAATTTGTTGAAGCAGCATTTGTCCGTGGTATCAGAAACATCATTGTGAATAGTACTACAAATATCGTCGATACTAAAACTCTAGAAATTAAACATTTTTCAATTTGAAGCATTCTAGTTGTAGACATATTGTCCCCACCTTTCTTCTTTGTGAAATAACAACTCGAATTTTGTTGAAATTTCTTTTTCAATCATCATATAATTATTGAAAGCGCAAACACATGATAGAATCTATCATATTCATGATATTTTTCTCACTTTCGAACCCCATTTTGTTGCAGATCATTATCCTGTAACCTCATTGCCAGGTATCATTTTGTAAAATTATGGGCTATTGGGGCGAAAAACAAGGAGGGTGTAGCAAAAGTAGAGATTAAAGAGAGAGGGGCACGCTTGATGGTTAAAGAATACATTTTAAAAAGCAACAAAGGAGTTAAGCAGCTTGATGTGCTTAACTCCTTTGTTGCTTTTTTCGTCTATTTCCGTTTAGAGGTTTATTGCAGTATCGCTTTGGCTACGATGGCGAGGTCAACAATATCAACCTTACCGTCATGATTCACGTCTGCTTTTTCATTCCAACCCGCTTGACCTCGTTGTTTGTCGTAAGCAGTTGCAACGAGAGCCAAGTCTCCAACTGAAACGCCGCCTCCATTGATATCAGCGGTTATTTTTTTGCTTTCAAACACTTCAACCGCTACTTCCAATGTAGCTTTTGCACTATTCACTTGCTGCTGAGTAGCATTCGGTTCGTTGACCGTCGCACGGGCCAATTCCATAGCCGACTGCAATTGCGCTTTGGAGCCAATCGTGTACAGACCGTCTATGTTGCCTTCCACTGCTGCAGTGTATTTCGCTTGAGCACTTGCAATCGACGCATTCAGGAGCGATTTATCTACAGGCTGTGTACTTGGTATATTTATTTGCAACTCGCGGGAGACTCCGCCGATCTGCAGCTCATTCCCCTGTTCGTTCGCAATCACTACACTTTCTACAGAAATGGTCGATTTGGATGTCTGGGATAGAGATTTGGCCGTGAATTTGATTGAGAACATATCACCTTGGGAAGATACTTTCGCGCCCACACTGGCAGCCACAATCCGGATTTGGCCCGGCACTGTCTCCTTTTGATAGACTTGGAATCCGTCTGTAACCGAAGTAACAGATTCGAATTGCAACTTCGCTGGATCATAGTGAAGCGTCAAATCCTGAGCTTTCAATTGCTGGTATACGCTTTGTGTGACGTTGCTAAGTCCCATTGTTACATCGAATGTTTGGCCGGTAGTTACCTCTTGTAAACCTGTCAATGTAGACTGAGGCAATAACGCTGTTGGCAGCACATTCACGCTGATGCTCGTGGTCAATACTACGTTGTTTGGATTTACCACACCTACGGGCAGGGTGACAGTTCCATTCACTGTGAAAGTCTGTTCCGTCTTTACAGCCGGATTATAGCTTGCTGCATCTACATTCCAAGCCACATTAGCATTCTTGCTTCCCGAATCAGTAACTAATTCTACTGTAGAAGGTAAACCAAGGGATGCTGCCGACTTTGCTGTTCCGTTAGCTACCCCTGTGAGGTTAGCTGGCACTGTTATTCTTATAAGTTGTGGTATTTTGGGGGATTCTTTAAATACATTGATCTCGGCTGCCGATGCATATCCGCCTACTCCTGCGGTTACTTTCAGTTGAATAAAGGACGTTCTCGTCACCGGGAACTCCGCTGTTTTCTCCTCGGCGTCTTCAGCCCAAGTTCCACTTATTACTTCGGTGTACTGGATGCCATCCATACTCGCATAGACATTGTAGGCTGTAATCATTCCATTACCTTGCCCGTCTTGTCTAGGGAGAACCTTAATTTTATTCAAGTCGTAAGTACCGCCAAGATTCAATGTGATCGATTGCGGCAGCGGATTAGACTTATCCCACTTCGTATGCCAAATGGTATTTGGATCTCCATCGAGCACCATGGATGCTGCATTATTTTCGCCAAACAATTCCTCACTTGTTGCTGATGCCGTCATCTGCGAATGAGGGATTTGGTTCGATGCAACTGTACCTGAATCCGTAGGCTTGTTGCCGTATACTTCTAACTCGGTGATCGCCATACCGCCGGTATTGGCCGAGTACGGAGTTGCGTTCTCCATACCGATTCGAATCTTTGTCGTGGTGACCATGTCAAAAGTTACTGCGCTTGCTTGATTGGATGCAGTTGCCCATATAACATTTTGGTTACCTGCAGAAACCCAATGTAAACCATCCCAATACTGAACATCTAACGATTTCGGAAGATTGGTTGTTGGTGCAGTACCACCAGTGGTGAAGTACAGCTTGATAGAACTAAAGGTATTGAGTTGAGGCCAATTTACCTGCACAAACTCATAAGGACGTGTTTTGTTGACAGCTGGTAAATTTGCTGTCGCAGCTATGCTGTATTTGTTGGTCCATCCTCCGCTAGTCTTATTTCCATCCAACATTAAATTCGGATATGAGCTTCCGTTTGTGAACGTCGCCGTAGCTATGGGACCGGTTTCCGAAACAGTATCTTGGGACCCTGTACCTGCTACACTAGCAGCAAGATTAACGTTTGGAGTGAAGTTATTCGAAACATTGATTGTGGCAATTGCTTTATGAGTTAGATCAGCAATTTGGCCTTCGACCGTTATGGTACCGCTAGCTTGAACCTGACTTAATGTAAGACTAGGCCAAACTACCGGCTTGCTAATGCTGAGACCATTCGTAAAGTTGACTTTTACATGTGCCGGCAAAACCGGTATGTCTCCAGTTGCCACGGATAGGTTAACGGAAGCATTAGCAAAATCATATACATTCACATTAGCAACTGCTTGGAGACCGCCTACTTGCGCAGTGGCCTTGAAAGCTCCCACGACGTTTGTGGATGGGACATTCGTCCAATTTACAGATGACTGAGAAGTCGTACCATCAGCATGAACAACTGTAACATTGGACGGCAGGTTAACCGTACTGTCCTTCATAACGCTAACATTTAGCGGCAATATGCCGGCGTTGCCCGTCGCGTTTGCCGCTTGAGCAAATACTGTAGCCTGTGCTGGCAAAGAGCCATCAAATGATGCATGGACCGTGATTGGACCCATATGGCCTTTGTTGGACTGAACAATGACCAATACCTTGCCATTGTATGCACTGCGTTCGGAGTGCGTATTGCGCTCAACATTCCCCCACTTGTAGAGCTCGTTGCTCTCCTGCTTGCCATTGTCCACCCCGACGATAGCACCGCCTGTTACATCAAACTTAACTAAATTGCCTGCATCCGGCACTATATTTCCGTCCTTGTCGACAATATCAGCCTCAATGTAGGAAAGACTTCTGCCGTCTGCTGTAATTACATTTTTGTCAGGAGTCATACTTACCGTGTACGCTTGGCCAGCCGTTTTAACTACATCCGTCGCTGTAACCACATTACTCGTCGTATTAGCATAAGTCTTAACCTCCAAGGTACCAGGCGTAAACGGTACTTTCCATGTGAAATGAAGCTTACCGCTGCTGCCATTAGGACTTAGGTAGCCGCCTGTGTTTGTGCTGCTTGTGTTAAGCTTGTCATCTTGAGTTGCTTCCGTTGTTTCATAGTATTGCTTCCCGTAATTCGTTGTCTTTATGTCGAAGCTCTTGCGGCCGAGAGAAACACCGTTTAAGAATAGCTCCGCACTTTGTTGATTCGTGTTTACCCAAACATCGACCGTCTCGCCCTGACGCCAATTTGTCCAGTTCATCGGAAGGATATGCGCCATAGGCTGCGAATTCCACTGGCTCTTAAAGAGATAGAAGGAATCCTTTGGAAAGCCTGCGGTATCAATAGCACCGAAGGAAGATACACCTACTGGATAAATGCTATATGGAGTAGGTTCGCCAATGTAATCAAAGCCGGACCAGATGAATTGTCCAATAAATGCCTTACGGTCACGGTCTTTCTTAAGACCATACTCGTTACCCATCGTCCAAGATGCGAAGTTATTGTCGTAAGATGATGTCCCGCGAGAACCTGGAGTCTGATTAACACCGGTATTCACCAAGGTCGGATCCTGATAGACCCCACGCGCACTTGTTTGAGAGGAGGATTCGGACTCAAAAAAGGACGTGTTCGGGAATCGGGTCATTAAAACATCCACGGATTGAGCTGTGTTGTAGTTGAGGCCATAACCACTTAGCGTATTGTTGATAAGTCCCCAAGGACTGGAGGTGGTAGATGGCGGTGTCCGCTCTTGGTCGCCCCCCATAACAATAGGTCTAGTAGGATCCAATGCCTGCACATCACGCATCAAGCGGATGGATTCACTATACTCATTAAATGCACTTACGCCATACATAGATTGAGTGTCCATCCATGCAGGCTTAGTGCCTGCTCCACGTACCTCATTACCTAAGGACCACATAATTATGGATGGTGAGTTCTTGTCACGGTTAACCATTTCTTGGATGACCCAATCGCTCCACATGTATTGTGCACCTGAAGTTGTAGGAACCGGAGCAACTATTGACCCTTTCCATTCATCAGGGAGATTAGTCAAGAACCAGTTTCCGAAGTCATATGTCGCTTTGGCAGCACCCCATCCATCAAAGGCCTCTTGAATAACAACGATTCCGAGGCGTTCACAGGCCGTGATGACCTGTTTGCTTGGAGGATTGTGGGATGTGCGATACGCATTGACACCCATATCCTTCAAGATTTTGAATTTACGCATGGCGGCATCAAGGTTGTCTGCCGCACCAAGCGATCCGTCATCATGATGCAGGTCAACACCTTGAAGTTTGGTATAGACACCATTGAGATAAAAGCCACCAGAATTAGCAATTGTATTTGCATTGGTGGTGTCAACGTGCGCCAACTTAATCCATCGGAAACCGTAAGAAGTATCCATCGCATCTACAACATGAGGACCTGTCCCTCCATTGATCTCGGTGATCAGTTCTGTGCGAATCGTGTAGAGGTACGGATCGTTCGTAGACCACAGGTGGACGTTAGGTACCTGAAGGCTATCGTTCAAAGTGAGCTTTGTTGAAGGATTATAGTCAACTGGATCACTCGTATTAGTCGATACGACATTACCGTTAGCATCAATGACGGAGGTCCGAATCTGAGCAACACCGTTGGAAGCTTCAGAATAAAGATCGGCACTCACAACCACATTTGCGCTGTGATCTGCGTTATAGGCAGATTCCAGATCAGGAGTTGTATACGTAATACCATTTCGTAGAAAGCGGGTCTTGTCAGTCACAACCAGGTGAACCGGTCTAGTAATACCAGAACCTGTATACCAGCGTCCTGTAGGGGACATATTCTGTACCTTAACTACAATAATGTTTGGACTATCGTCACCATATGTGAGATACGGAGTAATGTCATAGGAGAATCCCGTATAACCGCTTGGATACTCACCAATCATATTACCGTTAACGTACACAATCGAGTCCGTATAGACGCCCTCAAAATCAATGGCAATTTTCTTGTCGCTCATCGTATCTGGCAAAACAAAGTTTTTCCGGTACCATCCCAAACCGCCTTCCAGGTAGCCTTGAGAGTTGCTGCTCGAGGAAACCTTCTGTCCTTCAATACTCCAGTCGTGAGGGACATTAACGGTTCTCCATGAACTGGCATCGAAAGCAGGATTGATAATCTCCGCCGTATTAGGTGCGCCCACAGGGTCTTGCAATCCGTTTTTCACCCCACCCGTATTGACGGTTGGAGTACGTGTTGCAAGATAGAACTGCCAATCATCGTTAAAATCGATATTACGGGTTCCGTCATTTGCTATGGTTGTAGCATTGGCAGTTGAAACCATTGGAGCACCAAGTGCGACAAGGTTTAACAACAATGGACTTAGTACAACTACTGCCATTAACACCCCTATAATTTTCCATGAAAATTTCATTTTCCTAATCCTCTCTGTACACAATTTGTAACTTTGCCAATTCTTGAAACGCTTCAATGGTATGCGCTTACAATTAGCGATAGGCAGTATGTCAACTTAATTTGAGTACTTTAATTTCTCTTATCGCCTCCGTCTTATCATCAAAGATACGATTGCATCCTGCGCATGCCACATTGTTTATTTCCTTTATTCACCAAATTAGCGATAGAAGCAAAAGCCTTAGATAAAAATCGTCTCTTTCCATCATCATATAATTATTGAAAGTGCAAACACATGATAGAATCTAACATTAACATGATATTTTCTACACATTTCGAACCCCATGTTGTTGCAGATCATTAATAAATACAGGTGCATATTGCGACAATTATCGCAACATGCACCTGAGATCGCCATGCTTTCCTGGAATAATTTACTCCATCAATTTGCTCGCCACGAGCGCAAGATCATCAATATCGATTTCGCCATCGCCAGTTACATCTGCTTGCTTGATTTGTTCCCAATCTGGGCTTGATACAGACGTTTTGCCATAATTCGCTGCAACAATGCCAAGATCACCAATGCTTACTCGATTGTCATGATTGACGTCGCCGGGGATTCCCGGAGGCGGTGTTGCAATTCTCACGTTGACTGTGGATGCTTGCGCCTGCGATTCCGCTCCCTGCGAATCGCCCAGCGTTGCGTCAGTTACAGCAATCGTTCCCGTCGTCGGCTGTGTCACCGCCTTGGCTTTGATCTTCAGTTCCAGGATTCCGGCATTACCTGTCACAGCCTTGCCCACACTTGCGATAATAAACCGCAGTTTGCCCAGTATGTCCTTCCTTGTCTCTACGAGATTAATGCCGTCTCTCAGTGGACGGGCCGAAACGAATTCAAATACGTTCGAATTGTAGTCCATCTTAATGTCTTGTGCATATACGCTTTGCGTGACGCTGCCCAGGTCTAGCTGTACATTGAATTCCTGCCCTGTCTGAACGGTGCCTGCTGCGGATAGCATCGTTAAAGCGACGTTTGGTGCCTCGATGACGCGATAGACATTCATTTCAGCCGCAGATGCCCATCCGCCTTGCCCTGCGGTTGCTTCCAGTTTAATAAAGGACGCTCTCGTCGCCGGGAACTCCGCTGTTTTCTCCGTGGCGTCTTTAGCCCATGTTCCACTTACAACTTTGGTGTACTGGATGCCATCCGTACTCGCATAGACATTGTAGGCCGTAATCATTCCGTTACTTCCCCCGCCTTGTCTAGGGACAACCTTGATTTTATTCACGTCGTAAGTACCGCCAAGATTCAATGTGATCGATTCCGGCAGTGTATCATACAAATCCCACTTCGTATGCCAAATGGTATTGGGATCTCCATCGAGCACGTTGGATGCACCATCGGTTTCAGAGACCAGCTCTTCGCTCGTTGCCGACGCGCTCATTTGGAACTGCGGAATGAGTTGCGGTTTGTCGATATCTGCCGTTAAATTCCAGATTGCGTTAGTCGGCTTCTGGAGCCCAAGAACAGCAACTGCGTCACGCGCACTTGACGAATATTTAAATCCCCAGTGATCAAAAAACTCCAGCAAATTCGCCCCGGCCATTCGGGAAGCAGTGAGCACTAACAAATCTTTCTGTTGCTGCAAGTCTGCAGGCAAACTGGATTGGTTCATTTCTCTATACGCCGCATGCAGCTTCGCGTAGAAGTCCCAACCGTATGCATATTTCAACTGGGTGAACATGACTAATCTCACAAACACATCGCTAATGCTTTCGAAGTCTTTGTTCGGGTCTGTGTTTGCCACAAATTGAGCAGCTTGTGGAAATACATCTTTTAACCGTGACTCATTTCCATAATATTCTTGGACATGCAGGGAATGAAGATTGTTGGTTACCTCCCTATTGTCGCCCCATGTCCATGCATCCATCTGAAAATTATGGCCAAGCTCATGCCAGAACCCCCAACCGTCATGCTGAATAGCATCGAGGTTTACCAATTGCTTAGAAGTTTCGCCTTGATACAACATAATCGGATCTCCTGCGTGCATCCACCCGTTGGTGATTTGTTTGTCGGCAACATAGCGGAAAGGCCAGTTATCTATGCTTTTGTCCGGAAGCGCTTTATCGGGAGCAAGTCCGCTCATAATTTCATATAAGCTATAAATCTCATCCCATTTCTCCATCAGCTGCTGCGGGTTATCGAGCAAGCGGATATCATCCGCCGGCACCGTTAGTGCGATATGATTGCTTCGAAGTTCCGCCCATGGAGCAGGATAATTGCGAATAGTGTCCTTCCACGCTTGTTCACTTGTTTGTCCGAGAACAAAATGCGGAGCTTGGATGACACCGCCAACATTGACATTCACCGTTCGTCCAGGCTTGGATTTGGCAGGGATAATGTACACCAAACCGCCGTAAGGACTGCTGATCCGATTGAACCCGGGATTCAGCTTTTTCTTCAGAACGACGCTCGGTAGACGATCCCATTTTGTAATCCCTTTGCCGGTCAGTTCGTCCGTATGAGCCCCGATTTGGACAACCAAATCCGGTTCGTCTGCAGGAACATCTATGGTAATCTCACTCCCTGCAGGCGCATACGATCCTGTGCTTACCCAATGTTTGGGAGTAGCATACATTCGCAAATAGCTAGTGTCCGCATAGTCCATTTTCACAGCTATCGTTTTGGCGACCCTCGGTACCGTATTCTCTACCTTGCCTGGAAACACGTCCGCCCCAGCAAACTTCACACCCGCACCATCCAGGCTTGCAAAAGATGATCTGTATTCAACGAGCACACTCGTATATGGCTTTTGTATACGATCTAACGGTAGTGTTAAAGCGCTCATGACCGCATCGCTACTACTCTTCACTCCGCTCAGGTAGAGACTATTAGGGACAATTGATTTCCAACCATGAAGAATGTTTGAGTTGATTCTCTCCCACACGTCCTGCGGCACATTCTCACCTGCTATGGCATAATCCATAAAGGTCTTGGAATTTGCCTCAACATGCTGCAGCGCATTGGATAGATAAGAAAGATTGACATTGCCCAATTGATCCGAAGTAGGCTTCGTATTAGGATCATTCATGGAAATGTAATCGTCGTTAATACCCAGACCGGCTTGATTCAGCAACCATTGAACCGGGTAATCCGTTATTTTGACGTTCAGTGGATCTTTCGCTTGTGAACGAATGGTATCCGGCGGATAAGCTGTCATGACCCATCCCTTAGATGTAACAATGACGCTCCCGCCATTTATAACATACGCCTCCAGCGCGATTGCTTCCTCACTGCTTACATTCATCGGATCGACAAACGCGATCGGGTAAACGAGGGGGTCCAGCGGTTGATTCGTCCAACTACTGACCACGGTTTGATCAATAGGCAGCTCGCCTGAGTTCGGCAACTCATTTTTTGTGATCAACTTTAGCATTTCCGTGCCTATAAGCGCATTTGAATAACGATTCGTGGCGCCGGTAGCCGGATTCGGGGACTTGTCTTCGGTCAGCCAAAGCAGCATATTTCTTGTCAATTTCCCTTCAGTCGTTGCCGTGCTTGCCGTCAAGTTCAAGTAGTCCTCGGCACCCGCTGCAATGATTCGTCCTGCCCCATAACGAGATGCTCCTGCAAGCGGAGATTTGCCCTCATCAAGCGTCACCGCAAATGCGTCCGTACCAAATATGGTTATGGTTGACTCGTATTGAAAATCCGGATAGCTTTGCAAATCGGAGTACAAGAGATTCAAGTCATGATCCAGGTTTGTATTATCAGAATTGGATACGGAAGTTGCTGCTGCAACGGAATGAACGGCACAAAAGGTTGAGATAGTGGGCAAAACCAAACTTAGCGAAAGTAAAACCGCAATTTTCTTTGTTTTCTTCATTTGTCATCATACACCCCTGTCGTTTAAAGCGCTTTCAAATTAGTTTAGTCGAAATTTGTCGTTTAAAGAATGATATTTTCTATGATTTCCCCCTCATTTTATTACCTGATAGCCTAAAAATGCCAACCATTAAAAATTGCTGATTGGTCCTGTCTGATAGCTATAATCTGTAGGATTTAATCTGTGATTTTTGTAGCCTGTATCTTACTTACGATCAAATATTGAGCGTCCCGCAGCAAATAATGTGCAGCCTCATCTGCAATATGCATGCCACGCTGATTATTCACTTCTTTCACAAAACTCTTCAAATCGTTGTTCGCCAATTTGGCACACAAGTTATTCGCTGTATCTGCAGGATCAAGCCACCCGGAACCCACAAAATAAGTGACTAATGCTTTTAAAGAATCAACACTTGTTGTGGTCTCATATAACGTTTCGCTGCTTGTGTCTCCCGCCAGATCATTCGCCTTTACAATCAGAACTTGCGAACCAAGCGGCAGCGAATAGAGAGGAATCGATTCCCCTTCACCCTCGGCAACCACGGGAATCATACGATCTCCATAGTTCATCATACCGTAAACGTATCCGGTGACAATGATCGTCATTTCAAGTAATTTCCTTTGAATACAAAATTTTCAGAAGTAATAAGGTAAAGCGCTTTCATAACTATTCTAAAGCCAGCCTGCAATTGCAGGCTGACCGTCTTTGTTCGAGATTATAAGCTGGAAATGATCATTAATTCATTTTCATTTCTTCCGCTAAGCCATATCTCTCCCTGTAAACTTTCGGGCTTACACCCGTGGCCTTCTTAAATACTCGGCTGAAGTGCTCCGAATTCATATAACCGATTTTTTCAGACAGTTCAATGATTTTATATCCCTTTTTTAACAATCGCTTAGACTCTTCGATACGTAAATTCGTTACATATTGAATGAAACTCTCGCCGACATTCTTCATAAATAGCCTGCTTAAATAATTTTCACTAACCCCAACCCATTGGCTAACCATCCCTAGACTCAATTCCTCACAATAATGCTGATGAATGAATTTCTTCGCCTTCTCAACGATAGTATAGGGTGAATTTGCCTTTGAGCTTTGTTCATGAATATAACGATAAATATCGGAACAGACTTGCTTGATCCATTGTAATGTATCATCAAGTGTTTGAAAGTCGTTCAACTGATCAAATGGATGACTATGATCGAACACGCCTCCCCATCGAACCTCTTGGGTATACAGTAAGGAGCCAAGCTCCCATAGGAAATCGGTTAGTATCAACCTTGTTTCATGAACTTCAAATCTTGCTTTTTCTTTCAATAGCTTCACGTACTGGTCAAATTCAAGCTCCCATAACGGTTCAGTCTCCAACTCAAGCAACCGTACAATCTCAAGCCCTTTGTCTTTGAGTGTTACCCGTAGATCTGTGCTAATTTCCATGCCCGATTTGATCTCATTCTCTGGATAGAAAAACTTGTCATAACCTTCAAAAAAACACCGAGAAACTAGGCTTCGCGCTTGATTCATCAATTTTGGCCAATGCTTGCTCCCATCAACGGTTTCGCTGATTCCCATTGCAACACGGACATTCAAATACTGTTCAAGTCGGATTTTGATCAATGCGAGCGTAGTGTGAAGAAGCTCACGAATCGCTGATTCACTTCTGAGCTGCGGAACCGTTAACAGGATGATGATTTCATTCGCGTCTTCACCATAAACGACATGCTTGAATGACGCCGAGTCCATTTCTGTTTTAATCATCTGCTTAATCGCCTTCTGCGAAATCATCTCTACCGAGCTTGAAATCGACATCGCAACGGCTATTTGATTACTCTCGCCTAGCTCATTGCACATTTCAGTAATGCTTCCAGAATACTCAAATGTATGAGCTTGATCGGTAGTTTGCAAATCAGTCGAAGCACCCAGCGTTATTAATTTTCGCTCAACTTTATGCAATACAGACAGCATGTGCTCCTCGTCCATATCTACTTTTACAATATAATCAAAGGCTCCAAGTATGAAAGCTTCACGAACATATCGATAATCATTGTAGGCACTTAAGATAATTGAAATTGGCTTTTTCATGGCATCTAAGGATTGCATAGCTCCTAACAGTTCGATTCCGTTCATTTTGGGCATCTGAATATCAACTAGCAATATATCGATATCATTACGCGCTTGCAAAGTTGCTAGTGCCTCCATGCCATCATCAGCTTCAGCTACAATTTCCATATCCAGTTCATTCCATCCAATCATTTGGTGCATAGCTAGTCTCACAAGCGGCTCATCGTCTACAATCATGACTTTATACAAGCACCCATCATCTCCAATGGCAGATTGATTTCATACTAGGCAATTACCCTTTAACCGCACCGTCCATCATTCCCTTAAATATATATTTATGGAAAAGGATATAGATAAGTGCACTCGGGAATAAAGCGACCATGATGGCTGCACATAATGAAGCTAGATCTGAACTATGATCGCCAACATAACTTGTTAATGATGTAGCAATGGTTAATAGCCTTCGAGATGGCATATAGAGCTGTTGGACAAAGATATCGTTCATGATGGCTACTCCCTTAAGAATGCCAAGTGTTGCTGTCGCTGGAAGCAACAAAGGGAAAATAACGGATCTAAAGATTCGGAAATAAGAGGCGCCGTCCAGCATAGCACTTTCATCCAACTGTTCTGAAATTTTCTCCAGAAATTGCATATAAATATAAATTTGCAAAATATCCGTGCCCACATAGATAATAATAGGGGCCCAGATTGTATCATAGGCTCCAATCTTATGAATTAATTGAAATCGTGCAATTTCAGTCGTATAGGTCGGGATCACCATGGCAAACAAAAATAATGCAACAATGATCTTCTTGCCAACAAATTGAAAGCGATTTAATACATAAGCTGTCATTGTCCCAAGCAGTGCGTTGCCAACGATACTTATCCCTACTAGTAGAAATGAATTTTGCAAGCCTCGTAACAAGTGGCCCTTGGTAATAGCAACTTTGTAATTATCCAAATTCATAAAACTAGATGGCAATGAAAATGGTGATGTTTGCGCCAGCTCCAAATTGTTTTTAAACGACCCGAAAAAAATGAGCAGGATAGGTACAAACACAACAACAGCCATACCTAGGAATAGCAAATAATATATGGTTCGGCTCAGAATACGTGCCACCTAAAGCTCACTCCTATCTTTAATCAACCATTGCTGCACCCTGGAAAGAATAATAACCAAAAGTAAGAGTATCATAGCCATTGCAGAGGCAAGACCATAGCTGTTGTTTTTAAATGCCGTACTTAATGCGAACAATCCGAATGTGCTGCTTTCAATTCCCGGTCCGCCACCGGTGATGACTAAAGGAATATCATATTGAAGTAGTGCGCCCGAGATATTAAGGAATAATATAATTTCAACAACACGCCGGATACTTGGTAACGTAATGTAACGCTGCTGCTGCCAAAAGTTGGCCCCGTCAAGCTTCGCGGATTCGTATAAATCAATAGGGATGGATTGAAGCCCTGACATAAAAAGAATGATATGAACACCCGAGAAGCGCCATACAGATACGGCTACGAGCGAGTAATTAACGACATTCACATTGCTGATCCACCCTGTAATGTAGGACTCCAAGCCTACAGCTCTCAGAACCGCATCTAACGGTCCATTCACAGGATTGTAAATATAAGTAAACATATACGCTACGGCAATCCCATTAATAATATAGGGCATGAGTACAGTGAATCTGAAAAACGAGCTTCCTAGCAGTTTCCGATTTAGCAGAACAGCCGCCACAAGTTCAACGGGAATCATACATGTATGAATAATAAAATAAAGAGCGTTATTTTTCAGCGCGTGCCAAGCTTCTGGAAAATCAAACAATACCCTTGAATAATTGTCTAAACCAATGTACTTAAACGTTGGGCTGAATCCGTCCCAGTTCGTAAAACTGTAACGAACCAATTCGATGGTTGGATAGAACAGAAATAGTAAGAGCAGCGAAACTGGCGCGAACAATAAAGTAACGATCGTTACCTTTTTTTGCAGATTATAATTCATCTATTTCACTCCTGGTTGTGAGAAAAGGTGCTATTCCCAATAGCGAAGTAGCACCTTCTCTTCTAATGATCATGAATTATTTGCTGGAATCGATGGCCTTTTTCCACTTATTGTTCAAGTCGGCTTCAAGCTTATCAATCGACTTCCCGGCAAAAATATCTTGAGCTATCATACTAGGGTCATATTGGGCTGCGGCTTTTACTTTGTTATACATTTCATCGATGCCATTGTACACAAACGGTTTGAACTGCGCCTTCTGCGCTTCTTTCACAAAGAATGCATTGTCACTCTTTACGGTACTCATTGTAGACATTTGTTTACTAGTACTCAGATAGGCTCCATATACCGGTTGGCTGAAAATCCATTGCAAGAATGCTTTTGATTCTCCAAGGTTTTTCGAGTTTTTGCTAATACCAATGTTCATATCAGACATCGTCATCGCAGTAAGCGGTTCGCTTTCAGTGCTTCTCCAAGGCATAATGAAAGCACCTAGATCATCTTCTGAATTCACTTTTTTAATATAATCAGGATAATACCATTGACCTAGCGCGGTCATTGCAGCTTTCTTCGCTTCAAAAGCTTGTGTCTGCTGGTCGAAAGAAATGGACAACGGATCTGGACCTGCAAGTTTTTTGGTTGAAATTTCTTGCAAGAACTTGGCAGCCTTGTCAAAGGAAGAGTTAGCCGTGAACGGCGCCTCGTTCTTCGGAAGGTTTGTCAAGAAGCCTTCGTCTCCGGATAGCACGTGCGGTCCGAATTCCATAAATGGATAAGATGTCCAGCTATCTTTCATTCCAAGGGAAAGCGGAACGTATTTCCCATCTGCCTTAATTTTCTCACATAAAGCTATGAATTCAGGCATTGTTTTTGGAATCTCTAAACCTAGCTCTTTGAAAACACTTGGGTGATAGTAGACAACTTCATAGAAAGAAATCAAAGGAAGACCCAGCGTTTTGCCGTCAATTTTCGCTGCAAATGTATTATCTTTCGTAATTGGCAAATCATCGAGCGGCTGTAAAGCTTGTTTATAAACTTGCAACGCAGCAGGTTTCATGTAGAATACATCGGGTAAGTCATTAGCCGCGAGATTAACCTTTAAATATTGCCCTTTATTATCCGGCACTTTAATTACTTCAACACTTACATTCGGTTTCAACTTCGTATACTCTTTGACTTTCTCTGTCCAGAAGTCGATATCCCCTTGCGCTTCCCACATGGCGAATTTCAGTTTAACCGGTTCTTGTGCTTTCTGAGCAGCAGTCGGTGCAGTTGTTGCGGGTGTAGTTGATGTTGGTGTTGTTTTAGTCCCGCAGCCTGATACTACACTTGCCATAACGATTGAAACCATTCCTAATGAAGCCATCCATTTTCTCTTACTCACTTGAAGCACCCCTTCTCATTAGATTAACGCTAGGTTGATAACCTGTAATAAGCATACAATTTATGAAAACGCAATCAAATGATACTATCTTACATAAACATGATATTTTCTACACCTTTCGAGCTCCCTACTCTTGCAGATCATAATCCTCTGACCTCGTTGTAAGGAGTGGCACACGAATCACAAATTTCGTACCGGCAGGTTCATTCGGTTGAATCGTTAAACCATAATGCTCGCCATATTGTACTTGGATACGACGTTTCACATTGGAGATCCCTATGCCGCTAAATTTGCTCTCATGGTTCTGATTCATATAGGAGTTCAGTTGTTCCATATCCATACCGACGCCATTGTCTGCAATTTCTATGTGCAAACTCCCCTTGGCAATGCATGTATTCACCCAAATCCGCCCATCAATATCCTTATCATCCAACCCATGCACAATACAGTTTTCCACGATCGGCTGCAATAACAGTTTTAATATATAGAGCGAAGATGTTTCTTCCGCAACATTCCACACGACACTTATTTTTTTGCCAAACCTGTTTTCCATAATGAAAAGATAATGCTTGAGATTCTCTATTTCCTCCGAAAGCGGATTAAGCGTACTCCCTCGATTAAAAGACGAAGAAACCAACTTCATTAACGCGACGGTTATATGACGAATATTGTCTATCTTATTTACTAGCGCTATTAACTTGATGACATTTAATGTGTTAATTAGAAAATGAGGATTGATCTGTGATTGCAGGGCGTCAAATTCTGCGATATGTTTGGCTCTTTCTTCTTCCTTGTTTTGCACAATCAATCGATGAATATGATCTAACATATAGTTAAATGTATGTCCAAGCGTCACCATCTCGGCGCTCCCCGAAGCAGCAATCTTGGCATTCAAATTCCCGCCTACCACACTTGTCATCTTCCGAACCAACAGATGGATCGGCTTCGTAAGACCGCGAACCAAGAAGAACGAAATCATCAAAAACACACACATACAGACAATCGTGAAAATAATAACCACTTTGGAAATTTGATCGTAAGTTTGCGTAAGCTTGCTGTAAGGAATTTGGTGAATCACTTTCCATCCTGTATTGGGAACGGTCGCATAGGTGACCAGCATCGATTTATCGTCCAATTTGGAAATAAAATTGCCTTCCACATCATCATTAATTTTCTCAAATATATGCTCATCCACCTGATTAATATTGGATAATCCATAGCTCGAGGCAATGACTTGTCTATTTTTATCTACAATGAGAAAATCAGAATCAACGTTTTGAGTTTGATTCACTCGTAATAAGTTCTCAAATGAGCTGCGATTGAAAGCGCAATAGATCAACTCGACGTTTTGCAATCCTGGTATGAATTCGGGGGAAACCGCTGCAGTAATCACATAAGGTTTTCCGCTATCGTGTAATACATTCTTTTTCAATCCAATAAAATGAACCTGATTGGAATTGGAAAGCGTCTTTGCATACCAATCCGTTTGATGGATGACCGTTGGATCATCGATCAAGTTTCGATTGTACGAGAAAACGCCACCATTCTTGAAAAAGAAACTTACGGAAAGAATATAGTTATTGATCGAAGCATTATACCGATTCAATGCTGAATTTAGAAAATCAATGTACATTTGACTATTACCGCTTTCAGCTTGCGACAGCAGTGTGGCATTGGTCAAAATTTCTTGATCCACCCCAATATTGGCCGTGATATACATCACTTTCTTTGTTTCTTGTTCGGCTGTGTAGGTGATGGAATGTAAGGTTTGTAAGGTTCGGCTGGTTGTTTGCGCTAACAAATCGTGCTTATACACTTGTAGAATGACGGTGGATAAGGTTATCACAGGGACGACCACCATGACAAAAAGAAGAAGATAAAGGAGAGTCGAGATTTTCCATGGCTTTCTTAACATGCTCATCTGCATAAACCTCGTTCCATTTTAGAATTCTGAAAGCAAAGCTAGGTGCATAGTGCACTAATTCTCGCACCATGCACCTATTATCGTCATTTGACCTTGATTACTTAATTCATCATCTTGCTGGCCACGATCGCAAGATCTGCAATACCGATAATACCATCGTGATTAACGTCAGCTTGCTTGACTTGCTCCCAATCTGGGCTGCTCAATTTTTTCCCGTAATTCGCAGCAACCAAGCCAAGATCACCAATGCTTACTCGATTATCATGGTTGACGTCACCTTGAATTCCCGGAGGGATTGTCGTGTCGTCGGCTTTCTGAACCGTAATTTTACTTACTGCTGTAAAACCGCCGTTAACCGTAGTGATTGTAATATCCGCTACTCCCTCTTTTAAAGCGGTCACCACGAATTTGCCATCTTTAAACTCTACTTTGGCAATTGTATCGTCGCTGCTCGCCAAAGTTACATCCATATTGGTTGCATCAATAGGAAGCACAGATACAACCAGCTCTGTCGTTTGGCCTTCTTTCAGCGTGACTTGCGGTTTATCCAGCTGCACGCCAGTTACAGGAACCTCGGTTAGAACCGGAATGCCAATTACATTAATCTCTGCAGCCGATGCATAATTATTTACTCCCTGAACGGCCTCCAGCTTCACATACGTTGCTGTTGTTACAGATGAGAATTGAACATTTTTCTCCGTCTTGTCATTATTCCAGCTGCCGTCTGCAATTTGTGTATAATTCGTTCCATCGTTGCTGGCATAAATATTGTAACCGGTTATAATGCCGTTGCCTCCACTCTGTCTTGGCAAATATTTGAGATTCGTTACTTGATACGCACCGCCAAGATACAGGTTAATTGATTGCGGAAGCGTGTTCCCATCCCATTGTGTATGCCAGATGGTCCCATTATTTCCATCCAACACATTGGAGGCTGAATTATCTTCGCCTTCCGTTTCCTGACTAGTCGCCGTTGCTGTCATTTGTTCATGTGGTATGACAACCGGTACATTATCAGACGCGGAATCAGCTCCGTATAGAATCAGTTCAGCCATGCCCACACGATAACCGCCGCCGGCAACGATTTGTTTGATTGTCACACGGACATAACTGATATTTTTGTAGGGCTTCGCGAATGCTTCCGGTGTGAACTGCTGCCCGCCTACATAGCGATTATTCAAAACCTTTTGCCATACTTGCCCATTGGTTGATACCTCCAAATCGTACGTGTACCAATTGCTGTCTTTCTCCCAAAAAATGCGGCTGCCGACTACCGTTTGAGGCTCATTGAACTTGACTGTAACTGATTGTGGCAGTTCCGTTGATTTGGCTAACCATCCGGTTCCGATCGTTGTTATGCCATCTCGTAATTTATCGGTGCCTCGCCCAGATTCAGACACCGTTGATTCATCAATGACTTGAATCGCATCATTCGGAATAATGTCACCCGGTTCTTGGTAATCTGCAGGTATCACTTTAAATTCGTACAAGGATGCCCAGTAGTTATCCGTTATGTTGTCTACGATCTTTAACCTTACATATCGGCCCCGGGAATCAGCCAGCACTGTTTCTTCCGCTCCATTAGGCGTGGTATTGGCCGATCTGTCGATCGCCTTATCCCAGTTTACGCCGTCTGTTGAAACTTCAATGTAATATTTATAGGCAGCAGCTTTCATCTCCCAGAGCATCTTAAAGCCGATTAACGAATAATTTTTACCTAAATCGACTTGTATCCATTGCGGCAAAGATGATCCATTCGCCGTCCATTTCGTAGATGCATCATCATCTATGGCATTGACAGCAAAGTTTCCTGATTGCTCCGAAGAACTTGTGATTGGCTTTCCAATTGCGATGTTTTGAAAGGAGTCTGCTGGGGACTCTAATTTCTCAACTCCCCCAACCCAAGGCGTATGTAGCCCATCTGGCACATACTGTCCTTGGTATGGTAGTGTACTTACCTCTGCATTCCCAGGAACGAGCCCTTCAGAAGTGGCATTAATTTGAATAGCTCCACTCGTACCGGAAGTTCTTACGAATGCAAAGCCAATTCCCCCTTCTACAACCTGCTCCTCAACACCTATTCTTGGGATTCCTCTGCCTACAAGCTGCCCTTCGCCCGTTACCGATATGTTAACTTTACCACTGTAATTCGGCACAATGGTTCCATTCGCATCAACAACCTTGAAGTAGACAGGGATTAAGTCTGATCCATCTGCAATCGGTTGTACCCCTCTATCTCTCACTTCAATTTCGATTTGACTTGCTTGACCTGGCGTACGAACGGTATGCGTTTTAACAACTTGTCCATCCAGGATAGCCTCAGCCTTTAATTCTCCTGAGACAAAGCTATTTAAATTGAATGTGAAGATGGGGCTTCCGCCTTTTTGCACGATATTTGGAACTGCGATTGAAGCCTCTGCTCTAGTTATTTCATTTACCAGCACGTTATTTTGATATAGTTTCACAGAATCTGCATTGCTGAAAACGTTAACTGAACGACTCGATGTAGGAGAATTCGTGCTTGCAATAAATACCATCGGACCATAAAGCGGGTCTCTTGCAGACTGCATGGATTGCAGCCAATAGTAGCCATATTTCTCATAACGATCAATATCTACAGTACCGCTTCCTAATGTCTTCGTTGTTGAACCGCGAATGTAGTCATTCCAGCTCCAGAGGAAGTAACCGCCAATCCGGTCGTTGGCGTCAAGACCACCCCAGTCCGAATATCCATTACCATTTAAATATTTTTGCCGAGTCAAATTTTGAGCGATCTGAGCTGCCTCACCCTCCTTTCTCAACGATTTGCTGGACTCTTCAAAATCTCCCCACTCGCGAGTAAAGAATGGTTTATTTGAATCAAAATCGGTCCATCGGCTCGAGTCTGAACTCCAGTTGGTATCAACCACTTTATAATTGACATCATAGTACATTCCTTGAAGTCCATGATCAGCTGCTGTATAGATTTGATTTCCTGGATACTCTTCATGCGCAGCTGCGGTTACTTCTTGCGACCAATCCGCAGGATAACCAGTTTCATTTAACGAAGTTTCCCATAAAATAACCGAAGGCCTGTTTCGATCACGCCTTATCATTTCACGCGCATCCCTGATCGTTAATGCACGAAATTTAGCGGTATTGGTGAAATTTTGCCATCCAGGCTGACATTCGATGACCAAGAGTCCGATTTCATCGGCAGCATCCAAGAAGGCAGGATCATTGGGATAATGTGTAGCACGAACCGCATTAAATCCGTCCGCCTTGATCTGCATGGCATCGCGAACCTGCATCGAATTTGAAGCTGCATCTCCTACATTTTGAAACGCTTGATGGCGGTTCGCTCCCCGCAAGTAAATCTTATTGTCATTGAGATAGAAGCCATCCGACTTATACTCAATTTTTCGGATACCTACTTTCGTCGTAATCATATCAACCAAGCCAGTAGCAGAGTAAACCTCGCTCACTAGTGAATATAGGTAAGGTGCGGAAATATCCCACAACTTTGGACTCGCTACAGTCAAATCTTGAGTAAATTGATGATCCCCGCCTGCTGATAAACTTGTTGCGGTTGTTTCATTTTGCGCGACAACTGCCCCATTTTTATCTATTAACTTGCTTAAGACTCTAGTGCTTACAGATGCTTGATTCTCATTAACTACATGAGTTTTCACATGAACTGTCGCGCTCGAAGTCGTCACATTAGGGTAAGTGACAAATACGCCGCCGCTGGCTGTTTTGTTTGCTTGCAAAGCATCGGAAATATGCAGCTTATTAGTGATTCTCATTGTTACATCTCGATAAATTCCACCATAATAATGGAAATCCAAATTCGCAAGCGGTTTGCCCGGCGGTGTATCTGGGCTGTCAGAACTCGATACTTTTACCGCGAGCACATTCGTTTGCCCGTAAATTACTTTATCAGTGATGTCAACGGAGTAACCTATATAACCGCCATTGTGCGTATAGATTTTCTCTCCGTTCAAATAAACATCACTATCGATCATGACACCTTCAAAATCAATATTGATCGTTTTCCCCCGATTACTTTCATCGATCGTAAAATAATGGCGATACCAACCAATCCCCGCGTAGACAGCGTTCGCTCCATTGGCATGTTTCTTTTCAAGCCTCATCGTATGCGGAATGGTAACAGCAGCAAACGCGCTATCATCAAATTGGGCCGCTTCAGCGCCAACAAGGTCGCCTCGATAAAACCCCCAGTCCGAATTAAAATTGAGTACGGTTCTCTCATTTCCTCCGATATTTCCCGTATCAGCACTTGCTATGAGCGATACATTTAGAAACATAATCTCCAGCACCATGATCACACACAGCATTATTCGAGTTATAGCCTTCATACCCATACACCTCAAATTCTTAGAATTACATCTTGCACTAACAAGCTAAGCTAGGTGCCTATTCATCAAGCACCTAGCATCGCCATTCTGTCCAAAATCATTACTTACTCCATTATTTTAGTGGCCACGAACGCAAGATCATGAATATCGATTTCACCATCGCCAGTTACATCTGCAAACTTGATTTTTTCCCAATCTGTGCTTGATAAAGTTTTTTTGCTTTTACCGTAATTCACGGCGACCATGCCAAGATCACCAATGCTTACTCGATTATCCTGGTTGAAGTCGCCTGGAACTCCCGGAGGCGGTGTTCCAATTCTCACATTGACCGCAGATGCTTGCACCTTCGTTTCCACACCATGCTCATCGCCCAGCGTTGCATCGGTTACAGCAATCTTACCCGTCGCCGACTCAGTCACCGCTTTGGCTTTGAACTTCAATTCCAGGATCCCGACATCACCTGTCACTGCTTTACCTAAGCTTGCGATAATAAACCGAAGTTTGCCTAGTGTGTCCTTCACCGTCTCTACGAGATCAATTCCGTCTTTCACTGCGTGAGCCGAGACGAATTCCAAAACATTCGCGTCGTAGTCCATCTTAATATCTTGTGCATATACGCTTTGTGTGACGCCGCCAATACCCAGTTGTACAGGGAATTCCACGCCTGTCTGAACGGTTCCTGTTGCAGATAGCGTCGCTGAAGCGGCGTTTGGCGTAACAACCTCATTCTGTTTGAATACAGTAATCTCGGCAGCTGAAGCAAAATTATTAACGCCTTGAACGGCCACCAGCTTCACATGCGTTGCTGTTACTGGCTTAAATGTTACACTCTTCTGCGCTGCAGATTGGGCCCAGTTCCCCGTCGCTGCTTTCGTGAAGTTCACACCATCTGCGCTTGTATAAATATCGTAGCTTGTAATGATGCCATTCGATTGCCCATCTTGTCTTGGCAAATAATTCAGCTGGCTGATGGGATAGCTTCCACCCAAATTCAACGTAATTGACTGCGGCAACGTATTGGATGACCAATTCGTATGCCAGAATGTTGATGAATCTCCATCTAATGCATTTGAAGCACTATTATTTTCATTTGCCGTTTCCTGACTAGTCGCCGTCACTGTCATTTGCTCATGTGGAATGATGACCGGCTCCTCGTAGTTCACGTTGATTTCTGCTGCGGATGCAAAACCGCCATTACCGGCTGTTGCCTCCAACTTCACATACGATGCAGACGTTGATGCGAAAGCAGCGTTTTTCTCAGTTGTATCATTTGCCCAGCTGCCGTCAGCTACCTTTGTGAAATTCGTTCCATCGTGACTAACAAAAACGTTATAAGACGTTATGATGCCATTTACGTTTCCGTCCTGTCTTGGCAAATATTTCAGATTGGTCACATTGTAGGTGCCGCCAAGGTTCAAAGTGATCGATTGCGGAAGCGAATTGCTCGAATCCCACTTCGTGTGCCAGATTGTCCCACTTTTTCCATCCAACACATTAGAAGCTGGCGTATTTTCACCTGCTGTTTCCTGGCTAGTCGCCGTCGCCGTCATTTGCGCCTGTGGAACACTTGGTGGAGGAATAACTCCTCCTACCTGCACGGTAAAATCATCCATAACAAAGTCTGAGCTATTATTGTTCAACTTTCTAATTCCCACCCATGTATTGCCTGATGGGCTTCCTGCAATCACTTTGGTCAATGTTTGCGTTGAAATAACGGTATCGAAATTGACGGAAGATATTTCTCTGGTTCCGTCGCCGATAACCAATGCGTAATCACCGGCTTGTTGATTCACGTACTTGAAGGAAATCGTATAGTTTGTGCCTGGCGCGAAGCGAAGCGTTTGCGGCAATGTTCGATATAGCAGCCCCATATTTTCCTTATGGGACATTAGCGACCAGTCTCCACTAATCACATGGTCAATCGGATTGCCGTTCCAGCCCTTTTGTGTGTAAGGCGCATGCAAGTTGGCCAAAGAAGTTCTAGGATCGACGGTTGTTCCTCCCGCATCTCCCTTCACAAACGGATACCAGCCTGCATCAACATGTTCAAAATCTTCTGCGAAATAAGCCCCTGTCGGGTTTGCCGACCGCTGTATTTTCATAAGATGAACATCATCCAACGTAATGTTGGCAGTGCCTGGTTCACCTTGCAAATACAGCATCGCTGTGGTTTGTCCTGCCGGGACATCAAACAGTACACGCATCCTCTGCATTTTGGTACCGTTCTTGGAGTCTCCGCCTATGCCATTGATAGCGAAAGAGCTATCTGCATAATTACTTACCTCGGTACCGCCGTAATCTTTGACCCCGATTCGGGCACGGCGCGTACCGTCCACTTGCACATAAACATAAGCCGAATAGGTTCCCGGCGAAAGTCCTGTAAGCTGTTGACTGACGCTAACAGAATCACCGCTTGCGATTTTCAGCTCGTATTGCCCGCGTGTATTTCGCTGAACGGATGCAGCCTGTGTATCGCCTGATACCGTCCAGGATGAAAGGTTTCCGCTATTGAAGCCTGGATCTTTCAAAGGCGTACCCTCTCCAAATTTCACATCTGGCGTTACAGAACCTGTTCCTTTGTAGACCACGTAAGGCGTATTCGCCAGAGCGTCAATTGTTACATCGTTACCTGTAACGGTCAAATCTTGAATAAATTGTTTACCTTGATCCGTCAACTTGTACAGTTTCACTGATTGTCTGTCTGACCAGCTTAACGGAAGTGTCCAAGTCGTGGAGCCTCCGCCTGCATTCCAGTGATATAGTTTATCTTCTGTATCTGGACTCCAAGGAAGCAAGTACGATCCGCCATTCAAGATCGTGATGCCATCCTTCTTGATGACTCTCGTGCCGGTAACGTTGCTAACGCTTACATTATCTGTAAAATCGATCGTGTTATTCGTCCATTTCAGAATAGGGAAATGCTGCATATATTTCGTTGGCAAATTCGTGGTGAATGTCATCTTGATCATGTCGTCATAATTAACTTTTCCCTGCCAACCTTCGTATGATTCTAGCTCTGTACCGCCAAGCAGCGGATTGCGCACGATCCATGTATCCTTCTGATGGTTGCGGATAAACCGGGCAATTTGACTATTGAAACCCTTAATCTCTTGACCACCATAGTTGTAGTCAACGGACCAATGATACCAAAGCGCATCGTCCTCCATTACAAAGGGGAATTCTGTTGTAGTCGCCCATCCCAGACCATTCTGTTCCTGTGCCAGTCTTCTGCCGTTCCAGCCTTGATCAAACCAAGCATCATTATAAATGAAATCGAGATTCGGCACTCTGTCCTTCAATTCCTGTAAGCGGCTTAATCTGGCCCCTGTCGCAGCTTCGCTGCGCATTTGAGCTTTGTTATAGTCAAACGATAAGTCAAGCCAATCCCATCCTGGTTTATTGGGGTCCACCAAGTTCTCGCTAAAATACTTGGCTTGTGGATTTGCGCCTGTGGCGCTAATGTGCACCCCGAAATAACCGCCATATTTATGGCCTTCATCGACAAGAGTATTGATATCCGCATCGGCGCCTTGGCGTATGCCGATATTATTACCGTAATCCGCATGCGCGGAATCATGCCCTTCTTGTTGATATCCTTTCAACTCGATAAATTGCTGCAGTCCATCCGTATTCAGAGAAATTCTCTTTGTTTCATCTAATGTCTTCAAGAATGGGTTTGTAGCTTGGCTGGCGAAATTAAAAGGAATTCGTTGAACAACCAGATCGGGAATCCTCTCGCTGCCAAAAGGAGTTTTCATAATGCTGCGGAACGCAACGGCCCCATCTTGCCAATCAATGCCGCCATCTCCGTTTGCATCCGGCGTGATCACAACTTTTTCACTAGGCAGGGGCTCGGTTGTGCTCATGCCCTCCGGTCTGTAAACCCATGGTGCACTCCATACACCGGTACGGAAATAGCCCGTTTTATTTACCGTTTGTTTGCGAAGTCGATCATTATCGTTATCTGTGGTATAATCCTGAACTGCATTCGTCGAGACGGCCCCCGCCAGTTGGTTCGTATTCAGTATAGAGTACATATAATTTCCAGGTGAACTATCAACGGCAGGCGTACCGGTTACATTCAGGAACGTATCTCCGGTCCCGGCAACAGCCGTGTGATGTCTTGTACCTGCGAATGCTGCTCCTGTTTGCGTACTTCTAACGGAAAGCAGATTATGATTCGGGATCTCAAACGTGCTAACTTTGGTCGTACCACTCTCCGTAATTCCGGTAACATTGTAATTCAAAACATTCTCGACAACTTCAAGATCGATGCTTATCGTAACATCAATTGAAGAAATCGATAATGTATAAGATGCCTTGGAGCCCGTTTTATTAAATGTTACAGTCGGGGTATAGCTTGTACCATTGATCTTGACTTCATTTAATGCATCTTCTTGACCATACATGACAGCATTATTAGCTAGCCATT
This sequence comes from Paenibacillus allorhizoplanae, assembly GCF_927798215.1. Classification (NCBI taxonomy): domain Bacteria; kingdom Bacillati; phylum Bacillota; class Bacilli; order Caryophanales; family Paenibacillaceae; genus Paenibacillus; species Paenibacillus allorhizoplanae. The sequence continues at coordinate 757,395 of NZ_CAKMMW010000001.1, forward strand.
CATACTGCAGCACTCTTGGAAATTTGTCATCAACAGTCACGCTCATCTTAGAAGAGCCTATGGTTTGTTCTTGCGATTCTGCAGCAACAACGGGAGTTGTAAATTTGGATACTGTTGTTTGAATACTCCCAACGGCTTGAACAGACATGCATAAAGCTAACAAAACCGAAAATTTCTTGACCAGTCTAATCATCCCCTTAAATAAAAATCAACAAAGATTGCACTCTGACCCTCAAACAAGTAAACAAAATGGTCGTTTTTTGTCTTCTGAACTCGAGATTTGTAACGCTTTCACAATGATTGTATTCGGATGGTAGTAATAAGAGAATGATATATTCTATGAATTACCCATCATTTCTTAACCTGCAGAGAACCAACTCAAATAAAAAAAGCAAAGCCATGATCGGCCTTGCTCTAGTCATTTGTATTCGTGCACCTTTAGTACTTGTTAATTCCATTCACTGAACGTATTTTTTGCGAACAGCAGCCACTACCCATAATAACAATGGCAGAAATAACCCGAATGTTGCTGCGTATGGCATCCATGTATCCTTAAAAAATGACGCCGCGTAGCTGCTGTTAGGGTAAGCAACAATAGAAAAAACAATCAGGATCATCCCCATGGGATACGATAAAAATCGGTAATCCTTCAAATGAAATGTTTGAGCAAGACCTAACAGAGAGGCATAGAAACAGAGGGTAGCCTTAAAATAGACACAAATGAATGCAACGCCAGCTATAACGACATCGATCCTTTGGTAAAAATCACCGATATTAATTTTTTTCGTAACGGTGAAACTTGCAAAAGTATTGGCAGCCGTTAACTCAGGACCTAGAACCGTAAGACAATAAAACAAAGGAATCGTTAACGAGATCCCCCCCATTAAGCCCCCTGTTAGAAAGGATTTCTTGACGCTATCTGTTCGGTTCATGAAGGGGATAATCATTAAAAACACGACAAGCTCCAAGCTTGGAGAGCCGACATATGGAATAATACCTCGTAGGATCGGTTTAAAACCATTTTCAAATACTGGTTGCAGTTTGATCAATTCGACTTCTGGAATCAGTCCAATCATAGCCATTAAATAAAATAGAATTAGAATTGGAAATAGTAATTCTGCCATTCGTGCAACCGTTTCAATTCCCAATCTTGCCCCCATAATAATGATGCATAGGGACAAAATATGAACGGCTTGGATCGGTGTTTGAGGCAACAGGAGCGTGATCAGATAATCACCAATATTTCGAAGGACTAAACCGGAAAGCAAATAAAAGTGGATACAAAACAATACGGAAAGTAGTTTGCCAAACCATTTGCCCAAAATCTTTTCGCTATATTGAACGAGTGTCATATTCGGAAACATCGTCCCGACCCGATGATAGAGACTAATGATGAGCAATCCCAGAGCTACTCCCATTATTGAAGACAACCAGGCATCTTGTTTAGCTTCGGAGGCGATAAAGGACGGAATATATAAGATCGAGCTTCCAATTGTGAAAACCGTCACTAATAAAGCAAATTGTTTGGATGAGATTTTCCCATTGTCGAGCACCTTACTACCTCCCTCTTGCATACAGATCGTTACCCATTACATGCCTCCGTTTATCATTTGGATGTAGGAATACCAAACAAGATTCGAATTTTAGCTATACCAAGCAACAGCAAAGGTAGGACGAGCCCAAATGTTCCAGCATAGAAAAACCAAGTGTCTTTAAGAAATCCAGCAATATAATGCTCGCTCGGAACAATTACAAGCGTTACCACAATCATGAACATCCCTAAAGGCGCGCTAAATGGACGCACATTTTGGATGCCGAACAGGTTGGCAAACACAGCAAGCGACACGTGAAAGTACATCACCGCTCGAATGAACGTTGAAATAAGCCAAATGAAAGCAATGATGGCTTCAATACGAGTCAGGAAGTCCCCGACATTAATCTTCTTGGCAAGCGCATAAGTTGGCGCTGAATTACTCGCCATAATTGCTGGCCCCAGAACGAGAATATTCAACAGGACGATGATCAGAAGAAGGATTCCTCCTAGGCATGTACCGATATAGAAAGCTTTCCCCGCGGCTTTGCTATTATTAACGAAAGGGAAAATCATTAAGAACTTAACAGGTGAGAACGAAATTACGCTTACATAAAAAAGTGAGGCACGTATAATCGGAGTAACTCCGTTCTCTAACACAGGTTGAATATGACTTACCTTGATTTGGGGAGCAACGACTGTAATGAAAGCGATCAGCAAGATGAGAAAAGGGACAAATAAAAGTTCAGCGGTTCGGGCGAAGGTTTCTACACCAAGACGCGCGGCACCAATCACAATTGTTACATACAAGATAATTAAAGAAACGATCGGTGTTTCTGGCATCCAATACGTCTTAATAAAATTGCAAACATGAAAAGGGATTCCAGCACCAGTCGTCATGACCCAGAAAAAAAAAGTGAAATTAACCAGTTTTCCAATCCACTTTCCGAACACTCTTTCAATGATTTGGTCCAAAGTAAGATCGGGAAACAAATGAGCGACTTTGATATATAACCATACAAGCATCAAGCCAGCCGCGGTACCGAATATCGCTGCCAGCCAAGCATCTTGTTTGGCAAAGGCCGCTAACGGTGAGGGAGTATGCAAAATAACCGTGCCAACTGAATACAGAAGAACAAGAATCATAAACTGGCGAGGTGATATTTGTATTTTTCCAGGCACGATACTCCCCCCTCCATGTCATCTTTTTATTTCAAGATGTTATTCATTAAGTTACTAAACGGCTGATATAAAGTGATGATCCAGTCGAGGGGGTTCGGAATCTCAACATGTAAACTCAACAAGATACTTAAACCGGTTCCCACTACGAGTAAAATGGAAAATAGCCATAGTTCCTTCATGAACCGCCCTTTGAAGAGCGCAGGCGCTTCATAGATGAAGATGGCGCCAGCCGCTGCAAGGATTCCTGAAATCGCCCACATATCCGATCACTCCTTCATCTGCTGCAGGACCGAATTAGAAACGGTTCCTAATCGGAGGGTCTTGACATCCGCTGTTACTTGAACTGGCAGGTTGGTGAACTCTTCGTCCCAATTTGTTTTCAGCTTCTTCCATGCCTTGGGATCGGCACGGTGAATAACCTCGCCAAAACCGAAAATATCGACTTTGTATTTCTTTTGTACGCTTTCGATCGTATGCTTTATCATGGCTTCAAGTTTTTGATTTGCCCTCTTATCCAATTCGTCAATCGTTTCCTGTTTCGTAAAGTCGATCTTGCACTCTACATCCTGGATATTTTGTTCGATTCGAATATGCATACTAATTTGTGGCTCTCCTTGAACAACTTTTCCTTTCACTTCCGTTTTCGAGCGGATCACCTCGGCGGATATGTTACCTCCGTCGGGACATCCCACAACTCCGATGGTACGCTGCACTTTATCCTCGATATAGTTATATGACTTGCTTTCCTCTTCATTAAGCCAGCCCAGCAATTTGTCTTTTTTCATGACTGCCAGTCCCGTGTAATGCAACATGCCGGGAGTATCTACCTTTTCTAGATTGTTCTTACTTGCTGCTTGTTTATAACTTCCCAATATCTGGATTGTACTCAACACGGGATGTTTCCCTTCACTGATTAGATCAGACATCAGACTATCCAATTGGACAGGAACGGTTGGTGCCCATGTTTTTCTGGACACCTCGAGAGTACCAAACATCGTATTCGCGGAGAGTGTTTCTAGTGGCGTAATCACTCCCAATAGTTCCCTTGCTGTCGTTCCCTTCGCTATGGCAAAGTAAAAGTCCGTTCGGATCTCCTTGTTTCTCGACAGGAAGTCAAGCGTATCGCGGATGCCGTCCCTCGCAAGCTGCTCGCCGAAAATAAGCATCCGAATATGTGAAAAGTAGAGGTGCCGAGGCGTAACCTCCGACATTCTCCGGATGGCCTGAGGCACCGTTTCTCCTCTTGCATGATAGAGTACGGACGGCGATCGGCCGCTGCTCTGTTTCTTTGCGGATGCTGCATTCGGATCCATGACTAGGACGGAAACCTCAAAATCATCCCCTGCCTTATCGATGCCGATCACGCCAGCAAAGGCGAGGTTATTAAGCTCGCGGCGACTCCAACAGCCGGTCATGACGATGAGCAGAATCAGAACAAATGGTAAGAGGAATGCTCCTCGTTTCATGTCTCACAACTCCTTTGACCGATTACTGCAGTAGCCCCTTAATTTCGTCGCGGTTTAGGTTTCTGTGGCGGTGATTTTTGCCCACGAGTTATATTTTTCTGACTGATCAGGCGAGGGCGGGTAAACATGGCCCAACGGGGAAAACGGAAAATAACATCCTTCTGGTCAACAGGTATCATGGGCGCAAAAGGACTCATATAGGGAACTCCGAATGAGCGAAGACTGCACACATGCAGTAAAATAGCAATGATGCCGACAAAAATCCCAAATAGTCCGAAGGAAGCTGCCAGCCCCATCATGGGGAAGCGAAGCATGCGAAAGGTGTTGGACATGCTGTACGAAGGAAAAATAAAGCTGCTAATCGCTGTTATGGCAACGACGATGACCATCGCAGCCGATACAATGCCCGCCTCGACGGCTGCCTGTCCAATAACTAAGGTTCCTACGACGGATACGGCAGGACCGATAGCTCTTGGCATGCGAAGACCAGCTTCCCTTAATACCTCGAAAGCTACCTCCATGATTAGCGCTTCGATGAAGGCAGGTATAGGAACGCCTTCCCGCTGAGCCGCCAAACCAAGCACCAGGGGTGTAGGCAGCATTTCTTGGTGAAATGTCGTTATCGCGATATACAGCGATGGAGCCAGTAACGTGATAAAGATCCCAATATAGCGCAGGATGCGAACTAGCGTGCTTATATCCGCACGTTGATAATAGTCTTCCGCGGCATGCAAGAAGGAAACAAACAACGCTGGAACGACAAGAACAAACGGGGTTCCATCGACTAGAATTGCGACTTTTCCTTCCAATAATTCGGCTGCAATGACATCCGGCCGTTCCGAGTTTTTAATCGTCGGAAAAGGTGTGTACGTTTCGTCTTGAATCAATTCCTCGATATATCCGCTTTCCAGGATGCTGTCGATATCGATCCGGTCTAAACGCACACGGACTTCCTCGATCACTTCATCGCTCGCGATCCCTTTGATGAACATGATGGCAACATCGGTTTTGGTCACCCGTCCGATTTGTCTAGATTCCAACCATAGATTCGGGTCTTTAATTTTGCGTCTAATTAAGGCGGTATTCGTACGCAGTGTTTCAGAGAACGCTTCCTGAGGTCCGCGGACCGTAGATTCGGTCGTTGGTTCGTTGATCCCTCTGTCCTTCCAGCCCTGTACGCCGACAGCTACTCCCTGTTCATATCCGTCTAACAATATAACTGCTTCTCCGGATAAAACCGAGTTGTACAATGTATCAAAGTCAGTTACGTCTTTGATACCGCCGATCGTGAGGGCCAAATCCTTCAACCTCTGAAACAGCCCTGAGGGAGATGACAGATACTCGGGTTGATTCGTTAAGTCCATCATGACCGTTTCCGCAACAAAGTCATTGATTATTTTTTGATCCGTTAAACCCTCCGTGTAAATAAGTCCCATGACTAACCCACCGGATTGGCTAAGGGGTATCTCACGGAAGATAATATCCGAACTGTTGCCGAGATCTTCTTTCACTTTCTGTATATTTTGTTTAAGATTTGATTGAATTGAGTCTTTCCCGGTCGGCATCTCTGTTGAAGATCTACTCTTAGACGACCGGATTAACAATCGAGTAAATTTCATGAATATGCTCCTTAGTTTTGATTTACAAGCAATGCTAGCTTTTGCACTTCTAAGGCAGCCGTTTCTTACAAATTTCGTAACCATGTTTCATTTAACAAATTAATATCTGTATAGCCCCAAATCATCACTTTTATTCGCTTTTAAAACATAAATTACAACTTTTTCAGGATAAGTATTAGCGGCTGATCCCATTTTAAAAAAATTAAAAAACGGAACCAACTGCACGCCAGTGCAACGGTTCCGTTTATTTCATTAATGAAACGTCGGAAACTGCGTTTGATAATTCGTAAATTGCGTTTTCGTTTGCTGAATTTCCTGTTGATCCGCGACTTTCATTTTGTACCAGCCCTTTTGAAACATTTGATTGAACAACTTGTACTGGGTATTGTGCGTATCGCTCAAAATGCTTTGTACCGTTTCATGCAGCTTCGGATTTTGCATTTCCAGCAGTCCCGTGTTGTACCCGGAGGACAAATATTTCTCATTTGTTAAAATCTCGTTTAAAAAATCGCGATCGTTTAATTCCGGCCCCTTCACTTGCGGAAGTTGTCCCGATTGGGGCATGGCGAGCTCTAGACTCATAGCTGTACCTCCTTTGGATGTCGCAAGCGACTAATGAAGCAGTGTGAGCAACGAATTGTAGTGGTCGAGATGCTTTTGTCCAGTTTGGTTGATAAGAGCTTTTATTTGTGGATCCGTGCACCGATTAGCGGTATCATTGCATTTCTTCATCGCGAGCAGCTCCCAAGACAAAAAGTCTTTCACATAGGAGAGTTCCTTGTCGGTAAGCACATTGCGATCGGATGTCGTCTGAGTCATCTGTGACTGGCTATCTGGCATGTTGACTCCCTCCTCCCTCAATCCATTAAAGTTTGTCTTACTCCACGTACTATTTGCCGTTAACTGCCATTTTATCCATATCGCCCCTAAAATGTGTAAAAACTTTGCTTGAAATGTGCTTGTATCATAAATAGGATTCAGGTGATCGGCATCGTACAAGCCTACTAGATGCGCTCGATCGCCCATACTACGCCGAACACGAATATGATGGCCGACAGACTGAGCGCAAACGGCGGAAACCATTTCCGGGAGCGAAATAGCAAGAGAAAAGGCAGTACCAACGCGACGACTGCCAATTGTCCTGCTTCAATACCAGCATTGAAGCTGAGCAGCGAGCTGATAAAATTACGGTTCGGCAATCCTGTCTCTTGCAGTGCGCCGGCAAACCCCATCCCATGCAAGAGACCGAAAGCAAAAGTGAGCAGCCAACGGTAACGGGGAACCTTCGCTTTCCGACGTATATACCAATTTTCCGCAGCCACATAAGCTATGGAAAGAGCGATAACGCACTCGATGACACTTGAATTAAATCGAATTATTTCCATTGCCGTCAGCAGCAGCGTGACGCTGTGTGCGGCGGTGAACGCTGTTACTATTCCCAGTGCATTCCTCCACCCAGTGGCGACAATAAGCAGGCAAAGAAGGAACAATAGATGATCATAGCCCGTCCATATGTGCATCATTCCAAGCCAAGCGTATTGCAGGAGCGTGCTGCCCGCATCGTGCTCGCCCGAGGTTTCGTAATGATGCTCGCGGGTTTCCGCATTAAAAAAAGTATCCACCACATCGTCGCCGTGTAGAATCGTAAGAAAATTCACGTGCTGCGGGTCGATATCGTCAAAAATCAATGAATAATGAACCGTAAGATTGTCAATCACAAACTTCGAAGTATATTCCAACCGTATCTGAACACCTGGATTTTCAGCCCGTTCAGAAAGCGTTGCCGAAACGAAGCGAAATGCCAATGTTTCACCATCCCGCTTCAGCTCAACGTAATGCCGCACGTAATCGGCGAGCCGATCCTTGCCGGCTTCCAGCTCCTCCGCAGTCACGTGCAAATTTTCATCCGTATCGAGAACAGGCAATCCACTTTCTGGAAGGAACAAGTCGTAGACTACTCGAGGGCCTTCAATTGTAATTTGCGAGTAGCCTTTATTAAGTTGATGCGCTTCGGCTTGCAGCGGAATTAAGTACCCACTTGCCATGATCGACAGCAAAACAATCATAATACGTAGAAACATCATTATGATACCGTCCTTTTTTTCCTCGGTACGATAAATAACGGAGGGGAGATCATAGATCTCCCCCCGGACTTACCGTTCAAACATTTGGATATTCATATTTATTGCAGTATCGCTTTGGCTACGATGGCGAGGTCAACAATATCAACCCTACCGTCATGATTCACATCCGCTTTTTCATTCCAAGCCGCTTGACCTTGTTCTGTGCCGAATGCCCCTGCAACAATTGCCAAGTCTCCAATAGAGATGCTTCTGTCTCCATTGACATTTGCGTTTATTTTCTTGCTTTCAAATACTTGAATGGCTGCTTCCAGTGCTGTTTTCGCGCTGTCCACTTGCTGCTGAGTGGCGTTCGAATTATTGGCTGTTACACGGGCCGTATCGATAGCAGACTGCAATTGCGCTTTGGAGCCAATCACGTACAGACCGTCTTCACTGCCTTCCACTGCTGCTGTGTACTTCGTCTGAGCACTTGCAATCGACGCATTCAGGAGCGACTTATCTACAGGTGTACTTGGTATCCTTATTTGCAACTCGTTGGAGGCTCCGCCAATCTGCAGCTCATTGCCCTGTCCGTTCGCAATCAATACGCTTCCTACAGTAATGGTTGTATTGGTTGCCAAGGATAGAGATTTGGCCTTGAATTTGAATGAGAGCAAATCCCCTTGTGACGGTACGTTCGCACCCACACTTGCAGCAACAATCCGGATTTGTCCCGCTGCAGTCTCCTTTTGATCGATGACTTGGAATCCGTCTTTCACCGAAGTAACTGATTCGAATTGCAACTTCGCTGGATCATAGTGAAGCGTCAAATCCTGCGCTTTCAGTTGCTGGTATACGCTTTGCGTGACGTTGCTAAGTCCCATCGTAACATCGAATGCTTGGCCGACAGTTACCTCCTGTAAACCTGTCAATGTAGACTGAGGCAATGACGCAGCTGGCAGTACATTCACGCTGATGCTCGTGGTTAATGCTACGTTGTTCTGATTTACACCTGCGGGCAGGTTGACAGATCCATTGACTGTGAAAGTCTGTGCCGTCTCTACAGCCGGATCATAGTTTGCTGCATCTACATTCCAAGTTACATTAGCAGTCTTGCTTCCTGAATCGGTAACCAATTCTACTGTCGAAGGCAAGCCAAGTGCTACTGCAGACTTTGCTGTTCCATTAGCTACCCCTGTGAGGTTAGCTGGCGCTGTTATGCTTATAAGCTGTGGTACTTTCTTTGGTTCTTTAAGTACATTGATCTCGGCTGCTGATGCATATCCACCTACCCCTGCGGTTGCTTCCAGCTTAAGATAGGACGCTCTCGTCACCGGGAACTCTGCTGTTTTCTCCGTGGCGTCATTAGCCCAAGTTCCAGTGTTGACTTTAGTGTACTGGATGCCATCCATACTCGCATAGACATTGTAGGCAGTGATATTACCGTTACCCCCGCCTTGTCTAGGGAGAACCTTGATTTTATCCACGTCGTAAGTACCGCCAAGATTCAATGTGATCGATTGCGGCAGCAGATTAGACTTATCCCACTTCGTATGCCAAATGGTAGCTGAGTCTCCATCGAGCACGTTGGAGGCTCTGTTATTCTCACCTATTAATTCCTCACTTGTTGCCGATGCCGTCATTTGATCCTGGGGAATTTTGTTCGGATCACCTAAAACCGGCGGATCTTCACCATCATAGGACCGCCCATAGACTGCAAATTCATAAATATTTGCTGTACTATTTTCAAAAGCATTTTGCCCATTTGTAATGTATAACCGAACATACCTGACAGTGGACTTCGTTATATACCTGTCCGTGCTGTTGGAAACGTTACCGTCTACTTCATCAAGGTCAACCCAAACCCTACCATTCAGACTACCCTGAAGCTTATAATCTTTGGTATTCAACGATATTGTCTCTCCGGCTTCTCCCGCATGCTTGACTACCCATCTGGCAATGTCGTAATACTGCTCAAGGTCAAACATTAGCCATTTGGCACCGTCCGTAGAAGACGACCATTTGCTACCGCTTGTTGTCAAACCATCGACCGCCTTGGACGGATCAAATCCCGTCACATTCCCGTTGGCTGTGGCATTCTTATTCAGAACAAGATTCGTCGCAATAGGATCGTAGGCTAATGTGTTAACATTGAACACATGGCTTGCATCCGAAGCATTTCCAGCTTCATCCCTAGCTTTTACTGTAAATGAATAGGCCGTATTAGCGGTCAGTCCTGTCACTTTCAAACTCGTATTTCCTGTTGTCGATCCTACTAAGGTAGAGCCATTATAAACATCGTAGCCAACTACGCCTACATTTCCGTTAAAATTATCCGTAGCCTTTTCCCATTCCAAAGTGATCATCTTGTCTGTTACAACTTTCGCTGTGACGTTGGCAGGCACGGTCGGTGCTTGCTTATCTGCGGAGAGAGCATCCGTCGTAAAATTGGTGATGGTCCAGGAACCAATCGTACTCCTTTTGTTGACATCCCTTCCGTTAATCACCACCCTGTCGGCATAAATATCAAATAGCAAGCCTTGAGCACCCGGCGAACCTTGAGCGATAATAGCTCCATCCCTAATCATGGTAAAGTACTGTTCGTTGTACATGTTGCCCGGCAGCCTTATATCGTCATGCAAATGACCAGTTATTAATATGCTCTGAGGATATTGTCCCACAATGTCCTTAATCTTTTGATCCTGCGCCTCGTCGCTATGATAATTATCAGTCGAATGCGACTTTGACACCGTATTCTCTAATGGCTGGTGGAGAAATAAGAATATCGGTTTGTCCTTACTTGCATCCTCCGCCATCTTCACCTTCAACCATGCTAACTGGGTTTCCGAGATATAGGCCCCGTCCTTGTCGTCAGCCTCCGACCCCAAATAGATGAAGTGGTATCCGTTTATCCACTTGTCAGAATAAATGCCCGGCATCCCTGTATGGGTCAGAAATCTGCTTTTCGCAAGTTCGATCCCCCCCATCCATCTAACATCGTGGTTTCCGTATGCAAAATAGCGTTCCACCTGGGGATATTTATTCATCGTGTTCATGATGACATTATATTGGTCATCTGTTCCGTAATCGGTAATATCGCCAGCAACGCTGACGGATCCCGCATTATTGCGTATTGCGTCCTGCATAGCATTATCAAGCGCAATATCTTGACTATCGCCTTGTTTCATTGCGTGAGTATCGGAAAAACCCATAAAGCTAAATTTATAGCTCGTATCCTGATTTGGATCAACAGCAGCAAGAACAGTAACATTGATGCTTATTGACAATGGAACATTATTCGAATATACATCCGACGGCAGGACAACCGTACCTGGTACCATAACAATTTGCTCGGTTTTTACCGTTCTATCGTAACCTGAGCCAGCTACGTTCCAGTTTACAAATGCATTCACATTGCCATTATCGGTCACCATAACGACCTCGCTAGGTAATCCAAGTGCCGCAGGTGTAGGCGCCGTTCCGTTGATGATACCTGTAACCGCTGCAGGAACCTTAATGCTTGTCAACGCCTTCGTCTTGATATCAACCTTAAACGTTGCTGCCTTGCCACGTACCGTGACAGTCAGTGTTTGACCGTCCACCGCAGTTGAGCTGTTGAAGCCGCTCACATCGGAAGCTCTGACTTCCTCCGCTCTAGTCGTTCCGTCGATGTAAGTTCCGGTGACGACCATGCCAGTAAGATCAAGAGTGTCCCCAACTCGGTAAATCTTCTTTGTTGGCGGCGTAGTAATAGCAATGCTGGTTAGCGTTTTTGAAAACTGAAACCAGTTGATGTTCGCTACATAAGTTTTTCCCACCGCCACCTTTAATACAAGGTATACGTCATGAACGCCGGTAACATTGTTCAAGTCCGCAGATTGCGTTTGAAATACATTCCAGTTGTCTGCAGCAGTAGTTGTAACGGCAAGCGTCCCCGCTACAGTACCTGTCGGGCTGTCGAGTCTGACTTCAATATTGCCGCCGGCATTGGACCCTTTAACAGAAATCCTTGTACTGAATTCCGCAGCGCCATTAGGACCGCTACCAAAGTCAATATTGCTATAAACTAGATACTGGTTATCATTCGTGCCGCCCACACACTGACCACCTTCGGGGCAGCCTTCGACTTTAAGATTAGTACCCGACTTGGAACTATAGCTCTCTGCTTCGATTAGACTGTATGCGTCGATTGCTGTTGCTGTTTCTGCATGCGCTAGCGGCATATAGCCGAAAGTACTGATCAAGAGAGAAAACAATAGGATGAGTGAAACGATTGACCTGCGAACCTTTGTTACCTTAACCACAAATGATCAACTCCATTTATCTATTTTATTTATCAAAGGAACGCCTATTTGAACCTTGTTCGTTTGCTTTACAAACTGACGGTCTTGCTCCCTGTTAATTTAAAGAATATCAATAAAGAGATAATGGTGGTGGCGATAAGGATGCTTGATAACGCTGCTGCCGTTCCATAACTTTGCTTTACTACCTCCGCATATATCGCGACAGACATTGTCCTTGTGCTACCGGTGTACAAGATAACGGATGCACATAATTCATTAATGACTGTGATCCAGCTCATGAGCGCCCCTGCAAGCACCCCAGGCAGCATCATGACCGCTGTAACTTTAAAGAAGGTTTTCATCGGCGAACACCCCAAACTGATGGATGCCTCTTCCAAGCTTGGACTGATCTGATACAGAATCGCCGCACTGGATCGAAGCGTGTAAGGCAGCTTTCTTAAAACATAAGCAATGACCATGATGATTATCGTCCCGCTCATCAACACCGGCTTTTTGTTGAATGCAAGAAGCAGAGTTATACCCAGTACGGAACCTGGCAAAATATAAGGGAACATTGTAATCGTATCAATGGCAGACGTTAGCAGGTTCTTCTTTCTGGTCGAAAGATACGCGATGAACATACCAAGAAGCACGATAATGAAAATGGCTATGAGACCGAACATATACGTATTGGTAACAGAATGCCACATACTTCTTAACACCGTTCTGTAGCTCTCCAATGATAAACCCGCCAGAAATCTGGAGCCTCTTGTTTCCAGGAACGATGTCACTACGACGGTCAACTGAGGGATGATAGCCAAGAACACAACGAAATAAATAGCGACATGACCCAGCATCCCTTTAAGGCCTTTCCATGCAGCTGGCTGTACGGGTCTTAAGGAGCTCATCGTGAAAGATTTTTTATTGATCATATACTTCTGACCCATAAATAGCAGTGCCGTTACAAACACCATGATGATAGCCATTGCCGCCGAAAAATTCGCCTGACCGCCTACTTCGCTAATAAATTCGGAATAAATCATAACCGGCATTACATTAAAGCCTTCTCCAATTAGCATTGGTGTGCCAAAATCGGCTAAAGCATTCATAAAGACAAGTAGTGAGCCGGCAAGCAAGGTGGGGGTGATCAACGGCAAGATGATGGTAAATACTTTTTTAACCGAATTGCATCCCAGACTTTCTGCAGCTTCGCTTAGCGACACATCAAGCTTCTTCAATGCACCAGACACATAAAGATATATGAAAGGAAATAATTTCAATGTCAGTACTAGTAAAATGCCGCCAAAGCCATAAATGCTTGGCATCTCGATCCCAAAGAATTGAAAAAATTTCGTAACGATACCGCTGCGACCGCTTAAAAGCACCCAGGAGTATGCACCGATAAACGGCGGCGATAGCATCGATATGATGATCAGGATCTCAATCAGTTTCTTGCCTTTCACTTTATATGCCGTTGTTAAATAGGCCATTGGGGCTCCGATCAAAACCGCAAGAAACGTTACGCAGCTGCTAATCAAAAAACTGTTAACCAGCCCTTGATAATAATACTTTTTCTGGAAAAACTTGATAAAATGATGAAATGTAAAAGTGCCATCCGTTGGACTTTTGAAGCCGCTCACGAACAGAGAGAACATTGGATAGAGCAGGAATATGCCGAATAATAGGGCTAAACACAAGGTTATCGCTGTCCAAAAATCAAATTTAATCTTGAATTTAGTCATATTTCTTCACGCCCTTGATTAAGCTCCGTTCTCCATCTTCGGTAAATACGTTGATTTTCTCACTCTTTGGAGCCAGATAAAGTTGATTATGCAAGTCGTAAAATTGGTTCGCATGGCCCAAATCTTGTACGAATTCGCAGGACATACCCGCATCCATCGTCATCTCTTCCTGAAAGGTTACCTCGTAATTGATATACTGGCCAAGAAACGTGCTTTTGCTGATTGTTGCCTTCAAGCCAGTATCCGCAATGGAAAATTGTTCGGGCCTCACGGCAATAATCACGTTCTGTCCATCCGTCACATCATCCACCAAATTATTCATACTGATCGAATAACCGTTCTGGAACACGACACGTTTTTCATTCCCTTTGAACCGGATGATTCCCTTGAAGAAGTTGGAATGACCAATGAAGCTCGATACGAATGTATTGGCCGGACGTGTATAAATCTCTCTCGGATTTCCAACCTGCTGAATCGTGCCTTCTTTCATAACGGCAATTCGATCAGATATGGCTAGTGCCTCCTCTTGATCATGGGTAACATAGACGGTGGTAATTCCAACATCCTTCTGTATATCCCTGATTGCGGTACGCATATCAACTCTCAGCTTGGCGTCCAGGTTCGAAAGCGGTTCGTCCATAAGGAGAACGTTGGGGCGAATGACAATAGCCCTTGCCAGAGCTACGCGCTGCTGCTGCCCCCCGGAAAGCTTCTCTGGAAGTCTTTCCTTGTAGGGATCGATTTGGACAACTCCCATAATCTCTTCCGTTCTTTTATGAACATCTGCCTTAGGTAGTTTCCTAAGCTTCAAGCCGTATTCCACATTTTGCTTTACCGTCAGGTGGGGAAAGATGGCGTAATTCTGAAACACCATGCCGATGTTTCTCTTATAGGCCGGAATCTCGTTGATGACTTGATCGTCGAAGCGGATCTCTCCGTCTTCAACAGAGCTGAAACCGGCAATCATTCTCAGCAATGTCGTTTTACCGCAGCCGGACGGTCCTAGAAGTGTGAAGAACTCGCCGTTCTTAATATCAACGGAAAGGCCCGGGATGATTGTGATTTTGCCGCTGTCGTATTTCTTAACCACATTATGAACATGAATGGCTACACTCACTTAACTTCCTCCTCTTGCTATACAAGCCTGTAACACTTGTGTTACAGGCTTGTATAGCACTTCTATTTCTCATCTAAGATGATATGAAATACGGGTATACGCTTAATTGCTTATATAAACATCTTTAAATTTGTCAAGCCATGCCTGATTGTTATCCAGTTCATACTTCAGATCTTCTTTAATGATCTTGAAATCTGTAATCGACTTTAAGCCTGACGGCGCTTGAACATCCGTCCTTGAAGCGCGCATATTCAGCTTGGTTGCCGTAAGGGTTTGTAAATCTTTGGATGTGAGGAAATCGACAAACTTTTTGGCGTTTTCCATATTTTTGGCACCCTTAATGATCTGCACAGTAGCCGGCGAAACAATAACGCCTTCTTTCATATAAATCACTTCAACCGGAGATCCTTGTCTAACGGCAGCGGACGCCAACTCTTCATGCGTGATTCCGACCACATACTCTCCATCAGAAACACCCTTAGGTACTGCGGCTGAGCTTGCAATCAACTTGCCGTCCAGATTCTTGGTCAGCTTCTTCATGTAATCCCATCCATTGCTCTCATTTCCTGCGCCGATTGTCTGTAAAATGTTCGCGATATGTGTTAATCCTGTTGAAGATTTCGATGGATCAGGGAATGCGATCTTACCTTTCAATTTCGGATTGAGGAGATCCTCATAGCCTTCTATTTTGATATCGCCAATCAGCTTTTTGTTTACCATAATCACCATCGGAATTACGTTGTTTCGAGTAATCGATCCCTCAGCGTTTTTGGCAGAGTCAATAATTGATTTCTCATTCTCTGATTTATAAGGTTCAAACAACTGTTGCTTGGGAGATATGACCGATATCGTGCCTCCCCATTCAACGTCGCCTAGCGGTTTTTCCTTTTCGGCTTCGATTCTTTTCAGAAGCTCTCCTGTTCCTGCAGTTACAACCTCTACCTTAATCCCTGTCTTGCTTTCAAATTCGGGAATCACCACATTCATGACATCCGCAGCCGCCGAAGTGTACACGACAAGAGACTTGGAAACTTCGCTTTTACTGATCAAAGGACTTGGGGAACTTGAAGCGGCGCCAGTTCCGGTCGTCGGCGAGCTTGTACAAGCTGCGCTCACCAGTACCATACATGCTGTTGCTGCTGTTGCGAAAAACCTTTTCATTCTTAACCCTCCATAACTTTGTTGTGGTACATAAATATCTTAATAAACGGGCATCCTCGGAACAATCCTCAAAAAAGGACAACTATCCTCAAATATGAACAGGCAGCTTTATCCGAGGTGTTCTCACCATGGCAAGCTGCCTGCAGTAATAAAATCAATTCATTTGAATATTTCCATCAACATATAAAGGAGTATTCAGACGTGCCATTCCGTGCCAGTCTGTCCCCCCAGACACCTCCAAACCTAATCTCTCACAACAAAGTTCATACCAATTAGATTCTTTTGGCGAGTGTGCAGGGTAATAGGCTTCAATACCATCGAGACCTAAAACTTTCATTTGTTTAAAGATCTTATATTCTTCATCTAAACTCAGTTTCATCAGTTTGGGGTGCGCCAGAAATGCTTTTCCA
Organism: Paenibacillus allorhizoplanae; assembly: GCF_927798215.1. Lineage (NCBI taxonomy): Bacteria > Bacillati > Bacillota > Bacilli > Caryophanales > Paenibacillaceae > Paenibacillus > Paenibacillus allorhizoplanae. The sequence goes on from NZ_CAKMMW010000001.1 coordinate 773,969, forward strand.
CCACTTTTCTTTATTACTTCGAAACTTTTCTCGATCGGAGCACCATAAGATTGTCCTGAGAAATGGAAGCAATAAGCAACGAAGTCTCGATATTGGTCCCAGCCGTTAAATCGTCCATCCTGCAACATGGCATAGAACAGGCTAGACAGATAAAACCCTTTTCGATTTTGATTATGTCTCAATACTTGTTCCCAAGAATAATCGAACTTTTTAGACACGTATTTTTCAAACGTATACTTTGTGTATTCCGAAGCTTCCGCAGTTAAAGAATTTAACAATTTCAGTAGTTCGGCGTTCTTTATGTCTATGCCGTAACCAAGAATATGTACGATCTTTGGACCCATACACGATGAAATCTCCACACCGGGTAAGGTTTTAATATCCGTTCCTTCAGCAGCAGCCATAAAGGCCTCTACGCCCTCGACTGTATCGTGATCGGTCAATGCTACCGATTGTATTCCATGCTCGATGGCAAGTCCGATTAATTCCTCCGGGGTGTTGGTACCGTCAGAATAACAGGAATGCATATGATAATTATATTTCATGTCTCTTCTCCTCTTAAACTTGAATTTGCTCATCTAGTGAACGATTTTTCACGACTACCCGGTTGCCGGAACTCATAAAATCTGTGGGAGATGTGCCTGCATACTTTTTAAACACATTGCAAAAATTCTTATATTCATTGAAGCCCGTCATATTGGCTATTTCGTATTTCCTACTTTTCCCAGCTGTAAGTAATTCAATTGCCTTTTGAATCCGATACTTGTTAAGAATATCCAAAAATGTTTGTGAAGTAGATTTCTTGAATTCACGGCTCAAGTAACTAGGACTAACGCCAAGTTCGTCAGCGATACCTTCAATGCTCAACTTTTGATGGTAATCGTTCTTAATTCGCTTGATGGTCTCGCCGACATAATAATTCAACTTTTTGTCGGCATGGATATACACATCCAACTCTACCAGCTTCATATCGCCAATCGTTTTTGTTTGTTGGATAATGTCATTGAAAACCTGATCTTGCCTGACCTCCTGCCTGATACTCTCGATGATTTCCTCAAGTTTCTCTTCATTTACAGGCTTTAATAAGTATTCGCACACCTTCAGCGAAATTGCTTTCTTGGCATATTCGAATTCTGAATAACTGGTCAGAAGGAGGGTGTGAAACGGATATAACCCCACTGCTTGTTCAATCATTTCTATGCCATTCATAACAGGCATTCTGATATCGGTAATCACCAAGTCCGGCCGCAGCTTCTTGATCAGCCCAAGGCCTTCCTCGCCGTTAGAGGCGTCTCCCACAATCAAACAGTGCATGGACAGCCAATCAATCGTATTCAAAAGCCCTTTTCTAATGATCTCTTCATCTTCAACGATTAACACCTTCAACATGTTCGCATTCCCCCCTGCTAGCCGGTAATGTAATCGTAACCACGGTTCCGCCATGTTGGCGGCTTGATATGCCGATCCCGTACTGATCGCCATACATGAGCTGTACTCTTCTGTGAACATTAAACAATCCCACATGCGAAGAATTGCTTTTATTGGTTGCAAGAATATCTCGCATTTTTTCTAGAACCTTCGGTTCCATTCCCTCGCCATCGTCAGTAATGGTGACTACCAGGTCGGATTCGTCTATCTTCGCATTAATCTGTACGGATAAGGACTGACGATCTGCAAAGCCATGCTTGATTGCATTCTCAATGATCGGCTGCACAATCAGCTTGGGAACAATGCATGCCAAAGCTTCTTCATCTACATCAATGCTGAAGTTGAATTTTTCTTTAAAACGGTATTTTTGAATGAACAGATAATTTTGAGTATATTTGATGTCCTCTCCCAGGCTAACCTCTGTAATCGTATTATTGATACTGTATCTTAACAATTCAGACAGGCCTACGATGATCTTGTTCACAGAGGACGGGTCCATAATAACCATGTATCGGATTGTTTCCAGCGTATTAAACAGAAAGTGAGGATTGAATTGGGATTCCAGTTGTTTGATTTCGGACAATACGTTTTGTCGAGCCTTTTCCTTGTTCAATTCAATTAAATTTTTGATATCAGTCAGCATCTGATTGTAGGCTTCTGCGAAAATTTGGAATTCATTATTCGTGTTAACATTGAGTCGAGTATCTAGTTTGCCGATTTGAACATTCTCGATGGCCCTTATGATGTCGTCAATGACCCGGGTTTTACTGCGGGCTATTTTCCTTGCCGATAGGAAAATCGTCAAGGCTAATATCACAAACAGCAATATTAACAGCACACCCGCCAATATAAGCGCCGAACTGAAATAACCGATCGAAGTGAACGTATAAATACTAATTTCCCCGTCAAGAATTTCCGTCCTCGTCACATAATGGCTGTCTGCTTTCAAATGGATAATACCGGACTTGTCCCTGAATTTGATGTCGATTTTTCCAAATTGATTGACTAGCAATTCATTCGTGGCTGCAATTACATATCCGTACTTGTCAGCTATAACGGCGCTGATCGAGTAATTTTGGCTGATCAGCTTGATCAAATCCATCTCATTCAAGTCAAAGGTGATAAATCCGGCAACACGGCCATCTTCAACAATCGCTTTACCAACTGACAAAGTCTGATTAACAGTAATAGCAGGCGGCCTTGCCAGAACTACCTTGTCCGGCGTTTCTAGCATTCTGCTAACAAATCCCCATTTCAATGCACTTTCGCCTTGTGCATACTCTGGGATCCGATTCGTGCTTTGGAGCCAAGGCTGCAAATGACTATCGAACACAAAGAAATTTGCTTTAATATCCATTTTGTTCACAAAGTCATAAAACTCTTCATACATGTCACTAATGGCTTGCTTCGAATCCAGATAGGCCAGAACTTCTGTCGATAATCGACCTGTTTGGTTCTGATAATTGCTTACAGTCTGCTCCACGGTTTTAGTTATTTGAGCGTTAACTGAATAGTTTCGAAAAACAATTGCCCTGTAAAGACCGAAAAACAACAGAAAATAACTGAATACTGCAATGATGATAACCGGAATAAGCGCATTTACAATAATTGTTTTCCTGATATCATCTCTATAATATTTGTAATTTGTTATCATTTTCCCTCCCCTACCATCGATACCAAAGTTCAAGAAATAAAAGACGACTACCGGATAATTCATTCTTTAGCCCGTAGCCGTCTTTATATCAGTAATTACCTAAACTCAAAAATTATAGGTTTCCTACTATATTATTTTTTAATTTTGTATTTTTGAATGATATTTTCATTCCAATTCATGATATTTTTATACATTGATGGATTACATTAACCTGCTCATTCAATCTCAAACCGATATCGATGTCTTCCCCCAAAAATCAATCACGATATGCATATATGACCCTGCCTACTTTCTATTTTTTTTCGTTATTTCCGGCACATAGATCATTTCATCCGTTCTTGGTTTGAAGTTGATCGACTTTTTAACTCCGTACAAGCTCATCTCATTGTCAGTTGTTAAAGTTGTTACATCTTCTTGTGCGTTGATGATATGAACCAAATCAGGAGGAATATTTACAGCAATATCACTTCCTCCTGCCAATAAATCGATGATTCGGCTCCTATCATCCGGAATTTTACGGAACACAACACGATCCCAAGCTTTGACACGTCCACCATAAAACTTATTATATGATTCCAATGTAAGATAATCGTCGTGCACCCATTCAACAAATTTAAAAGGGCCGGAACCAACAGGATGCGTTAGAAAATAATCAAAACCATTTCTTTCAATATAGTTCTTAGGCAATATACCCGAACCTAAGCTGGATAATCGGTTGAGCAGCGCAGGTTGCGGTCCATCCGTTAAGATTTGGAATCTCAGATTGTCAATCATTCTCACTTCTATGATTTGTTTATAGTTAGGGTATTCTCTAAGAGATTTGTCTTTGGCTACTCGTTCTAAGGTATACTTCACATCAGCAGCAGTTAATGGATCGCCACTATGAAAAGTAACATTTTTCTTTAATTTGAACTCCCAGGTCGTATCGTCGATGACTTTATAGCTTTCTACGAGATCCGGCTTGATTTCCATATCAGAACTCCGTTTAAACAAATAACTAAACATATTGATATGAATCGCTTCGGTCGAAATGGAATTGTGATTATGAATGTCAAAAGTGAGCATATCAGTCGGCATACCTATCGTCAGAATTTTGCTGTTTTTGTAATTACTTTTCTCTGTAGTCCGATGATCGGAAGTACCAAGAGGCTTGGAACATCCTGCAAAAACCATGATTGCACAGGAAAAGACAAGCAATTGCCTGGCCCATATTTTCCTGCTCGTAATCACTTTAGTGACCCCCTTTATTTCCTGAATCTCTCACACATCACCAATTTCACAATGCTTTTCGACAATCCGATCTGTTTTCACTTCTGTACCTAAACCAAGTCTCTCCTTATACACCTTCGGGCTTACACCCGTGACCTTCTTAAACACTCGGCTAAAGTGCTCGGCATTCACATAACCGATCTTTTCAGACAGATCAATGATTTTATATCCCTTTTTTAACAAGCGTTTAGACTCTTCGATACGTAAATTCGTTAAATATTGAACGAAACTTTCGCCGACATTCTTCATAAATAGCCTGCTTAAATAATTTTCACTGACCCCAACCCATTGGCTGACCATATTTAGACTCAATTCTTCACAATAATGCTGATGAATGAACTCTTTCGCCTTCTCAACGATACTATAGGGCGCATTTGTTTTTGGGCTTAACTCATGTATATACCGATAAATATCTGAACAAACTTGCTTGATCCATACGATTGTGTCCTCAAAGGTATGAAATTCTTTCAACTGTTCAAAGGGATGACAATGGTCGAATACTCCCCCCCATCGAACATCTTGGGTATACAGTAATGCTCCAAGCTCCCATAGGAAATCAATTAAAATCAACCTTGTTTCATGAACATCCCATCTTGCTTTTTCTTTCAGCAGCTTCACACTTCGGTCAAATTCAAGCTCCCATTGCACTTCATACTCCTGTTGAAGCAAACGTACAATCTCCATACTTTTCGCTTTTAGCTTAATTCGTAGATCAGCGCTAGTTTCCTTACCTAATTTGATTTCACTCTCGGGGTAGAAGAATTTGTCATAACCTTCAAAAAAGCTCAAAGAAACTAGGCCTCGCGCCTGATTCATTAACCTTTGCCAATGCTTTCTCCCATCAACGATATCACTAATTCCCATTGCCACACGGATATTCATATACTGCTCAAGTCTAGTTTTGATTAGGGAGAGCGCAGCGTGAATACGCTCACGAATCATGATTTCACTTCTGAGCTGCGGAACCGTTAGCAGAATGAATATTTCGTTCGGGTTCTCATCATAAACGATATGCTTGAATACAGCCGAGTCCATCTCTGCTTTAATCGTCTGCTTAATCGCCTTCTTCGAAGTCATCTCCGCTGGGCTTGAGAGCGACACCGCAACGGCCACTTGATTGATCTCGCCCAGCCAATTGCATACTTCAGAAACGATTCGGGCATACGCCATTACATTCGATTGGATATCTAATGTGAGCAGCCCGGCGATCACTTTGTCTGTACCTACTTTTTCTTCATGGATCACTTGTGAATCATTCGAGGCACCGAGCTTTTCTAGCTTTTGCCGTGCTTTTTGCAGAACAGGCAGCATGTACTCCTCGTCCATATCTACTTTTACAATATAATCAAAGGCTCCGAGTAAAAAGGCTTCACGAACATAACTAAAATCACGATATGCGCTTAGGATAATTGGTATTGGCTTTTTCATTGCATCTAAAGATTGAATAGCACCTAACAGTTCAATTCCGTTCATTTTCGGCATTTGAATATCTAACAGCAATATATCGATATCATTACGCGCTTGTAAAATAGCCAAAGCTTCCAGGCCATCATTAGCCTCAGCTACAATCTCCATATCTAGTTCTTTCCATACAATCATTTGGTGCATGGTCATTCTCACAAGGGGCTCATCGTCTACGATCATAACTTTATACATACATTCATCATTCCCCTAAATATATAGATGAAGCTGATCTGAACTATGATCCCTTCCTACATTTCTGTGATCGCTTTCATTTTAGCCCATAACAAAAAGCCCCAACAGGTTGAAAAAATTTCAACCTATCTAACAAGGGCTCTTTCTCTCTTTTCTTATCCGCCCGATCCACTCCTATACTTCGTCGGCGATAGCCCGAAGTAAGATGTGAATGCGCGCGTGAATGCGTATAGATCGGGATAGCCGAGGAACAGGGCTATTTCGGTTACAAGCTTATCCGTTTCGCGAAGCAGCTGTGCGCCCTTGTCCATCTTGAGCCGCTGCATGTACTGAATGGGCGATACGCCCATCCGCTCAGCGAACACTCCCGAGAAATGCGATCGATGCACGCCGACGTAATGAGCGGCATCCTCGACCGAAACGCCTTCAAAAACATGTGTGTTTATGAAATCCACGCTTTTCTCCAGCCATGCCGTTCGCGTTTGCTTTTTGGACGGCATTGCGGGAGAAGGCGCCAATCGCGCGAATAGCCCGTAAAGCAAACCGATCGCCTGTAGACGTCCGCCTTCGGCATCGGGATCCCGAATCGCATGCAACAGCCGTCTCAGTATGTCCTCGGTCTCCTTGTTCAGTGCTCCACGTACGAACGGCATGTCTTGGCTCATTCCGATTGTTTCCAGCAGCTTAACCGCGTGCTGGCCGTCGAAGGCAATCCAAGTCATCTCCAGCTGCAACACGACCGGGTCAATTTTATATTCGTAGACGGCTCGTGGAAACATTCCGAAAAGATCTCCCTTTTTAAGCTCGATTTGCCGGTCCTTATTAGTAAACTGTACCTGGCCTTCCCTTACAAAATGAATACTACAGCACTCGATCCACTTCGGTCCCGCCTTATAGTTCGGCTTGGCCTCACATCTTCCTGCGCGCAGCGGCCACAAACCACCTTCCTTCTCCAACACGGAAGGGGTGCAATAGATCAATTCCGCATACTCCATATCGTACTCCTTCATTCGCAGGCGCATCATCCTGCCTCCTTTCAGCCGTTTATTCCATTTCTATAGCTTAGCCTACACCCGACATAATGACAAATCGTTGCGACATATTGGCATTCCGATCCGGGCACCCTATCCTTTACAATAAAAGCAAAAAGAAGCGCTTATCGCAGCGAAGTACGAGGAGGAGATATTGCATGAAAAAACCAAACATTCTGCTTATTACGAGCGATCAGCAGCATTGGAATACGATCGGGGCCTTCCAGCCCGAAATTTCCACGCCGAATCTGGATAGGCTTGTCCACGAAGGGACGACGTTCACGCGGGCCTATTGCCCGAATCCGACATGCACGCCGACGCGAGCTTCCATCATTACCGGCCAGTACCCGAGCCAGCACGGCGCTTGGACGCTTGGCACGAAGCTTCTCGAGGATCGTCATACAGTCGGAGAAGATTTCCAAGCGGGCGGTTACCGTACGGCCTTGATCGGGAAAGCGCATTTTCAACAGCTGGGAGCTACCGAGGATTACCCGTCTCTCGAATCGTACGAATATTTGAAGGATCACGAATTTTGGCGGACCTTTCACGGACCGTTCTACGGCTTCGAGCATATCGAGCTGACGCGCAACCATACAAACGAATTTCTGGTAGGCCAGCACTATGTGAATTGGCTTGAGGACAAAGGCTGCGCCAACTGGCGCGACTATTTCACTTCTCCTACCGGAACGATGGATCCGAACCATCTCTTTTCGTGGGATATTCCGGAGGAATACCATTACGATACGTGGATTGCCGAACGGACGAACGCAATGCTTGAGCAATATAAAAATGACGATGAACCGTTCTTCCTCTGGTCGAGCTTCTTCGATCCGCATCCGCCGTATTTGGCTTCCGCGCCATGGGATACGATGTATGACCCGGATCAGCTGACCATCCCGGTTGTCACACCCGGCGAGCATGACAAAAATCCGCCCCACTTCGGCATGACGCAGCTCGAAAGCCCGGATTTTTCAGCTTGGAGGGAAAGCGGCTTGGCAATTCACGGCTATCACTCGCACACGACGCACTATTCGGAGGACGAAAGCAAAAAGCTGGTCGCCGTGTACTACGGCATGATCAGCCTGATGGACAAATATATCGGCAAAATTCTCGACAAGCTCGACGAGCTGGGTATTGCGGACAATACGATTGTCGTCTTTACGACCGACCACGGTCACTTCTTCGGCCAGCACGGCCTGCAGTTCAAAGGCGGCTTCCATTACGAGGACTTGATCAAGCTGCCGTTCCTTGTCCGGTATCCGGGACATGTTCCAGCTGGAGAAACAAACGGCGCTATTCAATCGCTCGTGGATTTGGCGCCGACGTTCCTTAACTTTGCCGGCCTTCCGGTTCCGCATATCATGTCAGGGATCGATCAAAGCCAAGTATGGCTCGGCAAGCAGTCCCAGGCGCGCAACCATGCCTTGGTCGAATTCCGCCACGAGGCGGCGACCATTCATCAGAAAACGTACGTGGAGGCCCGCTACAAGCTAACCGTGTACTATAACCAAACGTACGGCGAGCTGTTCGATCTGGAGACGGACCCAGGCGAGCTTGACAACAAATGGGACGATCCCGCTTACCGGGTGCTGAAAATGGAGCTTCTGCTCAAATACGCATGGGCGGGTTTGGGCGCTGAGCCGATGCCGATGCCGCGCGTTTCGGGAGCGTAGGAGCTTCACAGCTCAAGATATTTAAAGTGAATAGTGACCACTCGGTTCGTTAGGCGTGATGGGATCAGGGGCAGTACCAAAAGTCGATAGTTGGCTTTTGGCACTGCCCCGCTTGTCTTGTGCTGATCCCCTACGATGTGAAACGCTTTGGAGACAGCCTCATCTTTACTTGCGAATGTGGTAAACTAATAGGATCGCATTTAAAAACCGATCGGAGGCCGCGCAACGATGACGATTCTTTTGTTTCTAGTTATGGCGGCGGCCATTTCGCTTTTCATCGTAAAAGCGAACAAGCCGTCCGCTTATTGGATGGCGCTCGTTCTGCTCGGCTGGTTTCTCAGCATGTCCGGACTCATTCTGTTCATCGCCAAATACGGCGGCTTTTATTACCGCGTCAATATCGTGCTTTTTTTCAATGACTACATCCGCAATCTTCTGCTGCATTCGCCTTTCTCGCTCGAAACCATAAGCCGCATGATCACGGTCGGCCGCTCCTTGTTTATTTACAGCTTGCTCGGCTTATCCGTGTCGCTATTTTATTATCGTCCATTCCGGCAAACCTTGAAGCTGCACGCCCTTAACGCGATACTGCCGCTTTGCAACATATTGTTTTACGACCCACATCTGTACAAACAAGCGCTTGGCATCCTAAGCCGGGAATCGACGTACGTGATCGGCTGGCTGACCCGTGGTTGGCTGATCGGATCCGCATTGGTGGCGATTACGTTAGTGATTTTGCGTTACAAGCGCAGTACGGTGCCTTGGAGCAAAAAGCAGATCCAGCATATTTTGTACGGCGTGTTCGCTCTCATGCTGTTTTACTTTTACCTCGGCTTTATGGGGCCGCTCCAGGTGACCGACGTGCGTACGTATTACGTACTGTATTCCGACTTTTCCAATTTCAATCCGCCGCTGACGCTGTTTGAATGGTATTTGAGCATCATCGTCACCGGCATTTTCTCGGCGATCAGCATCATCTCGATCTGGCGATACACAGAAATCGAAAAGCAGCTGGGCCGTACCGATTTGCAGCTGGAGCGCAAGCTGAAGACGGCCAACATGGGCGCACGCGTTTTTACGCACGGGATCAAAAATCAGCTCCTGATGGTTCAACTGCTAATCAACCAATCGATCAAAGCCAATGCGCCAGTTAATCCGGAAGCGGCAAACCAAAAGCTACATAAAGCGTCGGAAATCGTATCCCATACGATGAAGCGGCTCGACCAGCTATATAACACGTTCAAAACGACTCATCTCCAGTTGAAGCCAATTTCTGCCCGAGAGCTTTTGCTCAAGCTTCAGGAACGAATCCAAGCCGTGCCCGAGCATGTTCGGCTAAAGATCGAGCCGCCTGAATTGCCGATTTTGATTTTAATGGACGAAGCCCATTTGATCGAAGCTCTGTACAATATCATCAACAATGCAATTGAAGCGATTCCTGAGGAGAAGAACGGTCGAGTAAATGTTTCAACTTATGTGGAAGAGGAATGGGTCATTATCACGATCACCGATAATGGCGTCGGCATCGCCAAAGACCAGCTCGAGACGATTTTCGATCCGTTTTACACGAGCAAAAATACGACCAGAAATTGGGGCGTCGGCCTCTCTTACGCGAATTATATCATTAGCGGGCATTACGGACGGATTCATGTGGAAAGCTTGTCTGGTGAAGGAAGCATGTTCCAAGTGATCGTTCCCGTTTATTTCATTCAATTGCCCGAAGCGGAAAAGGAGGGAAAGCGATGAGCAAGCCGATACGCGTTGTTATAGCCGAGGATCTTGACGTGCTGCGAGAACATTTCTGCGAGCTGGTCGCTGGGGAAGCAGACATGGAGGTCGTTGGACTTGCCACAAGCGGCAAACTGGCCGTACAGCTGGCGCTGGAGAAAGCTCCGGACGTCATACTGATGGACATTGAAATGGAAGTCAAGCATGCCGGCATCGCAGCCGCGCAAACGGTGCTGGAGCAAAGCCCCCAGATCCGGATCGTGTTTCTGACCATGCATGAAGATGACGAAACGGTGTTCAACGCTTTCGAAATCGGCGCTTTCGATTACGTACTCAAGACATCAAGTAGCGAAGAGATCGTTGCCGCTATCCGCTCCGCGCACCAAGGCATCTCACAAATCCGGCCCGAAATCGCCTACAAGGTCAAGAACGAATTCGCGCGTATCCGTAAAAACCAAGCAATCCTGTTTGACGCCACGCTTATTTTGTCGCAGCTGACGCCGACGGAATCAGAAATTCTCGATTTGCTCATGAAGGAAATGAAAATCGGCGAAATCGCCAAGCACCGGCAGGTCGAGATGTCTACAATTAAGTCGCAAATCAACGTGATTCTCAAAAAGTTCAAAAAAAAGCGCACGAAGGAAGTCGTCGCTTTACTCAGACAGTTGAACGTCACCCCGCTGCTGTACAAGCCGAGAGGTGCCGGGGAGAGGTGATACCGCTGCAGCATGCCTAGGCTTCTACCTGATTTTATAACGAGTACATATCCAATTAAAACAAAACAAGTTGGCACCGATAGCGTATCGGTGCCAACTTGCCGCATATGCAGTTTTCATTGTCTACACTTGGGGTCCTGACCAGTGCAATTTCACATGCTTTCGTTTTTTACTTGGACGCATTCAGAAACGGTTGAGGCGCTATGAACTTGTCCGCCGGAACGATTTCGGTCATTTTTTCCGTCGCCACGAACAACTTTTCGAGATTCTCGTACCATTTGTTCGCCGAGCCATCCTGTAACGCCTCAGCAATTTTTTTGGACTCCATCCACTCGATGCCCTTCCGCTGCTCACGGAGAGAAGCTTCAGGCACTTGCGTATAAGCAGCCGTCAGCTTGATCGTTTCTTCTACGTTTTGAAGCTTATAATCGTTAGCTTTGATCCAAGCTTTAAGGAATTTTTCGACCGCTTCCGGCTTTTCTTTCAGAAATTTCGGGCTAACGACCCAGCTCGCTGGAAACACATAATCGGGATAAAACGTCTTGTTGTCGCCAAGTTTGATAATGTTGTCTTTGCCAACCTGCTTCTCAATCTCCGCCGTGTAAGGGGACCAAATCGCCACCGCATCGACTTTGTTCGCTACGAAAGAGGTAATGGCGCCCGCTACGTCCATGTTGACGATGTTAATGTCACTTGCCTTAAGACCGCCTTTCTCCAAGCCGAGGTTCAAAATCATTTCTCCCGACGTTCCCTTCGGTACTCCGATCGTCTTTCCTTTCAGATCTTTCCAATCGGTAACGCCAGACTTTTTCGTGGCAAGCACCATATCGCTTAAGCTGAAGCTCATCGGCATCAGAATTGTTCCTTTGCCTTGCGCGGCAAGGAAAGTCGCCCCGGCCCCGATGTACGCGATGTCCAAATCACCTGCAGCCATCGCTTGGAATTCCGGCGGACCGCTCAAAAATTTGACTGGCGTTACCTTAACACCTTCTTCCTTGAAGAAGCCCTTCTCCTCCCCGAGCACGATTGGAGGCGAGCCGTTCAAGTCGGGGAGATAGCCTACGCGAATCTCGGATACTTCCTGCTTTTTGGCGCTGCCACTCGTTGCCGGCGAAGGCTTTTGCGCGTTGCCTGCCGGTGTGCCGTTTGAGCCGCAAGCGCTGATCGCCAGCATGGCGGATAATACGATGGACGTGAACGCGACGGATTTCCCTTTGAATAAAGACAACCTTTTTCTCATAACAGACCTCTCCCTTTTAGGTGATTCGCTCACTTCTTATATTCCATGTATTCGCGGTAAACTTTCTCCCAGATTTCGTTCTTGATCTGAATGAATCGCTCATCGAGCTTCGTCGCTTGGTTGCGCGGATACGGAATATCGACGTTAATGATTTCTTTGATTCGCCCCGGACGGGCACTCATGACGATAACCTTCTGAGCGAGAATGACAGCCTCTTCGACATCATGCGTAATAAAGAAGCAAGTCCGCTTCTCGCTCTGCCAGGTGTTCAGCAACTCCTCCTGCAGCTGCGCCCGCGTCTGTGCGTCGAGCGCGCCGAATGGCTCATCCATCAGCAGCACTTCGGGCTGTACCGCATAAGCTCTTGCAATCGCCACCCGCTGCTTCATGCCGCCAGACAGCTCCTTCGGATACGCCTGGGCAAAATCCTTCAGCCCGACCATCTCGATGTAGTGCTCGGCCCGCTCACGGCGTTCCGCTTTGCTGTAACCTCTCAGCTTTAAGCCGAATTCGACGTTCTTCAGCACCGTCTTCCATGGAAACAAAGCGTATTGCTGGAAAACGACACCGCGCTCCTTCCCCGGTCCTTTCACTTCTTTCCCGTCCACCGTTACGGAGCCGCTGGAAGCATGCTCCAGCCCTGCGATAATGTTGAGCAGTGTCGTTTTGCCACAGCCGCTCGGTCCAACGACGCAAACGAATTCATTCTCATTGATCGTTAAGTTCGTATTTTGCAAAGCGACGACGTCGCCGTTGCGGCCATTGTATATTTTGGACAAATCCTTGATTTCTATTTTCGGTACTGCCGGTACAGCCAGTTCCGCCGACGATATGCCTGTTACTATTTCCGCAGCTCTTGCCATCCAGTTAGCCTCCTCTCAAGATACAGTACGCCTTTATCCATCAAAAGCCCGATCACTCCGATTACGATAATACCTAGAATAACGACGTCCATCCGGAAGTAAAGGCTTGCCTCCATAATCATGTTACCCAGTCCTTTGGAAGCGCCGGTCAGCTCTGCCGCTACGAGCGTCGTCCAAGCGCTGGCAAGACCAAGCCTGACGCCGATGAGAATGTACGGGAACGATGCCGGAACGATGACTTCGAAGAAAATGTCCCGGTCCCGTGCGCCCAACACGCGGGCCGCTTTGATCAAGGTCGGATCGACGTTGCGCACACCTTGATAAATCGAGATAACCATCACCAGGAAAGTCGAAACGAAAATGACGGTAATCTTCGCGGATTCGCCTACCCCTTGCGCCACGATAACGAGCGGGATCAGGGCAATCGGCGGAATCGTCCGGAAAAACTGGATCCATGGCTCGACGATCGATCGGATCGGATTATACCAGCCCATAAGGAACGCTATCGGTATGGCCGCCGCAAGGCCCAAGCTGAAGCCTCCGAGTACGCGGAACAGGCTGACGTAAATATTTTGCCAAAGCCTTCCGCTTGTTAGCTCGGTCCAGAAAGATTTTACTATGGTCACCGGATCAGTCAAAATAGCGCCTATTGCAGGAATTTTGGCCATGGCGAACCAGACAGCAATCCCGATGACGAACGATGCGATTGTTAATAGTTGCGTTTTACTTTTGTTTGTTTGGCCCATCACGTCATCTTCCTTTCTCTACGTTGTTTTACATGTTTCTGCGGGTTGGAGGGAACCGGCAAGCAAAGCATGATGCCAGCCTCCTTTAAAATGACACCGTTTTCTGTGATCGCTTTCATTTTAGCCCATATCAAAAAACCACGATAGGTTGAAATAATTTCAACCTTTTTGGGACAGCTTAATCGTATATTTTTCTCGAAACTAGGAAAACACGCCTATCGAATGTCATTAGAAGACAAAAGCCAGGTCCCCCATGGAGACCCAGCTTTTTCGGATTTTAGAAAATGACGTATGCTTGCGTATGGTCAAATAAGTAGGCTCGATCCCAGTAGTAGCTTTGATCCTTGTTGATTTTTGATGTCAGCCCAAGTTTTCCATTTAAATTCATTAATGCAGACGCAATTAGTTCCGATCTCAAGGGTCCCCATTCTGCTTGTTTTTCTCGAACGTAGTTCAAGCCCTCAATCAAGGTCAGACCTTTTATTCGTTGCATAGGAGCAGCCCACAAAGCCATATCACCCTTCATGCTGTTACAAGGGATCGCAAATTCCTTTACCCCCCATACTCCCGTCTTAGTAGAGATCGCAATGAGCCCACAGACATAATCTGTGCTGTTTTCAAAGAAGTGCTTTTCTGTAAGCTCACTGTCAAATCGAAAACATTCTATGTAGGTAATAGGTAGAGTACGAGTATCACGGTGATAGTCGATTGTTTCATTCATCGTTATAGTAGTGTTCCCTTGGTTTGAAATCTCTTTGGCTGACAGATTGTCAGGTAGTGTGATTGCCATACTGTCCCTCCTGTTAGACGAGTTTAGTTTGTTAAAGAAAACAAAAATGACCTTCTCTGGGATTAGAGAAAGGTCATAAAAATTTAAAGTCAGATCCTCACTCTTATCTCCCAGATTCGCATCATACAGCGTTTCTGCAAGAATTAGCACCGTGCATTCCTTTGTTAACAAAGGTTTGTCGGTTGCCGGGTATCATCGGGCTAGTCCCTCCACCTACTCTTGATAAGAAAAATGTCCATATTCAATTATTTTTATATTACTATAAAGTTCTCTGATGTCAAGGATTTAATGCCTGATCACCAATATCCGAAGGGACAACCATTTAGAGGCTAACTTTGATCTGTTTTCATTTCTGTACCTAAACCAAGACTCTCCCTATACACCTTCGGACTTACACCCGTGACCTTCTTAAACACTCGGCTAAAGTGCTCGGCATTCACATAACCGATCTTTTCAGACAGATCAATGATTTTATATCCCTTTTTTAACAAGCGTTTAGACTCTTCGATACGTAAATTCGTCACATATTGAATGAAACTCTCGCTGACATTCTTCATCCATATCTAGTTCTTTCCATACAATCATTTGGTGCATGGTCAATCTCACAAGGGGCTCATCGTCTACGATCATAACTTTATACAAGTATCATCATTCCCCAAATAATTTAAGCACCGGCCTCGTCCTAATTGGATTCTCTCAACCTTTTTCGGGCAACCCCTGTACGGTAAGCAGCATCAATCACAGCTTCTCTTACTTTTTCAACTACCTTCTGGTTAAATACGCTAGGTATGATATACGTTTCGTTCAATTCATCATCTGACACAACCGATGCAATTGCGTGTGCTGCCGCAAGCTTCATCGCTTCATTGATTTCGCTTGCCCTGCAATCCAAAGCTCCTCGGAAAATGCCCGGGAAGCACAGAACATTATTGATCTGATTGGGTTTATCAGACCTTCCCGTAGCCATGACTCTTACGTAAGGCTTGGCCTGCTCTGGATCGATCTCTGGAATCGGGTTCGCCATTGCGAAGACGATCGGGTCTTTAGCCATGGACTTCACATGATCCACTGTTAAAATATTCGGAGCTGATACGCCGATAAAAACATCGGCATTCTTAATCACGTCGGACAAGCTGCCTACCTCCAAGTTCGGATTCGTCAATTGTGCAAACGCTGCCCAATGCGGGTTGTCGTAATGAGATTCCCGCTGAATGGCGCCAAAGCGGTCCACACCGATCAAATTATGCACACCAGCGGCGAGCAGCATCTTAGAGCAAGCGATGCCTGCTGCGCCAATACCGTTCACTACAACTTTAATATCCGCCATTTGTTTGCCGGTAATTTTGAGCGCATTCAACAATCCAGCCAGAAGAACGACAGCCGTTCCGTGCTGGTCGTCGTGAAACACCGGAATATCGAGTTCCTGTTTCAACCGCTCCTCAATTTCGAAGCAGCGCGGTGATGAAATATCCTCCAGATTGATGCCACCGAATGCCGGAGCCAATGCTTTGACAATGCGAACAATTTCGTCAGGGTCCTTTGTGTCCAGACAAATCGGAAATGCGTCAACACCTGCGAATTCCTTGAACAGCATTGCCTTGCCTTCCATCACTGGCATGGCTGCCATCGGTCCGATATCGCCAAGCCCAAGTACAGCCGTTCCATCCGACACGACCGCGATCATATTCCTTTTGATCGTCAATGAGTAG